>CASFVA010000034.1 GCA_949298075.1 uncultured Lentisphaeria bacterium
TAGGGAAAGGCGCGCAGAAAAGCGGCGGTTTCCCGGTGGTCCTCGGCGAAAGCGATCCCCGGCATGGCCTGGCGCATGGCCTGCAGCCGGAGCATGTCGGCGGCGTAACTGCGTACACCGCTTCGAACGTTTTCCTTGTCCCGGTTCCAGCGGGATCCTCCGAGTTTATGCAGTTTGAGACGGCCGGGGGCGCCGAGATAGCGGCTGACTTTGCCGGCCTGGAGCAACGGCACATACAGCAGTTCGCCGTCCCGGAACTCCAGCACCATGACTTCACGGTCAATGCCGCCGCTGGATAAAATTTTAAATCCCCGGAAAATCCCGATGCCGTGCTCGAGGTGTACGGCGTAGTCATTGACGTCAAGGTCGGCGAGGGAGAACTCCGGCGGAGCGGCGGCCGCCGGAACGGCGGTGTCAGCCGGCGGCAATTTCGCCGGCGGTGCCGGTTGGGTCCGGCCGGCATCGCCGGCGGCCGCCAGGGAAAAACCGGCAGCAACCAGTTCGGCCTCGGCCACAATCTCCAGCCGGGCGGCTTCAAAAGTAAATCCCCCGCCTAACTGCGCTGAATCAAATTCACAGTTGCGCAGCGGCAGTCCGGCGAGCCGGCACCAGGTGCGGAGGGTGGGCAGGTCCTCTGCGTGTTCCGTCAGCAGCACAGCGGAGCCGTTTTTTCCCGTCAGTCCGGCAAGGCGCTGGAACAACAGGTCCCGGTGCAGCCGGGCCGCAGTGCGGCGGGCTTCGCCGTCAGCGCAGGTTTCGGCAGCTTCCCGGCAGCTGACGTCAGCTCCCGGCAGTCCGGTGCGTTCAGCGGCTTCCGCCGCATCGTAGAAAGCGGTCAGTTTTCCGGCGGCATCGCGTTCGGACATCACATCGGCAAAACGCCGTCCGGCGGCGGCCGACGCGTAGTGGTGAAGCCGTTCCGAGGCGGCCGTCGGATGCACGACTGCCAGTCGGTAATCCGTGCCGGAAAAGTATTCGAAGACATCCGAATTGGCGGCTCCGCCGGCGGTGATGCCGGCCCGGCCGATTATCCGGTATTCGGCGAGTTCTCCGGTTGAACGCTGAGTCTTGGGATCGAACCCGCGCAGTGACTCCACCGTGTCGCCAAAGAACTCCACCCGGCAGGGCCGGTCGTGCGCCGGGCTGAACAGATCGACAATGCCGCCGCGCCGGGCGAATTCCCCTGATACCGCCACTTCAAATTCGTCATCGTAGTCGAGCGCCGTGAGTTTGCGGGCCAGTTCAACCGGATCCAGCGGCATGCCCGGCTTCAGGCAGAGGCAGGCCTCCCGGGTTTCCTGCGGTGGCGGCGCCGGTCCGAGCAGCGCGTGAACGCTCCCCAGCAGCAAATGGAAGTCTCCGCGCAGAGTGCGGTCCAGGGCCTGGGCCCGGCGGGCTTCTCCTCCCGGGAACAACAGTTTTCCCCGACCGCTTTCCGGCAGGGTGAGCAGGTTGACGTCATGTCCGGTAAGGCGGCTGAATTCGGCAATGTCGGCTGCGGCCCGGTCAACGGAAGCTGTATCCGGAAACGCCGCGACTACCGGAAGTTCCGAGCTGACCGCCAGCCGGAGCAGCAGCGGAGCCGCCGCTCCGGAATCGGTAAAACGGCGGGATTCGGCAGATCCGGCGGCGGTGTTCAAATAATTTTCAACGATTTTACGCCATTTTTTCAAGGAAGGCTCTTGATTTTTTTTCCGGTCAATATAAGTTGTTTTGCAGTAAATGCGGTGTGGGGACCGGCATGTTGCAATAAAGGAGACCGCTGCCGGAAGTAATGATTTCCCGCCGCGGTTTCCCGGCTTTGTTGAGATTGTACGCTATATAGTATAATCGCGTTTTGTTTTTTTGTGAAGTGCCGGGAGTGAAAAAAAGTCAGAATATTTTCGTCTTTTAATAATAAAACCATGGAGTTGAGCATGACCAGAAAAAACAGTGCCCCTAAATCAAGCCCGGCCGCCGAGCCGGAGGAGGCGCTTGAACCCGGCCCCGTTTCTGCCGCAGACGCGGCGGAAGCCATCCCGGCGGCTGCGCCGGAGCCGGTTGCCCGGAAAAGTTCCTTCCGACGGTCGACGCCGCTTCCGGACCCGGTTCCGGCGGCGGACGCTGACGACGACAGCGACGACGAAGATGGCGATACCATTTCCGCTGATCCTTCGCCGACGCTCAAGCGCAAGTTGGTGATCAAGAAAGTATCGGCTCCGCCCACTAAATTCGCCGCCAAGCCGGCGGCCAGGCCGGAGGAACCCGCGGTTCCCCGGAGCCGCCGCCGCGTTAAAAGCGGAGAGGACGGTTCCCCGCTCCTGCCGGGAGGAATCCAGCCCCGTACCAAGCAGGAGAAGGACTCCGCCCGCAAAATCGCGCTGGAAAACAAAGTGCTGCTCGGCGTTAAAAATGATACCATGAAGGTCTATATGGGCGAAATCGCCCGGATCCCCCTGGTCAACAAGAAGGAGGAGGCCGACCTTGCCGAGGCGATTCACTGCGGCGATGAGAGCCGCCACGAGGACGCCCGCACCACGCTGATCAAGGCCAACTTGCGCCTGGTGGTGAAAATCGCTCATGATTTCAAGGGCCTGGGACTGCCGCTGCTCGACTTGATCAGCGAGGGCAATATCGGCCTCATGCGGGCGGTTGAAAAATTCGATCCGGCCAAGGGCGCCAAATTCAGCAGCTATGCCGCCTGGTGGATCAAGCAGTCGATGCGGCGGGCGCTGGCCAACCAGAGCCGGACGATCCGCATTCCGGTGCAGTCGGCGGGCAAAATCAACAAGATCAAGACCGTCCGCATGCGGCTGGCCGATGAACTGGGGCGCGAACCGACCGACGCCGAAATCGCCGAGCATTTGGACTTTTCGGAGCGAACCGTGGCCGGACTGCGTCTGGCCGATCTGCGCACCATCTCCCTTCACGATCCGATTCAGCAGGGCGAGGAGGGGGAATTTCAGGATATTATTCCCGACCGTCACGCCATGACTCCGGATCAGATCATCGGCGATGTTGAATCGGTGTTCCGGCTCATGGATCTGCTTGACAAACTCGACGAGCGCGAACGCCGCATTCTGGAAATGCGTTTCGGTTTGCGGGGCGGCCGCGCCCTCACGCTTGAAGAAGTCAGCCAGGAAATCGGCCGGACCCGGGAGCGGGTGCGTCAGATTCAGAATCAGGCGCTCGCCAAGCTAAAACAGCTGCTGGTGGATGAAACCGGATTTTCAGTCAACAACAACTGATTTCCGGATCGGCGGCCGCCGGAGCGAGGGCGGTATGCCGTCCGGGGATCGGACAACCCCCAACTTTCCTCAAAGGATTTGATATCATGATTGGAACCGCTCTTACCGCCAGCGCTACCAAAGTGCTTTTCTGCGGCGCCGGAGAACTGGGCAAGGAAGTCGTCATCGCCATGCAGCGCCTCGGCGTCGAAGTGGTGGCGGTCGACCGTTATGCCAATGCCCCCGGCATGCAGGTGGCTCACCGTTCCTACACCGTCAACATGCTCGACGGCCGGGCGCTGCGGCAGGTTATCGAAGCTGAAAAACCCAATTACATCGTTCCGGAAGTGGAAGCCATCGCCACTGATACGCTGGCGGAGCTGGAACAGGAAGGGTATTGCGTGATTCCGACGGCGCGCGCCACCCGGCTCACCATGAACCGCGAAGGCATCCGCCGGCTGGCCGCTGAAGAGTTGAAACTGCCCACCAGTCCGTACCGGTTTGCGGCGGATCACGCCGAATTCACGGCGGCGGTCCGGGAAATCGGGATCCCCTGTGTGGTCAAGCCGATCATGAGTTCCTCCGGTCACGGGCAGAGCGTGGTCCGGTCAGAAGCCGACATCGAGCGGGCCTGGCGGATTTCCCAGGAGGGCGGCCGGGCCGGAGCCGGCAAGGTGATTGTCGAGGGATTCATTGATTTCGACTACGAAATCACGCTGTTGACGGTTCGCCATATCGGCGGCACTTCGTTTCTGGAGCCGATCGGACATCACCAGGTGGACGGAGATTATCAGGAGTCGTGGCAGCCGCAGCCCATGTCAGCCGCGGCCCTGGCTGAAGCGCAGCGCATTGCCGGTGCAATTACCGGAGCATTGGGCGGTCGGGGCATTTTCGGCGTGGAGCTTTTCATCAGGGGCGATCAGGTGATTTTCAGCGAAGTCAGTCCCCGCCCGCACGACACCGGCATGGTGACGATGATTTCTCAGGATTTGTCGGAGTTCGACCTGCATGCCCGGGCGGTGCTGGGATTGCCGATCCCGAATATAGCGTTTCACGGTCCGTCGGCCTCCAAGGCGATTGTAGTGGATGGGGTCAGCGATCACGTCGCCTTTGACATCGGTGCGGCGCTGACCATGCCGGACACCAACATCCGGCTCTTCGGCAAGCCTGAACTGCGCGGCCATCGGCGGCTGGGCGTCTGTCTGGCCCGGGCGGAGAGTGTGGAAGCGGCCAAAGCCAAGGTATTCGCCATGCGCGAGGCGGTCAAGGTCAAACTCTGAGAGTTGTCGGGCGGCCGGAGCGGTTCCCGGAGATGGAGAGCAAACATCCAGCGATTGCGGCCGAGTTGCGCCGGCGGCTGAAGTCCGGGCGCCTGAAGGGGCGGCTGCCAACCTCGCTTGAACTGGCCCGGGAATTCGGGGTCAACGTCAAGACCCTGAACAAGGCGATGCACACGCTGGCCGCCGAAGGACTTCTGGAGCGTCGCCGCCGCGGCGGTACTAGGACAATTGCGCCCGGCGGACGCCAGGAACGGCGGATTGAAGTTATTTTCGAAGGCTACACCACGGTTTTCAGTCATCCCTTCTGGCGGGACATCTGGTCCGGCATGGTGGAACAGCTCGGCACTGCCGGATTTCTGGTCGTGCTCAACATGCTGGAATCCGATCGCGCCACTGGACTGCTCCGGCTGGAGTCCTTCAACCCTGGACCGGCGGACGGGCGCATTCTGTTGGGCGTGATGGAGAAACGGCTGCTTGACGCGGTGGTCCGGACCGGAGTTCCATGGATTGTGGCCGGAGATCGCCTGGAGGATTCCGGACTGCCGCAGATCGGCTTTGATTTCAGTGCGGGTATGGCGGCGGCGGTGGATTATCTGGTCGCCCGCTCCTGCCGCGCCATCGGTTTCATCGGTCAGGCCAGCAGTTTTGTGGACAACGGGGCGCTGCACAAGTTTGATGCTTACCGAAAGGCGATTCAGCGGCATTGTCAGCTTCCCGCGGGATTGATTGCCGACGTCCGGCCGCTTGGCGGCAACGGCGCGGCCGGATTGGCGGGGGTGCTGCGGCGAGGCCGTCCTGATGCGCTGATTGTAGGGAATGATACCCTGCTTCCGGAAATTCTTCAGATGCTGGCGGAGCGGCGGCTGCGGATCCCGGTGGTGGGCTGCGACGGTCTTTCTCTGCCGGGAGTTCCGGAACGGCGTCCGATGATCCGGGCTCCGCTGCGCCGCTGCGGCGAGTTGGCCGCGCAGAAACTGATGGCGGCGGTTGTCGGCGGATCCGCGGTGGAGCCCGGATGGCTCGAAGCCGTGTTCGTTCCGCCGGAAACGGAGGGGCCGGCTCGAATCAGGAGCGCAGGACAGATTGCCGTCCCCTGACTTCAGGTGGACGTAATCCCGTTTCTTCTGAAGAGGCAGCTGGCTGGTCCGGACGCCGGGAGGTCGCCGTATTCCGGCTGTTCCCTGTAAAATTTTGCAAATTCGCAAGGTTGGGGCTTACATTATTAATTAGGTTGGGCTAATTTATATGCCGGTTCCTTTCCACTTCACCGGTTTCCCGGTGGAGTTCTCCTGTCATCTTACTGACCTCGGGGGCGGGCGGACGGGAATTTCCGTGATGTTAATTAGGCTTGGCTAACTAATGTCGCGACACCCCGTCCCGGGAGGAAGGAAAGCGGATTACAGCCGGAAGAAAAGTTCACTCCAAAAAGGAAGGCGGGGATTTGTTAAAATGAAAAACATGGTACTTGGTTTGGTCTTAGGTTTGGCATCGCTTCAGGCCGTGGCGGCGGAATTGCCGGCCCGGTTCAAGGCGGAAGTGATGAAAATTCTGCCCGGAGTCGTCCGGGTTCAGGAAAATGAGCCCCGGATTCTGGAACTTCTGGATGCTTCCGACGGAATTATCGGACGGCTGTATCTGGAGTTGATTCCGGACGAACAGCGAAGGTTCGGTTATGCCGGTACGGTTGAGGTCGCAGTTCTGGTCGACTCCGGGAATCGGGTGATCGGCGTACTTCCCGGCGAAAACGTGGAAACCAGGCGCTATCTGAACCGGATCCGGCGGGCAAAGTTTTTTACCCGCTGGAATGGTCTGACGCTCGCGGAACTGCCCGGCAAGGAGGTGGATGCGGTGACCGGTGCCACCTACAGCTGTGAAGCCGTCAAGCACGGCGTCCGACGTCTGGCGGAAAGTCATCTGGAAATCCGGACTGAAGCTGAGGCGGCTGTCGAACGAAAAGCCGAGATTCAGCGTCTTTCCCAGCGGATTTCCCGGCTCAAGGCCGACCTGAACAGCGGTGAAGCCATGAATCAGGAGCCCCGCAAAAGCAATGAAGTCGAGCTGCGACTGATTGCCGCCGTCGAAGGTCAGGAGGCCGCAGAAAAATTTGCCGACGAGCGGGGTTTGAGGCACGTAGTCAAGCGTTCCCGGTCCGCCGGACCGGCGTCCGCACCGACGGCCAGGCGGAACCGCCGGCCTTCGGCGACGGACATTGCGCTGGCCGCTTACCGGGAGGAACCCTCGGAGGCGCGGCGGGCTGAGCTGCGGGCCGCCATTCTGGCGGATTACGAGTTTCACCTCGGATTGCGCAACCGCGACAACGCCCGGGCGTTGCGGGAAGTCGAAAAACGGCTCGAAGTGCTGTCCGCCGGACGGAATTGAGTTTAAATAAACGCAAGGACGCCGCGGTTTGCCGCCCCTGAAGCGGGAGGCATCCGCTGCGGTGGAAAACACATGAAAAGACTGTTGCTGTTCCTGCTGCTGGTTCCGGTGGCGGCCGGAGTGTTCATCCGGAACTGGCCGCAGACCAGCCCGGTGGCTGCTCCTCAGGGGATTTCCGCTGAAAAGGCGGACTCCGCCCGCGATTTTGTGGATGAGCTCCTGCATTGGGCGCGCCGGGATGACCGGCGGAATTTTGCCGCAGCCTGTTCCGGAGGCGCCGCCGCCGAACCGGCCGTCGGCTGCCGGGAAATGCGTCGGCTGAAAATCGATCGGCGGATTCCGTGGCAGGTCTATTCACTGAAAGACAACATCTGCCGGGTGGTGCTGGTGACCGCTGATGACGAAGCGGTCGAATGTGTGCTGCAGTACAATCCGGACCGGGAGAAAAACTGGAGTTTTCTGGCGCTTGAGCCTTATTGACTTGGAAAGTTGGAGAGATATGTTTTACTGCCGTAAATTTACTCTGATCGAACTGCTGGTGGTTATCGCTGTTATTGTCATACTGGCCGGCATGCTGCTGCCGGCGCTCAGCCAGGCCCGGGCCAGAGCGGACAGCACCGGCTGCATCAACAATCTCAGACAGATGAGCATGGCCAATATCCAATACGCCGGTGATTACGGTGTGTTCTGCAAACTGATGATGAAGTCCGCCGATCCGGAGGGGCAAATCGAGGGGGAGATTTTCCGCTATTTCAACGGCTGGAGCAAGGACCGGTCCAACACTACTTTTGACATAACCAGCCGGGGATTCCTGCACCGCTATCTGGGAAGGAAGAACCGGGCTCTCTATTGCCCGTCCTGGATGAAAATGACCGACGCCGGAGACCTGACCGCCACCGCTTACGCCAACGGTTACGGATATGCGTGGGGCGTGAATTCCCTCAGCAAATCCAGTCCGACCCTGGGCAGCGGAGAGTGCAAGCCCGGAAAAATCGCCCGGAACCTGGTCATGTTCGGCGACGGCGCCAAGGAAAAAGACGGCCTGCCCACCTACACGCTGTCGCTTCAGGGGAAATTTGTCGGCACCGAGACGGTTCACTTCCGGCATCCGGGCTTGTCGGCCAACATTTCCTGGTCAGACGGACACGTTTCCAGGGAGTCCTATCTGGGGTCGCTGAAAGCCGCCAAGGCTCCGTTGCGCATCGGCTACTGGGCCGACCCGGACGACAGGCTGTTCAAGTACGAGTGACGACATCCGGCTTCCGGCCGCTGACCGGGGAAGCCCCGGGCGGCGCCGGCATACCGCCCCGGCTTTCCGGCTTTCGGCTATTGACAGAAAACGGGTTCCGCGCTATATTAGCGGCTAAAAGATTTGGGGAACGGATGACAACGGCGTGTGCTGATCCGTTCCCCTCCAACCGGAAAGATCGGGTATGCGTAAAATCAGAATCAACCTGCTCCCGGGCGACGGCATCGGTCCCGAGGTCGTGCGCGAAGGCGTGAACGCGCTGCGCCGCCTGGCGGAGCTTGACGGCGGAGTCGCTTTTGAATTCAACGAGCTGCCCGGGGGCTGCCGTTACTATCTTGAACACGGGCGCATGATGCCGGACGACGGCCTGCGAACTCTGGCGGACTGTGACGCCATTCTGCTCGGGGCAGTCGGTTTTCCCGGGGTGCCGGACCATGTCTCACTGCGCGAACTGCTGTTGCCGATCCGGGTGGAGTTCGATCAGTATGTGAACCTCCGCCCGGTTCGTCTGCTGCCGGGATTGACTTCGCCGCTGCGCAATGACCGGATTGATTTCACGGTCATCCGGGAAAATTCCGAGGGCGAATACTGCGGCGAGGGCCGGTTCGAGCCGGACGACGCCGGCGCGGTTCAGCTGGCCCGGTTCACCCGCCGGGGAACCGAGCGCATCATCCGCTATGCGTTTGATTACGCGGTCCGGCACCGGTTGAACCGGGTGTTGAGCGCGACCAAGTCCAACGCGCTCAACTATTCGATGGTTTTCTGGGATCGCGTTTTTGCCGAAGTCAGCACGGAGTTTCCCGGCGTCGCGGCCGAAAAAATGCACATTGACGCGCTGGCGGGATACTTCATCATGCATCCGGACCGGCTCCAGGTGGTGGTGGCTGACAATCTCTTCGGCGATATTCTGACTGATCTCGGCTCCGCCATGCTGGGCAGCATCGGCATTTCTCCCTCCGGGAACCTCAATCCGGAAGGCCGATTCCCCAGCATGTTCGAACCGATTCACGGTTCGGCGCCCGACATTGCCGGCCGGGGTATCGCCAATCCGCTCGGAACCCTGTGGGCGGTAGTCATGCTGCTCGCCCATCTCGGCCTTGACGACTGGTCGGAGCGGCTGATGCGGGCGATTGAACACGCGCTGGCGGCTGGAACGGCCCGAACCCGGGATATCGGCGGTTCCGCCACCACCGCCCAGGCGGCGGCCGCCGTGATCACTGAGCTGGAGAGAATGGCATAATGCGGCGCTATCTGATGATCGGCGCACATCCCGATGACGCTGACCTGCTGTTCGGCGGCAGTGCAATCCGGCTGGCGCGCGCGGGGCACCGGGTCAAGTTTGTTTCCCTGTGCAACGGAGACTGCGGACATCATCGAATGCCGTCCGCTGCTCTGGCGGAGCGCCGCCGGATGGAGACCAGGGCGGCGGCGGCGGTGGCCGGTCTCGACGATTACGAGGTGCTGGACAACCACGACTGCACACTGGAGGCGTCGCTGGCGAACCGGGCGGCGGTGACGCGGATCATCCGGGAATTTCAGCCGGATGTGGTGATCTCGCACCGGACCTGTGACTATCATCCGGATCACCGGGCGACTGGGCAGATTGTGCAAGACACGGCATACCTGGTCAAAGTGCCGCTGTATTGTCCGGAGTTGCCGATTTCACCGCTGGAACCGGTCTACGCCTTTTCGCTGGATTTTTTTACGGATCCGCGGCCGTTCCGGGTGGACGCCGCCGTGCCGATTGATGAAGTCATTGAGGATAAATTCCGGATGCTCGACTGCCACCGTTCCCAGTTCTATGAGTGGCTGCCCTGGGAGACCGGCCGCCGGGAACTCGAGCCCGACCGGATGTCATGGGCGGAACGGTGCGCCTGGCTTGACGAGCATTGGGAGTGCGATTCGCGCCGGGCGGCGCGACTGGCCGGACTGTCCGGCGTGAAGTACGCCGAAGTTTTCGAGCTGTCTCCTTACGGGCGCCGGGTGACTTTGGAGGAGTTTCAGGACCTGTTCCGGCCGTGAGCCGGCGGCGGCCGGCTGCAGACCGGATCCGGTTTACCGGCGGAACCGGTGCCGGAAAGAACGGGTCCAGGCCGCCAGTTCCCGTTTGGTGGTTATCAGCAGGAACACCGCCGCCAGGCCGGCGGGCGCCAGCAGAAAGACAAAACGGTTGAAGCAGGAGAGCAGTGCGGCTCCGGCGGCGGCTCCGCCGATGAAACAGATGATTACGCCATAGTAGTGCAGCGCCTGGACGACTGCGCCGGGTTCGCGGTGGATGAGTCCGCGGAAAAGGGCGTCGGTGCCGCTGCGCAGATTGCCCGTGCACATGGTGGAGGCGAAAGGCAGTCCGTGTACGCGGCGGAAAGTCTGAACCTGCAGAGCGCAGACAAATGCGATCAGGGCGTTGACCAGATCATCCCACCCGCCGTATGGAATGAAGCAGACTGCGGAAAGGCAGATCAGTTCAATCAGAACGACCGACTGCTGCCAGGTGGTGCCGCGCAGCCGCGGCAGTCTGGCCCGGAGAAATTCGGCCGCAAACACCCCCAGTGCATAGCAGAAAATTGCCAGCAGATATTTGCCGCAGTTTTCCCACCGGCGGTTGGCCAGGTTGAATCCGAGAAGCACCATGTTTCCGGTGACGGCATTGGCGAACACCCCGCCCCGGCAGAGGTAGGTGTAAATGTCGAGAAAACCGCCGATGACGCTCAGCGCACAGGCGGCGGTCAGCCGTTCCGCATCCGGTGAGGAGCGGGGAAGCAGTGTCCTGTTAGTTTTCATGGTCCGGTGTTGATGAGGCCGGGAGCCGGGTCGCCGCCGGAAAGTCCGGAAGCGTTGGCGCGTCGCGGCCGGTTGTCGGAGTGAAAAATAACTCCGGCGGATTGAAAATGCAAGCGCCCCGGTGTTTTTTCGGCCGGTCCCGGGACGTAAAGTCCTTCCCGGCCGGCGACGGTTCTTTGGGCGGAAAGTCGTCCGAAGCCGTTCCGGAAGGGTTGACGAAAGGCTTCCGGAATGCTAAATTCAATTCGGCGCTCCGGAAAACCTTCCGGCGGCGGCCGGCACGGCTGTACTGTTGCGGAGGAGACATGCCCCTGATTTCCATCATAATTCCGGTTTACAATACCGGAGAAGTCCTGAAGGAGACCGTGGCGTCGGTTCTGAATCAGACGTTTGCGGATTTTGAACTGATTCTGGTCGACGATGGTTCGGATCCGGCGACGGTTGCCGTCATGACGGGTTTTGACGATCCGCGCATAAAAATCCTGCGCCAGGAGAATCAGGGCATGGCGGCGGCCCGGAACGTCGGACTGGACGCCGCTGCCGGGGAATTCATCGCATTGCTGGATCACGATGATCTGTGGCTTCCGGAAAAACTGGAGTGTCAGCTGCGGCTGTTTGCCGATTCGCCGGAAGTCGGACTGGTTTATTCCCCGGCGGTCTGTTTTGGTTCCGAGCCGCAGGAACTGCCCCGATTCAAGCTGCTTTCCGGCGCGGTATTTGCCGATGAACTGGCTCAGAACGCCATTCTCAGTACCAGCTGCGTCCTGATCCGCCGCGGGGTCCTGGCAGCGAACTGTCTGAAGTTCGATCCCCTGTGCGTGCCGTGCGACGACTGGGATTTATATCTCCGGTTGGCGGCGGTCAGCGAATTCCGATGCACCTCCCGGCCTCTGGTTCGTTATCGCCAGCACGGCGGAAATGTCAGTGCCGACGTTGAACGCATGTACCGCGCTTCGATCCGGGTGCTGGGAAAACTTGCTCCGGAGTTGCCCGGTATTGCCGTCCGCACCGGGATCCCGGTCCGGCGGCTCCGGCTGATTTATCACCGGCACCTGGCCCGGATGTACTACGGGCTGGCCTGGCATGGGGCGGGTCGGCCCGGCGGACTGGGACCGTTCTGGCGCAACAGTCTGCTGGCCTTGATTCACTGGCCTCTGGAATACCGGGCCGCGGCGCTCCTGGTGCGGAGTCTGGGCGGACTTCGTCCGATGCGGTGAAGCGGCTTTCCGGGCGGTTTGTTGGAAGGGGCGGCGCAGTAACGGAGTTGTCCGGAAAGCGGCTTCTGCCGCCGGGCGTCACCCTGTCCGGTTTCCGGATGCTGTTTTTTGGGGGATCGGAGGGGTTGACAAAGTTGCCTATGCATATTATGTTATGATTATAATGACTATTTAAGTTTTCCGGGGAGGGTAATTCAGTGGCATCGTATCAGGATATTGCCCGGGAGCTGGAAAAGCGCATCCGGATTGGCGCCTACCCGGCGAACGAGGCACTGCCGCCGCGCTCCGTCCTGCTGAAAGAGTTCGGGGTGGCGCGGGCCACGCTGGACCGGGCGGTGGGTGAACTGCTCCGGAGCGGATTGCTTACCGGACGCCGGGGGGCCGGCACCTTTGTCATGGATTGTCCCCGGTCAGAATTCAGAGTTGCGCTGGTGGGTGACGCCACTGCCGGGGAGTATGCCGGATGCCGGTTCAAACTGGTGCCGATGGCGGCGGAGGCGATGTCGGCCCGTTCGGAATGGCGACGGCTGCTCGATTTTGACGGCGTGATCTGGATGCGGCCTGATCCGCGGCTGTGCGAAGCCGCCGCCTGGTTGCGCGGCCGCCGTCCTCAGGTAACGGTCAACCGCGAACTGCCGGGCATTGACGGGGTGCTCACCGACGATCGCGGCGCCTACCGCGCCATCACTGCGGAACGGCTGACGGCGCATCCGGATTGGGAACCGGTTTTTCTGCAGTGGCACGAGGACCGCGTTCCGTTTTTGCGGCGCCTCGATGGTTTTGTCGATGCCTGCCGGGAAGCCGGCCGGTTTTATGAATGCTGGCGGATGCCGCCGGGTTTTGATGACCGGGCGGCTGAGTTGCGACGCCGGTTTGCCGGCTTGCGGCGTCCGGCGGTGGTGGCCGCCGACTGCCGGGCCCAGACCGGCAGCTTCATGCGCCTGGCCTGGGAACGCCGCTGGCAGTTCGGGCGTGACGTGGTCTATCATGATTTTGACAATCATTTTGAGGCGGATTTCTGGGGAATGGAAGTCACCAGCTTTCTTCAGGATTTCCGTCTGCTGCTCGCCGTCGCTGCCGACCGGCTGCTGGAACTGCTCGAGGGACGCGGCGAAGCGGCGCCCGCAATCCGGTTGATTCCTCCGGTGCGGCGTGAGGGCGGTACCTGAAGCGGAGCATGAAGCGCTGAAGTTCTCCGGGAAAAGGCCGGCTCGGCGCCAGTTTTCGACAATCATATGGTCAGACAATTTGCGGGAGAATTACATGAAAATCAGAATCTTTGACGACAAAGTCACCATGGGACAGGCCGCCGCCGCCGCCGGAGCAGCCGGAATCCGTCAGGCCATTGCCGAACGCGGTCGGGCCAACATCATTCTGGCCACCGGCGCCAGTCAGTTTGAAATGCTGGCGGCGCTGCTGGAAGTCGGCGGAATTGACTGGAGCGCGGTCACGATTTTTCATCTTGACGAATATATCGGGCTGCCGGTCGATCATCCGGCCAGCTTCCGGCTCTATTTGTGGCGGCGTTTCATTTCCCGGCTGCCGGTGCCGCCGGCGGCGTTTCATCCGGTCAACGGCAGCGCTCCGGATCCCGAGGCGGTGTGTGCCGAGCTGGGACGGACCATCGCGGCCGCTCCCATTGACGTGGCATTCATCGGGATCGGTGAAAACGGTCATATTGCGTTCAACGACCCGCCGGCCGACTTTGAGACGGAACGGCCTTATCTGGTGATCAAACTGGACGAACGCTGCCGCCGCCAGCAGTTGGGCGAGGGGTGGTTCCCGGATCTGGCTGCGGTGCCGGAACGGGCGATTTCCATGAGCGTCCGGCAGATTCTGAAGAGCCGCACCATCATCAACACGGTTCCGGATGCGCGCAAGGCCGAGGCGGTCGGAAATGCACTGGAAGGCGAACTCACGCCGCTGTGTCCGGCGTCAATTCTGCGCACACATCCCGACTGCACAACGTTTCTGGACCGGGCGTCGGCGTCCGGACTGGCGGGTGACTATGCGTAATCCGGGCTGGGTTGACCTGCAGGTCAACGGGCATCTCGGGGTGGATTTTTCCGATCCCGAGCTTACCGCCGATGCCTTTCTCCGGGCGGCGGAGTCGTTGCTGGAATCCGGCACCGAAGTGTTTCTGCCGACGCTCTGCACGGCTCCGCTGTCGGTGTTCCGGCGCAATTCCGATCTGATTCGCCGGGCGGTGGAGTCGCACGGCCTGACGCGGTGGATTCCGGGGCTGCATTTTGAGGGTCCGTTTATTTCCGGTAGTCCCGGGGCGGTCGGCGCCCACCAGCCGCAATGGACGCTCCGGCCGGATCCTGAAACGGTGGCAGCGCTGTGCGACGCCGGCGGCGGGTTTCTGCGGATTCTCACCATGGCCGCCGAACTCCCCGGCGCCGTGGAGGGCATTGCCGCGGCCCGGTCGCGGGGGGTGGTCGTGAGCCTGGGGCACCAGCTGGCCGGTTTTCCTGAAGTGGCGGCCGGTGCGGCGGCCGGTGCGGCGCTGCTTACCCACCTGGGCAACGGCGTACCCAATCAGATTGACCGGCATTTCAATCCGATCTGGGCCGGCCTGGCCGAACCCCGGCTGAAGGCCATGATCATCACGGACGGACACCATCTGCCCGGCGAACTGGTCCGGGTTATAATCCGCTGCAAAGGAGTGGAAAATGTCATCATCACCAGTGACGCCTCCCGGATTACCGGATTGCCTCCCGGAGCCTACAGCGTCATGGGCAACGCCTCGGTGCTTGATCCGGATGGCCGGCTGTATTGTCCGGAACGGCGCTGTCTGGTCGGTTCGGCCTCCACCCTGAGCCGGTGCATGGCGTTTCTGGCCGGTCTCGGCATCCTTGACGAGGACGGACTGCGCCGGGTGGGGCGGGATAATCCGCTGGCGGTGCTGGCCGCGGCGCAGGGAAGTTCCGGATCGCCCGGCGGTTCAGCCGGTAAAGCCGGCGGCGAAGACGCGCCGTAGAAATTCGGCCAGCGCCGCCGGCTCCTCCAACTGCTGCGATTCCGCCAGCACGAGTCCCGGGCAGGCCGTCCGGAGCTCGGCGGCAAAGATTCCGGAACCGGTGGCGGACGCGGCGCCGGAAGCGTCGTAGTATGGAACACTCTCCAGCCCGCAGGAGGGGGAGCGGCTTTTGAAGATGAAGCCGCGAATTCCTTCGGCCGCCAGCTCCGCTACCCGGCGGCGGCAGAATCCGGTCATGACAGAGGTCAGATCGCGCCGGTCGTTCACCGTCATCAGCCGGAGTTTTCCGGCGGCAGTTTCCAGCCGCATCGGCGGCCGCGGAACGCCCAGTCCGCATTCGACTTCCGGACAAACCGGCACCAGAACCACCCGGGTGCGCAGCTGAGCGCACAGGCGGCCGTCGAATTTATCCAGTCCGTTGTAGCGGACCTGGTCGCCCAGAAGGCAGCGGCTGATTCCGATTTTAGGCGGTTCCGGCATTGAATGATGATCCGGGACAGGCGTCGCCGGCATGGTCAGTCGGAGCCGGTCCGGCGGCGTCCTTCGTTTTTTCATGGTTATATTTTTCTGATGTAATATACACCACCCGGAACGGAAAGGAAAGCCGCGGTTCCGGGCAGATTCTTTATGGCGGAGCTCCGGCGGCCGGAAAAGTGGTAATTTCAGTATAAATCCGGGAAAACGGTTGTCAACGACCGCATTTGGTGCTATATTCGACCGGTCGTTCACAAAAAGACGGCGCCGGAAACGACCGGACGTCGCCGGCCGGTCGCGGAGAGACCCTGCCGGGTGGAATCAACAGGGGGTCTTATGGGAAAATCCGGTATTGCGGTGATTGCCGGAGCGGGGCCGGCCGGTCTGACCGCCGCCTGGTTTCTGCTCAAGACCACGGACATGACGCCGGTGATTCTGGAGGCGGAAGAGCAGGTCGGCGGTATTTCCCGGACGGTGGAATACCGGGGCAACCGCATGGATCTTGGTGGGCACCGTTTTTTTTCGAAGATTCCGGAAGTCAACGCGTTGTGGCGTGAAATCCTGCCGGACCAGACCGCCCCGGCCCGGGACGGCATGGGGCCGGGGCCGGCGGTGGAAGCGGCGTCCGGAGCTTCGGATCCGGAACTGGAGGACGGGGTGATGCTGATCCGGCGGCGGGTTTCCCGGATTTTCTACCTGAACCGTTTTTTTGATTATCCCATTTCACTTTCTCTGCGGACTTTTCTGAATCTGGGTCCGGTCCGGACAGTGGCGGCCGGCGCCGGGTATCTGCTGGCCTGCCTGCGCAAACGTCCGGAGAATTCCCTTGAGGACTTTTACATCAACCGGTTCGGAGCTCCGCTGTACCGGATGTTTTTTGAGGATTACACGGAAAAGCTCTGGGGAGTACACCCTTCCCGGATTACCCCGGAGTGGGGAGCGCAGCGCGTCAAGGGGTTGTCGCTGGCCAGAACCTTATGGCATATGTTCCGCCGGGCTTTTCGCGGCAGTCCCGGCCGGGTTGAAACCTCGCTGATCGATTCATTCCGCTATCCCAAGCTGGGGACGGGGCAGTTCTGGGAACTCCTGGCCCGGCGGGTGATCGGAGCGGGCGGCCGTTTGGAGCTGAACGCCCGGGTCACCGGGGTGGAAATGGAAAACGGTCGGGTGGTTGCGGTGCGGTTTGAGCGCTCCGGGCAGAGCCGGAGCATCGGCTGCGACGCCTTTTTTTCTTCCATGCCGATCCGGGACCTGATCACCGCGCTGCCCTCGGTTCCGGAAAGTGTGCGCGGCATCGCCGCCGGTCTGCCCTATCGGGATTTCATCACAGTCGGAGTGCTGGCCAGAAAGTTGAAGCTCCGCGCGGCCGGCCGGCAACTGGTGCCGGATTGCTGGATCTACATACAGGATCGGCGGGTCCGGCTTGGCCGCCTGCAGATTTTCAACAACTGGTCGCCCTACCTGGTCCGGGATTGGCGGAACACCGTATGGCTCGGCCTGGAGTATTTCTGCTCCGAGGGTGATGAACTGTGGAATCTGCCGGAGCGGGAATTCATCGACTTCGCCGTCGACGAACTCGTGAAAATCGGCGTGATGGAGCGGGATGACCTGATTGACGCCGTGCGTGTTCCGGTGCGCAAGGCTTATCCGGCGTACTTTGGCGCCTACGGGCGCTTCGGTGAACTGCGGGAGTTCGTGGATGGCATTCCCAATCTTTATTGCATCGGACGCAACGGTCAGCATCGTTACAACAACATGGATCACTCCATGCTGTGTGCGATGGAAGCCGTGAAAGCGTTGCGCGGCGATATTCCGAAAAACGCAGTCTGGGAAGTCAACACCGAGCCGGAGTACCACGAGCAGAGTCAGTGACTGACGGCTTGGTCAGATTCAATTCAATAACTCAAACGGAAAGTGGAAAAATGAAAAAATTCTGGATCGCATTGGCGGTAATCGCGGCAGTGGTTGTGGTGGGGTTCCTCGCGGCGGTCTCCGTTCGCAACGGCTTGATCGCCCGGGACGAGACGGTCAATGAAAACTGGAGTCAGATTGAAACCCAGCTGCAGCGCCGCGGCGACCTGATTCCCAATCTGGTCGCGACCGTCAGGGGCTATGCCGGTCATGAGGAGAAAATTTTTACCGAAGTGGCCGCCGCCCGTTCCCGGCTGCTGACCGCCGGCAGTCCGCAGCAGAAAGCCGAGGCCGCCGCCGGGCTCAACGGCGCCCTGGGGCGGCTGCTGGCGATTTCCGAGCGGTATCCCAACCTGAAGGCCGATCAGAATTTCATCCGCCTGCAGGACGAGCTGGCCGGAACCGAAAACCGGATTGCCGTGGCCCGCACCCGCTATAACACGGCGGTGCGCGGCTACAATGCGGCGATCCGCCAGTTCCCCGGGTCGCTCTTTGCCGGTTCGCTCGGACTGGAAAAACGGGAGTATTTTGAAGCGCCTCAGGGGCGTGCCGCGGTGGAAAAGGTTCCTGAAGTGAAATTCTGATCCGGCAGGAGGAGTTTTGACTATGCGCTGGTTGATGGTTCCGGCGGCGCTCGGCATGCTTTTCCAGCTGTCCGCTGCTGAGTTCAGGGTGCCGCCGCTGACCGGACGGGTAGTGGATGCCGCCGGAATTTTCACCGGGGCCGAGCTGGAGGCGGTGACGACAGCCATTCAACGGCTGGAACAGGCTTCCGGCGGCCAGATGGTGGTGGCGGTTTTGAACGACCTCGGCGACAAGTCGACCGAAGAAGCCGGCATAGCGCTGGCTGAAGCGTGGCGAATCGGCCATAAGGGGCGGGATGACGGAGCCATTCTGATAATTGTCCCCGGTGAGCGCCGGATGCGGTTGGAGGTCGGATACGGCTGGGAAGGGATGATCAATGATGCCAGGGCCGGTGACATCATCCGGGATCTGGCCGGATTCTTCCGGGCCAACCGTTATGCCGACGGCGTGGTTTACGCCGTCGGCAAAGTGCAGGAATTCGTCACCGGACAGGTTCCGGCAGACATGAAATCCGCCCGGAAATTGAAGGTGGGCAGCCGGAAGATGATTGTAATTCCGCTGCTGGTATTCATTGCCATCGCATTGCTGGCCGGTCGGCGCCGAGGGTCCGGCGGCGGTTTTGGTGGTGGCTTTGGCGGTGGCTTCCGTGGAGGCGGCGGCTTCGGCGGCGGAGGAGGGGGCTTCGGCGGCGGCGGCGCTTCCGGGCGCTGGTGAGGCGCTGCTGGTATTGGAATCCGGTGGATTCATAATCTGGAATCGGCCGGGGGAGGCGGATTATGCCTCTCCCGGTTTTCATTTTTGACTCCGTAAAAGAAGTTTGTCCGGTATTCAGGCAAATTCAGAAGCAGTACACTGAAGATTACTTTTCTTTAGAACACTTTTTGATAATTTTTTAGTGTTTTTTGATTTTTTTTAAATTACTGCTGCAATGTTGTGGAACACTTTGGTTGATCAGCGTGTTGACTTTTCTCTTTTGGTTAAGTATACTATACTTAGGTTTGTTATATTAAACAATTTCGCTCTTGTATTTTTTTATTTTCAATCATTTGAAAGGAGTATGGTTATGGGAACTTTTAATCAAGTTACGGGAACTCGTTTTTTGCAAGTCCGGCCTTTTCGGAATTTTACGTTGATTGAATTGCTGGTGGTGATTGCGATCATCGCGATTCTGGCCGGAATTCTGTTGCCGGCATTGAACAAGGCGCGGGCGCGGGCAATGCTGAGCAAGTGTATCAGCAACCAGAAGCAGATCGGAGTGGCCTCCACGATGTACGCCGGCGACAACGGCAACGTGCTGCCGAGTTATTACTATAAGGCAAGTGGTTCGCTGCGTCCGCTGATCCATTTCCTGCGCGGCTTCAGCGGGGCGGACTTTAAAGGTGAATATACCGCTTACATTCCCAGTCTGAAAGTGTCATACTGCCCCACCAAGAACAGTCCGGAGGCCCTGAGCAAGCTTGAAAATGACCAGCCGTCCGGTATGTACTGGTTTTACGGAACCCGGAGCTGGGGAAAACCGTCTGCTCAGGAGATGTTCAACCGGCCGGTTTCCGACTGGTTTTCCAACGTACGCGGTTACTGGTATTTTATCAATAAGATTTATCAGCCGACTAAGGTGTTTATCTTGGCGGATTCCTGGA
>CASFVA010000035.1 GCA_949298075.1 uncultured Lentisphaeria bacterium
CTCCCGCGGCGGCGGCGCCGGAATCGACCAATACGGTAAAGGTGACCAAGATTATTCCGGCCGGCACGGCCAACGATGACCGCACGGTCAAAGTGCAGCGCCTGAATGCACCTCCCAAGATTGGTCCGGAGCGCAAGACGGCTCCCGGTGGCGCGGCAGATGAGAAGGCGACAGTGAAGTTGCCGACTCCGGCTCCCCGGGCTGGAGCTCCGGCAGCTCCGGCTGCGCCCCGTCCGGCGCCGGCTGCGTCAAAACCCAAGAGCGACAGCATTGGAATTGCTCCGAGCGCGAAAAAAGAGGCGGCTCCGCCCCCGGCTGCTGCCCGGAAAGCGCCTGTTCCGACGGACGAGCTGGTGTTTTCTCCGGCCGGGACGGTATTCCGGGTGGTGATTGCCTTGCTGGTTACAGTGGCGACGCTGTTGGTGGCGGTTCAGTTCTGCGATGTGGTATGCGGAACCGACTTGGCCTCATCGATTCCGGGCTTTCCGATGGCGAAGTAATATTGCAGCAGTTATTTTGACAGCCGGCCGCTCCAAACCGTTTGGAGCGGCTTTTATTTATCCGCCAATACGTGAATTCATTGACTGCCTGCGTTGAACGGATCGGGAATCACAACCAATGCCCGCAACAGCTTTAAGTCTTAACGATAGATGTACGGTGTTATGACCCCAAGGCGTACCTCGGATTCAGGTGCGTATACTTCAAGGTAATTATCACTCCAGCCCCTGGCAACGCCGTTCACGCTGCGCTCAAAGATTACCGGCAAAGTTTTGCCGCGCTGAGACTCCGCAAATCTTCTGGCTCCGGTCGCGGCAAGGCTCCGCAGTGATTCAAACCTGGTCTTGACGGTTTCCGGAGCAGGACGCCCCGGAAGCGCGGCGGCAGGGGTGCTGGGACGCGGTGAATAGGTGAAAATGTGAAGATTGGCAAAACCGATCTCCCCCACCAGTTGGGAGCATTCCGCAAAATCAGTGTCACTTTCCCCAGGAAACCCCACGATCAGGTCGCTGCCAATGTGAATCCCGGGAATCAGGCGCCGGGCGGTCTGAACAAAATCAGCGTAGTCGGACGCACTGTAATGCCGGTTCATGGCCCGCAGAATCCGATCGTTGCCGTACTGCAGCGACAAATGCAGAAAACGACAGACTTTCGGCGTGGAGGCCATAATTTCCAGCAGCGATGTATCTCCCGGATGGGGTTCTGTTGAACTCAACCGGATTCGGAAAGTCCCGGGGATGGCGGCAATTTGTTCAATCAGTCCGGACAGATTGCAGCCGGCATCGGAATAGGCGCAGGTGTTTACTCCGGTCAACACCAGTTCCGGAAAACCAGCGCGGACGGCAGTACGGCAATCTTGCAGAACTTCCTCAAGATTACGGGAGCGAGCCGGTCCCCGCACTGTCGGCACAATGCAATAGGTGCAGCGATTGTCACATCCTTCCTGGATTTTGATGAAAGCCCGGCTGCGGAACGGAAAACTGCCGCTGGCTTTTTCAATGAAATTGACGGGAGGAAGCTGACGGCTTAACGGAAGTTGGCGCACTGCTGCCGATTTGAGCATGTCCGCCAGTTCACGCTTGCCGGCGTTGGGGGTTACCAGATCGGCACCGGCCTCTTTCAGGCCATTGCCGCCCAGTTCCGCCGCACAACCCGTGACAGCGATAACTGCCTTGGGATACTGGCGGCGGAAACGGCGTACCGCTTTACGGCTTTTGGCCGCAGCCTCCGCCGTAACCGTGCAGCTGTTGATCACCACCGCCGCAACCTCGGCCGTAGTGTCAGGAACCACCCGGTATCCAGCGGCTTCAAGGCGGCTGGTCAACAGGGCGGTGTCGGCAACATTGAGCCGGCAGCCAAGAGTGACAATCACCACATTATCAGGCATGACAGTCTCTCCTCCGGATGAGTCGCGCTTCCTTGAAAGCAGCCGGGGCAGCCAGGCCGTCCCAGCCCGTGTACCCCGGCTCCGATCGGCCGGGTTACGCTTTGTTGCGCCAATCGAGTGCGCCGGTGGGACAGGCTTCAATGCACTGGCCGCAATCAGCGCAGCTCTGCGGCAACCCCTGATCAAACGCCGTGGAAACCGTGGTCGAAAAACCGCGCTTTTTCTGGCTGAGCAACGTCTGCCCTACCACTTCCTTGCAGACTTTTACGCAGATGCCGCATTTAATGCATTTACCGCGATCCTGAATAATCAGGGGATGGCGCGTATCGTAACTGACCGGCAGACGAGCCCCCTTGATTTTTTCCGGGTCACAGCCGTTCTGTGACGAATACTTCCGGAGTTTGCACTCTTTCTTATCAGTGCAGCTGCATTCAATGCAGCGCTCGCCTTCCTTGCTTACCCGGTCCGCCGGCATGGTGATGGTGGTTTCCCGGAAAGTGCTTTTGCGTTCTTCCAGCGGAATCTGATCAAGTTGCGCCCGGTCGGATTCTGAAACGTTATCCCGGATGAAGACCAGATTTTCTTTCTTAAGATACTGCCACTTGCCGCGCGAAACGTTGATTTCAGGCTCAGTTTCCAGCTTTATTCCGGCAATGTCGCGCAAAATTTCCAGCGCCGCCCGGCGTCCGGAGGCCACCGCCTCCACCACCGTCGCTGCTCCGGAAACGCAATCCCCGGCGCCGTAGAGACGTTCCGCTACCCGGAGCGAATCCCCGGCTGCGTCCAATACTCCAAAGCGATTGACCGCTATTTCCGCCGGAGCCTGGACTCGCTGCCCGATTGCGCCAATTACCGTGTCAGCGACAGTTTCAAAATCGCTGCCCGGGATTTCCACCGGCTTGCGCCGCCCGGAAGCATCCGGTTCCCCCAGCTCCATCCGGCGGCAGGTCAGCACCAGGCGTCCGTCACGCTTTTCGAGTTTTACCGGTGCGACCAGGAACTGGAAGTCGACTCCTTCCTCGCGGGCTTCGGCAATTTCAATTTTTTCCGCCGGCATTTCCGCCTCGGTCCGGCGGTAGAAGCAAGTTACTTCCGGGCTTCCCAGCCGCACACTGGTGCGCAGACAGTCCATGGCAGTGTTGCCTCCGCCGACCACAATGACTTTGCCGGGATTGGGGACTTTGCAGTCATGCTCAATGACGTTTCTGAGGAAATCAATGCCCAGCAACGCATTTTCTTCACCTTCACAGCGCATCCCGGAGGCTTTCCAGCAGCCAATCGCCACCACCACCGCATCAAAATCACGATGCAGATCAGCAAGATTCAGGTTCTCGCCCAGCCGACGACCGCATTGAAATTCAATACCCATCTGCTCAAAGTGGCGCAGTTCCCGATCCAGAATCGTTTTGGGCAAACGGTATTCCGGAATGCCGTAGCGCAGCATGCCGCCGGGACGGGGCATTGCCTCGAAAATTGTGGACAGCACCCCCTGGCGACGCAGGAAATAAGCCGCCGAAAGGCCGGCGGGACCACCGCCGATTACAGCAACCCGCTTGCCAATCGGATCAGGCAGCTCTTCCTGATAGGAATCATAGTAAAGGTCTGCGGCCAAACGCTTGAAGTCGTTGATGGCAACCGGTTTCCCGTAGACGTTGCGCCGGCAGTCCTTTTCGCAGAACCGGGGGCAGACCCGGCCGATGGACATCGGCAGCGGAATCCGCTCCTTGATGATTTTGAGACTTTCGAGGAAGTTCCCCTGACGTCCGGCACGGACGTACTCCTCCACCGCGGCGTGAGCCGGGCAGGCCAGCGTACAGGGAGCTTCACAGTCACCGGTGTGTTCACTCAGCAGCAAGTTGAGCGCGGTTCTCCGCATATCCAGCACTTCCGGTGTCGTGGCGTCAATTTCCTGACCCGGCGTCGGACAGGCCGAGCAGGAAGGCAGAAACTTGCCGGTTTTACGGTCGCGCACCACACAGACAAAGCAGCTGGTGGTTTTGCTGATACGGTTCTCCCGGCAGAGGGACGGAATTTCAATGCCGTTGGCACGGGCGACCTCAAGGATGGTTTGGCCAGGTTCCGCGGCAACAACACGATTGTCAAGTTTGAATTCTATGCTCATGGTTGGAACTCCATTACTTCTTGCGCTTCGGAACGCGGCGGACCGCCTGTTTCGGACAGGCGTCAAGGCAGCTGTTGCAGCGGGTGCATTTATCCGGATCTATGACGAAATCGTCGCTGATGGCTCCGACCGGACAGGTGCGGATGCACATTTTGCATTTGATGCATTTATCCTGTTCCAGCTCAAGATCCACCAGTGCGTTGCACTGCAATGCGCGGCAATGATGGTCTCTGACGTGTTCTTCGTACTCGTGGCGGTAATAGCGCAGGGTAGCCAGCACCGGATTCGGAGCGGTTTGCCCGAGGCCGCACAGAGACCCCATCCGAATCTTGGGACCGAGATCCGCAAGGAAATCCAGGTCGGACTCTTCCCCCTGGCCATTGACAATGCGTTCCAAAGTCTCGTACATACGGGTCATTCCCACCCGGCAGAATGTGCATTTCCCACAGCTTTCCCGATGGGTGAAGTCCAGAAAGTAACGGGCGGTTTCAACCATGCAGCGGTCTTTGCCGATTACAATCATTCCGCCCGATCCCATAATCGCCCCGAGAGCTCGCAGTGAATCGTAATCCACCGGCGTGTCGAATAATTCAACCGGAATGCATCCGCCGGACGGACCGCCGGTCTGCACCGCCTTGACTTTTTCCCGATCCGCTCCGCCGATTTCAAAGACAATTTCTCCCAGGGTGATTCCCATCGGAACCTCAACCAGTCCCGGATATTTAAGGTCGCCGGCCAGAGCGAACAGTTTGGTGCCTTTGCTTCCGGCGGTGCCGATCTTGGCATACTCGGCGCCGCCCTCGCGCAGAATAAGCGGTACGTTGCCGAAAGTCTCCACATTGTTGATCATCGTGGGATGGCCCTGGAAACCGCTGTCGGTCGGGAAGGGCGGACGGAAACGCGGAGTACCGCGTTTGCCCTCGAGCGAGGCAATCAAGGCGGTTTCCTCTCCGCAGACAAATGCTCCGGCGCCTTCCTTGATTATGATGTCAAGTTCCCGGCCGTTCACTACATTGAGGCGGTGAGTCCGAATCTGGTCAATCGCCAGATTGAGATGTTTGATCGCCAGCGGATATTCCGCCCGGCAATAGATGAACAGGCGGGCAGCTCCGGTTGCGTAAGCGGCAATCAGCATGCCTTCCAGCACCTGGTGCGGTACGCTCTCCATCAGGGAGCGGTCCATGAAAGCGCCGGGATCGCCCTCGTCGGCATTGCAGATCAGGATTTTATTATCAGCCTTTTTCGCTGCCAGAAATCCCCATTTGTTGCCGGTTGGAAAGCCGCCGCCGCCCCGGCCGCGCAAACCGGAGAGCTTGACTTCATCGACCACCTGCTCCGGCGTCATGCTCAGAGCCCGTTTCAGTCCCTCGTAGCCGCCGTTGGCAACATAAGCGTCGAAATCAGTGGGATCAATGCGTCCGGCCAGCGCCAGCACCTTGATCAGCTCGCGGGATTTGCGTTCCGGTGGAATTTCGAAACGTTTGTTTGGGCCGACCGCCAGCAGGTTGTCCATATCGGCTTCAGTGGCCTGAACATCGCGGAAAAGCACCGATTCCCCTGAATTCAGCACGGCTTCCACCATCGGTTCCGCATAGCAGTGCCCCAGGCAGCCGACTCCGACAACCGGAATGGAACCGGCCCTGGCTTTGAGCATCTCCATGACGGCTTCGGCGCCGGCGGCAATGCCGCAGCTGGCGACTCCGACTCGGAAAAGTTTTACGGCGCGGTCACTCATTTGGATGCGTACTCCTTCAAAATCTTAACCATTTTTTTGCGGTCGAGCTTGCCGTAAACCCGGCCATTTATGCTCATGACCGGAGCAAGACTGCAACATCCCAGGCACGCCACCGTTTCAAGGGAGAACACTCCGTCGGGCGCTGTTTCGCCGGATTTGATACCGAGTTCCTGGCGCATCCACTCCTGCACCAGAGCCGATCCTTTGATGTGGCAGGCGGTGCCGTCGCAGACGGCAATTTTATATTTACCTGGCTTGACCCGCTTGAACTGGGCATAGAAGCTCAGGACTCCTTCGACCTCAACCGGCGGAATATTGAAATATTCCGCCACCGCCAGTATGGCTTCGTCGGAGACAAAACCCTCCGACGCCTGAACCAGCTGCAGTCCCTTGATGAGATTGCTGGGCTCCCGGTCGATTTTGCTCAGGAATGTGAATTTCTGATCCATAACTGATGTCTGCTCCTAATTATGTAGACGATCTGTGCGGCTTGATTTTGTGTTTCGGCACTTTCAGCGATAGTATAAAATCGGTTATCCTTATAATATACCTCCTGCGCCGGCTCAATGCAAGCGTTTTCAGGGTTGAAACCCGGCCATTTCAAGGATATATTATGAAAATTTTTGCCATGATGTACGAAATGATGGAACACTTCGCGTCGTCGGGAGCGGCCGGGCGGTATTGGCGATGTTTTCCGGTCCTTTGCGGAGCGGCAAAGGCTGAAGTCCGACTGCTGTCGGGCGTCGCGGTTGTGATATGGGGAGCCTGAGGCAATGATTGCGCAATGGTTTTGGCCGGTAGTGGCTTCGGCCGTGGTGTTGGGGTTTTACGATATCGCCAAAAAACACGCGGTTCGCGATAACTCGGTAATGCCGGTGTTATTCTGGGCGACGGTATTCGGAACCGGTTTTTTTGTTGCCGGCACTCTGCTTTTTGGTCCCTCCGGCGCAGCCGTTGTTACCAATTGGCGATATTTCGGTCTGGTCTGGTGCAAGTCTCTGCTGGTGGCCTCAAGCTGGATTTGCGTCTATTATGCAATGCGCGATCTGCCGATTTCGATCGCTTCACCCATCCGGGCAAGCTCTCCGCTTTGGACTTTGATTGGCGGAATTGTCCTTTTCGGTGAAATTCCCTCCTGGCTTCAGGGGACGGCTATGCTGCTGATTTTTGCCGGCTACTATGGATTTTCCGTGCTGGGGCGGTTGGAGGGCCTGAATTTTATCCGGCATCGCGGCATTCACCTGATTTTCCTCGGTACCGTCCTCGGAGCGGCTTCGGCTCTCTATGATAAATACCTGCTTAATCAAGTCGGAATTCCGCGCCACTTTCTGCAGTTTTATTTTTCAGCCGACATGGTGGTTATCCTCGGACTGGCCTGGCTGGTGCGGCGGTTCGGTTTCGGCCACCGCCATCAGTTCCAGTGGCGATGGAGCATTCCGGCCACGGGGATTCTGCTGATAGCCGCTGATTATCTTTATTTTTACGCGCTGGAAATGCCGGAAATCCGGATTTCGGTCATTTCGCTGGTGCGGCGCTGCAGTTGTGTAGTCACCTTTGTTTTCGGTGTCTGGTACTTTCATGATCGAAACATCCGGAACAAGGCATTGGCGCTTGCACTGATTCTGCTCGGAGTGGCGCTGCTGGCTCTCGGCTGACTTGGCCGGCAATGGAAAGAAAAGGGGCGGTCTTCCGACCGCCCCGCCGCCCCAATGAATTTCTACCGGGAATCGCGTTGGTCCAGCTGCTCCTTGTCCGCCAGCGAGACGTTACCTTCCACCCGGCCGTCATCCAGGGGGTTTTCCTTGCGGATGGCCAAATCGCGGAAGAGCCGGCGCATGTCGATGATTCCGCCCACCGTGAAAAGCACCGTGGCGAACGCACAGACTACCGACGGGCAGATCAGCGCCTTGAAAATGAAATAATAGCACCAGCGTTCCGCCGGCCACGGGTCAATGGCATTCCAAAGCAGCATGCCGAGGAACATGATGACGAAGCCGTACACAAATGTGTAGCAGAACACCACC
>CASFVA010000036.1 GCA_949298075.1 uncultured Lentisphaeria bacterium
GGAAAAAGATACGTTTCCATTGTAAAGTAAAGCTTCGGCAGATCGTTCATTTTTCCTCCAGGTTTGGTATCCCTAAGTTAAAATGAACCTTCTGCCTCTTTTTTCATCCCCAAAAATTAAAAACTTTTGAAATTACCTCAATATAAAAGCCGCTTTTATAAAAGTCAATTGCGGCTCAGCTTGAAAATCGGCCAAACTCGAACTATTGTAAATATATAAGGAATCAGAATTCATGAAATGTGCAAAATGCGGATACGATATTGACCCTGCCGCCAGGAGTTGTCCCCACTGTGCCGCCGGCGAGCAGCGTTCGGATGGTTATGCGGACTCCGGGCGCGGACTTTGTCCGGTTTGCGGTTCGAACCGGGTTTTTGCGGTAAGGAAAAATTTTAATCCCGGGTGCGGCTGTCTCGGAGTCCTGCTCTTTGGCTGGATTGGACTGCTGCTCGGTCTGCTGGGCGCCGGCGAGGTTGAAATGGTGTGTGCCGACTGCGGTGCCAAATGGCCGGCCGGCCGTCCTCGGCAGGCCGGACAGGGGTGTTGCTGGATTCTGGTGCTGATTATGGTGGTTGCGGTTTGCGCTTTGATCTGAGCCGCTGACGTTTCGCTGAGCAGAGTCATTCAACCTGAACTGCCTGCGCGCACGGGGCCCAAAGGCCACGTTCATTTCTCCGCAACCTGCGGAAACCGAATTGCCTGCGCTCACTGGGCCAGAAAGGTGTTAAATTTTCCAGGTTCAGGCATAAACTGAACTGATTGCACCCGGGGCCAATGCGCAAATCCCGCGTGGCGGGGGAGAGCTGCAGAGCGGTCAGGAAATCATCCGGTCAAGTGAGTTCATGGCGGTGTTCAGCAAGCCGGTCTCGTACAACAGATCCAATATGGTATAGCGCCGGCGGATTAATTGCGCCGCCTCAATCCCGTGGCGGAATTGTTCCGGGGTCAGTCCGATGGCGGCTGGTTCGGTCGGGCAGCCCGCAGCTGCCAGCTGCTGTTTAAGCCGGTCGAATCCGATCACCTGATCGGAAAGACGCGTTCTCAGGTTTTCCCAATGGTTGAATATCAGGTCGCGCCGGTCAGTGATGGCGCTGCCGGTGAGAAATTTGCTCATGGCCACTTCTTTGGCATTCCCGTAAACGCCCCGGCACAGCAGACGGTCGATTTCGGCTTCGCGCCAGACTTTGTCTGGAGTCGCTTCCGCGAGACGGCGGGCCCGGGATACCGGGGTGTTGATAACAAATTCCTGCAGCAGCGTGGAAGCCAGAGTGCCGACGCCGACCTTGAAACCGTGGGAAACCGGTTCTCCTTTGTATTCCAGCCCCTCCATTTCCCAGATGTGACTGAACAGGTGTTCCGCCCCGGACGCCGGACGCGATTCATGATAGAGCTGCATGGCGTACCCTGTGGCGGCCAGTCCCATGAAAATGTGTTCGAGATTATTGTGATCAGCCAGCCAGGTTTTCAAATCCTGCTGCACCAACTGCCAGACCGCAGAGTTGATCGGCTCCAGTCCAAGCTCGTCCACAATGATCCAGTCGGCTCCGGCCGGCAGCTTCGCGGCAAGATCAGCGTATCCTGATGCGAGCATTTCCGCCGGGGCCGTTTTCAGAACTGCCAGATCAGCCACCACCGCAAAGGGTGGCGGACACGGCAGAGTTTGCTTGAAGCCGCCGCGGGTGAGCGCGGCGCCGCTGGAGGTGTAGCCGTCCACTGAACATGCGGTCGGAATACAGCAGTAACGCTTTTGGCGCAGGCCGGAAGCCCGTTTTACCAGATCGTTGACGGTTCCCGAACCGACGGCCAGTGGCAGGGCGTTGCCGGGCATGGCGGCGGCGAGCTCGTCCGCAAGTTCGCTGGTTGCGTGCAGACGCGGCGCCGCCGGAAAAACGCGGGGGGAAAGCAAAACAGAGCCGGAGGCGCGCAGAATCTCGGCTACTCTCTGTCCGGCGGCGTCCCAGGTGTTTTCATCGGCAACGATCCAGGGCGTGAGGTCAGGGGAAAACTCTTCGCGCAAGACCTGTGGC
This sequence comes from uncultured Lentisphaeria bacterium, assembly GCA_949298075.1. Classification (GTDB taxonomy): domain Bacteria; phylum Verrucomicrobiota; class Lentisphaeria; order Victivallales; family Victivallaceae; genus UBA1784. Next base: position 2,025 of record CASFVA010000036.1, read on the forward strand.
AAATCGTCAAGTGCACCGGAAGACATGACAAAGCAGCAAGTATTCATGCCGCTCGGAATCGCGATTTTTTTCATTGTTTGCACCTGTTTCAGCCGGGCGACCGACCTGCCGTCGCCGGACGTTGGCATGTTGTCATCCGCTCAGCCGGATGTCTGACAATGTTAAAATATCTGTTTTTGAAGATAAGTCCAGCCTTTACCGTTTTTTTTGATGAAAAAAAAGCAACTGCGCACGTTCATTGGTCGTTTGCGCAGTTTAACTCTTTTATTTTACTTTTGAACCTAATTAAAATGCGCCGGCCCTTGCGGATCGTCTCACCGGGTTGTATTTTATGAAAGTCGCATCCGACGGAGCGCCGGATGTGCGGAGAGTTCTCAAGGGGGATCGGCCCGGTATGAAAATTGCTTTTGCCATATTCAGATATTTTCCGTACGGCGGTTTGCAACGGGACATGCTCAGAATCGCCGTTGAATTGCGTCGGCGTGGCCACGATGTGGTGATTTACTGCGGCGCCTGGGAAGGGCCGGTCGCTCCGGAAGGGGTGCGCAGTGTGGTGCTTCGTCCGCATGGGTGGAGCAATCATGCCAGGGCATGGGATTTTATCCGATTGCTGCAGGAAGAATTGCGCCGGCAGCCGGCCGATGGACTGGTGGCCTTCAACCGGATGCCGGGTGCGGATGTTTATTTTGCCGCCGACAACTGTTTCGCCGCGGCGGCGTGGCGTAAAGTCGGGATTTTGAGTCGATGGCTCCCCCGTTACCGGAGTTTCTGCAAGCTGGAACGGTCGGTTTTCGGGCAAGACGCTTCGACTGTCATCATGTACCTGACTCCGCATCAGCTGCCGGATTTTACCGGAATTTACCACACCCCTCTGGAACGCTTGAGATTGCTGCCGCCCGGAATTGCTCCGGATCGCCGCCGTCCCCCAGATGCTGAAGCGCGGCGGGCGGCAAAACGACGGGAGTTGGGGATTGATGACGGCGGCGCGCTGTTGCTGGAGGTCGGTTCGGGGTTTTTCACTAAAGGAGTGGATCGGGCTGTCGCGGCGGTGGGGGCTCTGCCCGGGCAGCTGCGACGCCGGGTTCGTCTTGCCGTGACCGGACGGGGACGGCAAGACGCCATGCGCCAATTGGCTGAACGGCTTGGCATCGGAGGGCAGGTGAGCTGGCTGGGGGGGCGCGATGACGTGCCCGATCTGTTGCTGGCGGCGGACTTGCTGATTCATCCGGCCCGCAATGAGGCCACCGGTACGGTTCTGATCGAGGCGCTGGCGGCCGGACTGCCGGTATTGACCACGGCCAACTGCGGATTTGCCGACTTTGTTGCCGCTTCGGGGGGGGAAGTGGTTCCGGAGCCGTTCCGGCAGGAGCAGCTTGACCGGAGCCTGGCTGCGATTCTCGGAACCGAAGGGAGACTGGCGGAGCTGAAACAAGCGGCAACCGCTTATGGCGCCCAGGCGGATTTTTACAGCCGGGCCGGTGTGGCCGCTGACATCATTGAGCAGGTTATAAAACATGAACAAACTGGTTCTGAATCCGCCCTTTGACCGGCTGTGGCCGCGGGAAAAGGCGTTTGACGAGGCGGCGGCTCTGGATGGTGAGGAGTTCCGCCGCGTGAAAAGCCGCCGGACTTTCCGTTTTGAAGTCGCCGGTTTCGGCTATTTCATGAAATATCATCACGGCGTCGGCTGGCGGGAGATCATTAAAAACTGGCTGCAATTCAAACTGCCGGTTCTGGGTGCCGGTAATGAATTCCGGGCATTGGCCCGGCTGCATGAGATCGGAGTGCCCACCATGTCGGCGGCGGCTTTCGGCCAACGGGGGTGGAATCCCGCCGCCCTGGAGTCGTTCCTGATCACCCGGGAGCTGACCGGTGTGATCAGCCTTGAAGACTTTTGCCGGGATTGGCGGGAGCGTCCTCCATCCTCTGCAGTTCGCCACCGGCTGGTGGCGGCGCTGGCCCGCAGTGTTGGAGCCATGCATGCCGCCGGAATAAATCATCGTGATTGTTATCTTTGCCATTTTCTGCTGGAATGCGGTACGGAAATGACCCGGCCCCAACTGCTGGTGATTGATCTTCACCGGGCACAGTTGCGCCGGCGGCTGCCATTGCGTTATCGGATCAAGGATCTGGCCGGGCTGCGTTTCTCGGCTTTGGACTGCGGTTTGACCCGGCGGGACGTTCTCCGGTTCAAAGCTGTTTATCTGCGCTTGAATCCCGGAATACGGCGGAGTCCGGGAATTGCGTGGCGGGTGGTCCGGGCTTCAGAGAGGCTATACCGCCGGGAATACGGGGCTATTCCGCCGGAAGTGCGGTGAGACGGTCCGGCTGACGCCGTTTTCAAGGTTTTGACCAGATTCTGGTATTCAGACTCAAGGTTTCGACAATACCGCTCAGGGCATCCAATTCGTCAATAATCTGATTGACGGTTTTCCCGCGTCGGATAACGGCTGCGGACCAGAGACTGCAGCATCACCTGTTTGAGTTCGGTCCGAATTGTTTGAATTTGCTGTAATACATCCGCGATTCCGTCCGGAAGCCGCGCTGCTGCGGACAGAACCGGTAATCCCCAGGCGACGGTAATCAACGCCAGTGCAACGAAAACGCAGAGTGCTGAAATCACTGCCGATACGATTTGCTGTCACCGGAAATCCAGCCGCAAACTTTTCCAACCGGTCCGGGATCACCGGCACTGCATCCGGAAGAGCGGTCGTTTCAGCCATTGCAATGCTTAGGATTTGAACAATTCGCCGACATCCGGATTCAGACGCTCATTCTCCTCCACCCGGAAAAGTTCAAACGGTCGGTAATTCAGCATGGAAGCAACCAGATTGGAGGGAAACACTTCCACTGCTTTGTTGAACTCGGTGGCGGCGGTGTTGTAAAAACGCCGGGCCGCAGCCAGTTGGGCTTCGATTTCATTTAGCGAGCGTTGAAGCTGTTCCAGGCTGTCCGAGGCCTTGAGTTCGGGATAATTTTCCACCTGAACCATCAGGCTGTGCAGCAGAGCACTGCCGGCGGCGTCAATTTCGACCTTGTCCGCGATGGCGGCGGCGGAATTGTATTGCGACCGCAACTGCGTAAGGCGGGTCAGCGTGTCGTTTTCATGTTCCAGGTAACGTGCAACGGCGGCGACCAGATTCGGGACGAGATCAAAACGTTTTTTCAGCTGAATGTCAACTCCGAGCAGGGCATTTTTCACATTGTTCTTTTTCATAATCAGCGAATTGATCAGAAAAATCACGACAATGCCGGCCATTACAATAATCAATGACAGTATGTGCATTTTCTTGTCTCCTGTTGAATTACACTAATATATTTAAGATGTCGTCACACTCAGGTTCCGGCGCCGTATAGCGTCGCAATCACCGTGGTCAAATTGGTGAGTCCGTGCAAGATTATGGCAGCGGCCAGGTTGCGCGTTACCAGGTACGTCAGCTGGAAAACCATTCCCAATACGAACAACCCCGGAAGTCCGGCCAGAAAACCGTGAACCAGGGAAAACAGCAGCGAAGTCGTGAGCAGCGCGGAAACTGTTCCCAGCGGAAGCAGCAGATCGTAAAGCACCCGCCGGAAGACAATCTCTTCAAAAAACGGCATTATCACTGCGACGGCGATTGTCAACAGCAAGAGTTCTCCCCAGTCGGCGTCATCAATCAGGGCAACGAGATACTGCCGCTGATTGTAATCGACCGCGAGTTCGCTGAGCAGTTTCTCCCAGCCGAATGAAACTGCCGCTACCGCCACTTCGGTTCCCAGCAGCAACAGCGGCATTGCGATCAGAGTTGAACGGGAAACACGCCGGAATCCGAAGCCGGAAAGAATCGCAGGCTGCCCTGAAGCCAGCAGAAACATCGTCATCACCGCAATGGCACCGCTGTTCAGCGCAAGATGAACCGGCCAGGAGAGCCCCAGTTTTCTGCACAGTGCCGGCAGCAGCAGAACCGCCAGCCCGAAACAGAGCAGGGCGGCTCCTTTGCTGGCCGGACTTAGTTCGGAGTCCCATGGTTTGGAATCGAGCCGGGGAAAAATATGAAATCCAGTCATGATGTGACGGTAATTTCCCGGGTATGCTCACCGCGGTGAACGATGTTCACGGTAATGGCCGTTGCCGGCAGCAGGGATTCAATGCGTTCCGGCCATTCGATCAGAACAAAACTCCCGGGATCGTCCAAATATTCATCGACTCCGAACGCCAGCGCCGCCTCCGCGCCATTGATCCGGTAGAGGTCGAGATGACACAGCCGTCCGCCGTTCGGCAGCGGATATTCCTGCGCAATTGTGTACGTGGGACTTGACACCGGTTCCACAATGCCTAGGCCCCTGGCGAAACCGCGGGCAAACACGGTTTTGCCTGCTCCGAGATCGCCGCGCAACAGAACCACGCTGCCCGGCGGCAGACCGGCGGCAATACCGGCGGCCAGATTCTCGGTGTCGTCCTCATTTTCACTGATAATAATGCGTTCAGTGCTCATACCCTGATTTTTCCATGATTAAGGGGTTGCCGTTCAGATCAGTCAGAATGCCGCATCCGGTAGTGACGCAGCCGATTTTGGTGATGGGGGCAAGGTCCGCCGGCCAGTGGGATGCCGGGTTTCCCGGAGCGGTGAACAGCAACTCATAATCTTCGCCATCGCTCCAGGCCGCGGGAGCGACGGCGTCGTCATGCAGAGGAATGCTGTTCAGGTCAATCGCAAGGTTGACACCGGACGCGGCGGCCAGGCGCCTGGCATCAAGCAGCAGTCCGTCGCTGATGTCGAGCATGGCTGAGGCACAGTAGCGCAGTCTGCTCCCTTCTCGCAGACGAGGAGTAAAAGTCAGGTGCCGGCCGCTGCTGAAAGAGTTGCCGATCCGTCCGGTGACGTACAGACCGTCGCCAGGCCGGGCCCCGTATCGGCGCACAGCCTGCCCGGATGGAGCTTCCCCGATAATGGAGAGAGACGCCGCCATTCCGGTCTCCGGCAGCGCCGCCAGATCGCCGCCGATGAGTTCGGTGTCATAGCGGCGGCCGGCGGCAATGACTCCGCGGCAGAACTCAAGCAGCCAGTCGGAAGACCAGCCGTTGGCGGCGATCGTCAGCAATGCCCAGCGGGGACGCCCACCCATGGCGGCGATATCGCTCAGATTGCGGTTCATCAGTTTGGCTCCGGCCAGTTGCGGGGGAGTGTCGTAAGTAAAGTGAATTCCGGCGATAAGCTGATCCGCCGCCGCCAGCGTTTCCTGCCCCGGAGTCGGAACGACGGCGGCGCAGTCGTCGCCGGGACCGATGCGCAGTCCGGCCGAGGAGCTATGCAATTCCGGCAGCAGTTGCCGCAAAAAATCCAATTCATTGATCATGTTATAAAATACCCCCGAAATATCATCATTTCAAGATTGAAAATCCGGGTGTCCCATCTATATTATTCCAAAATGGCTTGTCAATTTAAAATACGGGAGCGTTTTTCTCATTGTGTGTGCGATTGCCGGCATAATCAATCCCCGGGATGCGGTCGCGGCCGAAAGTATTGTCCGGGCGATGACTGCGGCCATGGCTCATCGCGGTCCGGACGGCTCGGGCTGTTTTGCTTCCTCTGATGCGGTGCTCGGGCACCGCCGCTTGGCGGTGATTGATCCGTCCGGTGGAGTCCAGCCGCTGTTTTCCGAGGATCGCTCCGTGGTGGCCGTTGTCAATGGCGAGATCTACAACTTCCGGGAATTGCGCGCCGAATTGGAACGACTCGGACACCGCATGGCCAGCCGTTGTGACTCCGAAGTGCTGGTGCATTTGTATGAGGAGTACGGCAGCGATTGCGTCCGGCGCCTCGAAGGCATGTTCGCGGCAGCGGTTTTTGACTGCCGGCGCAGAAAACTGCTGCTGCTGCGCGACCGGTTCGGCAAAAAGCCGCTGTTGTATTTCATGAGAGGTGAAACATTGGTGTTCGCCAGTGAATTTTGCGGTTTGGAGTGCCATCCCGACTTGCCGCGCGAACCTGATCTGGCCGCCATCGGCGATTTCCTTTCTCTGCAATATATTCCGGGGCCGGACACGGTTTACCGGAAAGTCCGCAAACTTATGCCGGCGCATTTGCTTGAATACCGGCTTGACACTGGTGCGGTATCCATCCGCAGATACTGGGAGCTGGATTATCGCAAAAAGGAATGGAATCTGCGCTTCGCCGATGCCGTGCATGAATTGCGGCGACTGCTGGAGAACGCGGTCGCCGCCCGTTTGGAGTCGGATGTCCCGCTGGGAGTTTTTTTGTCAGGCGGGATTGATTCCACGATTGTAGCCGGCCTGACGGCCCGCAAACTGTCTCCCCGCCGGTGTGCGGCTTTTACGATTGGATTTGATCATGCGGCTTACGATGAGCGGCAGTTTGCCGCTGCGGCAGCCGTGGCAGTCGGACGTTTTGCCTCGGCGGAACTTGATCATCGAATCGAGGTGGCCGCCCCCTGCGGTTTTGAGCTGTTGAAAAAGCTGGTTTACCACACCGGAGAACCTTATGCCGACGCTTCACTTCTGCCGACGTATCAGCTTTGTTCCTTTGCCCGGCGGAGCATCACGGTGGCGTTGAGCGGTGATGGTGCGGATGAGATTTTCTGCGGATATGAACGTTACAGCGCCATGCGGCTGATCCACCGGCTGGACTGGTTTCCGGCGGGATGGTTGCGAAAGTTGTGCGGCGGTTCGGACGGTCGTCCGGCCGGTGCGGGGGAGCGCTCAACGGCCGGACGTCTGCTGCGTTTTGTCCGGCTGTTCGGAGTCGGAGAGCCGGAACGCTATTTCAGTCTGCTCGACCGTTGTCCGGTTGGGGTCAAGTCCGCATTGTGGCCGGTGTACAGCGGCAGAATGGGGACTGCGGCGCAACAGTTTGCCGCCCCGCAGTGGTTCGGGGCGGCAACAGATCCGGTGGAGCGCTGTTCCGAGCTGGATGTGCACACCTATCTGCCCGGAGACATTCTCACTAAAATTGACAGTGCCTCTATGGCGGTCGGTTTGGAGGTGCGTTCGCCTTTCCTTGACCGCGAGGTTGTGGAGTTTGCCGCCCGGTTGCCGCTGGCGTACAAGTTGCGGGGCTGGAGCCGCAAGCGGATCTTGCGGGCGGCTTTTGCCGATCTGCTCCCCGGGGAATTGTTGCATCGTCCCAAGCGGGGATTCGGGGTTCCGGTGGCGGATTGGCTGCGTGGCGCGTGGCGGCAGCCGGTAGAAGAGGAGTTGTTGCACAGCGGCAGACTGACCGGGTTTGGCATAGAAATTCCCGAAGTGGAGAAGCTGTGGCGTGAACATCAGCGCCGGGAAGGCGACTGGAGTTATCTGTTATGGAGTTTGTTGAATCTCAGCCTTTTTGCCGAACGCGGCATCGCGGCGATCAAAGCGAGGTGAATTTATGAACGTGGAGAAACTGGTTATTATAGGTAATGGTCCGGCCGGTTGTACCGCTGCGATTTATGCGGCGCGGGCGGCTCTGAATCCGGTGATTTATTGCGGGGAGATGCCCGGCGGACTGCTGACTCAGACCTCGGAAGTGGAAAATTTCCCCGGTTTTCCGGATGGCGTATCCGGATTTGACCTGGTCATGGCCATGCAGGCACAGGCGGAAAAATTCGGCGCCCGGATTGAGTACGATGAAATAGAACGGGTTGAGTTCAGCGACGGCGGAACTCAGAAGCTGTGGGTGTCCGGCGGAGCCGAAATTGAAGCTGCCGCAGTCATCGTGGCCACCGGGGCGGTGCCGCGGTATCTCGGACTGCCGGCGGAGGAACGTTTGCGGGGCAGCGGGGTTTCTGCCTGTGCCACCTGTGATGGCGCATTTTTCAAGGATGTCCCGGTGGTGGTGGTCGGAGGCGGCGATTCCGCCATGGAGGAGGCGCTGTTTCTGACCCGGTTTGCCTCCCGGGTGTATGTGGTGCATCGGCGGGACGAATTGCGGGCTTCGCCGATCATGGCCCGACGGGCCCTGGAGCATCCCAAAATTGAATTTGTCTGGAGCAGTGTAATCGAGGATATTCTCGGAGACAAATCCGTGGCGGGGGTGCGGATTCGCGATCTCAAGACAGGTGCGGTCCGGGAGCTGGACTGCCGCGGTTATTTTGCCGCTCTCGGTCATGTCCCGTGCGTCGAACGGTTCAGGGATTTTCTTGAGCTGGACGAAAAAGGGTTCATTCATGTGCAACCGGGCGGTTCCGCCACCAGCCGGCGGGGAGTTTTCGGCGCCGGCGATTGTTGTGATTCCCGCTATCGTCAGGCCATCACGGCGGCGGCTGCCGGATGTCGGGCCGCCATGGATGCCCAGCGTTATCTGGAAGAGAGCGGTGTCATTTGAAATCAGGGTGGTCAGATCCGCCCGGCGGCGGCGGATTGCGTTTCGCATTGCAAGCGATGGCGCGGTTGAGATCTGTGCCCCGCCGCTGGTTCCACCGGCTGTACTGCTGAAAGCCTTTGAGGCCAATCGCGACCGCATTGAAAATTGGCGGCGCCGGGTGCTCAATTCCGGGCGGGGATCGTGCGGTCAATTTGCCGACGGCACAAAATTGTGGCTGTTCGGTGAACCGCGCCGCCTGAGGGTGGTTCCCGGCTGTGCCGGTTTTGATGGTGAGTTCAAAGTTCCGCCCGGAGACGAACCGGCGATTCAAATTGCAGTGGCCGGAATATATCGGCAGTTGGCCCTGGATTTCCTGCCTGGACGGGTGGAATTGCTGGCCGAAGGTCTTGAACGCCGTCCCCGGCGGATTTCAATCAATTCGGCAAAAACCCGCTGGGGGTCCTGCAATTTGCGGGGCGATCTGCATTTTTCCTGGCGGATCATGCAGCTGCCGGGACATTTGATTGACTATGTCATATGGCATGAATTAACTCATTTGCGCTGGTTCAACCATTCCGCAGATTTCTGGGCGGCCCTTGGGGAAAAGTGCCAGCGATCAGAATTGCTGCGGCGGGAACTGCGAATGTTTTCCCGGCAACTGCCGCGATTTTAGTGTGCCGCATTCCCGGAATCATCTCCGTCGCGGGGACTCAATTGCCTGATGTCCGGCGCGGCTCGTTCCGGTCGGTTACGCACATTATCCGGGGCCTACAGCCAGCGATCCGCCAGGTCGAGATAATGGGCCCAGTCAGCTGCGTCCTGATCGTGTTTGCCGGTGCGCAGCAGATAGCTGACATCCGATGAAACCGGAGTGTCCGGCGCCGGCTGTTCATCGACTCCGAGGCCTTTGCCGCCAAACAGCCGGTAGACTTCCCCCGCCTGGAGTGCGGAAAGAAATTCTCCCTTGGGATCGGCCCACTGATCGAGGGTGGCGCTGTGTACCGCCAGCGGGCGCGGGGCTATTAATGCCAGCAGTTCGTGTTGGTCGATCGGCAGTTTTTCAGGAGTGGAGGCGTAACGGCGCAATTCCGGAACAAACCAGTAGAGGCCGATTTCATTTGTCATCATCAGTTCCAGCGTCTCTCCGTACAGCCGGCGGGACAAGGCGGCTCCACCGCAACCTGAATCGTTGGAACAGACCATCCGGAAGCGCCGGTCGAGGCTGCCGGCCCACAATGCGGTTTTGCCAAGTCGGGAGTGGCCGTGGATGGCAATCCGGTTTTTATCAATTTCGGTAATGCTTTCCGCCAGGTCCAACATCCGGGAAAGCCCCCAGGCCCAGGCGCCGATGGCGGAAAAACTTTTACGGGCCTCATCCATCCGGTCTGGCGTGAAAAAGAGGGCGTAGATGCTGTCGTCCCAGCCATTGAGGCAATCCTGAAAAAAGTCATGATAGCAAGCGGTGATTGAGGCATAGCCCCGGCTGATGACCTCGGGAAACAGCCAGCGGCCGACTTGTCTCCCGCGGGACTCTACTCCGGATGGTGAATTCAATCCGGTTTCAATTACGTCATCTTCGTCGGTGGTGGCATGATTGCCTTTGAAATTGAGGCCGAGAAACGCCGGAACCTTGATCCGCTGCCTGACTTTGTCTGCCGGCAGATAAACCAGCACTGTAACCCGGCGGACGGCTCCGGAATTCATGGCAAATTCAAGTTCGTATTCCCGGCGGACGGCCTGACCTGCCAAGGCATCGGTTTTTTCACTGAGCAGCCGGCTGCGGACCGCGTCTGGACGGGGTGGCTCTTCGCCGTACATAAGCTGTTTGAATTTGCTCAGCAGTTCTCCCCGTCGGCGGTTGACCCACATGGCAGGAGACGTCACCCGGTCACCGTTGAAACAGGTCAGAATTTCGGGCAGCTGATATGCCGGGATTTTGGTTTCGTCGTAGTTGACGGCATCGCAAGGGAAAGCCATGATGGACTCTGCTCCTGTAGGGTTAAGGTTGCACAACAGACCACGTTTTCAAAAGAGAATATAATATATAACGCTGCCGGCAAAAATCAAGCCGATTCATTTTCCGGACCGCTGCCTGCAAATGTTGCCGTCCAGCGGGATTTTTCCCATGAAAATGTGCTGCCTTGCTTTGCTGCGGGAGCTGCCGGTTGAGCTCAGATCCGCGGCTCGAAACTGCTTTGCCGCGTTGCCGCAGGCTGGGCGCTGGTTCGCGGTTGCCGCGTCGGCTTTCCCGTCAATGAAAATTTCACTCGGAGGGTGTTTCCGGCAGAGGATTTTAAGCCGCCAGTCCAAAAGGCGTGCGAAGCAGGGGAGGGCTTTTACCGGGATTTCTTAATTCCAAAATGCCGTTGCCGCAGCCGGCGATTTCAATTTATCGGACCGGGGAGCGGGACGTACTGATTGCATGCCGGAGGCATGGAATGCCGCGTTGGAGCAATCGCAGTGCAGCTTGGCTGTCCAAGATATATTGCGGTTGGCAACCGAACGGAATTGCAGATCGCAAGAGGCGCTCGGGTGTTGAGGAAACTGAACTGGAGACTTGGGGGCGGACAGAATTTCGTGAGCTGCCGCATGTCGGAAATAAGTTCGGGATGAATCGTCCGAAAATTGAACCGGTTTGGAATCATGGCGATGGTGTATGTTCCGGCGGATTTTTCTGAAGCACCGGAAACGGTATGCCGCTACGATGGTAATGATTTTACAGTCTGAAGTCAGATCAGCGTAAAACATTTTTCGTCTGATGTTGCTGGGCGGGCAAACCGGTACAGCTTTGCGGCTGGCGAATATCAGTCTGCATTCCGAACGATGGTAAGAATTTGGGAAGTTGATTTCCTGCCGGAAAGCGTTTGGAGAAAGAAGATTGAGATGTGCTTTTGATAATTCGATTATAGGTTTTTGACACAATAACTTATTCCTGCGTGCTTTCACCTCAAGAACGATTTGCGCTTGCTTGACCTTGTCCGGAACTTCATAAGAGCCGGACCTTTGGAGGATTGTGAATTAGGGCCCCCGGGCGGGGAGCGCAATAAAAAGGCAGGCACTCCGGGAGTGCCTGCTTGCAGTTCGTTTTATACCGGTTACCAAGACGTCAACTCAAAAGCATCATTGAAGTAACCGGTGATTTTCAATTCGCTGAACCTGGTGTCTCCGGGCCGTACCGATTCCACATGAGTGTCGTGGAATGCCGCGTTGAGGAAATCGCCGTGGAGCGTGGCCACCAATGAGGCTTGATCGTCAGTGTTCTTGCTGTGATCAACTGAACGGAACTGCGACTTGTAAGAACCGATGTATGAATCAGACAACATAAAGAAGCTGTCCGGACGATACATTTTTGCGAGATTGACATATTCCTTGTTGCCGGCTCCGTCCACATTGGCAATCATGGAGGAAATGTCGCGGTCATAAAATTTCTTGAGGTTTTTCAAGTAGCGCAACTGCCCGTAAGTGTGTTCCGAGACCTTCCCCTCCATCAAGTTAGCGTAACGGGTACCTTCGTTGAAAGTCGGGCAGCACAGGGCCCCGGGAGCTGCCACATATTTGGTGGAGTTTTTGGATGACCCGTCTAAAAAGTTGAATCCAGCCAGAATCATGGTGAGAGTACGGCCGGCGCCGGATCCGCTGTCGCCGTAATAGGTGTAAACCGGAAGGTAATTTGCGTAGTCCTGGGCGTATGACTGGGCTCCGATGCCGCATTGCTTGAGATTGCTTTTGCATTTGGCGTCGTTTGCCCGGGCCCTGGCTTTCTGAAGTGCCGGTAGCAGCATGCTGGCCAAAATAGCGATGATCGCAATGACTACAAGCAGTTCAATCAGTGTAAAAGCTTTTTTCATGAGTGTCTCCCCCTTGTCAAAATTGATTCCGATGGATTAGCCACATGGCTCAAAACCAAACCGGAAATCATCAATTACCGCTTTTGAATCGATATTCAAGCTGGTAATTGCCATTTGCCGTCTATTATACTTAAGCGGAAAGGATTTGTCAAGAGGGTGGCGAGGGTAAATCTTTTTTTATCAGAAATATTGCAACTATTTTAATAAAATTTGAGACGAAAACAACATTTGCCGGCTTCGCTGCAAACATTGGCGTACAACCCGGATGGCCGGTGAATCTCATCAGAATACAGAACACCCCGCCTGCCCGGTTGCGGGCAGCGCGGGGAGGCTGGACGGAATCAGCGCGCAATGCGCAAGGTCAGAATTTCAAATGGCTTGAGTGTGACGGGCAGAGTTCCGCCGACCTTCTTCAACGCAGAATTTTTCTGCCATTCCATTAGGTCGGTTACGCTGATTTCACCGGGAATATTAACTTGAAGCTGACCACGACTTGAAAGTCCGCGGGTTTCGACCAGCCGTACGATCAGATCATTGCTTTTGGCTGCTTTTTTGACCGCTTCCAGTGCGATCCCCGAAGACTCCAGATGTACCGGGGTTTTTACTTCTGAAACGCTCCGTCCGACAAAAATCTGCGGAGTGCGATTGAGTTTTGCCGCACTTTCAATGACATCGGATTCCACCAGTCCGCCGATGTGAGGAAGCAGACTGTATGTAAATTCATGATGTCCCTGGTCGGAATAAAAATCCGGTTTCTTGCTGGCGCGCAGCAGGGCCAGATCCAGCACCCCGTCCCGGACACGATAACCGTATTTGCAATCGTTCAGCAGCGCTACGCCGTAGTCGGCCGCAGAAAGGTCGGCATAACGCTGACCGCAGACCTCAAACTGAGCTTCGTCCCAGCTGGTATTGCAGTGCGTGGTCCGGTTGACGTAGGCGTACTGAATATCGAATGCCGCCTGATCAGCGGTGACGGTGGTCGGAAAGGCCACCCGGAGCAGCCGGTGCACTTCCCGCCACTCCACGGTGGTGTGAAAATCCAGCTGCCGGGAGTGGGAACCAAGGCTTATCTTTTGAATCAGGGTTGAGTTTCCTATCCGTAAAGTGAATTCCAGGGTTGAACGGACTTTGCCTTCGGCGCTCCGGACCGCGTTCACCGGCTCCGGGCCGGAGGTTTGCATGTCACGGTAATAGACATCCGTATCCCAGGCATCATATTCGACGGGAAAATCATGGTAAAGGGTCAGCCGGTTGCCGGCGGAACTCAGAATTTCACGCTTGGCAATCTTATCGTAAGCGCTGATCAGTTCGGCCGTGTCGGAAAATTCGTAGCGAACCATCGCGTTTTCGAGCACCAGGTCATCCGGATTTTTCACCTTTGAACCGCGCAGTTTCCGGCCGCGTTTAAGACCGGTGCAGCTGGTTCCGGGCAGTTCAAGCGCTGCCACGCAGCGGTGGTTTTCCAGTTGACAGGGCAGCTCCCGTCCTTCGGAGTCAAGCACGGCATACGGTCCCCAGTTTTCCGGCATTTCCAAAACGAAGGTGCCGCCGGCCGAAAGTGAATTGACTGCAGCGGCTTCTTCCGGAACCGGGTGGAACACCGCTTCAGCTGTCGCAGCGGTCAATTCCGCACATCTGGCCAGTACGTGAGCATGTTCCGCCTCGGTGGTTTCATAGACTTCCCGGATGGATGACCCGGGAAGAATATCATGGAACTGATTGGTCAATACCGTTTCCCAGAGTTCATCGAGTTCAGCGGCCGGATACTCTTGCGGCGGCAGCAGTGAGGCGAGAAACTCCAGTGCGCCGAGCGCCTGTTCGCACTGGCGGTTGCCCCGTTTGGTTCTGGCCTGGTTGGTCAGAGTGGCGCGATGCTTTTCCAGATAGAGTTCGCCGTGCCATTGCGGAAGCCGTTCCTGACGTTCGGCCAGCCGTTCAAAGCAGTTGGCGGCGGTATCAAAACAAAGTCGCGGAGTGCCTTCCAGATTGCGCATCCGCAGGCCGCGTTCAACCATTTCTTCCGTGGGGCCGCCGCCGCCGTCGCCGATGCCGAAGAGTGATATGAAGTCATTGACCAGATGGGATTCCGGGAATTGGTTCTGCGCTTTAACCAGGTTCTCGGGGAGCAGCATGGAAATGTAGGTGTTCTCCGGTGGGAAATGGGTCAGGACCACGGAGCCGTCCACGCCGACCCAGTTGAAGGTCTGGTGCGGAAAACGGTTGATTTCGTTCCAGGAGAGCTTCTGGGTCAGAAAATAATCGCAACCGGATTTCTTTATAATCTGGGGCATTGCTGCGGAGTAGCCGAAAACATCCGGAATCCAGAGGTTTTTTACGTCGACGCCAAAGTGGTCCATGAAAAAGTTTTTGCCGTAGAGAAATTGCCGGACCATGGATTCGCCGCTGATGAGATTGGCATCGGCCTCCACCCACATGCCGCCCTGGATCTCCCAATTTCCCTCCCGGACCGCAGCCTGAATTTTTTTGAAAAGCTCAGGATAATCCCGTCGGGCAAAGTCATATAATACCGCCTGGGACGCGCCGAATTTGTATTCCGGATACTTTCTAATCAATTCCAGCTGACTGGAAAACGTCCGGGCGACTTTGCGGCGGCTTTCGCGAACCGGCCACAGCCAGCCGACGTCGATGTGGGCATGGCCGACGGCATGCGCAGTCAGGGCGGAATATGTTGCCGGCCGTGACAGTACCGGGGCCAGCTCCGAGCGGGCCGCTTCGGCGTTTTCGACGCTGTCGCCGTAACGGTTCATTGCCGCGTTGAGGGCATCCAACAGCTGGAGAGCACGATAATCTTTGGTCCCCAGTCCGTCCAGCAGACTGAGCACCACTTCGAAATCCAGCGCAAGATGCCAGAGTTCACGCTTAAACTCGAGCAACCGCATTTTGCGGGCAATTGCTGTGTAGTGACCCAGCGGGTGAGGGGTTTGCAATTCGTCGGACTCGGGCAGAAAAATTCCGGTGATTGCATTGGCGGCGGCTTCAGCTTCAAAAAACAGTGTCTGGCCGCCGCGACCGGGATCCGGGAGTACATAACGGGTTTTTTCATAGTTGCCGATATAGACAGTTCCTCCGGAAAGTCCATACAGAGGAACTCCGTCCGGCGTAAACAGCATGCTTTCACCGCCGAGATTTAAGTCGAGAGCAAGCTCCTTGCCGTCCAGGCTCTTTGGAACCGTCACTTTAAATCGAAACCAGCCGCTTTCCCATTTGTCTCCCCATTTATCGCCTTCGGCAATCGGCCTGTAGTCGAGTTTCTGACGCATCCGCCAGGGCACCGGCTGCCGGGAGTTGGCACATTCAGCCTGAAGCGGAATCCAGTTGTTGTTCAGTTCCTTACGGATGCGTTTCAAAAAAGTTGTCGCCCGCCAATGATACATTTTGTAAAAATTTTCGTGCATTTAACCTGTTTCTCCACATGCGAAGATGGTTCAATATCGGACATTCCATAGTCCGGAAATATCGGCGGACAATATAGGATGGCGATTGCGGCATTGCAAGCGATCAAAAAAGTTTTTTTCAATTTTATATGGATTTTTTGACAAACAGGTGTACATTAAAATCAGTGCGGAACGGTTGCGGTTCCCCAAGGGACAAGTGATGGACTGAAAAATTAGGAATGAAATGAGGCGCCATGAGTAATTCCGGAGCTTTTGATTTGTTTCTGAGCGATGAGGTGCAGGCCCTGATTGATGACTTTGCCGCACTGTTGGACATCCGTGTCACCTTCTTTTCTGCTGACGGCGTCTGGATGCGGCGCGGCAAGTCTATGCGCAACTGCGAATTCTGTCAGCTGGTGCAGAATGAATTGGGTGAACTCGATAAATGTCTGGTCATGGATGGCGACAAACAGGCCGAAGCGGTGGCCCGTCGCGGTATTGTCTGTTACCGCTGCCATGCCGGACTCCATGAGGGCATCGCCCCGATTTTCGTGCATAACAAGTTGGCCGGCTACCTGATGATCGGACAGTTCAGGGTTGGAGACGCCCTGCCGGTTAAACTCTTCGAACGGGTGCCGTCCCCGGCGTTGCGTCGCCGGCTTGAAGCGGCTTTTGAAGTGCTGCCGAAATTTGCGCCCGAAAAATTTTCCAGTATTGTCGGCTTGTTCAAGACCCTGATTGATTACATCGCGGTCAGAGAATTGGCGGTTCTGCAGAGCGACCGGTTGCGTCTGGATATTGACCGTTACATCAAAACTCATGGAGCGGAGGATATCCGGTTGCCGGATATGGCCCGGAAACTGGGGCGCAGCGTTTCGACCATTTCCCAGTTCCTGCGCCGGGAATACGATACCAGTTTCAAGGAGCTGCTGATTGAGCACCGGTTGCGTCGGGCGGAACAGTTTTGGAGGGAATATCCGGAAGCAACTGTGGCTGAAGCTGCCTTCGCGTCAGGATTTACTGATCAGTTTTACTTCTCCAGGGTGTTTCGCCGCCGGCGGGGACTGCCGCCCCGGGAATACCGGGATCGGCAGCGCAGACGTCTGGACAGCGGCGGTGTTCATTCCGGCGACAGTCACGATGGTGCGGATTGAGCGTAGCGCGGCGTACGGCAGATGGTCAGAACCCGGATCGGTCCACAGCCGGCGTGTTGCAGTAGCCGGGCGGCGGCATTCAGCGTTGCTCCGGTGGTAAAAACATCATCAACCAGCAGCACCCGGGCATTGGGGGGCAGGGCCCCGGGACGCACGGCAAAACGGTGACGGAGATTGTGCAGTCTGGCCTTGCGGCCGAGGGTGGATTGTTTGCGTCCGCGGCTGGTGCGGCGCAGCGCCGGACAGAGTGGAATGTCCAGCTCACGGCTGAGGATGCTTCCCAGCAGTTCTGTCTGATTGAATCCCCTGGACAGCTGCCGGGTCCAGTGCAGAGGGATTGGTACAATGTAATCCGCCTCGAATCCGGCAGCGCGAAAGGCCGCTGCCGCCAGAATTCCAAGCGGCCGAGCCAGTTCGACCCGGCCCCGGAATTTGAAGTCAGCGATTAATTTTCTGGCTTCTCCCCGGTATTCCAGCGCCGTAACCGCATCAAGCCAGGGGCGATCCGCTTCCTGCAGACACTGGGAACATAGAGCCAAAGCTCCGTCGAGTTCGCCGCCGCACCCCCGGCAGCGGGCCCCGGGATCGACCAGAGGCAGTTCAGACAGGCAGTCCGGACAAAAACAGTTGTTTCCACTGCCGTCGCCGCTGTGGCAGCGGGGACAGGGCAGCAGGTTGTAGGTGCGTAGAAACGCCCGCCAGAACCGGCCTGCCCACCCGATAATCATGTCCAGCATCCCGGTACCAGCGGCGGCAGGTAATTCTCGTAGCGTCGGAGTGTCATGAGATGGCCGCGGCGGGAAAAGGTGACTTCCGCCAGACAAAACCGCCCGATCCGGTGGGGGCGCCCGAGCATGCGCAGGTAAAGTTTGGCCGCATTGCGGTTGCGGCGGCGCTGTCGGAATGACAGGTTGCCGGCAGCAAAATATCCGGGTTTGATCCGCATGGATTTTACCTCGACGAAGACCAGTTCATCGCCGTCGCGGACTATCAGGTCCAGTTCACCCACCCGCGTCCGCCAGTTCCTGGCCAGAATGTCGCAGCCGAGAACCCGGTAAAGCCGGGCGGTCAGATTTTCACCCCGCCGTCCGAGGCGCAGATGGGCGGCACGCGCCGGGGCGGTCATGATTTCAACTCCGCAGTGACAAAGCGGTCGCGTCCGGTATAATCCCGGTGAATGGCGCCGGTGAAGCCGATTTTTTCAAGATGCCTGGCTACCGGCACCGCCTGCGCCGGAGACAGTTCAAAAATTGCCGCTCCGTCCGGATTGAGGTGATTCCGGAGCTGGTCGGACAGTTTGAAGATCAAATCCAGTCCATCGGCTGCGGCCACCAGGGCTTCGAACGGTTCATAATCGCGAACCTCCGGGGGCAGGGTCGGATATTCCGCCTCGGTCACATAAGGCAGGTTGGCAGCGATGAGGTCAAAACGTTCGCCTACAAAAGCCGACAGCAGATCGGAATGCCGCAGCTCCACCCGGTCCAACCGATATTTGTTACGGTTGCGCTCAGCTATTGCCAGTGCGGCCAAACTCAAATCGGCACCGGTTACCCGCAGGTCGGGACGTTCCTCCGCTGCTGCCAGCGCGATTGCCCCGGAACCGGTGCCGACGTCAAGCAGCGTACCGTTTTCCGGGGCCCGCCGCAGTATCCAGTCGACCAGCAATTCGGTTTCCGGACGCGGAATCAAAACCGCCGGAGTAACTTCCAGATCCAGTTGCCGGAATGGCGCAATTCCGATAATGTACTGCAATGGTTCCCGGCGGCACCGGCGCTCGGACCAACTCCGGAGCCGGTTTTCCGCATCCGGAGGCAGTTCGGAGGCCGCACGGAGCGTGAGTTCGGTTCCGGATAAATTCAGTACTTCGGCCAGCAGCCATCTGGCCTCAGCCTCCGGGGCTTCAATCCCGGACGTTGAAAATGCTTCGGACAATTCCCGCAGACGGCCGCCGATCGAGGCCATGACACCAACTCCTGTATCAGGTCCGGCTGAGCCGGGCAATGACCGAAACACCATCGGGAATCACCGCGACTTTGGCTCCGGAGCCGGCAATTTCCCGGGCTCTGGCATAGGCTTCCGGAAGGGTGGCGGCCGGATCCAGCATCATTTCCCGCAGCATCTGGTGATCGCAGTCAGAGGTTACCACAATGACATGGTATCGGGACAAAATCCGGGCCAGAATCTGAAATTCCCATTGATCCGGCTGAGTGGCATGGCGCGGAACCTCTGCCGTGTATTTCAGAATCTCCTCGGGAGACGCGGCTCGAGCCAGCGTACGGTAAAATGATTCGCCGCCGTGGCCGTCAATGCAGCTGGCCGCCATGATGATTACTCCGCCCGGGCGGCAGACCGCCTCCGCCGCGGTCATTCCCTTGACCGACTGATAGACATTCATATCCAGCGGATAACCACCGTTGGACGTAATAACAATGTCAGCGGCCGGAACTTCGACGCCGGCATAGCGGTTGAGAAATTCCACTCCGGCTGCGTGAGCCGCTTCACATCCGCCGGCAAATGCTTTCACCACCCGTTTAGACGAATCAATCACCACATTGACAATAAAGGCCAGTTTGGCTTGTCGTGCTGCTGAAATCATATCACGGTGAATGGGATTGCCTTCGAGATTGCCGGTGCGGGCTCCCGGATCGGCAATGAATTCCGCACAATGGTTGGCAAGGACGGTTTCCCGCGAGGCAATTCCCGGAAGCACGCTTTTGCGGCCGCCGGAAAAGCCGGCGAAAAAGTGCGGCTCAATAAAACCCTCAGCCACCAGCAGGTCACATTCAGCTGCCAGACGGTTGATGAGCAGCCGTCCCCCGGAGGGAAGGCGGCCGATCTCGATCATTTGTTCCGGCGCTCCGGAGTCGTGAACAACTATTTTTTCCCGGGCGACGATTTCATCACCGAACTTCGCTGCCAGCTCCGCTCGGGTGGTGGCCCGGTGGAAGCCGGTGGCAATCAGCAGCGTAATGTCGATCTGAGGATTATTTCGTCTCAGTTCGGCCAGCAGGGGCGGAATGATCGCCTTGCTCGGAACCGGACGGGTGTGGTCGCTGCAAATGACTACCGCCCGACTGCTCCTGGCGGCCAGATCGCATAAGCGCCGGCTGCCAATGGGATGTCGCAGCGCGCGCTCAATTTCTCCGTTTTCGTCTGCGACCGCTTCGGGCAGCCGGGAATGATAAACCCCCAGCAGTTCCTGTTCCGGAATGTCCAGTTGAAGTCTGGTGCGGTGATAGGGGATTTCAACACGGGTCATGACTCGTTCCTATAATTTTTGACAGCGAAATTTTCAACAATTGCATTGTCCATTCCACGTCGGATCCGGCCCGGTGCGCAACCGCCCCGGCGGCGTCTTCCAGCCGGAATCGGACGCGCAGGTCCTGCAGCCGGTATGATGGCAGCCCCGGATGGGTGGTGCGTATCAGGCGGAGCGAATCCATGGTCTTTCCCTCCCACAATGGTTGTCCGGACCTGGCCAGGCTTTCCTGGAGAAAGGCCAGATCAAAGCGGGCGTTGTGGGCAACCAGCGTTGAACCGCAGGCAAATTCAAGAAAATCCGCAGCTATCCTTCCGAATTCGGGCGCTCCTGCGACCATTTCGTCGGTGATATGATGTACTGCAATGACTCCCCGGGGAATTTTCCGGCCGGGATTTACCAATGAACTGAAGCGGCTGGTCTTACCGTCGCGGTCGATTCGCAGCGCCGCCAGTTCGACAATCCGGTCATAGACCGGACTCATGCCGGTGGTTTCGACGTCAAAGACGGTAAAAGGCCCCAGTTCGTGCCAAATCACCTGGCGTATCCCTCCGGAAATTTCAGCTGCCACTTCCAGGCGGATTCAATGATCGCGTGGGCTGATTCAAAAGCCGGTTTCCAGCCCAGCAGACGGCGGGCGCGGTCGCTGCAGGCAATCAGCCGGGCGGGATCGCCGGGACGGCGCGGGGCAATTTCGTAATTGACCTTGCGACCGGTAACCTCCTCGGCTGCCGCAATGATTTCCAGCACTGACAGCCCGTTGCCGGTGCCCAGGTTGTAATGACCGCTTTCCGGGGCCGACAACGCCAGTTCATGGGCCTGCGCCAGGTCAAGGATATGAATGTAGTCGCGGATGCAACTGCCGTTCGGAGTATCGTAATCATCGCCGTACAGCAGCAGCTTGTCGCGTTGTCCGCGGATTGTCTGCAGGATCAGCGGAATCAGATGACTTTCGGGACGGTGGTCTTCGCCATGCAGCTCAGTGGCTCCGGCGGCGTTGAAATAACGCAGCGCCGCGTATTTGAGCTGATGAATGGTGCTGTACCACTTAAGCACTTTTTCAAAGCACAGCTTGGATTCCCCATAGGGATTGATCGGAATTTGGGCATCGTTTTCACTGATCGGCACTTTTTCTGGCTGTCCGAAAGTGGCGGCGGTGCTGGAGAAAACGAAGCGCTCGGTACCGGCTTCGACTGCCGCGTCAGCAAGGTTAATGGCCGCAGCCAGGTTGTTGCGGAAATATTTGGACGGGTTTTTCATCGATTCCCCGACCAGTGAAAAGGCCGCGAAGTGCATAATGGCTTCTGGTTTTTCCTGCTTGCAGACGTCGATGATCAGCTGCCGGTCGGCCAGGTCGCCCTCAATAAATTTGGCGCGGGGATCCACCGCGTCGCGGTGGCCTGTAATCAATGCGTCAAATACCGTTACTTCATAGCCATGATCCAACAGGTATTCAGTGCAGGCGCTGCCAATATAGCCGGCACCGCCGGTAACCAGAATCTTTTTCATGAAGAATCCTTTCTGCAAAATAAAATTCCCAACCGGTATCCACGGTGTGATTACTGTCGGCAGAAAACTTTTTTAATGACGCTAAAATACATCAAATCGGCTTCAATGTCAATGTCATTCGGTTAAAAAGGTGGTATTTTGCATTCTGATACTTGATTTTTGAAAATCCGGTGATATGTTAAATGATCTGAATAACACATGATTCAGTTTTATCATTTTAAATAAAGCTTAAAGGAAAGCACGACAAATGGCCCATTCGAAGTCCGCTATGAAGCGTCAGCGCACCAGCCGCGAAGCCAATCTGCGCAATCGTATCCGCATCAGTGAAATCAAGACCATGGAAAAGAAACTGCGCGCCGCAGTTGCGGCCGGTGATGCTTCCGCCGCGTCTGAGGCGGCCAAATGCTTCAGCAGCTGCCTGGACAAGGCCGCCAAGTGCGGAACGATTCATCCCAATCGTGCCGCCAACAAGAAATCGCAGGCCGATAAGTTGCTGAACAGCGTTTCCGCCAAGTAAGTTTCGGTTTAATCTCATTTGGTTCGATCCGGTGGAAACGCGGTTTTCACCGGGTTTTGTTTTTTGCAGGACGGATGGTGTATCCGGACCGCGTGTTTAAACCAATATTTGCAGCGCCCGGGATTGGGCGGCAGCAAGGAGGCCGGGATGGCGGAACACAAATTGAATCGTCCGAGCTGGGATCAGTATTTCATGGACATCGCCCAGGTGGCGGCTACCCGCAGCAATTGTCGTCGTCGGCAGGTTGCTGCGGTGCTGGTACGTGATTACCGGATTATTTCCACCGGGTACAACGGGACTCCGCGGGGAGTGAAAAACTGTGACGAGGGCGGCTGTCCCCGTTGCAATTCCGATACTCCATCCGGAGAAAACCTCGGCTCCTGCCTGTGCAGCCACGCTGAGGAAAACGCCATCGTTCAAGCCGCCTATCACGGCATTATGGTCAAGGATTCGACCCTCTACACGACTTTCAGCCCCTGCCTGTTGTGTGCCAAGATGATTATCAATGCCGGTATTGTCGAAGTGGTTTACCATCAGCGCTACACGATCGACGAGGTCTCGATGAATCTGCTCCGTGAGGCTGGAGTCAGAGTCCGTTGTCTCGAAGGGAATATTTCATGAACGGTGATCCGGTTCTTGCTCTGCTTTCGCTGGAAGACGCCTGCAGCTGGCGTCAGACGCTCCGGTCGTCCGGTCGGCGTCTTGTGGTCACCAACGGATGTTTCGACCTGATGCACCGGGGGCATGCCCAGTATCTGGCCGCGGCGCGGGCCGAAGGAGAGGCGTTGCTGGTATTGCTCAATTCGGATGCTTCGGTACGGCGGCTCAAAGGGCCGTCACGTCCGGTCAACTCTGAACTTGACCGGGCTTACATGTTGGGGGCGCTGGCCTCTGTGGATCGGGTCGTGATTTTTGATGGTTCACGGTGTCATCGCGAGTTGGCGGCACTGGCTCCGGATGTCTATGTCAAAGCGGGCGACTACACGTTGGAAAAGCTAGACCCCGGAGAGCGGGCGGCGTTGGAAGCGGCTGGCAGCCGGATTGTATTCATGCCGTTTGTGGCCGGATATTCAACCACCGAACTGATTGAGCGGATTCTGCGGCGCCGCTGATGTGGAGCCTCCCGGACAAAACTGTCCACTGAAAATGAATTTCTGCTGCTGCCGCCTCTTGACTTAAAATAAAACGGGAAAGCGCTTAAGACGAGTATGCGCTTTCCCGTTCTTTGTAACCTGAGTCGGTTTACTGCATGCTGGTGTTAGGCATGGCCGCCGGCGCCACCTGAAGCTCCCGGTAGGTCGGGCGCTCATAATAGAGCATCCGGCCGGTCCGGGTTCCCCAGTCATTGAGTACGACGCCGCCCTGCTGGTTGACAAAAGTGTAGGAGAAGCGCCATTTCTTTTTAAGCTCGTCGTTCATGTCGAAGTCAAGTTCGCCGCTGTCGCTGATTGAGTATTTTCCGGCCCAGGTCCAGTAGGTCTGACGCTCGGGCAGATTGTCCGGCGTTTTGATATGGAGAAACACCAGATCGTCGTAGACGATGATGTAATCATCCTGCCCAGGAATCCGGGATTCATACTTGCCGTTGGCCAGCCGGGGGGAGGAACATCCGGCAACCAGCATCGCAACTGCCGCCAGCATCAAAATTGCCGCTTTTCTCATGCTTCACCTCGTTGTCTTTGATTAGTTCGCCACAATGTTTACCAGTCGGCCGGGAACATGAATAATCTTTCTGATATTCTTCCCTTCCAAAGCTTTAGCCACCTCCGGCGCCGCCAGTGCCAGTTGCCTGGCCGTTTCGTCATCGCAGCCGACCGGCATCATGATCCTGGCCTTGGGTTTGCCGAGAACCTGAATGAGGATTTCCACCTCGGAAACCCGAAGCAGATTTTCATCGTATTCCGGCCACTTTTCATAAGCCAGCGATTCGGCATGGCCGAGTTTGGCCCACAGCTCCTCGCCGATATGCGGAGCAAAAGGCGCAAGCAGCAGAACAAATGTTTCCGCGGCCTCCCTGGGCAGGGGATCGCACTTGACCAGTTCGTTCAGGCAGATCATCAACTGGCTGATCGCGGTATTGAAGCCGAAAGTCTCCAGATCGGAAGTCACCTTTTTGATGGTTCCATGCAGAAGCCGCCGCAGTTCCGGCGTCGGCTCGGCTTCGCTGACGGCCGCATCATCAATCAGCCGCCAGGAGCGTTTGAGAAAACGGTGAACGCCTTCGACGCCGGTGGTACTCCAGGGTTTGGTTGCTTCCAGCGGTCCCATGAACATTTCATAGAGCCGCATACTGTCTGCGCCGTATTGGCGTACGACGTCGTCCGGGTTTACCACATTGCGCAGACTCTTGGACATTTTTGCCGGAAATTCGACAAGCCTGGCTCCGTCACTTTTGCGTACCGGTCCGTCCGGGGTGAAATCGACTTGATCGGTCGGCACCAGGGCCCCGCGTTCATCCTTGTAGGAAACGCCGAGGATCATGCCCTGATTCACCAGTTTCATAAAAGGCTCGCTGGTTGAGACCAGTCCGAGGTCGAAAAGAACCTTGTGCCAGAAACGGGCGTAAAGCAAATGCAGCACCGCATGTTCTGCGCCGCCGACGTAAAGATCCACCGGCATCCAGTAGCGCTCTACGGCGGGATCCCAGGCTTTCCGGTCGTTTCGGGGATCCAGATAGCGCAGGTAGTACCAGCAGGAACCCGCCCACTGAGGCATGGTGTTGGTTTCACGGCGGCCGCGGCGGCCGGTTTTGGGATCAACATAGTTTACCCAGTCCGCCGCCTTGGCCAGGGGCGGTTCTCCGGTGCCGGATGGCTTGAAATCGGTCATGTCGGGCAGTGCGACCGGCAGTTCGTTCTCGTCCACCAGCTCAATGGAACCATCTTCGTAGTGGATGATCGGGAACGGTTCTCCCCAATAGCGCTGCCGGCTGAACAGCCAGTCACGCAGTTTGTATTTGACCGCTTCCCGCCCGAGACCGCGGTCAGCCAGCCATTTGGTGGCGGCCGGTTTGGATTCTTTCACTGACAGGCCGTTGAGATCAAGTCCGTCGGAATTGGCTGAATTGATGAGACGGCCTTCTCCGGTCCAGCAGGCGGCGCCGCGAAGTACGGCATCGATGTCGCAGCCAGCCTCCCGGGCGGCTTCCGGATCGGGAGAGATGATGCATCTGACCGGCAGGTTGAACTTTTGCGCAAAATCAAAATCCCGGGTATCATGGGCCGGCACTGCCATGATGGCTCCGGTGCCGTAACCCACCATGACGTAATCGGCGATCCAGATCGGAATCTTTTCTTCGTTAACCGGATTTACTGCGTATGCACCTGTGAACGCACCGGTTTTTTCCGTGGCAAGTTCGGTTCTGGCGAGTTCGCTTTTGTTGGCGGCTTTTGACTGATAGGACTTGACTGCGGCGGAACATTCCGCTGTGGTAATGGTCGGAACAAGCGGATGTTCCGGAGCCAGCACCATGTAGGTGGCGCCGAACAACGTATCGGGCCGAGTGGTGTAGACGGTGATTTTTTCTCCGCCTGTCGTAGTGAAGATCACCTCGGCTCCAGTGGATTTGCCGATCCAGTTGCGCTGCATTTCCTTGATACCCTCTGGCCAGTCGAGACCGTCGAGATCGTTAAGCAGACGTTCTGCATATTCAGTGATTCTGAGCATCCATTGTTTCATGGGACGCCGCTCCACCGGATGGTTTCCGCGTTCGCTGCGGCCGTCAATCACCTCCTCGTTGGCCAGCACTGTACCGAGGGCCGGACACCAGTTGACCGGTATTTCATCCAGATAGGCCAGCCCTTTGCGATAGAGCTGCAGAAATATCCACTGGGTCCATTTGTAATAACCGATGTCGGTGGTGTTGATTTCCCGGTCCCAGTCGTAGCTGAAGCCCAGGGCCTTGATCTGGCGGCGGAAGTTGTCAACATTTTTGGCTGTGGTCACCGCCGGATGAGTTCCGGTATCCACGGCGTACTGTTCCGCCGGCAGCCCGAATGCGTCCCAACCCATTGGATGCAGCACGTTGAAGCCGCGCATGCGTTTGTAGCGGCAGACAATGTCCGTCGCAGTATAACCTTCCGGATGCCCGACATGCAGTCCGGCCCCGGATGGATACGGAAACATATCCAGACAGTAATATTTGGGCTTGTCATCAAAATTCACCGCCCGGAAAGTATGATGATCTTCCCAGTACTGCTGCCACTTGCGTTCAATGGCGTTGAAATCGTATTCGGCCATGTGCTTGCTTACCTTAAAAGATGGAGGTTTTTATCTTGAATGTTATTTTTTCAGAGGCTGCTTGTCGCGGCGCCGGATTGATCCGGACCGGGCGTGGGCATCGAGCTGTTCCATGGCTCCGAAACGTTCAATGACACCGATTTCCCGGCGCAGCGCTGACTTGGAGTATTTCACCAGACTGCTGCGGCGCATGAAACTGGAGGTTTCCAGTCCGTTGAAGCTGCGGGCGCTCGATGCCGTCGGCAGTACATGCGACGGTCCGGCGCAGAAATCTCCGACCGGTTCCGGGGTCCAGCTGCCGAGAAACATGGCTCCTGCGGCCGAAATTCTGCCCGCCAGTTTTTCCGGATGTGCGGTCTGAATTTCAAGGTGCTCCGGAGCGTAGCGGCCGGCCAGTTCAGCTGCGGCATCAAGATCGGAGACGTGGATCAGAAAAGTGCCGTTGGCCAGAACCCGATCGATGGTCTCACCGCGTTTGCGATTGATTTTCTGTAAAATAATTTCAGCTTCGACCGCGTCAATCAGTTCGCGTGAAGGTGTAACCAGCACCGCCTGCTCATGACCGCTGCCGTGCTCGGCCTGGCTGAGCATGTCGGCTGCAATAAAACCCGGATCGGCCGAGTCGTCAGCCACAATCAGAATTTCGGATGGACCGGCCACCAGGTCGATGGCAACTTCTCCGTAAAGGAGTTTTTTGGCCGCCGTCACATAGGCATTGCCGGGGCCGGCAATTTTTTCCACCTTGGGAATTGTCGCCGTGCCGAGCGCCATGGCTGCAATGGCATAAACTCCGCCAAGCCGGTAAATTTCCTTGACGCCGGCTTCGCGCATGGCATACAGCGTGGCCGGATGCAGTCCGCCCGGAGGGGTGCAGGCGATTATTTCCTTCACTCCGGCCGCAGCGGCGATACCGGCAGTGTGGATGACCGATGAGACCAGCGGCGCGGTTCCGCCGGGAATATAAACCCCGACCCGATCCAGCGGAGTGAACTTTTCACCGAGGATGACGCCGGGACGCGGCGAGGCATGCCAGTTGCGCGGCCTGGTGGCCCGAGCGAATTTCTGAATCTGTTTCAGCGCCAGTCGGATTGCCTTCTTGTCGGGAGAGGGCAGCTTTCTGGCCGCCTCCTGCAATTCCTGATCGGTCACCCGGAAAGTGGTCGGAGTCAATTGCGCATGATCGAATTGCTCGGCAAACCGAACCAGGGCCGCATCACCCTCCTGTCTTACCGCTTCGATAATTTCCCGGGCGGCCTCTTCAGCTGCCTTGGGAAATGGGGCCCGCCGGTACAGCTGTTCAAGCTCGGCGGAAAAGTCGGGCGCGTTGAAAAACAGTTTTTTCATGATTCTGTTATCGGTTTTTCAGTTCAAACATTTCGTTGTCGATCAGTCTGGTGGTGCCGAACCAGGCCGCCGCCGCCAGCAGGACCCATTGGCTTTCCGACGTTAAAGGGGCAAGCGTGTCCCGGTCCAGCGCTGATACGTAATCAACTTTGCCGCCGGCGGCGGCAATGGCTGCTTTGGCGAGATCTTCCGCTGCGCCGGGGGCTGACGGTTGCTGAACCAGCGCTGCTTTGGCCGCAAGCAGAGCCTGGTGAATGGCCAGGGCGCGCCGCCGCTCGTCTTCTGACAGATAGCGGTTGCGGGAGCTCAGGGCCAGGCCATCGGGATCACGCACCAGGGGCGCGGCAATGATTTCCACCGGGAAGTCCAGGTCGCGCACCATTCTCTTGATCACCAGCAGCTGCTGGGCGTCCTTTTCTCCAAAAATCGCATAATCAGGCTGGGCGAGCAGAAAGAGCTTGGCCACCACCGTGGTTACGCCGCGGAAGAACGTCGGACGGCTGGCTCCGCACAGCGGTCCGGACAGTCGGGTTTCCTCCACCCAGGTAGAGGCATCCGGAGCATACATTTCTCCTGGCGCCGGGGCGAAAATCACGTCAGCGTGGTGCAGCCCGCACAAGCCGGCATCACGGTCAAAATCCCGCGGATAGCTGTCAAAATCCTCGGTGGGGGCGAACTGTGTAGGATTCACGAAAATCGACACGATCACCACATCGGCTTTGGCACGGGCAAGGTCGATCAACGACAAATGACCTTCATGCAGAAAGCCCATGGTCGGCACCAGCGCAATGGTTTTTCCGGAACGCCTGGCGGCCAGGGCGAATTTCTGCAATTCGTCGCGGGTCCGGAAGATTTTCATTGTTCCGGAACCTCCACCAGCCAGTTGTGAGTATCCGGATATTCCCCATACTGGATTCCGGTCATGCGCTGGTAGAGTTTATGCAGCACCGGACCAATTTCCGTGAGGTGGTAGTCGTACACCTTGTCGCCGTCGAAAATCCGGCCGACCGGCGTGATGACCACAGCAGTGCCGCAGGCGGCGACTTCGGCGAAATCGGCCAGCTCCTCAACCCGGATTTTCCGCCGTTCAACCGCCATGCCGAGATCCCGGGCAATGGTCAGCAGCGAATCATTGGTGATCGAGGGCAGAATCGAATCGGAGAGACTGGTGACGTACTTGCCATCCTTTGAGATCGCCAGAAAGTTGCTGGTGCTGAATTCGTCGATGTAAGTGTGGCTGCCGGGGTCGAGGAAAAGGGCGACCGGGCAATGACGTTCCTTGGCGATTTTGCTGGAAAGCAGACTGGCGGCATAGTTTCCGGCGGCCTTGATGTGGCCGGTGCCGTGCGGAGCGGCACGGTCGAAATCCCGGGAAACCATCGAGTCAACCGGCTTGATTCCGCCCTTGTAATAAGCACCGACAGGCACTACCAGAATTATGAATTCATATTCAAAGCTGGCGTTGACTCCGATCTGGGACGAGCTGCCGAACATCACCGGTCGAATATAGAGCGAACCGCCGCTGCCGTAGGGGGGCACATAATCAATGTTGTCCGCCACAACGGTCCGGACGGCTTCGACAAACTTTTCCTCCGGGAACTCCGGCATCAGCAGCTGGCGGGCGGAACTGTTGAGCCGCTTCGCGTTGGCCTGGGGACGGAAAATGCGAACCTTGCCGTCTTTGCAGCGAAAGGCCTTGAGCCCCTCGAAAATCGCCTGGCCGTAATGAAAAACGTTGGCAGCCACCGACATGCTGATCTGATAATCCGACGTGAGGGTGCCTTCGCTCCAGGCGCCGTCGGCATAGTGAAAACGGATGTTGCTCTTGGTCGGCATGAACTGGAATCCCAGTTTTTCCCAATCGATATTCATTTTAACCTGACCTCTTTTCCTGGTTTGGCCGGAACCGGTTTCGCCGGCTCCGGGCCGTCGTTCTGCAGTTGCGAAAAACCGCCGTAAATCATTTATAAAATATAGCCCTGTTCGCAATGAATATCAAGGCTGGATTAACCGTGCGGAGTCAAGAAATGTTTTTTTTGCAAAAAAAAACGCAAAATACCGGTAATGCAGCTTGGAAAATCCGTTCTCAAGTGTATTTTAATATATGTGCAATTTGTAAACTTTAGTTTGACTGTTAAATCAACAGGTTGAGTAAAAGTGGAGGTCGAATCAATGTTCAGATCTTTTATCGGATGTGCGGCGGCGGCCGCGGTTGTCGTTCTGTTCGGCGCTGGTTGCGAAAGCACTCCGCCTGAGGACACCACCCTGCCGATGGTTCCGGCGGCGGTGGATGATCCCAATATGATGTCCGGCGGATTTACCGGTGTCGGCGGCGGCGGCTTTGACGGTTCCGGTGCCACCGGCTGGCAGGAAGGTGGAGCGGCGGTGTCAGCCGACCCCAACGGCTGGGTGGAGGCTGATCCTTCCGGCAACCGGCTGGGGATGCCGATTATTTATTTCGCTTATGATTCGGACATGCTGGTTCCCTCCGAGACGGAAAAGCTTGATCAGATTGTCGCCTACCTGGGTGACAAGCCGGATCTGGCCCTGGTTATCGAGGGGCACTGCGACCAGCGCGGCACCGAAGAATACAACCGGGCACTGGGTGAGCGTCGGGCCAATGCCATCCGGGCATACATGGCCGGACGCGGCCTGGGTGACAACCGCATGAAGACGATCAGCTACGGCGAGGATCGTCCGGCCGTTTCCGGTTCCGGCGAATCGGTCTGGTCCCAAAACCGGCGTGGTGTCCCGGTGCCGATGCGCATGCCGCGCTGACCCGGTTCGGTGTATTCTGTTTCAGTTATTGCGCCCGGATGCGAAACCGCTGATCCGGGTTTTTTGTTAATATCCGTTATCTGCAAAGATTGCAAAACAGATTCGTCGTTGCCGGCGAATTAAAAACTATGAGGATGTCGTTGTCATGAGCAAAATCCGCAGTGAGCACGTCTTTACTTCCGAGTCGGTGTCCGAAGGACATCCGGACAAGGTGTGCGATCAAATTTCTGACGCTATTCTTGACGCCTGTCTGGCTGGAGATCCGGAAAGCCGGGTCGCCTGTGAGACACTGGCCACTACCAATCTGATAGTGATTTCCGGTGAAATCACCACTCGCTCTCAGGTGAATTGGCAGGAAGTGGCATTGCAGGCGGTTCGCGATATAGGTTACAATGATCCCGGCGTCGGCTTTTCGGCTGACGATGCCAAGGTGATGATTTGCATTCACCGGCAGTCTCCGGACATTTCCCAGGGCGTCACTGAGGGAATGGGGCGGTTCACCGAGCAGGGGGCCGGAGACCAGGGCATGATGTTCGGCTATGCCAGTGATGAGACTCCGGAACTGATGCCGGCGACTCTGGTTTATGCTCATAAAATAGTCCGGCGGCTGGCCGAATTGCGTAAGAGCGACCCTGTGAAATACCGGTATCTGCGTCCCGACTCCAAGAGTCAGGTTTCAATCCGTTATAAAGACGGTCGGCCGGCGGCGGTTGAAACGGTGGTGGTTTCTCACCAGCACACTCCGGACATGGAGCCTTCTTGGCTTGAAAATCTGGTGCGCCAGGTGGTAAAAGAGGTGATCCCGGCGGATCTGCTGAGCGATGACATCGTTTATTATGTCAATCCCACCGGACGATTTGAGATTGGCGGTCCCAATGGTGACACCGGTGTGACAGGACGGAAGATCATTGTCGACACCTACGGGGGAGTGGGATCACACGGCGGCGGAGCATTTTCCGGCAAAGATCCTTCCAAGGTGGATCGTTCAGCCGCATATTACTGTCGTTATATCGCCAAAAACATTGTGGCGGCCAAACTCGCGCATAAGTGTGAAGTGCAGGTGTCCTATGCGATTGGCGTGGCGGAACCGCTCAGCATCAACGTGGACACTTACGGTACCGGGGTGGTCTGTGATGACGCCGATTTGGAAAAGATCATTCGCCGGGTGTTTGACCTGCGTCCGGCTTCCATCGTCAGATCGCTTGGACTCAAGTACCCGGGGCAGGGCTGGTGTTTCCGGGATACCGCCAGTTATGGCCATTTCGGCCGGGCCGAGTTTCCGTGGGAAAAGACGGACAAGGTAGCTGAATTGCAGGCCGCAGTGGCCGAATTGGCGGAACCGAAACGCTCCTGCGGATCGGGCGGCTGCTGCGGTAAGTAACGGTTGGTGCCATGCGCTGCTTAGGAGTGGGGTCCCCGCTGGTGGATTTGCTGGCGCGGGTTGATGAAACTTTTCTGCGCGACAATGTTTCCGGAGCCAAGGGCGGCATGGAAATGGTTTCGGAGGATTTTATCGCCGGGTTGCTCTCCCGGCTGCCGGAGCCGCCGCAACAGGTTGCCGGGGGTTCGGCCGGCAACACGATTTTTGCCATGGCCGAACTGGAATGCGACGTCGCCATGTTTGGAAAACTGGGCGGTGATCCGAACGGTGATTTCTATCGCCGGACTTTGCGGGAACTCGGCGGTTCGGATCGGGAGTTCATTGTGACTGACGCGGCTCCCACCGGAGTGTGTCTGTCGCTGATTACTCCGGATGCCGAGCGGACGATGCGCTCCAGTCTCGGAGCATCCCTGCTGCTGACCGCGCGAGAGGCGGATCGGGTTGACTTCAATTCCTTTGATTTGGTTTATATTGAAGGATACATGCTCTTTTCTCCGGTTTTTCGCCGGGTGCTTGAACTGGCCCGCGCCGCCGGTTGTCGCATCGGCATAGATTTGTCCAGTTTCGAGGTGGCTGAAAAATTCCGGGCGGAGCTCAAACAGATCCTGCCTGAGTGTGTCGACATTGTGTTGGCCAACGCCGAAGAGGCCGCCGCGCTTTTTGGGGGAGAAGGTACTTCGGACGACCATCTTGACCGGCTGGCTGAATGGTGTGACATCGCTGCGGTTAAGCTTGGTCGGGACGGCGCGCTGGTTCGACGCGGCGCGGAAAAAATCCACATTGCGCCCTGCCTGGTTGAACATCCGGTTGATACCACCGCCGCCGGAGATTACTGGGCCGCCGGGTTTCTCTGTGGATTAGGGAGGGGGGAACCGCTGGAGCGGGCGGCCTGGTATGGTTCGTTGCTGTCCGGAGAGATCGTCAAGGTGATCGGAGCCAAGCTGCCGGAAAACTCATGGAAATACATCAGACAGGCCATGGCGCGCTGAGTTGTGACGGGAAGCCGGAGCCTGGAATGGATATGAGTTGCTGTGTTCACAAATAAACTCAGATATGGAGATGAAAATGAGTCAATATAAGATCAAGGACATCGGACTGGCCGATTTCGGCCGCAAGGAGATTGATATCGCCCAGCATGAAATGCCGGGTTTGATGGCAACCCGGGCGAAATACGGTACCGGACAACCTCTCCGTGGAGTCAGAATTTCCGGCAGTCTGCACATGACCGTGCAGACTGCGGTGCTGATTGAAACGCTTAAAGAGCTTGGAGCTGATGTCCGCTGGGCCAGTTGCAATATTTTTTCAACCCAGGATCATGCCGCGGCGGCAGTGGCGGCCGCCGGTGTTCCGGTCTTCGCCTGGAAAGGCGAGACGTTGGAGGAATACTGGGAATGCACCTATCAGGCCCTGACCTGGCCGGACGGTTCCGGTCCGGATCAGATTGTCGATGACGGTGGCGATGCCACATTGCTGATTCACCGCGGCGTGGCGGCTGAAAACGATCCGTCAATTCTGGATGAGCCGACTGACGTTCACGAAATGCAGGTTATCAACGCGCTTCTGAAGCGGGAACTTGCTCGGGATCCCCGCCATTGGCATCGGGTGGCGGCCGGCGTGCGCGGGGTGTCCGAGGAGACCACCACAGGAGTTCACCGGCTGGAGTTGATGAGCCGGCGCGGGGAGCTGCTGTTTCCGGCGGTGAATGTCAATGATTCGGTGACTAAAAGCAAATTTGACAATATATACGGCTGCCGTCACAGTCTTACTGACGGCATCAAGCGGGCGCTGGATGTCATGCTGTCGGGCAAAACCGTGGTGATATGCGGCTACGGTGACGTCGGCAAGGGGTGTGCCGAGGCGATGCGCAACGAACGGGCAAGAGTGCTGGTGACCGAGGTTGACCCGATCTGCGCACTCCAGGCCTGCATGGCCGGGTTCCAGGTGGTGACTGTGGAGGAGGCTTTGGCCGAGGCGGATTGCTTTGTGACCTGTACCGGCAACTGCCACATTATCACGTTGGAACACATGAAAAAAATGAAAGATCAGGCGATTGTCTGCAATATCGGTCATTTTGACAACGAGATCGATGTCGCGGATCTCGAGCGTTGCCCCGGAGTTCGGAAGCTGCAGATCAAAGACAGCAGCTGTCCGGTCAGTCGCTATACCTTTGCCGATGGTCACAGCATCTATTTGCTTGCCGAAGGACGTCTGGTCAATCTCGGCTGTGCAACTGGACATCCGTCGTTTGTGATGTCAAACAGTTTCACCAATCAGACTCTGGCGCAGATTGACATCGCCCGCAATCCGGAGCGTGCCCCCGGAGTGTACCTGCTGCCCAAAAAGCTGGACGAGGAAGTCGCCCGGCTGCATTTGGATAAGCTCGGCGCCAGGTTGACCCGGTTGACGCCTGAGCAGGCGGATTACATCGGAGTTGAAGTTGACGGACCGTTCAAGGGAGAAAATTACCGTTACTGATGATGAGGCGGCAGCAGGAATTTTTTCATGTTGCCGGTTTGCGGCATGGCGAGTCCGGTGACGCGCATCTGGTATTCGCGCTTCCGCCCTGGGCGTAAAACTGTAAAAAAGGTTTTGCGGCTTGCATTTATCGGTTTTGTGTATTATAATAATTGGTCCTTTATGGAGTGAATTTTGGGTTTTGAGGCAACTGGTTTGAATCGGTTGGATCAGTCGGTCCCGGCAGGCGGCGAGCCGCGTTGGGTGACTATGCCGTTGCCGGATGGCAGTTTTTGCGCATGGCGTTCAAAAGGAAAAGACGCCGCGGCTGCCCTGGCCATGCTGAGTCATTGTACAGGTTTGCCGCTGAGTGACTTGGGATCGTCCTGCGGGAATGGGGTGGTGCTGCCGGTCGGCGGATCTGATGATCTGCGCCCCGGCGGTTTCGCCATTCGCCGCAATGGTTTGCGGGCATACGAGCTGGATAGCGGGAGATTTGAGGCATTAGTGATTCCGTGGGACGGGCGGACCATGGAATTGCGGGGCAGAATTGTCCGTCAGTTGTTTTTTCTGGGAGTACTGCCACGCCTGCTGGATGGCAGCTCATTTTTGGTTCATGGCGCACTTGCGGTGCGGGGGGAGGAAGGATTTCTGTTCTGCGGTCCTTCCGGAATCGGTAAAAGTACGACGGTCTCACGCCTGAATCCGGACTTTCAGGTGCTGAGTGATGACTGTACTTTGCTGACAGAGTTGGAAGATGGCTTTTACGCGCAGCCGGTTCCGACCTGGAGTATCTGGACCAGCGGCAAGCCGGAATGCGCGTTTAATTGCGCCAGGATTGCCAAAGTCAGCCGGTTTTGTCTTCTTGAGCGGGGAGAGCATGCGGTGTTCGGATTGGATAACATGGAGGCATTGCTTGGCGTGATGCCTTCTTTTACCGATATGATGAGATGGCATGTGGCCAGTTATCCGCCTGGAATTGTCCGCCGGCTGACTGAACGAAACATGGCGGCGGCGGAGCGGCTGGTTCGCCGGCTTCCCGGATGCCGCCTGCGGGTCAAACTGGATAAAACATTGGTTGGAGGTTTGTTATGATGCGAGTCAATCCGCTGATCGTCTGCCGTGAAGAGTTTGATGGCAGCGGCTGTTTGTTTAACCCCGATGACGGCAAAGTGTTCGGTGTCAACGCCACTGGTCTGGCCATCTGGCGGATTATCGAAAACGGGGAGTGCGCCGACACGGCCGCGGTGCTGGAACAGCTGGCGGCACGCTGCGATGCACCGTTGCCGCCTGGAGCTGCGGATGAGGTCGAGGCATTCGTGGGAGAACTCCGGACCAAGGGGTATATTTCGCTGGACTGAGGCGTTATGAATATCCTGCCGTTCGGCATGAGGCGCGCGTTGCGGCTGCTGTCTCCGGAATTTGCCCGGGAGCGATATTGCATAGCGGTCACGGTGGTTCTGGCGGTGTTATCATCGTCGGCTTTATGGTTGGTGCCATACTGCCAGCGATGGCTGGTTGATCGCCTGGCCGGCGGAGATTACTCCAGCGCGGTGTGGTGGCTGATCGGTTGCGGCGGACTGCTGCTGGCGATTGGCGGATGCGACACGTTAAGTGAATATCTGATTCGCGGAATCGGAACCCGGATCGGATTGTCTCTTAAGCGCCGGCTGCTCGGGGCGCTGATGGGACTGCCGGTGGATAGTATCAGTTCGCTGGGCAGCGGTTATCTTTCAGGACGGCTGCTCAATGATTTGGCCCTGGCTGGTTTTATTTATTCTGATGCTGCCATTGCCGGTTTGCGCAACGGTTTGAAACTCGGCGGCGGCTGGGTGATGATAGCTGTTTTTGACTGGCGGGTGGCGGCGGTGTTGCTGCCGGTGCTGCCGGTGTATTGGTTGGCTTCACGTTTTTTTGGCCGGCGACAGTTTGCTCTGGCTTTGGATTACTGCGAATGCAATGCCAGAACCAATCGGTCGCTTTATGAATTCCTGCGCAACATTGTGCTGGTGAAAAGCCGGGCAGCCGAAACAGAATCGGATCAACGGTTCCGGTCCGGCCTGGAGGCGGTGGCGGGACTCCAGTATCGCCGGTTCCGGTTGGATGCTGGTTTCAGGCTGGTTTTGCTGATATTGCCAGGGGTGTGTTACTTCGCGGTTTTTCTGGTGGGAATAGCCATGATTGCACATGGGCGGTGGAGCCTGGGCGGTCTGTGGGCGCTGAATTGCTATTTGCATTATATATTTGTGCCGCTGCAGGGTTTGAGCCGGACTTCGGTGCGCTTGTCTCAGGCTTTTGCGGCGGCCGGACGGTTGACGGACTTGATGGACCAGCTGCCGGAAAATTCTCCGGAAGGACTGCGGGTAGAACGATTGGCCGGAGCAGTCGAAGCCCGGAATTTGACTTTCGGCTATCCGGGAGCTCCGTTGCTGTTTGAAAATTTGAATTTTAAGATCGCTCCCGGGGAGCATGTGGCGATTGCCGGAGACAGCGGAACCGGCAAGAGTACTTTGGCGGCTCTGTTGCTTGCTCTGCGACGTCCGACCTCCGGAACCCTTAAGGTTGATGACGTGCCGGTGACGGAGTATGAATTGAGCTCGTATCGGCGGCGGATCGGATTTATCAGCCAGATCAGCGAGTTTTTCGCAGGCACTTTGCAGGAAAACCTGGCGTGTGGATTGGAGACTTCTCCGGGAGATGACGACATTGATCGGGCAATTGTCGCGGTCGGTCTGGCCGAACGGCTGCCGGAGGGCGGCAAGGCTCAGGTGATGGAAAACGGGACTAATTTCTCGGTTGGGGAACGTTTGCGACTGGCGCTGGCCCGGGAGTTGCTCCGGGAGGTGGACATTTTGATTCTGGATGAACCCACCGCTAACCTGGACGCCGTAGCCGCTGCTCGGACTCTGGATCTGATTGAGCGTATTTTCGCCGGCAAAACGGTGCTGATGATTTCTCATCGGGAATCGACACTGGCCCGGTTTTCCCGGAAGATTGAACTGGGGTGTGACCGTCGATGAGTTTTATATACCATGGTTCCAGCATGCTGAGGGTGTTTGCGCCGGGTGATGAGATCATTCTGGCGGAGGTGGATTTTGCCGCGTTGGAGGTCGGTGATGTGGTGTGTTTCAGGAGCGCTTCCGGCGGGCTGGTCATTCATCGGGTCATCGGACGCGAGGCGGACCGGTTGTTTACCATGGGGGATAATAACACAACTCCGGATCATGAACCGGTTAAAGCTGACCAGGAAGTCCGATTGGCTTTGGCGTTGATTCGCGGCGGCCGCAGATTTCCGGTGGCAGTCGGACGGGCCGGGGTACGGCAATTTTGTTGTAATCGCTTGCGGTACTGGTGCCGTCGCTGGCTGCGGCGTTTGCTTCTGCCGGCGGTGATGACGATCGGACGTTGCTTGGGGCGAAAAAGATTGGAGTGCGCCAGCTATGCTGATGGCTCGAAGTGCTACTTTGCCGGAAAAGTTCCGGTGGCGCGGCAAAACGCATCCGGCGAAGTGCATTATATAAAATGGTATTACCGGTTTTTTTATCATGTTGATTCTGTCGGAACCAACCGGAGCCGGGACTGAATGACGATTGAAAACGAAAAATTTAACAGTTTTACACGGAGGCATTCTGAGCTATAAATTTCCGGGCGGCGTTGGTCTGCCGCATTCGACGGCCGGAGCGCTGACCGGCCGGCGCAATGCCATGATTGATTGCGGTTGGAACTCGGAAGATGATAAGGGAACCGGCGGTGCCGCGGATTCGGAATTTCCCGTCCGGATCCGACCGGCGGAACTGGCCGTCCGGCTGTTGTGATTCATGGAATGAGTTTTGCATATACATTTATAGGGAAAGGAGAAGTAATGTCATTGCCCAATGGTATATTGTGCCTGAAATACATCGCTTCGCAAATCCGCAGGCGTATCAACTTTGATGCGTTGATCACCAATGAGGTTTTGGCCAAATATGGAGCTGAAGCCGGCGCCGCGCTGCTGGAGATTTCCCAGGCGCTGGATTTGGCCCCGGAGTTGATGAACGACTATTCCGAGGCCGCGAAACTTTACCGCGGCGCCTCGCTGCTGAAACTGACCGGCGGCAACTGGGTGCTGGTGTTCCGTTTGGAACAGCTGGCTGGCAATTCGGCGGTGGCGATTTACGATCCAACGCAGCCCAAGGGGAGGGAGGCTCTCAATGTTTCGCTGGATCAGCTTAAATCGCGGGCGGAAGGACCGGTAATTGTCTTTCAGCAGCTGCAGGAAGTGGACACCCGCAAATACAGTTCGCTGTTTGGCTTGTCGTCAATTGCACGACACCATGGACTGAGATGCGATCTGCCCCAGCTCATCCACGATTACGCAGTCGGTGAAAATGAACCGACGCTGCGTGAACTTCAGGAAATGGCCTCGGATCTCGGACTCCGGAACCGTCTGGTGCGTCTGCAGTGGAAGGATTTAAAAAAGGCGGAAAAAGCCTTCCCCTGCATCGGTTTCAAGCGCGACGGTAAAAGTGCGGTGATCTGCGGAATGCGTGACAAGGACGGCATAACAGAAGTGGTGGTGTCCGATCCCGCATATTCGGCCGAACACCCCGGCGAGCAGTTCGCCTTTTACACGGAGGAGCAGTTCAATGAATTGTTCAACGGCGAAACCCTGATGCTCAAGCGGGTCTACAAGCTCAGTGACGAGGAGCAGCCGTTTGGATTGCTCTGGTTCATTCCGGAGTTTATCAAGCTGAAGGGCGTTTTCGGGCAGATTGCCCTCGCGGTGCTGCTGATTACGGTGGTGGCGCTGATTACTCCGCTCTTTTTCCAGATTGTGGTGGACAAGGTGCTGGTCAACGCCAGTTTCCGGACCTTGAACGTGCTGGGAATCGGCATTCTGGTAGCGATCCTGTTCAACGGCTTCATGGAATACCTGCGCGGCTATTTGCTGCTGTTCGCCACCAACAAGATAGATATTTCTACTGC
Source organism: uncultured Lentisphaeria bacterium (assembly GCA_949298075.1). GTDB lineage: Bacteria > Verrucomicrobiota > Lentisphaeria > Victivallales > Victivallaceae > UBA1784. Next base: position 41,150 of record CASFVA010000036.1, read on the forward strand.
GACCAAAACCTTCAGCCATCTCATGCGGCTGCCGATCAGCTTTTTTGAACGGGTGCCGTCGGGAGTTCTGCTCAAACACATGCAACAGACGGAGCGTATCCGTGGATTTCTTTCCGGCAACCTGTTTTTTACGGTTTTGGAATTGTTTTCCCTGGTGGTATTTCTGCCGTTTTTACTGCTGTACAGCCCGATTCTGACGGCAGTTGTCACCGGATTTTCCCTGATGATGGCCGTGGTCATCGCGCTGCTGATCAAACCTTTTCAGCGTTGCCTGGACGAACTTTACCAGGCTGAAGGCAAACGTCAGAGCCGTCTGGTGGAATCAATTCACGGTATCCGCACAGTGAAATCGCTGGCTTTGGAGCCGGTTGAACGCAAAGCCTGGGACAATCGCACCGCCAGTGCCATCCGCGCCAGTTTCAGGGTGGGAAAAATCTCTTTGATTGCCCGCACAATCAGTCATGGCCTTGAGATGCTGATGACCGTGGCGATCATTTGGATCGGAGCTTTGCTGGTATTCAGCGGCAAACTCAGCATCGGCGAATTGATCGCGTTTCAGATGCTTTCCGGACGGGTGACCGGACCGCTGGTTAAACTGGTCGGATTGATCCATGAATACCAGCAGGTCGCGTTGTCAGTGCGCATGCTTGGAGTAGTGATGAATTCCCCGGTCGAGAGCAACGGTGGCGGAGTCCGCCAGCCGCTCCGCGGTGCAATCACCATTGAAAACGTTTCGTTCCGTTATCGTCCGGATGCACCGGATGTTATCCGGCATTTCAATCTGGAGATCAGGCCGGGCAGCACTATTGGCATTGTCGGGCGTTCCGGATCGGGGAAATCCACGCTGACGAAACTGATCCAGGGACTCTATTCTGCGCAGAGCGGGCTGGTCAAGCTCGACGGCATCGACGTCAGGGAGTTGGATAAGTCGCATTTGCGCAGCAGCATCGGAGTGGTGTTGCAGGAAAACTTTTTCTTCAACGGCACTGTTCGCGAGAACATCAGTCTGACCCGTCCCAACGCCACGCTGGAGGAAATCATTTATGTTTCCAAGCTCGCTGGCGCTGACAGTTTCGTACAGAATCTGCAGCAGGGCTACGACACCATGCTTGATGAGAATGCCTCCAACCTTTCCGGCGGTCAGAAGCAGCGGCTGGCCATTGCCCGGGCGTTGCTGACCAACCCGTCGATCCTGATTTTTGACGAGGCGACCAGTGCGCTTGATCCGGAAAGTGAGACGATAATTCAAAACAACCTTGGAGCCATTTCCCGCGGCCGGACGGTGCTGATTATTTCGCATCGTCTGAGCATGACGGTCGGCGCCGATAAGATCCTGGTGATGGATAATGGTGAACGGGTCGGTTTCGGCACCCACCGGGAGCTGTTGGCAATCGACGGCATTTACCGCGACTTCTGGCACCAGCAGATGGAAAGGAATCAGGGATGAGCAAGGAAAAACCGGCTTCTGCCGACCGCGCGGTGGAATTTTTCCCGGACGCGCTGGAGATTAAACACGAAGTTCTGCCCTGGTACGCCAGGCACGGTATTCTGCTGGGGCTGATCTTTTTCGCCGCAGCGCTGATCTGGGCCATAGTAGGCAAGGTGGATATTGTAATTGTCGGCCAGGGCAAGCTCATTGCCGATCATGATATCGTGATGAAGCCTCTCCAGACATCGGTGATTAAGAGCATTGAGGTCAAAGTTGGCGATGTGGTCAAAAAAGATCAGGTGCTGATTACGTTTGATCCGGAGCTTTCCCAGGCTGACGCCGACCGTCTGGCCAGTGACATTGACACTTACACCGCGATGTATGAGCGTCTTCAGGCTGAATTCGAAGGCCGGGATTATGTGCCCAGCCGTGAAGCCAAAACCCCGACCGGAATTCGGGATCAGAAATGGCAGCTGGCCTCCTTCAAGCAGCGGCGCAGCTTTTACAATGAGAAAATCAATTACTACGATCAGAGCTTGAAGCGGATTGACGCTTCGCTCAAATCGACCCGCGACAGTCTCGAAAAACAGAAAAACATTCTGAGTGCTATGTCGACCATTGAGGAAATGTACCGGGGATTGCAGGAGAAAAACGCGGTGTCGCTCCGGGAATTTCTAAGCATCCAGATCAACCGGATGTCCACAGAGGCGCAGGTTTCCAGTTTGGAGAATTCGCTGACTGAGCAGCACCATCAGAGATTGTCGATGGAGGCTGAAAAGAATTCTTTTGTGGAAGAGTGGCGCAACAGCATCGCGTCCGGACTGGTTGAGGCTCAGCAGAATCTAACTTCCGCGCTAAAACAGTTTGCCAAAGCTGAACAGTATGTTTCCTATGTTCATCTCCGGGCGCCGTGCGATGCGGTGGTGCATGATATTGCCTCCTTTTCTCCAGGGTCGGCAGTGGGTGAAGCCGAAGCGGTGATCACTCTGGTTCCGCTGGACAGCCGGATTGAGATGCAGGCTGAAATCCGCCCGCAGGATATCGGCAAGCTGCGTCCCAACGCTGAAGTCAGGGTGAAACTTAGCGCTTTCCCGTTTCAGAAATACGGGACACTTGACGGTCGGGTGCGCCTGATCTCTGAAAATACTTTCACCCGTCCTTCCGGAAGCGATGGCTCACCCGGCGCCACTTATTACCGGGTCCGGATTGCACTTTCCGGTAAATTGCACAATACTGAACCCGGATTCCGCCTGATCCCCGGCATGGAGGCCACTGCGGAAATCAAAACCGGTACGCGCCGGATTATCGACTACATCACCTATCCGCTGGTGCGGGGGCTGGATGAGTCATTCAGGGAACCGTGAAAATGAAAAAACGTCCGAATATTCCCTATCGCCGGGCATGTGCAGTTCCGAACAGATCATCAGCTCATAAGGAGAAAAGCATAATGGATATTACAATCAACAACAGCAATGCCGCGCCGGTTCAGGATATTTCGATTACGCCGGCGGCGTCCCCCGCGGCTCCGGCGTCCCCCGCGGCTCCGGCGTCCCCAGCGGCTGATTCTTCCAGTTCGTCGGCGCAGGGTTCGGCCCGGCCGAAACAGGCCTCAATTTACGGCGAGATTCCAACTGAGCCTGTGCTGGACGCAGTGGATGGTATCAAATTTGATTTCAACCACGGGATCCGGATTCTGATTCCGCGTAACGGCAAGAATTATCACATTGTATTTTCCGACATTGACACCGGGATCATTCTGTACAGTGCCGACACGGTGCCGGGAGCCTACATCACCAGCGTCAAGAAGTTTTACATCCGGTTCCGGCTCGAAATATTTGAAAAAGGCAAGGAAAAGGCAATCTTTGTGCATGATTACGATGCCAAAGACAAAGAAGTCATGATCCAGCTGCCGGTGGGAACGATCGGCGATTCGATCGGCTGGTTCAGTTATGTTGAGCGTTTTCAGCTCAAACATCAGTGCAAGGTTATCTGTGTGATGACTCCCTGGATCTCGATTCTGGTCAGGGATCAATATCCGGATATCACGTTTATCGGTCCGGAAGAGACGATGAAATACCGTCCTTATGCCAGTTATTATATGGGGCTGTTTTTCAAGGGCGATGTCGACAACCAGCCGATTGATTTCCGGTATATCGGACTGCATCGGACGGCCGGTTATATTCTCGGAGTTGATCCTGCCGACATTCCGCCGCGGTTCAATCTCTCCGCGCCGAGGCGGATCAAGGAGAAATATGTGTGTATTGCCGCACAAAGCTCCAGTCAGGCCAAATACTGGAACAACCCCAACGGCTGGCGGGAGATTGTCAAATTTCTGAAGAACAACGGCTACCGGGTATTGTGCATCGACAAGGAGCCGGTGCACGGGGATGGGTTGGTGTGGAACCACATACCATTCGGATGCGAGGACTTCACCGGGTCGCGTCCGTTGCAGGAGCGGGTGGATCTGGTCAAGGATGCCGACTTCTTCATCGGACTTTCCAGCGGTCTCTCCTGGTTGGCGTGGGGATGCAAGGTCCCGGTGGTGATGATTTCCGGTTTCACTCATCCCACCAATGAGTTTGCGACGCCGTACCGGGTGATTAACTATCATACCTGCCACAGCTGCTGGAATGACATGCGAGTGGATTTCGATCATTATGATTTCCTGTGGTGCCCGCGCCAGAAAGGTACCTCGCGTCAGTTTGAGTGCAGTCGGCTGATTTCGGCTGACCAGGTGATTACAACCATCAAGAAAGTTCCGACTTTCCGGCCCGGCAAGCCGCTGCCGGAGTTGTTCCCGGACAACGCTGAAACCATTTTCGGACCGGTTGACAAAAAGTCGGGCAAATGAGTCGGCGTCTGCCTGCGGTCCGGGGGATGACAGATCCCCCGGACTTTTCATTTATGGTGGTTTGCCGTTTTATCTGCGGGTTCCGATTGCTGAGGGCCTCCGGAAGTGCAGCGGTAGTTGCCGGCGGTGGTTCCGCTCCAGAGGTGGAATCGGCGGGAGAAGTAGAGCGGATCATTGTATCCGCATTGAATCGCAATTTCTTTGCAGCTGCATGAGGAATGGCGCAACAGATAAGCGGCCTTGCGCATGCGTTGCTCAAAGTGGTAGCGGATGGGGGACATACCGTAAAAACGTTTGAAAAGCATAATGAAATGCGAGGCTGACATGCCGGCCGAGCTGGCCAGTTCGCTGAGGTTAAGTGGATCGCCAAGGCGACGAATCAGCAGGCGTTCAACCCGGCGCAGGTTTTCCGGAACCGGAGGGGAGTGATGGTCGGTAAGTCGGTGCAGTTCAATAATGAAAAGTTCGCACAATTTCGATATAACTATGCGGTCAGAAGGTTTGCCGGGAGCTACCTCGTCATTGAGCAGAGTCAGATATTTTTCAAACAAGGCGTCGGCGTCGATGGACAGCGGGCCGGAAGGCAGCGGATATTTGCTGAGCCAGTCTCCGGTTTCAGGATGGCGCAATGCCAGCCAGCTGTGATCCCAGGGGGACCCGGCATTGCCGTAATGGTGAAAATCCCCTGGTCGCCAGACCATTAAGCCCCGATCGAGTTGACATTCATCATCCGGATTCCAGTAGATGGTTGCCGGAGAGTGAAACAGCATGAACAGCCAGGGATAATCTGTGGAATCGTGTCTTATGAATCCCGGCGGCATGCGTTGATGCAATCCGAAGCCGTTGATGGGGCAAAGCCCGTCGCGTCCGGATCCGTAGAAACTGAATAAATCTGCATCAATCATAATAATATCCATATGTTTAATTATTTATTACATGATATAATGTATTGATGTTTATCGGAAATACAATAAATTATTAACAGTGCCGGTTGCAGTTTTGCTAAAAAAATCCATTAAATTATCCGTGAGCCTGATATTCCGGTTCCGGAGGGAGAACGGGGAAAGTGAGTGGACAAAGAAAATATTCGGTTTTTCTCGGAAACGTTGGTTCCTGTTCCGACCGTTACTGCGGAGCGTACGGACCTGAATTTTCTACCGCGGAGCTGCTGAGGCGGGTCGATGGCATCAAGCTGGTTTCCGGCGTCGATCTGGTACTGACTCCGGAGTTGCTTGAAGATATTGACCTGATCAGTCAATGGCATCGGGATTCCGGCACCGCAGTCGTTTCAGTTGCGGTTGATCATTTTGCCAGGTCGGTATGGAAACAGGGATCTTTTTCCGCCGGCGACCCCGAAATACGCCGTTTGGCTGTTGCCGATGCCGTCCGGGCGATGGATGTCGCTGCTGAGCTGGGATGCGATATGATCACGATTTGGCCGGGGCAGGATGGTTACGATTACTTGTTTCAGGCCGATTATGAAGCTGAACGCAACTGGTTTGCCGATGGGGTGCGCGAGGTGTGCCGGCACCGCAGTGATGTCCGGGTGTCGCTCGAATACAAATGCAAAGAACCCCGGAATCACTGCTACGTCTCCAGCGCCGCCTCCACACTTCTGCTGATCCAGGAGATCGGCGAGGATAACTGCGGCGCGGTTCTTGACTACGGTCATGCTTTGATCGGTTACGAAAACCCCGCGGAGTCGGTGGCGCTTCTGCAGCATTTCGGCCGCAGGCTTATGCACGTGCACATCAATGATAATTACCGGCTTTGGGATGATGACATGATTGTCGGCTCGGTGCACACGCTGGAATTTCTCGAGTTTTTCTATTGGCTGCGTCGGACCGGATACACCGGTTGGATGACCATAGATCAATATCCCTACCGGGAGGATGGGCAGCAGGCGGTAGCTGAGAGCGCCGCCTGGTTGGATACCCTGGAAAGCCTGCTTGATCGGGTCGATCCGGAGGAAATCGCCGAGGTGTTGCATCGAAAAGACGCGATCGCCTCCAGCCGTCTTATGCGGAAAATATTGATGGGAGGATAAATTATGTTTGGGCGTTACCAGCGGGTTGGATTCAGGCAGGTCGGGGTTGGAGGCGAAATCCGCCGCCGACTGGATGCGGCGGCCGAGCATTTGCTGAAAATTGATGTTGAAAATGAATTTGTCCGTCATTTCAAACGGCGGGGGAATCCTCCGGATCTGTTCGGCGGTTTTGCCGGATACGGTATGCTGCTTGACGCAGTAGTGAAGGCGGTGGCTTCGGGAATCGGAGGGGAACGTCTGGCGGAGTGGAAGCGCGCCCGGATTGCCGAATTGATCGGCACCCAGTTCCCTGATGGCGCCATTTCCATATTTTCGGGCCAGCCGGGAGTATGGGACAACCACGAACAGGCTTACATCATTCAAGCTTTGGTCAATGATTTCCGGTTGCACGGCACGACGGACGCCCTGGCGGCTGCGGTGCGGCTCGGCGACTACATGATTGCGGCCAACCGCGGTCTGAATATTGGTGTGGAGACCGCATTCCTTCTGTTGTATCAGTATTCTGGAGAATCCCGTTTTCTCGATCATTGCCGCGGAAAATTGATTATTGAACAGGGGATTCCCGACTATGACCGGGCGTTGCCGGTCAACGGAGTCCGGCATGTCTACACCTGGCTGGCGCGTTCTCTGGCGCAGCTGCAATACGCGGAATTGACCGGCAGCGACCGCAGTGAACTGCATGATGGGGCGGAAGAGGCGTTCAGACGGATCTTGACGGAAGGCTGTGCCTCAATCACCGGCAGTTGCACCGGTGGCCGGGTGTGGGGGGAATTGTGGGATCGTTCTCAGATTGGAATCGGCAAATGGGGGGAGACCTGCGCTTCGGCCTACCTGATGCGCCTGGCCGGAGTGATGTTGACATTGACCGGAAACACGCTGTTCGGGGATCTGATGGAACGGGTCATGTTCAATTCATTTTTCGGGGCGCAGGCTCCGGATGGCGCCGGTCGTCACTACTTTGTTCCTTTCAATGAGCATCCGGCGGTTTTTGAGCATGAGACCTATTGCTGCCCCAACAACTTCAGGAGAATGCTGTTTGAAATTCCGGAAAATATCTGGTTCATAGGGGAGCAGGGGGTGCTGGTTAACCTGTACACTCCGGGTAGCTTGACCTGTGAGATCTCCGGAGTTTCCGTATTTATCGAGCAAATCACCTCGTATCCGGATTCTCCGGAAGTTAAACTGCGGATTTCACCGGCAGCTCCCGTCCGTTTTGATTTGGCATTACGGATTCCGCGCTGGTGCCGCGGTGCCAGCAGCTGCTGTGCCGGACAAGTCCGAACCGGAGCTCCCGGCAGCTGTCTGGTCTGGAGCCGGGAGTATCGGTTCGGTGATGAGGTCGTCCTGGAACTTCCGGCCCCATATCGTCTGGTGGCGGGAAACGGTGCCCAGCGGGGGAGAGCGGCATTGATGCGCGGGGCGCTGGTATTCGGAGTCGGAGCCGCCGAAAACGACTTGACATCCACTGTCGATGCCCTGAGTTTTGTACCGGAAAGTGTGATTACAGATTCCCTTCACGGTCCGGTGGTGACGATGCACACCGGGCGGATGGGGCAGCCTCTGCAAAGCATCCGGTTTTGCCGGTTCAGCGATGAAAAGCGGGACCAGACCTATTTTGAGGTCAACGGGCCGGTTAATACAGAGCCCGACGAATTATTTGAAATCCGGGGCGGTTCCGATGAATGAACTTCAAAAACGGTTTGCAAGCGAAATCGAACAACTGCAGCAAGTGGCGGTTGCAGTTGGCGACTCCGGTCTGGTGACCTCGCAAGGCGGTAATTTATCATATCGCGTGTCGGAGGAACATGTACTGATTACTCCGACCAAACTTGCCAAATCCTCTCTGAATTTTGATGATATTGTCATTATCGATTTGGGCGGTCGTGTGGATTTTGCCGCTTCCGGGCGTCGTCCCACCGGTGAAACCCCGATGCATCTGAACATTTATCGCCGACGTCCGGACTTGCAGAGTCTGATACATGCGCACCCATCCGCGTTGACCGGGATTGCTCTGACCGACAGCGACATATTGGCCCGCCCCCTGCTTCCCGAACCGGTCATTGAACTCGGTCCGATTCTGGAGGTGGAATATGCTGAACCGGTTTCCCGGGCGCTGGCCGCGGCTTTTGATGCGGTCATTGACTATTCGAACGCCTGGCTGATGCGCAATCACGGTATTACCGTCGGCAGCCCGGAAGGACCGCGGCGCACTTTGGAACTGCTCCAAATGGCGGAGGCAATGGCGAAGTCGGTCGGCGTCGCCGGACGAGTCGGCGGAATAAGGGAAATTTCGCGGGAAGAAGTTCGGCGTCTGGAACGGGTGGTGTCCGAACGCGGCTTACCGCGTCCCGGCAATCCCGAGGTGGTCAAAACGCTTGAGGAACTCTATTACCGAATTACAAGGTGAAGGGCCGTGAAGTATCCGGAAATATTTCTCGCCGCTGACAATTGTTTTGCCTCCAAGCGATGGACGAAACCGGAAGAGTGGATGCGGATCCTGGCCGGAGCGGGAATTTTCTGCGCTGAAGCCGGAGCCGATACCGAATTTGATCCGCTCTATCATTCTCCGGCCTATTTGGAGGAATGGCTGAGCCGGGCGGAACAGGCCATGCGCCGTACCGGTGTGAGAATTGTCAACTTTTACTCCGGACATGGGACCTATGCCACCCTGGGATTGGCGCATTATGACCGGCGCAACTGCGACCGTCTTCAGTCTGACTGGCTGTACGCCATGATTGAGGCGGCCGCCAGACTTAATTGCGGTCTGGGTTTTTTCTGTCATGCTTTTGACCAGCGGACGCTTCAGTGTCCGGAGCTGTGGCGGCAGGCCAGGGCCGATTTATTTCGCCGTCTGGCTGAAATTGCCGGCTATGCCGCTGAACGAAAGGTGATTTGCGGCGTGGAGCAAATGTATTCCCCGCACCAGATTCCGTGGACAGTGAAGCAGGCGGAAAATCTTCTTCAGGAAATATGGAGAACATCTCGGACGGATTTTTATATTACAATAGATACCGGACATCAGTCCGGGCAGGCCCGCTTTGTTCGTCCGGAGCATGAGGAGTTTGAACTTGTCCGTCAACACCGGTCCGGGCGGCTGCGCAACATTTGGCTGGGACCGGATTTCATATACGACCGGATTGTCGCCGGAGCTTCTGAAGCCGATTTGAATCAGGATCTGGATTTATACGACTACCTGTTTGCCGCGCCGGAAGACGGGTGCACTGAATATTGGCTGGAAAAGCTGGGAAGTTTTTCACCCATCATCCATCTGCAACAGACCGATGGCAGTCATTCCGCGCACCATCCTTTTACAGCGCACTACAATACCCGGGGAAGGATTCGGGGGGGCGAAGTCCTGCGTGCTCTCAAGCGTGCCTATGATGCCGCCGAAAGACCGGATATGCCCCGCCGGTGTGATAAAATTTATCTCACCCTGGAGCTTTTTGGCGGCACCGCCGCCATTCCTGGCGACATCGTGGCCGATTTGCGGGAATCAGCGGCTTACTGGCGGCGTTTTGTTCCGGAGGATGGCTGGCCGCTTGACCGGCTGGTGGAGGCGCTGCCCCCGAGTTGACTGCGGCGGCCGGTTTCCGGCGCCGATGGTCAGGGCAGGTAGGTGCCTCCATTGATGTTGAGAATTTCGCCGGTGATGTAATCGTTGCCGATCAGAAATTCGATCGCTTTGACGATTTCCGCGGCGTCTCCGCCCCGGCCCAGGGGAATGCGGCGGGTCATTTCCGATATTTCGGCAGACGACAGCCTGGACTTCATCTCTGCGGAAACAATCATACCCGGAGCTACGGTATTCACCGTAATGTGATGGGGCGCCCCCAGTTCGGCGAAAGATCTGCCCAGACTGTGCAGCGCGGCTTTGGTCATAGCGTATTCCAGCATCCGGTGTCCGCCGGAACGATAGGCCCAGACGGAAGATATGTTGATGATTTTACCGCCGCCGCGTTGCTTCATGATCTCCAGTGCCGCCAGGGAGCAGAGATACGGCCCCTTAAGATTGACGGCGGTGATCCGGTCGAACCATTCGGAGTCCGGCATGTCGAGCGGTCGCCGGTAGGGATCGAGGCGGGCATTGTTAATCAGGATGTCCAGCGGAAGGTCTCCGAGCGCTTTTTTGACGGCCTGGGGGTCAGAAATATCGAAAATCCTGACCGACGCGCCGATTTCCGCGGCGATTTTTTGTGCGGCTGCGGCGTGGTGTGCGCAGTTGATGATCACTTTGCCTCCGGCGGCCGCCAGTTTCCGGGCGATCTGTTCACCAAGCCCCTGGGAGGATCCGGTGACGAGAATGCATTTGTCTTTGATATCCATAATTCCTACCAGTCGCTGACCGCGCCGTCTTCCCGGAACAACCTGGGGATGGTGATTTGAATTTTAGGATGGGCGGCGCACAGTTCTTCATCCAGTTCGATTCCCCATCCAGGTTGATCCGGAAGGGTTATGAATCCATCTTTTACCTCAAGCGGCTTTTTGATGATGCGATTGCGCCAGTCGTTGAGGAACAACCGCTCCTGGATCAGGAAATTGGGTGCCACTGCGTCCAGATGGGCCGAGATCACTGTGAGCACCGGACTCATCGGACCATGCGGCGCTATGAATGCGGAAAAACTGTCTGCCAGCACACTTGTCTTGTAGGCTTCAAGAAAACCGTTGCAGTGAGCGAGGTCCGGCTGAACAATCCGTACCGCCCCGGATTCCAGCAGGCGGCGGTATTCCCATTTGGATTCCAGGCGTTCTCCGGCCGCGATCGGCATATTCAGTCGGTCCGCGACCCGGGCCATGGCGGATTCATCGACCTGGCTGACCGGTTCCTCAAAAAAATAAAGACAATACGGTTCCAGTGCCCGGCCGATGGCGATGGCGCTTTCAGAGTCGTAACGGCCATGGCCGTCAAACATCAGCAGGTCGTCATCGCCGATCCTGGTTCGGATAGTTTCGGCCACTTTGACAATAGTCCGGGTAACGGCAGGATCGTACAAAGGCCATGAGGGATGGGATATGCTGAATTTAAAGGCATGGTACCCGGCGGCAATTGCTTCTTCCAGTTTGTCCAGAACCACCGCCGGATCGGTGGCTCCTCCGCTCCAGCCGTTTACGTAGACGCGGATTTTGCTGCGGTAGGGGCCTCCGAACAGGCGATGAACCGGAACGTTGAGGGTCTTGCCGAGAATGTCCCAGCAGGCCAGCTCGATGCCGGCCACCGCGCTGCCTTTGACTACGCCGCCACGCCAGAATTTCTGCCGCTGCATTACTTGCGAAAGATATTCAATCCGGGTGGGGTCTTCGCCGATGAGCAGTTGCGAAAGATCTTCCAGCAGGGCGATGATGGTTGAAGTATAGCCTCCGAGTGAGGCTTCACCCAGTCCGGTGAGGCCTTCGTCGGTATGGACCCGGACAAATATGTAGTTTTTGTTGGAAAGCTGTCCCGTTCCAGGAGTCGGGGCGCCGACGACAATGGGCTCGATTTTGGTGATTTTCATGCCAGCATGAACTCCTCCGCCATAATCCTCAGTTCAAGGTCGGTGGCTTCGGGATTGAAAATGCCGATGCCTACACCGACTCCGGCGGCTACTTTGAGATAGTCGCGCTTGTTGTTTTTATCAATGCCGCCAACCGCGAAAACCGGGAGCGGGATCACTGATTTCATGATAGCAATGTCGCGGGGATTGCCGCAGGGAAACACTTTCAGCAGATGTGCTCCGGAATCTATGGCTTCAAACGCTTCAGTAGGAGTGGCAAAACCCGGCATCGATAGCATTCCGGATTCAACCGTGGCGGCGATGACGTCGCGTCTGACATTGGGCGAAATGACGAATTCCCCGCCGGCCCGCTTGACCTCGGCTACCGCGGTCGGCGTCAAAACGGTTCCGGCGCCGATATGCACGTCGGTGCCGTGAAAACGCCTGGCCAGCCGGGCGATGGAATCCGGCGCATCGGGGGTGTTGAGAGGAACTTCCATGAATTTTACGCCGGCTGCCGCCAGTATTTCTCCGACGGCGGCGGACTTTTCGGGGTGCAGCCCGCGCAGGATGGCGACGACGCCGGCCGCCAGAATGGGTTCGTAAAGTTGATGTGACATGTTCGGGAACGTCCTGTTGTTGGTAATTGACATTATCAATATAGCCGCGTCTGATGGTTTAGAAAAATTCCGGAGTGCCAAAAAAATAGCGATTTTCTGCCACCGGCAACCTTTTCCGCAGGCCGGGGAAGCGGACTTGGATAATTCCGCAAAATAACCGGTAAAAAAACTCATGATATGCCCTTTGCATTGGAAAAATTCCGAAGCGGAAGCTATGTTGAGTTTGGTTTGGTTCAGGCCGCGGCCGGTCCGGTGCCGGTGATTGGCAGGAGGGGACTTTAAAACGGTGCGGTGAAGTATTATATTATATGCAGAAGAAAGAGGGGATTATGACAAAATTAAATCCGGATCAGGTAAGCGGAGCCTTTGACATAGCAGGGCGGGCAACCGGTTTTATGCCGTATGGAACCGGACATATCAATGACACATTTCTGGTGACTTTTGACACGGGAAAGCGCTACATTTTCCAAAGGGTCAATACCGTGGTGTTCCGCGATCCGGAAACATTGATGCGCAACTTTGTCGCCGTCACCAATCATATCGGCGCCAAAATCGCCGCCGAACAGCGGAATCATCCGGGGACCCGGCGACGCAGTCTCAAGCCGGCGCGGGCGTATGACGGAGAACCTTTTGTGCGGGACGAGGCTGGCGGATTCTGGCGCTGTTACGAGTTCATAGACGGAGCCAGAACTTTTGATATTGTCGAAAATCCCGGCCAGGCTTTTGCCGCTGCTGCCGCATTTGGCGGGTTCCAGCATGATTTGTCCGATCTCAGGACCAGACTGGCCGAAACAATTCCGGATTTTCACAATACTCCGGCCCGACTGGCGGCACTGGAGACTGCGGTGCGGCAGGATGTGGCGGGTCGGGTTCGGAACGTCGGCTCGGAACTGGATTTTGTGATGGCCCGCCGGGAGCTTTGCGGCCGCCTGATCCGGCTGCAGCAGGCGGGCGAGCTCATTGAACGGACCACCCACAACGACACTAAAATAAACAACGTCCTGATTGACGATGTCTCCGGAACCGGCGTTTGCGTGATTGATTTGGATACGGTTATGCCGGGATTGCCGCGTTATGATTTCGGTGACATGGTGCGGAGCGCCACCAATCCCATGCCCGAGGATACCCGTGATCTGGACCGGGTGGAAATGCGCTCGGACATCTTTGAAGCTCTGTTGCGGGGGTACCTCTCTACTGCGGGGCGTTTTCTCAATTCGGTTGAAAAGTCTCTGCTGCCGTTTTCAGGAGTGCTCATTACTTTGGAAATCGGTATCCGGTTTCTGACGGATTATGTTTCCGGTGACGTGTATTTCAAGACCTCCCGTCCGGAACACAACCTCGACCGGGCCAGGGTGCAGTTCAAGCTGGCGGCCTCGATTGAACGTCATTTGGGCGAAATGGAAAAACTGAATGAGTCCATTGGAGGGTAGCACCATATACCATGCTCAGGCTGCTGCACACCTCGGACTGGCATTTGGGCCGGACCCTCTTCGGGCGACGGCGATTTGATGAATACGCCGCATGGCTTGACTGGCTGCTGGATACAATTTCCGGGAGACGGATCGACGTGCTGGTGGTTTCAGGCGACATTTTTGATTCCGCCACGCCCGGTGCCCGCAGCCAGGAGCTATATTACGATTTTCTGAGCCGGCTTGGGGCAACCGGATGCCGTCATGCCGTGATTGTGGGCGGCAACCATGATTCTCCTGCTTTTCTTGACGCTCCCGGGCGGCTTTTGCGGCATCTCTGCATCCATGTGGTGGGAAGCCGTCCTGAAAACCCCCGGGATATGCTGGTGGAACTGGGTGCGCCGGGGGGCGAACCGGAACTGCTGGTCGCCGCCATACCTTATCTGCGGGAACGCGATTTGCGCCGGGCGGCGGAGGGCGGGGACGCGGCCGCGCTGACGACGGCCGAGCTGTCCGGAATGAAACAGCTCTACGCCGAGCTGGGCCGACTGGCTGAATCCCGGCGCCGGGCACTGGCAATGCCGGAATTGCCGGTGGTCTTCACAGGGCATTTATTTGCTGCCGGCGGGCGCACTCTTCCGGAAGACGGTGTTCGGGAACTTTATCTGGGCACCTTGCCGCAGGCCGGGGTGGATCTGTTTCCGGAAGTCGCTGATTACGTCGCGCTTGGCCACCTGCATTTGCCGCAGTTGGTGGCCGGGTGCGAGTGGGTGCGGTACAGTGGATCGCCGCTGGCCGCGGGATTCAGTGACGCCGGTGTGAAACGCAGTGTGGTCGAGGTGACCTGGGACCGGGGCACACGCCGTATTGCCGCCATACCGGTTCCGGCCTGGCGGCGCATGATCAGTCTCCGGGCTTCGGAAACTGCTCTTGAGGAGACGCTGATCCAACTGGTTGCGGCGGGAGAACCGGTGTGGGTTGAAGTCGAGGTTCCGGCTGAAACGGCAAGCATGACCGGGGTGCTGACGATGATTGACCGGTGTACAGCCGGAACCCCGGTTGAAGTTCTGGGATGCCGCCGGACGCTTCCTGCCGGGGAGATGACCGATGGCGGGGAATTGATTGAGGATGGGGCGCAATTGGCTGAGCTCACTCCGGAACAGGTGTTTGAGTGCTGTCTTGAGCACTATCGCGTTCCCGGAGAGGCCCGGGACGGTTTGCGCGGCACCTATTGTGAGGTGCTGCGGAATGTGCTGGAGATGGACGAGGCGGCCGGCGGCGAAGAACTGGAGCGCCGCATGCCATGAAAATCCTTGCGCTGCGTCTTAAAAATCTCAATTCGCTCTATGGCGAACACGGAGTTGATTTTACTGCTCCGGAGTTTGAGGCCGATGGTCTGTTTGCCATTACCGGCGCCACCGGTTCCGGGAAAAGCACTCTGCTTGATGCCATAACGCTGGCCCTGTATGGCAAAACCCCGCGTTTCCCGGGAAAAGGGGGACAGGGGGCTTTGATGTCGCGGCATACGCGGGAGGCCTGGGCCGAGGTGGTTTTTGAATCCGGCGGTGCGGTTTACCGCAGCCGTTGGGGATATCGCTTGACCCGGGGCGGCAATCCGGTTGAACCGACCCGTGAGTTGTCCGAACATCCTTCCGGCCGGCTGCTGGCAACCCGGGTCAAAGAGCACGCCCGGCTCGTAGAAGAGCTGACGGGGCTGGATTTTCAACGTTTTTCCCGTACGGTATTGCTGGCGCAGGGGGATTTTGCGGCATTTCTCGCTGCCGGAGGAGATGCCCGGGCTGAGATCCTCGAAGAACTTACCGGCACCGGCATTTACAGCTTGATTTCAATTCAGACCCATTTGCGCACCCGGTCTGAGGCGGAAAAGCTGGCCGCACTAAAAGCGGAGCTTTCCGCCGTTGACACTTTGGCGCCGGAGCGGCGGCGAGAGCTGGAAATGAAGTTGACAGATGAAAAACGCGCGGTGGCAGCGGAGGACGCCAGGCTGCAGAGAATGGCTTTGGCAGCCGCGAAAAGAGGGGAATTGGCCAGGTTGCGTGCCGCCAGAGCCGAAATTGAAGTGCGCTTGCCTGACCTGGAACAGCGATTCAATCAGGCCGCGGCCGCGCTGAGTGACGCGGAGCTCCGCAGTTCTGCGGCATCGGAGGCGCGTCAGCAGGCCGTCGGTCGTCTGGAACAGATGCGCCGGGCAGAACAGCAGATCGAATCAGCTGCCGCTGCTCTTAAGGCAGCGCAGAGTCGTTCTGCCGGGATTTCCGCCGGACTGGCTGGCGTGCGCCGGGAAATTTCGCATCATCAGGATGATCTGAATGTTTTGGAGCGCCGGCGTAAGGAGTTGACAGCCGCCGTCGCCGCAAAAGAAGAAGCGTCGCCGGAATTTGATTGGCGCCAATTGGAAAAGTGCCGGCTGGAACGGGAGCGGCTGTTCAATGAATTGCTGGAGTTTCAGCGTATTGCTTCGCTCGGTGAACAGCGCTCCGCACTCAGGGAGGGGTCCCCATGTCCACTGTGCGGAGCTACGGATCACCCTTATGCCCGGGGCGGAGTCCCTGAACCCGGAGACCGCGAAAGGCGGCTGGGAGAATTGGACATCCGGCTGCGGCTGCTTCAGGAGACGGCCCGGGCGGCGGAGGTGTGTCGGCGTGAGACTGAACGACTCCGAGCGGAACTTGCCTCAGTTGACGGTCGGATTGTTCAGGTGCAGGGAGCCTGCGGAGCGGCCGTCGCGGTGGAGAGGGAGCGGAGCGGCCAATTGGCGCTGGTCGCCCGGGAGGAGGCCGCCCTCGATGCCGCTTTGACCGCGTTGCGGAATGATGCCCGGAGACAGTTCGGAAAACTGAATTATGCCGGCGAAACCCGGCGTCTGGAGTCCGAGGTTCGAATCGCCGCCGAAGCCGTTGAGATTCAGCGCGCCCGGCGAGAGGCGGCATTGACCGATTTGACCAGTGGTCAGGCTTCGGCGTCTTCGCTCGCGAAGGCTGTCGGCGCGGTCGAGCTGGAACTTCGGAAACCGCTTTTTGCGGAATTTGTTCCGCTGGAGGATCAGGTTCTGCAGAAGCAGCTGAGCGCGGCGGCGGAACTGCTCAAGCAGCGGCGGGAACAGATCGGTGCCACCAAGCGCGTTTTGGATGACGACGATGCCAGGCGGCTTCAGCTTGCTGATTTGGAAGCTCGCATTGCCGTCCGGCAAGCCGAGTTTGCCCGCTGGGATGCCTTGCGTTCGCTGATCGGTTCGGGAGATGGCAAACTGTTCCGCCGTTTTGTTCAGGGATTGACTTTTGAACAGGTCGTGGCGGGAGCCAATCGCAGTTTACGCAAAATGACGGACCGTTACATCCTGAGGCGTTCATCGGCCGATCCGCTCGAATTGGATGTGCTGGACCGATACCAGGGGGATTTGCCCCGTACCGTGAAAAATCTTTCCGGCGGGGAGTGCTTTCTGGTCAGTTTGGCGCTTGCCCTTGGATTGGCCGGGGTAGCCGGTCAGAAAATCCGGATCGATTCTCTGTTCCTTGATGAAGGATTCGGCACTTTGGATGATTCCGCATTGGATACGGCGCTTTCCGCTCTGGCGGCTTTGCGCAGTGACGGCAAGCTGATCGGCATCGTTTCCCATGTCCCGGCCATCCGGGAGCGCATTGCCGCCCAGATCCGGGTGGAATCCGTCGGTGACGGGCGCAGCCGGCTGAGCGGTCCGGGCTGCTCGTCTTTGGCCGGGGGGCGCAAAGACGGCCGGAGTTGAAATCAGACTGGGGCGTAGGGAAGGGGAGTTTGGTTCAAAGAGACTGACTCGTTTCAAAAAGCGTGCGCAAGGCAATAACTTTGATTTTCGCAGCGCTGAGACGATGCATCTGATCAGTAAAAATCTCCGGAGGCGTGTCGACCCAGGGGTGAAGAAAATCCGGCACTCCATGATAGACCAGAGAGGTCAAGCCGCCGGACAGGGCGATTGCCAGCCCTTGTTCAAAAGCACCGTTGTTGCCGACAACGGAAAAACTGGGAAAGCGCATGGGATCGTCCCGGCCGAAGACGAAGTCATGTTGCTCTGTGGTCCGCGCCGCAAGGTAACCCCGGGCTTTCAACATATCAGCCGCATATTGGCGGTATGGTCCGCCGGGGTAGGCAAAAGTGACCGGACGGGAAATTCCGATGGCGGCAAGTTTTTCTTCCAGCCGGATAATTTCAGATTCAGCCGCTTCCGGTGCAATGTTGTGATTTAGGGTATGGTTGCCGATCTCGAATCCCTGCTCGTCCAGAGATTTCAGCTGAGCGGGAGTCATGAATGCCGATTCCGGCGCATCCGGAAAAGAACAGATGTAAAACGTTGCTCCGAATCCCAGTTCCAGCAGGAGCGGAGCCACCGCATCGCAGTGATTGGGCACGGCGTCGTCAAAGGTCAGAACAATTGTTTTTTGCATTACGGCAACTCCTCCTGGGACATTGATCCCACCGGCACGGTAAAAAGCTGACAGGATCAAGGCAGTTAATTTTTCATGCCGGACTCATATTGCAGATTCGGGTGAGCAGATCGTCGGTGTCGGTCAACTCCAAAATTCCGAGTGGAATCATTGATTGCGGCAGCGGTGAGAAACGCTTCCGGGTCAATTCCGCATAAGTCGGCGGCGGAGTTTCAAGCCTGAGCCTCAATTTCCCCGCTGCAAGAAAAGCGGCAAATATGGCCACATAACGTCCGATTCCGGAAGCCGTCAGGGTCAGATTGCGAATGCCTCTGGATTCCAGCAGGGCGGCCGTGGCCAGTACGTCGTACACTCTTCTGCCGAAATAAGATTCGCCAAGCAGCATCCCCAGCGAATCGTAAAAATAATCGGAACGGTACAAGGCGAAAAATGGTGCGTTGTCCTGGTCGCCTCCGGAAGCCATGCTTTCACCCACCCCCCGGTAATCAAGCGCGAAATGCAGACAGCCCGGAGCCGGATGCGGCCGCTCCGCCAGCTCCCGGAGACTCTCCTGATGGGGCAGGTAAAGTTCGGCCTGTTCCGCTTCCGGCAGGTGAAAGAATTCCTGCGTGCTCCAGAGCTGCAGCACGGCCGGAACTTCCGAGTCGCACTCCACCGCAAACCGGCTGACGACTATCAGGTCGCCGTTGTTGCGCGAACGCAACTGGCGGTAATGGGGAACGGTGATTGCTCCTATGTCGAGTTTCTGACGCAGTGCTTCGCGCAACTCATCCGCAGTGAGCCGGGGACGCCGCGCCGCAACTTCCGCCAGTTCGTCGCCGATAAGATCATGCATGGTGCGGGTGCCGGGCAGTTTCAGTGTCCGTCCCTCCGGAGTGCAAAGCAATTCTGAGGAGGGGCGGGGGGCTGCGGAGGCAGGTTCAGCGCTGTCAGATTTCAAATGAAAAGTCTTGCAGAAAAAGTCGTAGGCCCTTTCCCGCAGCTCAATGGAATAGCCGTGGCTGCGGGGGCCGATCTCCATCTCCACCCGATTTTCGGCGCCAAGCAGACTGTAAATATGCCTGACTTCTTCATAGGCTTCGCGGGTGCCGCGAATGTCAAAAAAATCATTTTTCTGCCCCATGATCAATACCGGCCGCGGGGCTGCCGCAATCAGGAAATCCGCCATTTCTCCACCATTGGCGGCGGCCCCCGGCGGGATTTGTTCCGCATCGGCCGGAAGTTCATTCTCCGTATTGGCCAGCCAGGTGGTGATGTAACATCCGGGAGCAGCGGCGGCCAGGCGGTCATCGCAGGCGTTCAGCAATGCAGTCATGGTTCCTCCGCCGGAGTTGCCGGTCACGCCAATCCGGTCGGCATCTACTTCCGGAATCTCCAACAGACAGTCGATGCCGCGGATGGCGTCCCAGAGCCGGTATTCTCCGAAGTGTCGTCCCAGTGGTTTGAGACGACGGTTGAAAGCATTGTGTTCACATACGTTGAAAAGGCCTTCTTCCGGTTCATATTGACCGCGTTCGCCCTGGCCGAGCGGATCCGGTGTCAATACATAACATCCCTTGGCCGCAAGTGAGGCTGAAACCGCCTGATAGTAAGGCGAGGCCTTTGCCTCATTGCTGTGTCCGCAGAGCATCAGTATGCCCGGAGCCTGCTTCTCGCGGGAATGGGGATGGTAGAGCAGGGCGGTGACCGGAAAGTCGGGACGACTGAAAAAGATGATTTTTTCAATATCGAAATCCGGTCCGCTGATGATTTCGCCCCGCTGGAGATTCAGAGGAGTTTTTTCCCGGGGCAGACGGTAGATGTCACGGAGTCTGCTGCGGACCGCGGCAACGTATTTTTCAGCTTTTTCGGGAGTGTCGATCTGTTCAAACAGGGTCCGGCGCCGGATCCGGTTGGCCCGGAAGGCGGAGACGTAATATTCCTGGACTGCATCGCCGAAGTTACTCATTGGAACTCCTTTCACTCTGTGGTCCCGATTTTCGTGTTCTGACGGAGATCGGGACCGTGGCGGATTCCGGCCGGATGGCTGGATTTCAATGATTCAAGTTAATATAGACGGTACCTGAGTTATGTCAAACGTTTTTTTGCTGATTCACGCAAAAAATTTTTTAAATATTTGCGTAAAAACATTTGACTTTGCGCAGAAAATATCTTATAGTTGTAGCGTACCGCAACCGATGGGGTGAAGCCCCGTCAACAGTTAAGGAGAAGTGCTATGATTACAGGTATCGTGTTGATCAACGTTGAAAGATCCATGATCGGAGACGCCATCGATGGTCTTATGGCCATCAAGGGCGTCACCGAAGTATATACTGTCGCCGGTGAATATGATCTGGTCGCGGTGATCCGCGTCGCCACCAATTCCGAACTTGCAGATATTATTGCCACCAGAATGACTCATGATATCCGCGGCATTGTTCATACCAAGACTCTGGTGACGCTCGATTGCAAATCCAAGGTTGATCTTGATAAAGTTTTCCTTTGCTGAAGTCAGGAAGCGCAAGTGGTGAAAAGCAGGCTGATTGCAAACATGAAGTTCGGAGTCTTGACAGTGGTGGCGGCGGCGCTCGGCCTGATGGCCGGGTGTGCTGATCCGGTGGTGATGGCTGAGGTTCTTCAGCTCCGGGAGGGGCAGAAAATCTACACCAACTACAATTTGTGGTACACCGATCCAGCCGACATCAGCTGTCTTAACATTCAGCAGGGAGCGTTCATCCCGCTCGGAACCGAGGTGGAGCCGGTAGGCACCAGCCGCTGGGGAGACACCATCACGTTCCGGGACAAGCTGGGAAAAACCTATGTGATCAAATTCAGATCCGGGTACCGGCTCTGCACCATGGCTGATTTTATCGCCTACACTTTCACCACCAAAAACCGCGAAGAATTGCTGGACGGGATTTCGGAAGAGGTTAAAACGCGAATTGAACGCGGAGAAGTGGTTCCGGGAATGTCTCAGCGCGAGGTTTTGCTCGCATACGGGCCGCCCCCGGGGTGCCGTACTCCGAGTTTGCGCAACGAAACCTGGATTTACTGGATCAGCGATTCCCGGACTGTGCGTTTGGTTTTCCGGGGCGACAAAGTGCGCAACATATTGAACATTAACGAAAATTAATTATTCACCATGAATCCGGCCACCTTTTCCGCCGCGGAATTGGCCGCGGCAACCGGCGGCAGATGGGATGGCGTTCCGGCTCCGGGTCGCATTGGGGTTTTTACCGACACCAGGCAATCCGGAGTCGGTTTGCTTTTCATCGCACTTGCCGGGGAACGTTTTGACGCTCATGCTTTTCTGGACCGTGCTGTCGAGTCCGGTGCGGCGGCGCTTTGTATCAGGGAGAGTTTTTCCGGTCCGACACCAATCGGAATTCCCGTGCTTCGAGTCCGGGATACTTTGGCGGCTTATCAGGCGGTGGCCGGATGGCACCGGCGTCGTTTCAGCCAGCTTGGAATTGCGGCGGTTACCGGCAGTGTCGGCAAAACCAGTGTCAAGGAGATGCTGGCGGCGATTGGTCGAACCGCTGCCGGTTCCGCCGGCGCGGTGGTTTCAACTGTCGGAAACACCAACAACCAGGTTGGCGTCCCGCAGAATCTGCTGCGGCTGACTGCTGCGACCCGTTATGCAGTGATTGAAATGGGCACCAATCATCCCGGCGAGATTCTGCCGCTGAGCCGAATTACAATGCCCGAGGTCGCGGTGGTTAATTCCATCGCTCCCTGTCACTTGGAATTTTTGGGCGATTTGGATGGAGTTGCCCGGGAAAAAGCAACTATTTTTGCCGGACTTCGTCCCGAGGGAACGGCTGTCATTCCGGCGGATCTGCCGCAGGAACCGATTTTGAGACGGGCGGCCGGTGAACACCGGATTCTGACTTTCGGGGCTTCGAAAGCGGCCGACTGCCGGGTGGAGTACCTCGGCGGGGCTTTGGCCGGCAGCCGGTTCCGTCTGATTTTCATAACCGGAGAGGATTTTACTGTCGACTGGCGTTTGACCGGAGCGCATCAGGCGATCAATGCCGCAGCGGCGGCTGCGGTGGCGC
Organism: uncultured Lentisphaeria bacterium; assembly: GCA_949298075.1. GTDB lineage: Bacteria > Verrucomicrobiota > Lentisphaeria > Victivallales > Victivallaceae > UBA1784. Next base: position 63,453 of record CASFVA010000036.1, read on the forward strand.
AGGTGCTGGGGATCGCACCTGCACTGATAGCGGCCGGATTGCCGGAAACCGTACTGCCCGGTATGCGCATGAAGACTGCTGTAATCGCCGGTGTTACTTACATAAACGATGCTTATAATGCCAATCCGGCCAGTATGCAGGCAGCTTTGACACAGCTTCTCGAACTGCATCCTTCCGGACGGCTTATTCTGGTTTTAGGCGGTATGCGCGAATTAGGTGAGGTGTCGCTGGCTGAACACCACAGCCTGCTTGAGTTTGTCCATCGCGAATTTCCAGAAGCACTGACAATAACTGTTGGGGCCGAATTCGATGGTCTTGATTCACCCCGGCATTTTGCCGCGGCGGCGGACGTGGCGCCGGTTCTGTCGGCTCTGGTCAGGTCCGGCGACGTGGTATTTGCCAAGGGATCGCGGGGGGTTGGGGTCGAAAACGCGTTGCCGCCTGCCGCCCGCTGAAATTGAGAGATAGCAATATGCCAACTGGATTTATCAACCGGCGCGGTCCGGAATTGGATTTGCCTGAACAGCTTGTATGTGATTCCAGGCAGGCCGGCGTCGAAACCGGTTTTGTCGCTGTACGGAGCGGGCACGGATTTGTTGATGCGGCGGTGTCCGCTGGAGTCAGGGTGGTGGTGCACCAGGAGGAACTGCCGCACTATCTGCCGGGAGTTTGCTATTATCAGGTGGCGGACAGTGCCGCATTTTATGCCTGCTGGTGCCGTCAGGCCAATGCCTCTCCTGATGAGTCTCTGGATTTATTCGGAGTCACCGGCACCAATGGAAAAACCACCAGTGTGTGGCTGCTGGCTCACATACTCAATGCCTGCGGCCGCCCCTGCGGCTTGATTTCGACCGTGGAAATTCGAGATGGGTACGAGGCGGTGCCAGCTGTCGGAACTACTCCGGGCCCGGCTGAATTGTTTGCCCGGCTGAAAAAAATGTGCGAGCATGGAATGACCGCCGCCGCGATGGAGGTTTCCAGCCATGCACTGGATCAGCGCCGGGCTGACGGTATTCGTTTCCGGACGGCAATTTTCACCAATCTCACTGGTGACCACTTGGATTACCACGGTGACATGGAAAACTATTATCAGGCCAAACGAAGGTTGTTTGCCGAGTTGCTCGAGCCGGTGAAAGGCCGGGCCGTCATTAACATTGACGATCCCGGCGGTCGCCGGCTGGCGGCAGAGTTACCTCCGGACAAAGTGATTTCTTTCGGAACAGCTGGGGAGGCAATCTGGCGGATATCCGGGGTGCGGCTTTCGGATTGCGGAACAAAATTCACCCTGAGCTCCACGGAGCAAAGCCTGGAAATCAGTTCGCCTTTGATTGGAGAACACAACGTGTACAATTTAACCGGGGTTGTCTGCGCGCTTCTGGATTATGGGCTGACCGGAGCGGAAGTGATCAGATCGTTGGAAATTCCGGTTGCGGTTCCGGGGCGGCTGGAACGTATTCAGGCTCCCGGCGGCGCGACTTTTTTCATTGATTACGCCCACACCGATGATGCATTGACCCATGTGATTGCCACGGTGCGGGCCATTGCCCGGGGAAGAGTCATCGTGGTGTTCGGAGCCGGAGGCGACCGTGATCGTTCCAAGCGTCCGCGCATGGGGGCGGCGGCCGCCGCCGCCGATGTTCTGGTGGTGACCAGCGACAACCCGCGCAGCGAAGAGCCAACTTCCATTATCGCTCACATTATTGCCGGAATTCCGGAAGACAAACCGTTCCACATTTTTGTCGACCGACGGGAGGCGATAGAATTTGCATTCCGGGAGGCCGGAGCCGGGGATTGCGTGTTGATTGCCGGCAAAGGGCATGAGGATTATCAGGAAATCAATGGAGTACGACACCATTTCAGCGACCGGGAAGAGGTGTTACGCCTGCTGGGACAATGATGAATTATGTTGACCGATGAATTGGAAAAATTTCTTTTCGGTTTTTATGCAGCAAACGAATTTCCGGCGTTGCGTCGCCAAAGTCAGGAATGGCGACGGAAACGTCCGCTTGCCGGTGTGCGGATTCTGGATGGTACGCCGGTGTTCCGCAATACCGTAGCCAAATACTGGGCGTTACTCAATGGTGGCGCCGGACTGACGGTCAGTGTCGGGGCCGGTATTCCCTGCGATGAGGACGTGGTCCGTCAATTGTCCGCCTGGGGAATTCCGGTGTTGCGGGGAGGCTGTGGGGCTGAAGGCGAGTTTGACGTGGTATGCGATTGCGCCGGAGCACATCGACGGATGCCAAGCCGGTTCGGCTATGTTGAATTGACCCGGTCAGGGTGTCCGCTTTACCAGAATTGCCGGCAGCCGGTATATGTGGCGGATGCCGGCCGTATAAAAATAATTGAAACCGCCCTGGGCACCGGTGATGGTATGCTGCGGGCTTTGGTTCAGCTGGGATACCGGGAGTTCAATGGTCGCTTGCTGCTGCTTTTCGGATGCGGTAAAGTCGGTCGCGGTGTTGCCTGGGCGTTTCGGCGGGCCGGAGCCGGTGTGGTGGTGGTGGATGATCCCGGTCTGATTTCTCCGCCGGCCGGAGTCGAGTTGATCAGCCGGTTCGATCTGAAGGCAGTGCGGGCGGCGATTGCCGCTGCTGATGTCATTGTTTCAGCAACCGGCATCGGCGGCGCTTTGGCCGGCATCGCCGGAGAACTCGCGGCTTCCAGGGCGCTGATTGCAAATGCCGGAGTGGAGGATGAATTCGGAGCCGCTCTTCCTGAAGCGCGGGTGCTGAACCGCAAGGCTCCTCTGAATTTCATATTGGATGAACCCACTCACTTGAAATACATTGACCCGTCGTTGGCCTTGCACAACCACGGAGTGGTGGAGCTACTGCGGGGCGGGCTGGCTTCCGGACTCAATGTGCCATCCGCTGAGGTGGAGGATCAGCTGCTTGATATTTTGAAGGAGGATGGCGCTGTCGCTTCGGAATTGGAATACATTGATTTGGTTGCGGGGTAATCAATTATGCCGGATGTGCTGATCAGGAATGTTCAATTGGACGGGCGCGTTACCGATGTGCTGATTGCCGGCAATCGTTTTGCCCGGATCGCTCCCGGCATTGTCCCTCAGACGGAATGCCGGATTGTTGACGGCTCACGTCAGGCAATACTGCCGCCTTTCTACAATGCGCACACCCACGCGGCAATGACTCTGCTGCGCGGGTACGCTGACGACCTGGAGTTGTTTACCTGGCTCAATGACTATATCTGGCCGGCGGAAGCACGGCTTTCCGAGGCGGATATCTATGCCGGTTCCCGGCTCGCCATATTGGAAATGATCAAAACAGGGACTGTGTTTTTCAATGACATGTACTGGCATCAGATTGCCACGTTACATGCTGCCTGGGAAATGGGAGTCAGGGCAGCCATCGGCATGTTGGCGATCTGCGGTCCGGATGGAAAATTGCTGGACCGCAATCAGCAGGCCAATGCTGAGTTGCTTCGTGAAATTCATAAATTCTCCGACGGCAGACTCACGATCACCTGGGCTCCGCATTCGGTATATACTGTGAGTGAGCCGGTGTTGCGGCAGATTGCCGCAGAAGTGGAAGATGAGGGGCTGGTTCTGCACATTCATGCCTCGGAAACAGCCAAAGAGGTTTCCGACTGTCTCGAACAGCATGGCTGTACCCCGATTGTCTGGCTTAACCGGCTGGGGCTGTTGGGACCGCGGTCGATTCTTGCACACGGTTGCCATATCACCGATGAAGAACTGGAATTGGTGGCGGCCAGCAGGGCGGTGTTGGCCCATATGCCGATTTCCAACCTGAAGCTGGTCAGCGGCATCTTTCCATTGGAAAAAGCTGTTGTCTGCGGGTGTCGGGTTGCGCTGGGCACGGATGGATGTTCCTCCAACAACAGCCTTTCCATGTTTGGCGAAATGAAGGCGGCGGCATTGGCGGCCAAATTTCTGACAGGAGATCCGACTTCCGGCAATGCGGACCGGATATTCAGGACGGCCACCCGGGGAGGGGCAGCCGCTTTCGGCATTGACGCCGGAGAGATTGCCGAGGGACGTCTGGCCGATGCCATGCTGATCGATCTTGATCATCACCTGATGGTCGGCGACTACAATCTGAAGGCCAATTTAGTTTATTCCGCCGACAGTTCTGTAGTGCGGACCGTGATTTGCAACGGCCGGATTCTGATGGAAAACCGCCACGTCCCGGGCGAAGCTGACATCGTTGCCGCTGCCCGGGAAGTATGTGAAAAACTGCGTCGTTCACATCATCCTGGGTCGCGCTGACCGACAAGGCAAATCCGCAATCCGGTGCTGCAGCGTCTGGCAGTTTTGTCCGGTTTGCTCAGTCACTCGAAATCAAAATGGTAACGTTCAAGCCGGTAGAGATGCTTCAAGGCAATTATGTCCTGCTGCAGAGAAGCGTTTATCGGGATGCCGGTCTGTGAACGTTCGGTCATGGTCAGATATTCCTTTTCCCCGGCAGTGTATATCCGCCGGCAACCGGGAGCTTTGGCGGAGTTGCGCAATGCCCTTAAGATTTCGCCGGCGGTGTGCCTGAATTCTTCCAGACCGCAGAATGCCTGGGGGTCAATGACTATGAAAAAGTGGCCGAGATGATAAGGTTGCTTCCCGCCATCCCGGGAGCGCCCATACAATGCCTGCAAAAAAGCGCCCTGCTGCAGTGCCGCACACAAAATTTCAACTACGGTAGCATAACCATAGCCTTTGTAGCCTCCCAGTTCTTCACCGATTCCACCGAGCGGAGTCAGCGCCGCCTGGCCACGCACCAGTGCCTCGAGTACCTCATGCGCATCAGTCATGGTATTGCCCTGTGGATCAATTACCCAGCCCGGCGGCAGAGGTTTGCCGATCCGGTCGTAGACTTCAATCTTGCCGCGTTGCGAAACCGATGTGGCGCAGTCAAGCAGAAAAGGGAATGCTTCATCAGTGGGCATGGCAAACGTCAGAGGGTTGGTCCCAAGCATGTTTTCCACTCCGAAAGTTGGTGCGATGGAAGGGCGGGCGTTGGTTCCGCTGATTCCAATCAGTCCCTGTTCGACTGCCATCAGAGGGTAATATCCGGCAATGCCGTAATGGCTGGAATTGCGAATTACCGCCATGGCCATGCCGAACTGCCGGGCCTGAGTGATCAGGTAGTTCATGGCCTCTCTTGAAGCGACCATTCCCAAGCCGTCATGGGCATCGATCACGGCGCTGGTGGGACCGCGGCGTACAAATTCCACGTCAGTTACCGGATTGACCACGCCATCCCGGATGCGATCAACATAGATCGGTTTCAGGCGGCTGATGCCGTGAGAATCTATGCCGCGCAAATCGGCGGCAATCAACACATCAGAACAAAATTCCGCGTCAGCGGCTGGAACCCCCGCCGCCGAAAGCGCATCGGCCATAAACGACTTGAGGACAGCGGCTGGAACATGGTGAACTGTTGCGGACATGACCATTCAACTCCTTTGGGTTGTCAGGACACCCTGCGGTCCTGTTTTTGTTTTTAATTTAAGCCAAACTTCGGAGCTGTCCAGGCGGTATATATTTTTTTGACTGTTTTTTGAACTGATGCGCAGAAATTATGTGCATACGAGCAAATTAAGAGATTCGGAAAGGGCATAAGCTCAAAAAGTCCAATCCCTCGAAATACAGGGCAGGCGCAGCGATGTCAAAACTTCAGTCTTTCGGCACACTGGATGACTTCATCAGGTCTTTTTTGAAGAAATCCCGCGGTGGTTCACCGGATTCGTCGACGTGGAAGTAGCTCAAGCCAATTGATTTTTTCCGGCAGAACATGGTTATTTGCCCGTTGATCTCAGGAGTCACGCTTCGGGGGGTGATAACCACATGATCAAAGGGGTGGGAGTCGTATATTTTTTCCAGATCCCGGGTGGTTCCCAGCACATCAAAACCATAGACGTTCCAGTGCTGCAGCTGGCGGTCATCGTCCAGGATGCCGACCACCATATAAGTGCTTCCGCTATGGCAACGACAGAAAAAAGAATTGAAATAAAGCCGGCAGTAAGGCCCGCCGCCGACCAGCAGAAGGCGTATGTATTGTTCATCCCGGCCCCGGTTGTGCAAATAGAAGTTACGCAGAACAAAGCTTTCCATATACCGCATGGTAAAGCGCTCTCCAAATACAAACAACAGGATCAGCAGATAAAACAGAATGTATCCTGATACCACAGTATGTTCCGGATATTCAGCGAAAATCATTTTGTGCTGAAACAACACATAAACCATGATAAATCCGCATCCGGCGGCCAGTGAAAGGGTCTTGAACAGCATCAGATAACGGTTTATGCCAACCCGAAGCCAGAAAGTCTTGTACACTCCGGCAATAACCGGAAACAGCACAAAGGGCGCCAGAAACGCCGTTATAACCGGCAGCGTGAACATGACACGTATGTCGTTGAAAGTAAGGATTCCGCAGAGACCGAACGCGACTGCGAGCATCGCGAGATCAATAAACGGATGAGCCAGCATCAGCAAAGAACGCTTGGATGGACGATTCAAGCCTTTTACCATCATGGTTGCCGAATCCAGCAGTTCAATGTCAGCCAGCCGGATAACAGCCACGGCGCCGGCCATCACCAGCAGGAAAATCATAGTCGACAGATTGGTGTTGAATACAATTGGAACCAGTGCCACCAGCGACAGAAGGACTGCAAGCATATAGATGAACAACGTGGTTTTGCGGTCGCTGCCGGTGCGTTTCAGTATGCGATGATGCAGGTGGTCGTGATCGCCCGCCATGATGCCGTTTGCGGAATGTGGATTGTTGATTTTCCGGAGGGTCCTCCGCCAGATGGCCAGAACAACATCGAACAGGGGGACGCCCATCGCCAGCAGGGGGAAAACCAATGAGGCGAATGAAATTGCCTTGGATACCTGACTGGTACTGATGAAGGCAAAAAACAGCCCGATGAACATACTGCCGGTGTCACCCATGAAAATTTTGGCCGGATGAAAGTTGTAGTAAAGAAATCCGAGACAGCTTCCGCAAAAGATTAAAATTATAATCGCCAAGTGGGGTTGATGGTAATTGAAGAAGTACCAGGTGGCCAAAGTAAACGAAGATATCCCGGCCAATCCGGCAGCCAGCCCGTCCAGCCCGTCAATGAGATTGAACGCATTTATAATGGCAATAACCCAAATCACCGTGACCAGGAGTCCGAGCCAGCATGGAATCTGCCAGCCGAAGACGGAATAAAAACCGCCGCCCAGAAAATAGACGAGCATTCCGACGGCGATTTGAACCAGAAGTTTTATCGCCGATGGCAATTCGCAGCGGTCGTCAATAATACCGGTAATCAGAATCAGGCAGGCCGGCGGAATAAACCGCATTATTTGATTCAGTGCCTCGGCATTACGGTCCAAATAATAACTGCGCAGGGCAAATACGGCCGCAACCAGGAAAAACGTAAAGGCGATCGCAAGTCCGCCGCCGCTCGGGGTCGGTTTTTCATGGGCATGACGCCCCTGTGGAATGTCGATAAAACCCAGACGGGGCAGCAGACGGATGCAGACAAAAGTCATCACCAGCGATATCAGCAGGGCTGCGCCGGGATAAAACAACAAATCCGAATACACTGTCACCAGCTGGTGCAATGCATTTTTCCATATGGAAAATCCGGGTGGCGCCACAGCGGCACCCAGCAAAATACTGTTCATCACATACTCTCCAGCCTGATGGCTGCATTACCCCATCAATGCACCATCCTGCCTTGTGGTCTTAATATAACATTGAATGCAATCTTATACAAATTAATTCGTTTCATTCAAATCCGGCTATTGGGTTTTAACTGCCAGCTCGCCGTCTGAAAACCTCAGATTCAGGGTTTTCCCGGACGGCTGGCGGGCTGTGGTTACCGGCTTGCGAGTGGCTGCGTCGAACACCAGCGCGTAGCCGCGTTAGAGCTGCCGGGCCGGATTCGGGGCATTCAGGGCGGTTTCCAGGCGCACCAGCTGGCCGGTCAGCTGGCTGCAGAATAATTCAAGCGCGGCGTCGCGCCGGCCGTCCAGTTCGTCAACCCGTTGACGATAAAGGTCGAGCAAGTGCTGGGGCGTCGAAAAGGCCGGGGAAGCGGTGATGCTGTCAAGGCGGTGGCGCCAACGGTTGAGAGCGAGCTGGGTTACGGCAATGATGTCCTTTTCGCAACGGCGCAGGGTGGTCAGAAATTCTTCCCGCCGTCCGATTACCAGTTCTGCTGCTGCGCTTGGCGTCGGGGCCCGCAGGTCTGCGGCAAAATCACAAATGGTAAAATCAATTTCGTGCCCGACGGCGCTTATAACCGGAATGCGGCTGGCGGCCACTGCCCGGGCGACGCGCTCTTCGTTGAACGGCCACAAATCCTCCATGCTGCCGCCGCCGCGGGTGACGACCAAAACGTCGGCGCCATTGGTCCGGTTGAAAAAATCCAGACCGCGCACCACTGAGTCGGCGGCTCCGGCTCCCTGAACCAGCGCGGGAAAGATTCTGATGTTCAAATTGGGAAACCTGCGATTGATGATCTGCAGAAAATCCCGAATGGCGGCCCCGGAGGGGCTGGTTATGATTCCGATGCGCCGCGGAAGCAGGGGAATCGGACGCTTGCGTTCCGGAGCGAACAATCCTTCCGCTTCCAGTTTGCGTTTGACTTCTTCAAAACGGCGCTGCAGTTCTCCCAGTCCGGCCGGACGCATTTTGCTGACGGAAAATTGATATTCACCGCGAACGGTATAGACGGTGAGTCTGCCGTAGACCTCCACCAGAGAACCGTTGCCGATCTGCATTTGCCGTATGCGTTCGGCTCCACCGAACCAGCATCCCCGCAGCTGGGATTTGTCATCTTTGAGAGAAAAATAAGCATGTCCGGAGCGATGCTGCACCAGCGAGCCGATTTCTCCTGACAGCCAGAACGGCATCAGACTGCCTTCTATGAGTTCCCGGACAGCCTGGTTGACTTCTGATACACTCCAAACCGGTTCCCTGTTGTCCATAATAACTGAAAATCTTTTCTCAATGCAAATTCAGCACATATTTTTAATGTATCGCAGATTGATGGAATGTTCCAGCGCCGCGGCGATAATATTAATAAAATATCAGTCATTGACTTGATAATCTTTGAATTGAACTTATATTATTAAAGGTTATTGGGATGGTTTAATTATTTCGCTTGATCCGGAGGTGCGATAAAGTGGGAGTCAATGCCCGCTTTTTTGTTTTTCGGAAACTGGTGTTTACGCCGGGAAGATGTGGTTGCGGGACGGATTGATTCCCGTTGGCGTCCGCAGCCGCCGGAACGAGCGGTCAAATGGAGGGCTGTTAATTGTGAGCAACGAGTTACTTACCATTCTCGAATATATCGAGCAGGAACGCGGTATTTCGCGTGAAAGTCTGGTCAAGGCGCTGGAGAGCGCCATTCTTACCGCTTCGCGCAAGAGTATTCATCCGGCCAGCAATCTCAAGGTGAAAATTGATCCACCGACTGGTAAAATTCAGGCGTGGGCAATGCTGGAGGTGGTGGAGAGCAATCCCAATTGCGATCAGTTGCTGATTGCCCGGGCCCGGGAGCGCTTCCCCGAGGTCAAACCCGGAGAGATTGTGGAGTGGGAGGTGACGCCTCGGAATTTCGGTCGGATTGCGGCTCAGACCGCGCGCCAGGCGATTGTCCAGCAATTGCGCAAAGCTGAAAAGGAGAATGTTCAGGAGGAGTTTGCCGACCGGGTCGGACAGATCATCAATGGTACGGTCCGGCGTTTTGAGGGCGGCAACATCATTATCGATTTCCAGCGTGCCGAGGGCATTATGCCGATCAAGGAGAAGATCCATGACGAGCAGTATGTCGTCGGTGACCGCATAAATGCACTGTTGCTCAAGGTCGATATCAACAGTGCCGGACCAAGTTTGATTGTATCACGCAGCACCCCGGAATTTGTGGTAAAGCTGTTTGAGCGCGAAGTTACCGAGATCCATGACGGACTTGTGAAAATCATGGGGGTGGCCCGAGAGCCCGGACGGCGGACGAAGATTGCTGTGGCCTCGTCCGATCCGCGCATTGATCCGGTGGGGGCCTGCGTCGGTATGCGCGGAACCCGGGTCCGCCGCATTACTGACGAACTTGGGAACGAACGGGTGGACATCGTACCCTATGATGAGGACATCCGGAAATATGCCGCCAACGCGCTTTTGCCGGCCAAGGTGCTGCAGGTCGATGTCAATCCGGAAACACACGAATTGTCCGTTCTGGTCAGCGAAGATCAGTCCAAAGTCGCGTTCGGGCGCAAAGCCCAGAATGTGCGGCTTTCCGCCAAACTGCTCGGCTGGAACGTCAACCTCCGCAGCGAAACTGCTGCCTCTGAAGCTCCGACTTTGGCGGAAAAGATGAGGCAGGCTGCGGCCCAGCTGGCCGAGGATTTCGGGGTGGCTGAGGCCACGGCCGGGTTACTGGTTTCCAATGGATTTGTAACCCTTGATGGCATCAAGGCTGCTGATGCCGATGTTTTGCTGGCCATTCCCGGAATTGACCGGGACGAGGTGGCGCAGGCGCTGGAGCGGCTCAATGGTTGACAAAGCGGGGGAGATTACAGGTGAATAAATTATATGTAAAAGACCTTGCTAAGAAATACGGTGTTTCGTTCAAGGAGATTATTCTGGAGCTTAACAAGCAGGGAATCGAGACTCCGAAGGCGGAAAACAGCCAGATTCCGGAAGACATGGTTGAACTGGTTGAGCTGTTTTTTGCCGACCTGTACGATCAGGGAGAAGCCGCAGTTTCCAAGCTGGTTGAAAAAGACAAACGCGGGGCCAGAAAAGTTCCGCGTCGCGCGGCTGAGAACTCCGGCAATGTCAAGTCCGGCAAGCCGGGCAAGACCCCGACGGTGGCAACGGTGCCTCAAAGTGGTGAAATTCATCTTTCACCGCCTTTTATCGTTAAGAATGTCGCCGAAGCCGTCGGTCGGCGCCCGAACGAGGTTATCACCGACCTTATCAAACTGGGGGAATTGGCCGGAATAAATCAGGCCATCAGTGAAAGCAACGTGCGGAAGCTGTGCGCAGGATACGGCCTCGAACTGGTAATTGACGCCGCTCAGAAGGCGCCGGCGGCGCCGCCGGCGAAAATCAAGCCGGAAGATGATCCGGCGCTGCTGCGTGAGCGTCCGCCGGTTGTAACTTTCATGGGGCATGTTGATCACGGCAAAACGTCGCTTCAGGATGCGGTGCGTCATACCCATGTTACGGCGGGGGAGGCTGGTGCGATTACTCAGCATATCGGGGCGTCAACAGTAACATTCAACGGCAAGATGATTACTTTCATCGATACGCCCGGACATGCCGCGTTCACCAGTATGCGGGCCAGGGGAGCCAACGTCACCGATCTGGTTGTGCTGGTGGTTTCAGCCTCGGAAGGATTCAAGCCGCAGACGGTGGAGGCGATGAACCATGCTCTGGCGGCCAAGGTGCCGATCATTGTCGCCATCAATAAGATTGATTTACCGGATGCCGATCCGGACAAGGTCCTGCTGCACATGCAGCAAAACGGCTTGACCAGCGAGGACTGGGGCGGTACTGTCGGAACGGTCCGGGTTTCGGCCAAAACCGGCGAGGGACTGGACAACTTGCTGGAACGGATTCTGATAGAGGCTGAGATGCTGGAATTGCGGGCCAATCCCAGGCGTCGGGCTTCCGGAGTGGTGCTCGAAGCCCAGCTGGAGCAGGGGCTGGGGCCGACGGCCAGTGTCCTGATTCAGGATGGTACCCTGCATGTAGGAGATGCTGTCCTCTGCGGAGAACATTACGGGAAAATCCGTACATTGGTCAATGACAAGGGTGAGCGGGTGAAATCCGCCGGGCCGAGTGTCCCGGTTAAAGTGGTGGGACTGTCTGGAGTTCCGGAGGCCGGTGACCGGCTTGAAATCTGTGCTTCGGAGCGGGAGGCCCGTCAACTGGCGGATGACCGGGTGGCTGAAAAGCGCGGCCAGATGCTGGCGACCAGTTCCATCGCTTCGGCCGAGGACCTCTTCAGCCGACTCAACCGGGAAGACCGCAACACGCTTAACATCATTATCAAATCCGATGTGAAAGGCTCGGGGGAAGCCATTGCCCAATCTCTGGACCAGCTGCCATCCGACAAGATTAAGGCCGAGGTGGTCAGCAACGCAGTCGGGCCGATCAGTGACAGCGATATTGACTTGGCTGCGGCGACCGGCGCAATCGTAGTCGGTTTTCACGTCCGGGTCAATCCCGGCGTCAATGATCTGGCCAAGAAACGGGGGGTGGAAATCCGGCTTTACAGCATCATTTATGAATTGCTGGAGGACATCACGGATGCCCTGGCCGGCAAACTGGAACCGGAAAAACGGGAAAAAGTTATTGGCACCGCCCGTATTCTGCAGATTTTCGAACTCAGCAAAGGACCCAAAATCTGTGGATGCCGGGTGGATTCCGGAGTGGTCAAGGTTGGAGCCAAGGCCAGGGTACGGCGCAGCAAGGAGCTGATTTACAATGGAGAGGTTGTCAGTCTGCGCCATTTCCGGGATGACGTCCGCGAAGTTAAAGCCGGTCTGGAATGCGGTATCCGCCTTGACAACTTTGCTGATTTCGTCGAAGGTGACGAAATTGAAATCTACGAGATTGAGTTGAAAAAAGCTACGCTCTGAGGTTATTCATGGCGGAAAAAGTCGATCGCCTGACGCGGGTCAACACCTTGATCCGGCAGGAAATTGCCCGTTATTTTGAAAAGGATATTCTGGCTCCGGCGCACATGCTGGTTTCAGTGACTGAGGTCCGTTCCAGTGTGGATTTGCGCAATGCCACTGTTATGGTCAGCATTTTTGGCGGTTCTCCGGCGGAGCGTTCTGAGGTCATGCAGGAGATTTCCCATCGGCGGGTGGATATTCAGCGGGCTCTGGCACGGGTGCTGTCTTTCAAGCACACGCCGGTGCTCAATTTTGAGCAGGATCGGCGTCGTGAATTGGGAGACCGGGTGCTGGAAATGCTGGGCGGCGTCGAGCCGGAAGCACGGTAGAAAGCATGAGCTGGATCAATTTGGAGCAGGCTGGCGAGCACTTGCTGGCGGCTGAAAGTGTTATTATTATAACTCATTTGCGTCCGGATGGCGATGCTCTGGGGTCGACTTTCGGTATGCGGGCCTTTTTGAGGGGGCTTGGGAAAAAGGCTGATGTGCTTCTGCCTGAGCCCCCGCCCCGGCGTTATCGTGAGTGGTGTCAGGGATATCTGAGCCGATTGGATGAAATCGGGTTTCAGGCGTACGACCTGGTGCTGCTGCTGGATTGCGCCAACGTACAGCGTTTGGGAGCTGCCGGAGTATCGGTGGAGTTTCTGCGCACGTTGAATTTTCTGAGCATTGATCATCATCCCGCTAATTCAATTGCCGCCCGTTACGATTGTCTGATCCCGGCTGCCTGCAGCGCCAGCGAAATTGTGGCGACGCTGGCCTTGGCGTCCGGCCGTCCACTGCCGGTCGAGTCGGCCAGTCGTTGGCTTGCCGGCATGATGACGGATACCGGTTGTTTTAGATTTTCCAACACTGACGGGGATGCCCTCCGGGTGGCTGCGCAGCTGCTGGATCACGGAGCCGAGTTGGAAAACGTGGTGAATACGTTGTTTTTCAGCAAGTCCATGCGTCAGCTGCAATTTGAAGCTGAATTGGTGGAAAAGCAGCTCAAGCTTGCCTGTCACGGTCGACTTGCTTACGCATTCATTCCAGATGATATGCTTGAGCGGCATCATTTCGCACTGCGTGAAGACGAGGGGTTGATTGATATTTTGCGCGGCATCGATACGGTGATAATCGCTATGCTGCTGCATCGCCAGCCGGATGGCTTCAAAGTATCTCTTCGCAGCAAAGATCAACGCTATCCTGTAGGCCCCCTGGCCCGGAGTTATGGCGGCGGCGGACACGATATGGCTGCTGGAATAACTATGGACTTGGATTCGCTGGAGGAGGTGGAGAATATCATGCTCGGCGAAATCGGAAAATTACTCGGATTTTCCTGAGTGATCACGTATTATACCTGAGCATATTGGTGAATGCTTCCCGTGCGCAACTCTGAGCTTCGCCGCGCCAACTTTTTCTAGATCGGCAGCAGCCATCCGCTGCGAAAAGTCTGTGCCGGGGAGGTATGGCCGGCGTACCTGACCGTATCTGCCCTGTTTTAACCGCAGCAGTTTGAGCGGATGCGCGGAACCATGATTAATTTTCCCCGTTTACGTCCGGAAGCGGAAATACCGGATTTTTTCCGAAAAGGGGAGAAGAATAAGGCAAGCAAAAGTGGTAGCGGGTCACGGACTCGAACCGTGGACCTGCGGATTATGATTCCGACGCTCTAACCAACTGAGCTAACCCGCCGCCGATTTAATAAAATAGCGCCGAATCGCTGTTTTTTCAACCTCGAATGAGAATTTTTCCTTAATTTTTCTGCAGTGAGGCGGTTTCGCATTGCGGAACATGGGCAGGGTTACTTGGTATTGGCTCTGATACCACCCCGGAGTAAGCACTTTTTAAGAGTGTCGAAAAAAACGGAACGGAATTTAATCCGTTCCGGCCAGACGCGGCTGAATTGCTCCAGGTGAATCAGAGCACCGAGAAGTCAGCAAAATACCAGTAGATCGCAATAACAATTGCCAGCAGCGCAAGAGAAGCCCAAATGGTTCCGCGCCATGGCGTGAGGTCCGTGGCTTTAACGTCCACTTCCTGGTAAGCGGATGAACGGGGAAACAACGCTCCCCAGACAAACATCATCACAAGCAGCCCGATGAAAACCAGGGCGACAAAATGGTATTGACTCATTATGGTCAGCACCGAGTTGAAAGGCTCCACAAAATATCCGAAGGCAATGGCGATTACTCCAACTATCAGCGCGCTTTTAGCTGCAGCCGCCGGAACAAAACGACTGATCATTCCGACCAGAACCACTGCGAGAATCGGAATGAAATAGAGGGCATTCATGGTTTGAAGATAGTTGAATATGCCACCGGCTTTGACAAGCAGCGGGGCCACAAAAATACAGATCACCGTCATGATGAAACCGAATTGCCGCCCCGATTTCACCACTTTGAGGTCAGACGCATCTGGAGAAATCATTTTTTGATAAATGCCCAGACTGAACATGGTACAGGTACTGTTCAGCGCGGAGTTGAAACTCGAGAGGATAGCTCCGAGCAGAACCGCAGCGAAAAAGCCCTGTAACGGGCCGGGCAGCACATAGGCAACCAGGGCGCCGTAGGCCTGATCGCTGCTCGGAACTTGGATCAACTGGAATTTTTCCATTGCCATGACGAACGCGATCAGGCCGGGAACTACCAGATAAAGCGGACCGATCAATTTCAGCAGAGCGGTAAGCAGTACGCCTTTCTGACCTTCGGCGAGCGATTTTGCTCCCAAAGTGCGTTGAATGATCTGCTGGTTGGTGCACCAGTAGAAAACATTGATCAGAAAAATTCCGGTGAAAAGTCCGAAGAAAGGGACCTCCGAGCCGTTAGGGCCGATGGAATTCAGTTTGCCGGCTTCTCCGGCTTCCTGCATGAATATGTTGAGTCCGCTGAAAAAGCCGCCATCACCTCCCAGGGCGACAAAAGCGAAATAGGTGATCATGAATCCGCCAATGAGCAGTCCGATTCCATTCAGGGTGTCCGAAACGGCGCAGGAGTTCAAGCCGCCCCACAACGCATAAAACGCTCCGATAACCGCTACTGCAGTCACCACAATGAAGAGCTGCCAGTAAGGGGAAACAACGCCGAGTTTCAGAAGAACTTCATCCAGTCCGAGAATTCCGATCATGCCCTGGGCACCCGTATACAGAATAATCGGCAGCAAAATGACAACGTAGGCGGCCAGAAAGATGATGTTGCAGATCAGTCCGGTTGTGTGGTCAAAGCGGCGTTCCAGATATTCCGGAACGGTTGTAACGCCGGTTCTGAGAAATTTAGGCAGAAACAGCAGCGCCATTAACACCAGTGCGGCCACAGCGACCACCTCCCAGGCCATGACCGCGAGACCGTTGGAATAAGCGCTGCCGTTCAGTCCCACCATCTGCTCGGTGGAAAGATTGGTCAGCAGCAGGGAGCCGGCGATAAACGGAAAAGTCAGGGAACGTCCGGCAAGAAAAAAACCATCCCGGGATGAATGTTCAGTTTTTCGAGTCAGCAGCCAGGTCCCGAGGGCGACCAGACCGGTAAATCCGACAAACGACGCGATGAGAATAAACATATCAGCAAGTCTCCTGAAATTTTTGGACTGATATTTTATAATACTATAGCCGCAAAGGGCGCTCAAGTCAACCCGTTTGAGGTGATCAGAACCGGAATATTCAGCGCATTAGAACTTGCATCGGCGCTGTTTGTTCTATACCAGCGATTATCTGGCCGCAAAGGATTGGGCAGAACATGTGAACATGGGGCAGTGCAGTCAAGATGCCGGCTGGATATGTGGGTATTCTGATGGTAAAGTGCGGCGGGAAATGGCATCTCCAACGGGATTCGAACCCGTGTTGCCGGGATGAAAACCCGGTGTCCTAGGCCTCTAGACGATGGAGACTCGCCGCGTAACGATTTTCTAATATAGCCCGCTTTTATTGAAAAACAAGTGTCTTGAACGAGAAAAAGAATTTTTTTTGCTGAAAATGCTTAAAATTTCAAGTGTCGCCTTGCTTCAGAGCACTGACGGAGTTATAGTATGATATTGTCAATAGATTTGACACGGACCCGTAGCTCAGTCGGTTAGAGCAGGTGACTCATAATCTCCGGGTCGTGGGTTCAAGTCCCGCCGGGTCCACCATATTTTCAGTCCTATTCTGAACTTGTTTCTGCCTTTCCGGTTTTGCCCCATTCTGCCTTGGATTCTGGCTGAAGAAAATGATTGCGCGTGTTCCGGTGGTGGGA
Organism: uncultured Lentisphaeria bacterium; assembly: GCA_949298075.1. GTDB lineage: Bacteria > Verrucomicrobiota > Lentisphaeria > Victivallales > Victivallaceae > UBA1784. The sequence goes on from CASFVA010000036.1 coordinate 80,315, forward strand.
CTTGACTGTTTTCAGACGCAGCATTTAAATATAAATTTTTTCGTGGATGCCCGAAGCTGATTCCGGATTCCGGGGCAGTACAGTCCAAATTCGATACTGAATGGCGACGTCTTTAGGTAAACGAAAATGTTGATGGTGCGGTGCAGAACTTCCTTGCTCACCAGGGTGACATTACGTGGTGTTTTGTGTTGGCGAATTTGTTTCAGGGGTATTGAGCCGGATCATTGTTTTTCAGTTAAAAAAAACGCAATGTTACGCTAAGAAAACAACTGTTCCGTTAGCCAATGGCGGCTATGCCTTTAAAATGAAAATCGACAAAGGCACTGTTCTAGTTACGGAAGGGCGGCGGGTTTGGATATCCCTGGATGATCAGAAACTTCTATGTCGCATTGTTGATTTTCCTTTCACCATCAATGATTTATGGTTGCAGCGTGGCCGGCTGATGATTTTAGGCGAAAAGGCCTTGATGAATTGCGATTTGCGGGACAATGACCGCAAAGTACATATTTCTGCAAATCAGATGGCGAAAAGTTTGCCAATTTTCCAGGAAGACCGGGAAATGTTCTTTTTTACCGGTGGAACTGGCAAAAACGATGATGAAGCAATTCTTTTCAATGGCGGTCAGGCAAGTGCGATTGGCAGTTATTCAATTGCAGAGCATAAATATAATCGGCTCACGACTCTGCCACAGGTTTATAGACAGATGGATTTATTTTCGGTAACCCGTTCTGCTGACAATTGCGGCAATTACCTGTATAGCTGGGCGGCCGGTCCGGATTGCATGGCCCAGATTGAAATTTTGTTTTCTGCCGCGGACGGACAGTTTCGGGTGATTGGCAGCCGCGGCAGCGATTTTTTTGAAACAGCCTGGAACGCTATTCCGGACGACTGGGGGATGAAATGGTGTCCATGGCACAATATCTCCGGAGAGTTGGAATACAATGGGAGATATTTGCTGTATTCTGGCCGCAGGGGTGGATGGGATAGAAACCAGCTGTCTGGCAGTGCCGGGATTGTTGATTTAGACCAGTATCCCAGTGGCATAAGCCTGCAATATCCCGCGGTTAATGGACTGTATTTTCATCCTGACGGTCAATCGCTGTGGGCAGTGGAATACTATCAAGTGACTAAAATCAGGCCGGCAGTATGACCAAATTAGAACCTGAATCAACCGCGGCTTCAAGCCGTATCGGGTGGAACGCAATCAGGCGATAATTGTACTTTCACCATATTCATACAACAATATAAGTGAGAATGAATTATTAAAAAGCAGTTATTCTGCGCTTTTTCAGGCCTTTTCCGTCTCTTCGGACGCACTTGATTCAGCAATTGTCAAATGCCTGAATCCCATTTACGCTGTTCCCTCTGTTTTTTTGCAAAAGCCGTCATAGTACCTCTTGACTTTAAGCTTTGGCATGCTATATTACCTTAGAATTGCATGCAATTTTCTTTAAAGTATTTTACTTTTTTAAATAACACAAAGAGTCGGGTCGCAGAATATGATTCAATCTGCGGCAAGCCCCAATTCAAGGAGGTGTGCGATGTTGTCAGTAAGTCCTCGTTCCCAGGATCCCGTGGCGGCCGGAATTGTTTCCGACAGCGGGCTGGAAGAAGTTTCTGTCAACGGTATCCTTTATGCCGGTCAGCCCTACACCTTAATTCCCGAGGCGTTTGCAGACAATTCTGTGGTCGCAGCCCAGGGAATCACCCTTTCCGCCAAATATCTGGTTGGTTCCGGCAATCAGACTCTGGCTGCAACTGAATGTACATTCAGCGAACTCAGTTCGACCAATGGTGGCGCTCTCGGCAACTGCGGAACGATGATTCTGGAAAAATCCACCCTGTCGGGCAATACTTCTGAAAATTCTGTCGGTGGCGCCATTTACAACGATGCCAGCGCCAACAACACCGGAAGGCTTACAATAATTGATACGGTGTTCAGCAACAATACCGCCGATAATGGCGGCGGAGCAATCCGTAACAAGGGTATTGTTACCATTACCGGCTCACAGTTTACCGGCAACCAGTCCAACTCCGGAGGTGCGATTGCCAACAACGGGCTGGATGTGACTTCTGTTACCATTTCAGATACCTCTTTCATCGACAACGTGGCAACCACCGGCAGCGGCGGTGCCATCACCAATTCCGCGACGCTCATCATCGGTGATACCGTGTTTTCCGGGAATCAGTCCGGATCCGGCGGTGCTATCGCCAATACGGCTGCCGGAACTTGTACCATCAATGGATTAATCACACTGGCAACTGAATCTGATACGATTGTCAATTCCGGAACCATGGCCATTGACGGTTCCGCGTTCTTCAAGGAAAACGAAGTCGGCGTGCGGCAAGTGGTGGATGCGGCCTCGACCAACTGGTTCAGCGGCAACGCCATTACCGTTACCGAAGGATACACCACTTTCACCGATGGCAGCGGGTTGTTTGTTGCCAACGGCGTTACTTCGGCAGGAATTGTTTCCGACAACGGGCTGCACGAGGTGACGGTTAACGGAGTGGTTTATGGTGGACCGGCCTATTCCAATATCAAGGATGCTTTCGCAGCGCAGAACGTAGTGGCTGTTTCCGGGATCACTTTCAGTGAAAAATACTCTATGGCCTTTTCGGACAAATGTCTGGCCGTGACCGGTGCCACATTCAGCGGACTCAGCTCAACCAATGGCGGGGCCTTGGATAACGGCGGCATCATAATTTTGGAAAAATCCACGATGTCAGACAACACATCGGTTAATTCCGTGGGGGGGGCGATTTACAATGATGCCAATACCAGCAACACCGGTGTGATTACCATTATCGATACGATGTTCAGCGGCAATAGCTCCGACAACGGTGGCGGAGCTATCCGTAATAAGGGAATCATTACCATTACCGGATCGGTTTTTACCGGCAATCAGTCCAATTCCGCCGGTGCGATTTCAAATGGTGGGCTGGAGATGACCTCGCTCACGATTTCTGATACTGAATTCATCGGCAACGTGGCAACAACGGGTACTGGCGGAGCCATCAACAATTCCGCGGTCCTGGTTATCGGAGATGCGGTATTCAACGGCAATTTGGCGGCTTCCGGAGGCGCCATTTCCAATGCGGCCGCCGGTGTTTGCACCATCAACGGTCTGATTACCCTGGTCACTGAGTCTGATACGATTATCAACTCCGGAACGATGATTATTGACGGTTCCGCCTTTTTTGAGGAAGGCGGAGCCGGGGTGCGCCAGGTGGTGAAGGCCGCCACGAGCAACTGGTTCAGCGGCAATGCCGTCACCGTTACGGAAGGGTATTTCTCTTTCCTTGATGGCAATGGGTTGTATGTGGCCGGCGGCGCGACCCAGGCCGCCATTGTTTCCGACAGCCTGCTGCATGAAGTGACGGTGAACGGGGTGATTTACGCCGGAATCAGTTATGATTCGATCGAAAAGGCTGTAGCCGCCAATAACATTGTTGCGGTGTCCGGCATGACCCTGACCGATAAATACAGCGTAAACAGCGCTGCCAGAACTCTGGCATTGTATGATTGCACCATCAGCGGCATTACTCAATACGGCAATGGAGGTGCGCTTTCCGCGGACGGTACTCTGATTTTGGACAACGTCAAGTTGATTGATAACGTGTCAAGTTCAGTCGGTGGGGCGATTTATATCAACGGAACTGCGGATTCTCAGGTTTCGGTGACGGTGGTTGACAGTGTTTTCTCCAACAACTTCGCCGGTGGTGCCGGTGGTGCGATCCGCAATAAGGGTATTCTTTCCGTAAGCGGTTCGTTTTTCAGTGGAAATCAGGCTACGGTCAGCAGCCCGGATGGCGGTGCCATCAGTTCGGTGGGATATGATTACACCAATGTGACGATTGAAAACACGATTTTTTCCAACAATTCCTCAGAGCGCAACGGCGGTGCTGTAGCGGTCGGCGGTGGTTCGTTTACACTTAATACTGTAAAGTTCTACAACAATCAGAGCACTGCCGCATCCGGGACGGCTGGAGCTCTGTATCTGCTTGGTACCGGCGCGGTGACAGATGCGTTGTTTGTGGGCAACTCCGCTATTGGTAACGGTGGCGCTACAACGATTGGCAATTCTGGAATTGTAGTTACAGGCAACCGGTTCCTTTACAATACCGCAGCTTCCGCCGGTGCAATTTTTGCTAACTCCAAAGCCGGGGGGGCAATCGGGCATTCTGAATTTATCGGCAACAGTTCCGTCTCCAATGGTGGTGGTGCGGTCAACACCGGAGGAAGCCTGACGATTTCCGACTCGCTGTTCAGCGGAAACTACACCGGGGATACAGGAAACTACAGTGGTGGCGCGATCAACAATTCCGGAAGTCTTTCCATTGCGTCATCAGTGCTTTCCGGGAACAGTGCGTTCTATGCTGGTGGTGCGGTCGCCAACTCCAAGACGTTGACCGTTTCCGACAGTGAGTTTTCTGGCAACAGCGCCCAATATGGAGGAGCCATTTATTTGTCCGGAAATGGCACTGCTGAAATCAGCAATACCGTTTTCACTGGCAACACCGCAACGGTGCAGGGTGGGGGATTCTATATTCAGGGTACGTCAGGGGCAACACTTCGAAACGTGATTTTTGACGGCAACTCGGCTTCAGGAAATAATGGCGGGGCAATTTTCAATATAGGTACGCTTTCTCTGGAGAATACAGAGTTCAGAACCGCTTCCGATACCATTAAAAACAATGGTAGTATTACCATCACCGGGTATTTGAAACTGGGTGCGACATTGTCTACTGCCAGCGGCAGTGTGAATGCTGACGGTGCAACGATTATTTTCGACATCTCCAAGTTCGGAACCGCCAACAGCGACGCGCTGATTGATGTTTACAGCAATATCAGTGGCGGCGTGGTTTATCAACTTGAGGCGGCCGGCAGCCAGGCTGATGGTAAATACCTGTTGTTCAATGACGCGTCGATTTTTACTGGCAGTATCGGCATTGATGTCACCGGCAACAAGGTTTCCCTCGCCCGGAATGAAAGCTATACAAATTATTTCCATGGCAAGAACTACTCGTTGTCGCTTGACAATAATCAATTGACTTTCACGGTCGGGGCGGCGACTGAAACGCTGGCGGAACAGGCGGCGCTGACGACGGTGACGTTGAACACGTCGGATCAGGGTGCGAAGTGGGGAGATGCCGCCATGGCCGGTGCTACAGGTTTCATCACTGCCGGTGCTGGAATGAGCGGTGCGGGCAACCTGTACCTGGAGATTGACACGGCGGTCACCGCCTCCGGGGCCTATATTGTGGGCGGAGAGTTTGACGGCACGACCAATCTGAAGCTGACCAACGGCACGGTGGGGGCGCTGCTGGGCGGAGCCGACGGCGGCACGGCGCAGAACGTCAATCTGCTGGCGGGCGGCGGCAGGGCGGCTTCCGCCAGTCTCATTTACGGCGCGGGCCGGGGGAGCGTGACGGGCGATGTCAATGTCGAGGTGACGGCGGGTGCGAATATCGGCACTCTGACCGGCGGCGCGGTGCTGCTGAGCAACGCATCCGGCGGTCTCTCCGTGGGCGGCGACATCAGCGTCAGCGTCACGGGCGGCACCGTGACCGGCAACGTGATCGGCGGCCACCGGGTCAACGTGGGCGCCGCGACCGGCACCGCCTCGGTGGCGGGTTCGATCACGATTGAAATCACCGGCGGCCTTCTGAAGGCCGGGCAGTCGGTCTACGGCGGCGGCTTCGCGGTCGGCAACGGCTCGGCTCAGGGCCATAACGCCATTGAAGTCGCCGGCGGCGTCAACATCGTCTGGGACGGCGGCGCCCTGACCGAGACCGCCGGAGCGGCGCGGGTGCTGGCGGAAGCGGAAAAAGACGGGATCCGCCGGGTGGTGGCCACCATCCGGACCGATGCCGGAGGCCGGCGGATTTTCGTGCGCTCGCTGCCGCCGCTGTTGAAGCTGTCCGAAATCGACGGCAATCCCACTTTGCATCCGCGCAAGCCTTTCCGGGGAGACGGCGCCACCGTCTGCCCGACCGGACGGCTGCTGCGCTGGAGCCTGGCCGAACTGGGCTGGATTCTGCGGGCGCGGCTGGTGTTGCCGGAGTCACCGCCGCCGCGGCTGGTGATTGCCCGGCATGATGGTGCGTTTTATTTCAACGGGTACACTCCGGACACCACCGCCGAACTGGAAATCGCCACTCCGCTGGGTGTGCCGGTGCCGGTCGGCCGGGAAATCCGCCTCAAACACGGTGTCGGGGTTTTCCGGCTGGAAAAGGCGCCGCACTTCCGCTCGCGGGCCCTGATCCGTCAGGAGGAAGACGCGGTGGTGTCGACCAAAACCGCGTTCTGCGGCACACCCGATGCCCGCGGGCGGATGGATCTGCGCGGCCTGCGCGATGCCGAAGTGCGTTTTTTTGTTCCGGCCGACGCCGGAGAAGTGGTTATCAAACGCCGCGACAGCGGACCCTCGGCGTATTTCAGCGACGAAACGCTTCCGGTGGAGTGGGAAAACTCCCGCTTCGGCCGCTGTCTGATCGTGCGCCACGCCAGCGGTACGCTTCACTTCAAATGGTGAGGAGCAGTTTATGTTGAGATTTCTGATGCTGATTTTTTTGACCGGCGGCGTGCTGACCGCCGCGGTCGAACCCCGCCGGGCGGCTCCGCTGCCGCTGTCCGAAGCCGCCAACACCGGATTTGCCGACGAGGAGGCCCGGGACCGCCGGGGGGGCTGGATCGACAACGGCGCGGTGCAGGATCTGCGCAGCTTCCGGCCCGGACGGCTGACGCATGAGCTGGCTGATTTTGAAATCATTGATCCGGCCGCCAATCAGGGACGTTCCTGTGTAGTGCTGGGCGGTGCTTCGCACAAATATCTGCCGCGCAAGGCGGCGCAGCCGCTGGATGGTGTCGTGATGAAAACGCTGGTGCTGCTGCACGCCTCGGCCTGGACGCCGCCGGAACGCACGGAAATCGGTTCCGTCTGGGTGGATTTCACCGATAACACCAGCCTGCGGATTCCGGTGGTTGCCGGGCAGGATGTCGGCAACTGGATGCCCCCGGCGCACTACACCAATGCCCACGTCGGCTGGAAGGAAAGCCGGGACGATACTGAGGTCGGTCTCTACGTCTCCTGTTTCCCCGTGACAGATAAACCGGTGGCCCGACTGCGGTTTGAAAGCAACGGCCGGGCGGTCTGGATGATTGTCGCGGCGGCATCGTCGCCCGACCGGCTGGTGCTCGACGCCGATTTGCAGTACACGTTCCGGCGCAACGCCGATTGGCGGGAGATCCGGTTTGACCACGCGGTGGAACCGGGGTCGGCACTGGATTTCTCGTTTCAGCTCGACGCTCCGGCGGGCAAACACGGCTTTCTCCGGGCGGTCGGGGAGAATTTTGAATTTGAAAAGCGGCCCGGAGTGCCGGTGCGCTTCTACGGCGCCAACCTCACGCTGACCGCCAACTACATGAGCCACGCCGAGGCCGATCAGCTGGCCGAGCGGCTGAGCCGGATCGGTTACAACGCGATCCGGCTGCACCATTACGACCGCGATCTGATGGTCAAAACCGCCGGTAATTCACTGGAAATTGATCCGGAGCAGCTCGATCGGCTGGAATACCTGATCGCTGCGCTCAAGAAACGCGGTCTGTACATTCTGATTGACCTTTATTCGATCCGGGATCCGGTGGCCGGGGAGTTTTCCACTCTGCCCGGAGTCGGCCGCGGTCCGGTCGGCCGGCGTGACTACAAGCTCGGAGCCATGCTGCATCCTGAAATGAACGGCAACCTCAAGATGTTTGCCCGGAAACTGCTGACCCACGTCAATCCCTACACCGGACTGGCGCTGATTGACGAACCGGCGCTGGCCGGAGTCTGCGTACTCAATGAGAACATGATTTTCAGCCTGTACAACGCCTGCCGGGGTGATCGGGAAATCGCCGCTTTTTTCCGGCAGAAATTCGGGGAATTTTGCGCCGCGAATCCGGCAGAGGCCCGAACCGCCTCACGCCCGGCCGTGTTCCGGCGCTTTCTTTATCAGGTATACCTTGAGTACTGGCGGGACATGGCAACTTATCTGCGCCAGCTCGGATTGCGCGCCCCGCTGACCGAACTCAACCACCGGCAGGCGCCCCTGGCGCTGGGACTGCGCGAAAACTTCGATTACGTTGATGATCACATCTACTGGGATCATCCCCGATACCTTAACCGGAAACGCGGCCAGCCGCCGATCCGACTGATCAACACTTCGGTGCTCAATGACTCGGTCCGGATTCTGCCGGTGCGCAGCATCGCTCCCACCCGGATCATCGGCAAGCCCTTCACGGTCACGGAGTACAATTTCTGCTATCCCAACGCGTTCCGGGCCGAGGGGGCGCCGGTTTTCGCCGCCTATGCCGCATTTCAGAACTGGAGTGCTCTCTACCGGTTTGATTACGCATCAGGTTATGTGTCTCTTTTCAGCCGGGTGCCGAATCAGAGTTATTTCGGGGTTTCCGCCGATCCGGTCCGGCTGCTGGGTGAGCGCATCGCCGCGGCGTTTTTCGTCCGGGGAGACCTGGCGGCGGGACGCCGGACGGTGCCGGTCACGTGAAGCGGGCCGATTTTGACGCGGCTTACACCGAGGACTTCCCCGCCGCCTGCGGACTGGCGGGTTTGCTGGAGCGGATCGGTTCCGAGCCGGGCGGGAAAACCGGATTGTCCCGCCCGGTTGATTTTCCCGGCGACAAGACATTCACCTCCGCGACCGGGGAAATCACCGCCGACCTCAGGCGCGGTACGTTCCGGGCCGCCGGCAGGCGCAGCGAAGCGCTGGTGCTGCCCGAGGGCGCCAGACTCACCGGCCGGCGGCTGACCGTTGACAACCGCCACGGCTGGTGCGTCGCCGCATTGATCGACCGGCCGGAACCGGGTCGCCGGCTGATTTTGCATCTCACCGATGCGCGAAGCGAAGGCATGGAGTTTGCCACCCCGGAGGATCAGGTGGTGCTGGCGCTGCCCAAAGCGACCGCGCTGCTGGGCCGCCGCGGCGTGGCGGAGTTCTCCGTCGCCGTGCCGGAGGGGCGGTATGAACTGTTCGCGCTGGACATCACCGGCCGGCGGCTGGCGCCGGTTCCTTTTGATTGGAAGGACGGTCGTCTGGTGTTTACGGCCGATACTTTTGCCGTGCCGGGCCGTGTGGTGTTCGCCTATGAACTGGCAGCTCAGGCGCCGGATTCCGGGACTGCCGCAACTGTAAATTAAACCGAAAGGAGTTCAGAAAAATGAAAAAACCTGGTCTGCTGATCGCATGTTTTGCCGTGATTGCGGTACTGGGAGCGGTTGAACCCGGCGCGGTGGTTCTGGTTCGGGCCCAGTCCAATGTCGACATCCGCGAGTGCGGCGACGGGCTGGCCCGGATGAGCCGCAAAGGCCCCACCGCATATTCGATCCGATACGATCTCACCGACGAATGGCGGGAGATCAAGGTCGTGTTCGCGCTGGAGCAGGACGGCGAAGCTATCCTGTCGTTCTATGGTCAGCCCACGACCGGGCCCGATAAAAAGCGGGTGGCGAACTGGGCTGACTTTGAGGAGGTTGCCGTTGACGGCCAGGTCCGGATCAAGGGACCGGTGGCGGTGACTTCCCGTCCCCACGGGGTGCGGCAGTTCCGGATCAGGCTCAAGGCCGGCGAACCGGCCACGATTGCCGCCAGAATCCGCAAATCGACTCCGGAAACCATCGCCGCCGCCGAGATTGACATTCAAAAGCGCGTTGAACGCGCCGCCCGCAGAAAAGCTAAATGAAGTCGGCGTCCCTTCTGCTTGAGGGGTTGGCCGTCGCCGTCGCCTGGGGCGCCGCCGCCGGCCAGCCGGAATTGCGGTTTTACGCTCCGTTTGACGGCAGTCCGCGGTCGGTGGCCGGAATCCGGGCTGCGCCGCTGGCGGCACGGCGGCTGGAGTACGCTCCCGGAATCCGGGGAAAGGCTCTCAAGATGAGCGGAGCCGGGGCGATGCTGTGCTATGCGATCGCCGGCAATCTCTCCCTGAAGCGCGGCACGATCACGTTCTGGTACCGGCCGCTGTGGGAGACGCCGTCCCGGGAAAAAATTCCGATCCGCAGCCTCTTTTCCACCGACCGGCCATCCGCAAAGCGAGGTTCAGGCGATCTGACGATTTTCGCCTGGTCCACCAATGTCCGGGCCGACATCAACGCTGTTCCGGACCGCAAGAAAGGCCTCAACCTCCTGGAGCCGGGCCGCTGGAGTCATGTTGCCCTGACCTGGGAAAACAACGACTACACGCTGTATGTCGACGGCGTCGCCGCAGCGGCCGGCCGGGCTCACGACGCCCGCAACCTGATGCTGCGCCCCGGCGTAACTTTTCCCCATCCGGCCCGACCGGCGGACTTTGCCAGGATCAAAAACTTTTACATCGGTTCCGACGCCCCCGGAAACCGGGCGGCAGCCGACGGTCTGATCGACGAGTTTAAAATCTACGATGGACCGCTTTCCGCCGCCGCGGTGGCGGCGGAGGCCGCCCGGATCCGGCCGCTGTATGCCACGCGTTCACTGCGGCGTTATGTACTGGCGGAACGCTCCGGGGAACGGTTGCGGTTCGAGGTGGTCAATTCGGGAACCCGTCCGGAGACGTTCCGCTGGGAATGCGTCGACGCCGCCGGCCATACGGTTGCCGCCGCTCCGGAGCCGCTCACGGTTGAACCCGGCGGCCGGCTGCGGGTGGAACCGGAACTGCAGGCTGCCGCCGGCCGCGGCTGGTTCCGGGTGCTTTCCCCGGCGGGGACGGAGGTGCTGCGGCGGGAGTTCTGGAGTATTCCCGCCCGCAATCCGATGCTCTCGGATTCCCCGGGCTTCCGGTTGGAACCGCTTTTCACTCTGCGCCCGGCGGAGCTGACCGGTGATCCCGACCGTTTTGCCGCCATCGGCCGGTGGCGGGTGGGCGAACTGGCCGGAAGTCGTTATCTGGAAGCGGGACCGGAGCGGTGCGACCGCTTCGCCGTCCGGATGAAACTGCCGGAGTCCGGCGTACCCTATCTCATTGAAGTCGATTACCCCGACGACTGCAAACGCACCGCCGACCTGGTGTTCCAGCCTTCCGGATCGAACGGCTCCGCCTTTGACATGCAGGTCGGTTATTTAACCGGCGGCAGCCGGCCGCTTTCCGGGCGCTTTGTGACCAGTTCGCGGATTTACTGGGCGCCGGACACCGATGTTACCATGATCGCGATGAGCGCCCGTTCCGGGACTCCCGCCGCAGTGGCGGAAGTCCGGGTGAGCCGGGTGCTTGGCGGCCTGCCCGACCGACACACCAGGGGAGCGGCGCCGGTCGAAGGCCGGCGGCGGATTGTCGGCATGAATTTCGAGGACCCCTCGCTGTGCAGCGGTTTCGGCGTCGATCCCTTTTCGCCGGCGGGCGGCATGATGATTGCCGACCGGCTGAGTGCCTACATGCGCTTCAGCGGGCAGGAGGCGCTGATTTATCCGCTCTGGTTCTACGGCGGGCGGATCGGCGAAGAGTACACCGGGCGGTCCCATGCGCCGGGATTTGCCTGGCTGTGGTGCAAACGCTTTGAGTCGCTCGACCTGGATTTTTACGCCGCACTCAATCTCTACAGCATGCCGGGGTACGATCTGAATCCGCCGCGGGAAAAACTGGGGAGCGGCGCCTATCACGCCACCGCGTTTTCGGTGCTGGATACCGGCGATCCCTCCACCCGCGGACTGCATCGCGAACCGCCGCTTTTCAACTTCATGCATCCCGAAACCGTAAATTACGTCAAAGCCGCGCTGGATGATGTCTGTGACGAACTCGGCGATTCCCCCGCGTTCAAGGGAGTGGTGCTCAATATTTCGCCCCGCTCCTTTCTGTCGTTCGGCAGCATTCACGCCGGCTACAACGACTATGTCGTCGCCGCCTTTGAGCGTGACACCGGAATCCGGGTGCCGGTGGACCGGGCCGATCCCCGGCGAGGGGAACTTTACGCCCGGTGGCTGCTGGAGCACGCCCGCGAGCAGTGGCTCGACTGGCGCTGTCTCCAGGTTACGAAGTTTCACCGGGAACTGGCTGAGCATCTGCAGACACGGCGGCCGGATCTCACCCTTACGGTCAATCCCCGCTTCAGTTACGAACGTTTTCTCCGGGATCCGGAGTTCATGATCCCAGGTTATCAGACGCGGAAATTGCGGGAGGCCGGTTTTGATCCCCGGCTCGGCGGCGATCAGCCGAATCTGGCTTTCATGCACACGGTCTTCCCGGTTGCCGCCCGCCACCGGGAAGGCATGGGCGAGCCGGCTGCGGCGCTGGCCCGGGCTGAGCAGCTGGAGCAGACGCCCGAGTACTATGAAATTCTGAAGGGCGCCCGCCGGATTTTGATCCACCAGCATGACATCTACTGGGAGTCCCGGGTGGGCGGCGGTCACAAGCCTAACATGGACAGTCGGGAAAAGGATGCGCCCAATCCGCTGCGTACTCCGTGGCTGCGCGAGACGGTGTGGCGGGTCGGCGTGCTCAATCCCGCCGGCCGCGAGGTGCTGCGCCCGTATGTGCTGCCGCTGCGCTTCGGGGATCTGCTGGGGGCGACCCGGGGCGGTTTTCTGATCGGGACCCATGGCTCAGAACCGGAAATCGCGGAGTTTTCCCGGGTGTTCCGGGCGCTGCCGGCGCAGGAATTTGCCGATGAGTGGGCGCCCTCCGGGGACATCCGGATCCGGCGTTTCTCCGGCGACGGCATGGAGTGGCGCTACATCGTCAACACCGGAAGCCGGGAGCTGGAGGCCGAACTGGACTTCCCCACGCCTGCGTTCACGGTTCCGGAAGGCGAAGCGGTGGCGCCCGGCCGTCACCGGCTGCGCCTGAAACCCTATGAGCTCCGGGCGTTCCGCCGTCCGGTTCCGCCGGCTGCGTCATGATCCGGCGCCGTCGACTTGCGATCGCCGGAATCATTCTGGCGGCGACCGCGCTCGCCGGGGTCCGGCAATGGGTTCTGGCCCGGGACTGCCGCCGTCGCGAGCTCCGGCTTCAGGAACTGGTCCGGCAGGCGGCCGGGACTCCGGCCGCGTTCCGGGCCAAGGCGGTCAACTCTCCGGAAGGAGTGGCGGTGCGGAGCGTTCTGACCCGGGTGGAGCCGCCGCCGAACAGCTGCAACTGGGGTACTCCGGGGGGCGCGGCGCGCTATCTTGACGATCTGGAACGCGCCATCCGGCGCGACCTGCAGTGGCGGATTCCGCCGCCGGTGTTTGCCGCGCCGCCGCTGGCCGTACCGCTGCGGATTGACGGGATGACCGCTCCCGGGGAGTGGGACGGCGCCTGGCGCAGTGACGGCGAATATCCGCTGGACAGCGCCGAACGGGAGTCCTCCGCCACCCGCTGGCGGCTCGGCTGGGATCGCCATTTTGTCTACTTCTGCGCGGAAATTGCCGATACTGAAGTGATTGAAACCAATGTCCGCCATCCGTACCGCGATGATTCGTTTGAATTTTTTCTGCTGCCGGATGAGCGGCTTCACACTTACTTTGAGCTGGTGTTTTCTCCGTCCGGAGCCGCCTATCTGCGGACCGCCGTGCAGTCGGCCCGGCAGCGTTACTCCCTCGAACCGGAAGCCCCGGCCGGACTGGAATACCGGGTCGGACGGCATGCCGGCGGTTACGTTGTGGAGGGTCGTTTGCCGTTTGCCGCACTGCCGGGGTATTTGCTGGGCAATCCGCCGAAACCCGGAGAAACGCTGAAATTCATGATGGTCCGCACCGACCGCGATGCGGCCGGCCGCTACCGGCGCACCACGCCCTTTCCGGCCTGCGGTGACGGTCACAACCTGGCGGTTTACGCCACGCTGCGGCTTCTGGCCCCGGCGGCTGATTGAAGGCGTCGGAGGGAATTGAGGTGTCCGGTGCGCCGCCGGTGTCTGCCGCGCCGCCGGCCGGAGATTCCCCGGGCGGACGCTGACTCCTTCTGCCTAAACGTGGCGGATGGAATTGGAAGAACCGTTTTCGGGCCAAAGGCGGCTCTGAAACGAAGCGGGGGACGGCTGCCCGCCCCCCGTTTCGGTTTTTATTTTCCGTTTTGAGCCGCTTTTTTGGCCGCTGCTTTCTTAATCGCGGCCCGGTCGGCTTTTTTGCGGGCGTTGTATTCGCCGCGGGCGGCATCGGTAGGCAGACTTTTGCGGATTTTCGCTTTGATTTCCAAAGGCGTTCCGGAGGTGGCGTCCACCCGGATGCTCTTGGCTCCGTAAGAGCGGGCAGACGCGGCCACCGGCCGTTTGACGTAAACTTTGCCGTTGACCGAAACCTGGTCGAAGTCCACCCAGTTGTAGACCGGTTTCTTGGCGGAATTTCGGGTCGTCTGCCCGGCGAACTGGAGCGAGATTTTACCGTCTTCCGCCGGCGTGACCGTCAGCGCAATGTCGCTCCACTCCTTGTCCACCGGAAACGCCACCACTTTGCGGGCGCCGGTTTTGACCTTGGGATCGGTCACTTTTTTCGAACCGGAGGCCTCGACCTTGACCGGTTTCTTGGTGTTGATGGTGACCAGCGCGTCGAAATCGGCGGCGTAACCGACCAGTCCGGCCAGCAGCAGCGCCGGCAACCAGAATTTTTTCATGAAACTACCCTCTGATTAAATTGATGAAACAGGAGAATTCCGACAGTATATTCATTTGCCTCAGCGTTTTGTCGCTTTATACAATAACCTCCTGCCCGGGTCATTTCAAGTATCCGGCGGTTTGAAAAACGACAAAGTTCCCCTATATTAACTCTACGGTCCGGGAACAGGTCTCCCGACCGTCAATTTGTGGAGAAATTTATGATTCTGCTGCGTGATGAGGACTTAGTCGTGACTTTCGAGAACGGTCTGCTGACCATGACCAACGGTTCCATCCGCCGGGTGGTGGAACTTGCCAGCCTGGGAGCTCCGCGCACGGTGGAGCTTTCCGGCATTGACGGCGTCAACCGGGCCGCCGCCGCCAACGGTGCGGCCGACTTCGCCTTTGTCGGACTGGAGCCGCCGACCGCCGCGGCGCCCTGGCAGCTGGGCGAAGTGCGGGCCGAGTCCCTGCCGCAGTCGTTGCTGGATGGCGCGGCAGTCCGGGTGACGGTCGACATGACCGATGTCCGGCGGGGCATTGATTACCGCCGGGAGTATTTTCTCTACCGCGGTCTGCCGGTGATCGGGACGCTTGCCGCCTTCCGGAGCGCGGTGACTCCGAATGTCTACTGGAACCACCGGGGACTGAACGGAGACGCCGGCGGGCCGCCCCACGGCTTCACCGATTCCCTGCTGGCCGCCGGACCTATGACGCCCAAACTGAGTGTCCGGTTCCGTGGCCGGACCGATCTGACAGACGACCTGGTGGAATTTGTTTCCAGCCCGGCCGCCGGCCGCCTGGGCGGCAACCTGCTGTTCGCCTCGGACAGCGCCGGAACCGGATTCTTCCTTTTCCAGGAGTCGCCGCCGGACGAGGAGCGGCGGGATTTTGAAAATTTCAGTTTCATCTGGTCCGGACACCGGGTGGAGTCGTGCAACTGGGGCGTTCATCCCGCTGAAGTGGTCCCCGGTCAATGGCAGGTCAGCGACCGGACCGCCGTCGGTATCTACACGGACCGCGCCGGCGCGGTACGGAGCCTCAAGGCGTATCAGCGTCTGAGGTTTCCCTCCGATCCCCGTCACCGGGCGGTGGTGGTCAATCCCTGGGGATGCGGCCGGTTCCGGGAGCTGGCGGATGCGGACTTTCTGGTGCGTGAAATTTCCGCCGCCGCCGAATGCGGCGCCACCCATTATCAGATTGATGACGGCTGG
The DNA here is from genome assembly GCA_949298075.1 of uncultured Lentisphaeria bacterium. Taxonomy (GTDB): domain Bacteria; phylum Verrucomicrobiota; class Lentisphaeria; order Victivallales; family Victivallaceae; genus UBA1784. Next base: position 96,063 of record CASFVA010000036.1, read on the forward strand.
CAGCGGGGCGGCACGCTGAATGAGATCACGGTGCTGAACCACCGGGTGACGCCGGACTACTGGGAGGTGTCGGAACGGCTCGGCGGTTCACTCTCCCCCCTCCGGGAAGCCGCAGACCGGGCCGGCATCAAGCTGGCACTTTGGATGGCCCCCTCAGTCAACTGCGAATACGACGACTGGCGCGCTTTTGCCGATACGGTGCTGAAATATCACCGTGAGTACGGGATCGGCATTTTCAAGTTCGACGGAGTCAAACTGCGTTCATCCCGCGCCGCCCGCAATTTCCGGTCACTGCTCGAACGGCTCAAAACAGCCTCCGGCGGCGGCATTTTCATCAACATGGACACGACCAACGGGCAGCGTCCCGGTTACTGCAGTTTTCTGGAGTTCGGCAACATTTTTCTCGAAAACCGCTACCTCTGCCACACCTGGGGACGCAACTACCATCCGGAAAAGGCCCTGCGTAATCTGTGGCGGCTGTCCCGGCTGCTGCGGCCGCAGAACTTCCAGATTGAAGTGGCCAATCCCCTCGATTATGTTGACGGCTGCTTTCACGAAGCCGGCTTCTGCGATCCGCGGGATTATCCGTGGGAATACTGGCTGGCGGTGCCGATGTTCGCCTCGCCGCTGCTGTGGTTCGCCCCGTCGCTGCTGCCCGAAGCCATGCGGCGGCGCTGCCGGACGGTCATGGAACTGCACCGCCGCTGGCGCGACCGCATCATGGAGGGCGAAATCTTTCCGATCGGCGATGAACCCGACGGCCGGTCGTTCACCGGTTTTGTCAGCCGCCATCCGCAGGGGCTGGATACCGTGATTGTCTACCGTGAAATCGGCGCCGCCGCCGGCCGGAGCCAACTGGTGTCCGAACAGATCCCGGCCGGCCGCCGGTGGCGGACGGTCGGCGGCGCCGGCGAGGTGCTCAGCGTTCCCGGCGGGCTTGACGCGTCTGTTCCGGCGGCGCCCGGCTTCGTGCTGGCGGTGGCGGAATAAACCCGGATACCTGGGGATCCGGAGTCCGCCGGCCGGATTCTCCCGCTCGGACGGCGGACTCCGGGTCTTGCATTATCAGCGGTTATGTGGTATATTAATAAACTTTGAATTTTACAGATCAAACGGTTTAACGCGGGAGATGTTTCGATGCGTAAAGTTTTAATTCCCACCAAGCTCGACAAGTATGCCGCCAACCTTCTCAGCGAACGCGGTTACGCGGTGGTGCTCGATGCCGCCACGGAGCTGAGTGAACAGATCCGGAACAATCCCGACACCGAAGTTCTGATTGTCCGCAGCGAAAAGATCACCCCCGAAATCATCGACGCACTGCCGCAGCTCAAGCTGATTGTCCGGGCCGGCGCCGGCTACAACACCATCGACATCAAATACGCCAGAAAACGCGGCGTCGACGTCATGAACACCCCCGGAGCCAACGCCAACGCCGTGGCTGAAGAGGTGGTCGCCATGATTCTGGCCGCCTACCGGCACATGATTTCCGGCGACATTTCCACCCGCGCCGGCAACTGGGAGAAAAGCAAATTCCTCGGCCGCGAACTCACCGGCAAAACCGTCGGCATTCTCGGACTGGGCAACATCGGGCAGCTGCTGGTCAGGCGGCTCTCCGGTTTCGAAGTCAAGATTCTCGGATTCGATCCGATCATGTCCCCCGCGCTGGCGGACAAGCTCGGCGTGGAACTCTGTGGCGTCGAACGCATTTTCGCGGAGTCCGACATCGTTTCGCTGCATATTCCGGAAAATGACGAGACCCGCGGCATGATCAACCGGCGGCTGTTTGAACTGATGAAACCCGGCGCCATGCTGATCAACTGTGCGCGTTACGGCATCCTCAACGAGGAGGATCTCCGGGCGGTCAAGGCCGAAAAGAAGATTATTTTCTGCGACGACGTCTATCCCAAAGACGCTCCCGGTCCCAAGAGCGTGGCCGATGTCGCCGACGTCATGCTCCCCCACCTCGGAGCCAATACCGTCGAGGCCAATTTCACGGCCGCCAAGCGGGCCGCCGAGCAGACCATCGCCTATTTTGAACAGGGCGTCACCAAGTGCGTCGTCAACAAGGCGCTGCCCGACGGGCTCGACGAGAAGTATCAGAAACTGGCCTATGTGCTGACCAAGCTGGCGCACGCCTATCTCGGCCGGGAAAACAATCCCACCCGCATTGAAACCAGCTTCTACGGCGACCTGGCCAGATTTGAACCCTGGATGCTGCCGCCGATCGTCGCCGGCATCGCGGCCGACTTCGCCGCCGACAACGGGCCGAAGGATGCCGAAAACTTCCTCGCCGAAACCGGTATTGAGCTGGTCAATCGCGAGGTGGACAACAACAAGCACTACGGCGAGGCGATGACCATCGACCTCTTCGTCGGCGGCAACCTGATCTACAAGGCCGGCGCCCGCGGCACCATCACCGAGAACAAGCTGATGCTGTCGCGTCTCAACGGTTTTGACGAACTCTATCTTGATCCGACCGGGTATCACCTCTTTGTCGAATACGCCGACGCCCCCGGGGTGATCGGCCGCATCGCCGGAATTCTCGGCGAGAAGAACATCAACATCATCGACATCCGGGCTCCGCAGGACCTTGCCACCGGCAATTCGCTCACGATTGTCAAGACCAACGTCGAGGTGCCGGAAATGCTGGTCGAGAAAATCCGGGATGCGGTCCAGGCGACCAAGGCGTTCGAATTTACCTATTTGCCGTGAGCCGGAACCGGCCCGGGGAGCGGGGGTGACCGATTGAATTTCAATCTGACCAATCAGATTTTCAGCCGGGTCAGGCGGACTTTGGACGGCCTGCGCCCGGCTGCGGCGGAGCCGCGTCGGATCGATCATCTCGTCAAAATGAACCTCCCCCCCCTGATGGGACGGCGCGACGCCGCCTATGACCGGGTCGCCGAGTTGCTCAACCTCGATCTTTTTGCCGCCGACCAGGAGCGGCGACTGGAGTTTTACGAGGTCAGCGCCGAGCTGATGCGGCGGGCCGGAGCCGATACCCGGTCGCTGCTGGTGATGATTTCCAGCCGGGATACCGCGGTGCGTGAACGCAACATGCTCGGTTATCTCACCATGGTGGAAAACAGCGTCAAGGTGCTGCAGAGTTTCATTGAGCTGGAAAACCGGGCGATCCGGAACGACAATCCCAATCTGCATGAATTCATCGAATCCGACAGCCGGGTCGAGCTCGTGCGTAACGAGCAGATGCTGACCGAGACCGAAATCACGCTGGTCAACCAGCTGCGGGCGATTCTGGAGCGCAGCGGACCCAAGCTGATGCGCTACCGGGGCTATGCCATCAAGAACTTCAGCCGGGAAAACGCTGAGCGTTACAACAACGCCTACCGGACCTACAGCGAGGTTTACGCCGCCGGAATCCGGGAGTTGGAATCTGCTCCGGCGACCTGAGCGACAATCAACATATTTTCAGAGGTGCAAAGTGAATTACCGGGTGGAAATTTCTCCCCTGCCGCAGTGGCGTGATGCCCGTGGGGAAAGCGTGCGGCAGCAGATCAAGGATGTTTTCGGTTTTCAAGTCGATGCGGTTCGCTGCCGCGATGTTTACACGATCGCGGCCGACATCACGGATTCCGAGGCGCGGCGCATTGCCGAACTGCTTTACAATCCGGTGCTGCAGGGCTGGCGGGTCGGCGCATCGAAGTCGGCCAATTTCATCGAGCTGCCTGCCTGCGATTTCGTGGTGGTGGTCGGATTTCGTCCCGGCGTGACCGACAACGTGGCGCGGACCTTGCGTTCGGCGGTCGGCGACATTCTCGGCCGGCGCCTCGGCGAGGAGGAGTTCATTGCCTCGTCGACCGAGTATCTGCTCTACTCCAGGTCGCTCGACGCGGCCAAAGCCCGGGAAATCGGCTGCAGGCTGCTGGCAAATGAACTGATTCAGACCGTGCTGGTGCTCTCCGGCGAGGAGGCGGCGCAGGGAATTCCGCTCAATCTGCCGCGGGTGAAGGCCCAGGCCGGCGGGGTGGTCGGCGGCTACGATCTTGAAGTCGACGACGACAAACTCATGGAAATCAGCCGGCGGGGGGTGCTTGCGCTGTCGCTGGAGGAGATGAAGTCGATCCAGGCCTATTTCAGGTGCGTCAGGAACCGGGCGGACTACGGACTGCCGCCCCATCCGACCGACGTCGAGCTCGAGGTGCTGGCCCAGACCTGGAGCGAGCACTGCAAACACAAGATTTTCAGCGCTGAAATCGATTACACCAACGAAGAGACCGGTGAAACGAGTCACATTGTCTCCTGTTACAAGACTTTCATTCAGAAAAGTACGCGGGAGATTGCAGAAAAGGTCGACTGGCTGGTGTCGGTGTTCAAGGACAACGCCGGAGTCATTGACTTCAATAACCGGTGCGATGTCGTCTACAAGGTGGAAACTCACAACAGTCCTTCGGCGCTCGATCCCTACGGCGGCGCGATGACCGGAATTGTCGGCGTCAACCGCGACCCGCTCGGCACCGGTCAGGGCGCCGAACTGCTGATCAACGTCTGGGGGTACTGCCTGGGGTCGCCGTTCACAGATCCGGCCGAAGTGCCGGAGGGGCTGCTGCATCCGCGGCGGCTGCGCGACGGCGTCCACAAGGGTGTGATCGACGGCGGCAACCAGAGCGGAATTCCCTACGGCAACGGCTGGGAGTATTTTGATCCGCGCTACATCGGTAAGCCGCTGGTGTTCTGCGGCACCGTCGGCAAGCTGCCCAAGCAGATCAACGGCGTCAGGGGGGCGAGCAAAACGATCCGTCCCGGCGACCTCATCGTGATGGGCGGCGGCCGGATCGGCAAGGACGGAATCCACGGCGCCACCTTTTCCAGCGAGGAGCTGCACAAGGACAGCCCGGTGCAGGCGGTGCAGATCGGGGATCCGATCACCCAGAAAAAGCTGGGAGATTTCATCATGGAGGCCCGCGACCGCGGCCTTTACCGGTTCATAACCGACAACGGTGCCGGCGGACTCTCTTCGAGCGTCGGCGAAATGGCCGAAGAGTGCGGCGGCTGCCGGCTTGATCTCAAGGCCGCCCCGCTCAAATACGCCGGACTGCAGCCGTGGGAAATTCTGGTTTCCGAGGCGCAGGAACGCATGAGTTTTGCCGTGCCGCCGGAAAAAATTGACGAATTCAAGGCGCTGGCCGAACGCCGCGACGTTGAAGTGACGGTGCTGGGTGAATTTAATGACAGCGGCAAGTTTCACATCATGTACGGCGACCGCACTGTCGCGCTGATTGACATCGACTTCATGCACACCGGACTGCCCCGGATGCATCTCAAGGCCCGGTGGCGGGCTCCGGAATTTCCGGAACCCGATCTCACGGGCCGCGATCCGGCCGCCGACCTGGTCCGGCTGATGGGACAGCTCAACATCGCCTCCGACGAGTACAAGGCGCGGCAGTATGATCATGAAGTCAAGGGGCTGAGTGTGGTCAAGCCCTTCGGCGGCAAAATGCGCGATGTCGCTTCCGATGCGACGGTGACGATGATTGAGCCGCTGAGTCGCGAGGGCATCATTCTGACCTCGGCGATACTGCCGCGATACAGCGATATCGACACCTACCACATGGCGGCCGGCTGCATCGACCTGGCGGTGCGGCGGGTGATCGCGGTGGGCGGCCGGCTCGGCAAGGTGGCCGGACTGGACAATTTCTGCTGGCCGGATCCGGTGCAGAGCGACAAAACTCCCGATGGGGAATACAAACTTGCGCAGCTGGTACGGGCCAATCAGGCGCTTTACGACTATACCCGGGCTTACCTGGTGCCCTGCATTTCGGGCAAGGACTCCATGAAGAACGACAGCACCCGGGGCGGGCGTAAAATCTCGATTCCGCCGTCGCTGCTGTTCAGCGTGATTGCCAAAATGGACGACATTGATCTGGCGGTGACCTTTGACGCCAAGTCGGCGGGCGACCTGGTCTATGTGATCGGAGCAACCCGGCCTGAGCTTGGCGGCAGCGAGTACTTCAACATGCTGGGCTACACCGGCAATGCCGTGCCCAGGGTGGAAGCCGGTCCGGCGCTGGAGATTTACCGGCGGGTCAGTTCCGCAACGGCGCAAAAACTGGCGGCGTCGCTGATTTCGCCGGCGCTGGGCGGCCTGGGGGTGGCGCTGGCCAAGACGGCGATGGGCGGCCGGCTCGGGCTGGATATTGATCTGGCCGCGGTTCCCGGCGAAGGATGTTCGGATCTCGAACTGCTGTTCTCCGAGACCCACAGCCGGTTTGTCGCCACGGTCAGGCCCGAAAATCAGGCTGCGTTTGAGGCGGCGCTGGCGGGAGTGCCGGCGGCGCTGGTCGGCCGGGTGATTGCCGAGCCGGAGCTGAGAATTGCCGGCCGCTCGGCGGCGTTCCGGGTGAGCCTGGAGGCGCTGCTGACGGAATACAAGAGTACGCTCGACCGGATTTGAGGAGGTCCGGTCGGCGGTCCGGCGCCCGCGGGGCGGCGCCGGGAGCTGCGCCGTGCGGGGATGACGCCCGGCGGCGGCGTTTGCCGCCGCATCAGGTCGGAGGAGTGATGGATACAAGCGGGGGAGATAACGCCGGGGGGCGCCGGCAGGAAGTCGATGCACTGATTGAAGACAACCTGCGCCTGGTGCTCAAGATCGCCAATGATTTTCTGGGGCGGGGACTGCCCTGGGACGATCTGGTTTCCGAGGGTAACCGGGGCTTGATGACGGCCGCCGGTCGTTATGATGCGTCCCGCGGCGCCAAATTCAGCACCTACAGCGCCTGGTGGATTAAGCAGGCGATCCGGCAGGCGATTGCCGAGCAGGGGCAGACGGTGCGCGTACCGATCGGCACCCAGTTGAATTCACGCCGAATCCGGCGCAAGGCCACGGAGCTGAGCAGTGAACTGGGGCGTTCGCCCACGGATCAGGAGCTGGCGGCGGCGCTGGATCTGCCGCTGGTCACCATCCGGCGGCTGCGCGACACCCGTCAGGCGGACATGCGTTCACTCAATGCGACACTGTCCGGCAGTGATCCGGACAGTTCCGAGCTCATCGATTTTTTTGTTGATGAATCGACTCCGCCGCCGGACCAGGAGCTGACGCGGCTGGAGGACATCGAGCAGCTGATCGCCCTGCTCGACACGCTTCCCGATCGGGAAAAGCAGGTGCTGAAGCTGCGGTTCGGACTGGATGGCGAACCGGTACGCAAACTTGAGGAACTCGGTGCGATGCTCGGCTGCACCAATGAGCGGGTGCGTCAGATCCAGAATCAGGCTCTCAAAAAGCTGCAGCGGAAAATGCTTGGACAGTCCTGACCGGGCGCGGCGGGCCGGCTGATTTCAGCAAACTGGATGTTCCGGAATATGATTTACGGTGAAAATGCTTTGATTCTGGCGCCGCTGTCGGGTTTCACCGACGCGGCTTACCGGGCGGCGGCCCGGCGGTGCGGCTGTCGTTATGTATTCACCGAGATGGTGGATGCGGCCAGCCTCGCCTACGCGGCCCGGCGTTCGGAGCCGCTGCTGTACCGGGCTCCGGACGAGGAATTTCTCGGAGTTCAGGTTGTGGGTGCCGATCCGGATTTGCTGCGTCGGGCGGCGGAAGTGCTCAACCGGCACGAGTTTTCACTGCTGGATTTCAACCTTGGCTGTCCGGTTCCCAAGGTGGTGCGCAAGGGGGCCGGAGCTGCGCTGGGCCGGAACCGGGATCGGGCGCTGCGTTGTTTTGAAGTGCTGACCGCGGCGTCGCGGTTTCCGGTCTCGGCCAAGATCCGGATTATCGGGACCGGCGATCCGGAGCCGACCCTTGCCCTCTGCCGCGGACTGGTCGATCTCGGCGCCGCAGCCATCACGGTGCACGGGCGCACCTGGGAGCATTTCTACAGCGGCGAGGTGGATTTCGGGGTGATCCGGGCGGTGCGCGAGAGCTTTCCCGGAATTCCGGTGATCGCCAATGGCGGAGTCAACTCAGTGGAGACGTACCGTGAAATGCGGGAAAAAACCGGTTGCACCCGGGTCATGCTGGCGCAGGGGGCGATGGGCAATCCCTGGCTGTTCCGCGAAATCGCCGGCGGAGCGCCGCCCACGCTCGGGGAATGGCGGGAAGAGGTGCTGCGGCACATCGACGGCATGATCGGTCTTTACGGCGAGGCTTCGGCGCTGGTACAGGGGCGGAAAATAGTCCATGATTACCTCAGGGGGCGCGGATTTCCCGGCAGCGCCCGGGCGGCGGCTTCGGCGCTGTCGCTCCGGAGTCAATTGGTCGAACTGGTTGAGCACGTCGCGCCGGTGGCGTCGGGAGCATTGATCCGCAGAATCAGGTAATCGCCGCGTCCCGATGGCAGCGGCAGAGGGGAAAGCCCGCCGGACTGAACCAGTTCGCCGAGCTGGCTGATGAGTTTTTCCTGTTCCGGACGCACGGCGGCCTGGGCGTCGAGATCGGTCAATCCGGAGCCGACCAGCAGGTGGTCGTAGTCCTTGAGACGTTGCCGCAGTTCAGCGGCGGAGTCCGGCATCCGGGCGGAAGCGGCATTGAAGTAAGGCGAGAAAATCCGGCATCCGGGCGGAGCAAAGAGCGTGCGGCGTTCCATGAACAGCAGGACACGGCCGCCGTGTTCAGGCAGTCTCCACAGTTGTTCCACGGCTTCGGCGTAGCCCGGATCGCGTCCGGCTCCGGCCAGATAGGCCCCGGGGTGTTCCGGCACGAGCGGAAGCCAGCGCCAGGCGTTGATGAAGTGTCCGAACATCGGCGGAGCAAACGAGAGCGCGGCTCCGACGACGGCGGCCGCCAGAAACGACCGGCGGTGGCGCAGCTCCGCCAGTCCGGCGGCCGCTCCTGGGATCAGCAGCAGCAGCAGCGGGTAGAGAAACCGGGTCTGCTGGCCGGTGACGGCCCAGAATCCGTAAAACGCCGCGCCGGCCAGCGCCGGAACCAGCCAGGCCCGGATTGCGCCGGCGGAGCTGTTCCGGATGGCGCGGCGGGCGCCGACCGCCGCGATCAGCACCAGCATGACCGTTTGAAGTCCGAGGGTGATGCCGTCAAAGGCCCGTCCGTCAACCGCCGCGACCAGCCAGCCCACGGTTATTCCGGGCAGCACTCCGAGTCCGTAGCGGAAACTGCCGAGCATCCGGTGAAATTCGGCGACCCGGAGCTGATCCGGAGGACCGCCGGCCAGCAGAGCGCCGAAGGGATAGAACCAGTCGCCGGTACAGTGATAAATCCGCCAGAAAAAAGGAGCGGCGGCCAGTCCGGCGGCCGCTGCGAACCAGATCAGGTGTCGCCGGGAACGGACATCTTTGAGATTCAGTACCAGCAGAGCGAGGGCGGCGGCGCCTCCGGTGAGCTTGACTGCGAGCGCGGCTCCGGCGCACAGTCCGCTGAGGACCGCGCTGCGCCGGGAGGAGTGCCGGAGAGCGGCGAACCAGCCTGCGACGGTGAAGAGCGCGACAAAACTTTCAGCGTAGCTCTCCCGGATCACGGTCAGTGCCAGCGGGGTGGCAAAGCCGATGACGGTCAGCACCAGGGCGGCCGGCCGTCCCGACCGGCGGCAGCGCCGGTAGACGGCGGCGGCCAGCAGCAGCGTGAGCAGCCAGACCGCCAGCCGGGGTACCAACAGACCGCCGATTTTGAGTGCTCCCAGCAGCGTGAAATGCGGGAGCGATGGATAAGCCGAGTATGGATTGTCGAGCCGGACTGCCGCATCGCCGGATTCCAGATACAGCCGCGGCAGGGCGGCCTGATAAACCTGTTCGTCCCAGCCGACCGGCGGCAGCAGCGCAGAAGCCAGGGTGAAAACGGCGAAGAGCGCCAGAACCAGTCCGGGCCAGGAAAGGCGGAGGCGCCGGCAGCAGTGTACGGCCGCGATTGAGAAGGGCAGCGCCAGCAGGGCGGCCCAGAGCCAGCGGGGCAGTGCGAGACCGGTGCGGGGCGCGACGACGTCGATGATGCCGAGTCCCAGTACGCCGAGTGCAAATTTCACCAGCGGATCACTCCGGCGGAGTCCGGGAATCAGGGTGCCGAGGCCGAACGCGGCTCCGCCCCAGAGCATCAGGGCGCCCAGTGCGGCGGCAGTACCGGGAAACAGCCGGGGATCGCTCCAAAACGCGTTCATGATCCGGTGTCCTGCCGGCTGAATTGGACGAGCGGCTGATCGTCGAGGCCGGGGGCGGCGAGGAGCCGGGCAAAATCACCGGGCTTCAACCCGCGCAGCCGCATGCAGAGTTCATAGTGTTCCGCCGCCGACTGGATTGTCTCCGGCGGCGAACCGGACCGGCGCATGATCTCCAGCCGGAGTCCGGAGTAAAAAGCGCTGTACGGGAAACACTGCAATTCCCGTTCGAACCATTCCAGCGCCGCCTGGTATTCGCCACGCAAGGCCAGCGCCCGGGCCCGCAGGCCGTTGCTGTGAAAATAGTTTTCCGTGCCGAGGCGGCGCATTTCCTCCAGCCGGTTGAGTGCGGCCTGGGGGTTGCGGCCGCCGGCCAGCATAAGCTGGGCTTCAAGGTAGAGGCCCGGAATCCTGGCCTGGATTTTGCGGGATTCGGCCAGCGCGGCGGCCGCGGGTTCGATCAGCTGTTCCTGCGCGAGCAGTTCGCCCCGCCGCAGCGCCAGCGTGGATCGGAGGGTGCGTTCGGCTTCAAATCCCGCCGTCAGCAACAGCAGTCCGGCCGCCGCCGTCCTGATTGCCGCTGCCGGATTCCGGCCGGGGACCGTTTCGCAGCGGTACCGGTTTCCAGCGGCCAGCGTACCGCCGACGATCAGGAACAGTGTTCCGGCCAGCGGGGTGGAGAGCAGCACGTCGAACTGCCCGTGGATCAGCAGTGCGGCGAACATCCAGCTCAGATAGAGCCGTACCGGTGCGTGACGGTTGAAATTGCTGAAAACGCTCAGATACAGCAGGGCCAGGCAGAGTGCGCCGGTCACGCCGAACATGGAGATGAAGTGCAGCAGTTCGCTGTGCGGATGCGGATGCAGTGTCGCCATGAACGTCGAGAAAAAGTAGCCATCGGGCAGGCATGGCGCCACCGCGCTGCCGAAACGTCCGGCTCCGACTCCGAGCAGGGGATGCCGGAGAACCACTGTGAGCGCTCCCCGCCACAATTCAATGCGGCTGTCAGCGTTGCCCTCGGCGGCGAACATCAGCTGGAGCAGCAGACCGATGCCGAGCCCGCCGGCGATCAGAGCGCCCAGCACCCGGAAGCGGCGCGGGATGAACCACAGCACCGCGATCAGCAGCGCGGCTCCGGCGGCGCCGGCGATGGCTCCGCGCGGCACAAGCTCCGGAAAGGCGAGGCAGAAAGCTGCCAGTGCCACCGACAGGGTGATCACCGCCGGAAGCAGGTGGAACTTATGTCCGGATTTATCCGTGAACAGGGCCGGCAGCGTGACGGCCAGCAGTGAAAGGTTCCAGTTCCAGTTGCCGGGGAGTCCGGTGAAATTCTCGGTGAACAGCGAAAAAAGCGCCAGCACCGGGAACAGCAGCCGGCAGTAATTCGGCAGCACCCGGCGGAATTCCCCGTTCAGCGCCAGACCGGCCAGCGGCATCATGGTGAAGAACAGGGAGTTGGCCAGGAGGTCGCCGGAACCGCCCAGGCGTATCTGCTGGATTACCGCAATGCCGAGCGCCGCCAGCGCGACGACGATGAACAGCCGGACCGGGCGTTCACGGCGCCACATCTGGATCAGGCGACCGGGAAACAGCAGCACAACCGCCGCGGCGATCATTCCGCTGACGCCGATTCCGGTGAATTCAACTTCGCCCCAGAGCGGCACCTGGCCGCGCACCGGCTTCAACCAGGCCAGCGGGTAAGCTGAAAACGGCAGCGTCAGCAGCAGGACCGCGGCCGCCAGACGCAGACTTCCGGCGGAATTGCGCGTCCGGGCACCGGCGGCTCCGGAGTCCGGGAACGCGTGTACAACGTCAGGCATGGCCGGCTCCGCGCTACGGTTTGGATTTGCTCTGAAAACGGCTTTCCGTTCCGGCGGCGAGCCGTTTGAGATTGGCTCGGTGTTTCCAGATGGCCAGCAGGCCGATGGCGGTGAAAAATATCTGAATCACTCCGGAACGCGCCACATCGGAGCCGATTCCGGCCGCGGCGAAGATCACCGTGAACACCGGCAGCGCCGCCGCCGCCGCCACGCTGGCCAGCGAAACGTAGCGAGAGGCAAGAAACACCGCCGCCCATACTGCGGCTGTGGCCGCCAGCGGCAGCGGAGCCAGCGCGAGCGCCGCTCCGGCGCCGGTGGAAATTCCCTTGCCTCCCTTGAACCTGAGGAATACCGGAAACATGTGTCCGAGTACGGCCGCCAGGGCGGCGGCGATGGCCGGCAGCGTCGCCGCCGGCCGGCCGGCGGTCTCCGGAGCGAAACCGGCCAGCACGACCATCACCGGCAGCCAGCCTTTCAGGAAATCACATAGAAAACAGAGCTTGCCGGCCAGGCTGCCGACGGACCGGGTCACGTTGGTGGCGCCGATATTGCCCGAACCGGTTTTGCGGATGTCCACGCCATGGCACCAGCCGATGAGCAGACCGAACGGGATTGATCCGATGAGGTAAGACGCCGCGATTACAATGATTAAAGCCGGCCAGCCGGCTTGAAAACCGTCAATATTCATAGTATCTTATTCCAAAATGAACTCAAATCCCCGATCAATAGTAATATTACTCCAAAACCCGGAGTTTTCAACGTCCTGCCCATGAAAAACACCTTGAAATTGCTGGTCGCTTCCGGCGATGCCTCGCCGGACATGCGTTACGCTTCCGGACTTTCGACCCCCGACGAGTTCATCTGGTTCGGAACGGACCGTGAGAGCGGAGTTGTCATGTCGGCGCTGGAATACAACCGGGCCTGCAGCCAGGTGCGTTCCGGGGTCCGGGTGTACGCAGAAACTGAGCTGGGGAGAAACCGGCTGGAAATTCTGACGGAACTCCTGCGGCGGTTTGACGCCGCCGGATTCGTGGTTCCGGCGGAGTTCCCGCTGGGACTGGCTGAAAAAATGCGGTCGGCCGGCCTGACGGTGCGTCCGGTCGACGGCTGCTTCTTCCCCGCCCGGGAATTCAAGTCGGAGCCGGAGGCCGCCGCCGTTGCCGCCGCCCTGCGCGGCGCTGAAGCCGGATTGGAGCGGGCCGTTGGAATTCTGCGCGAATCCGGCATAGGGGCCGACGGCTCCCTGATCTGGGAAGGTGCGCCCCTGACCAGCGAACGGCTGCGTTCGGAAATCGATGTGGTCATGCTCCGGCGGGGACTGCTCCCGACCGGAACCATCTGCGCCGGCGGCCGCCAGAGCGCCCAGCCCCATCACCAGGGCAGCGGCGTTCTGTATGCCAACGCTCCGATTGTCATGGATATTTTTCCGCGTTCCGGGGCGACCGGTTACTGGGGCGACTTGACCCGGACCGTGGTCAAGGGGCGGCCCTCGGACGAACTGCTCCGGATGTATGATGCGGTGCTGGCGGCCCGGGAGTTGGGCAAGGAGAAAATCCGCATCGGTGCCGTGCCGGCGGAGATTCACCGCGCCGCCGCTTCCGTGCTGGAGTCCGCCGGTTTCCGGACCGGTCGTTCCGCGGAGGGCGATTTCGGTTTCTTCCACGGTCTCGGGCACGGGGTCGGGCTGGACATCCATGAGGCGCCCCGGTTGTCTCCCCGCAACGAGATTCCGTTGCGCGGCGGAGAAATGATCACTGTCGAACCGGGTCTGTATTACCCCGGGCTGGGCGGCATCCGGCTGGAGGACCTGGTCTGGCTGGCTCCGGATGGGGCGGTGCATACTTTGACCCGGGCACCCGACTTTTTCACGGTGGACTAATCCGGCTTTTTCCCGGCGGAGAAATTGTATTTGCCGGCCGCCGGGATTATATTATTCCGGAAACCGGCGGAGCGGTTTTCAGTCGGGGACTTCCGGCTGAGTTACGGAAGAGCGGCCCCGGCGTCATCCGGTGCGCGGGGCGGGGGGCACAACGCCGGAGAACATGTTCAGGCACTTTCCGGCGTCATCCGGTGCGCGGGGCGGGGAGGAGCCGCGATGCCGTGTCAGCGCTGGTTTCGTCGTCATCCGGGGCGTGGGGCGGGGAGGAAAGTGGAACGACCCGCGGCGCGGACTTGACGCCGGCCGGCGGCGGAGTTGAAATTAAAACCGCTGTTGCCTCCGGTGATGGACCGGGGCAACAGCCGGGATCGGAGTTTTATCATGTCTGTTCAGCACGCGGATGATCGCAATCCGGAGCGGGGAATTTTCCGCATCCGGCATATTTTCTTTCTCGCCGTCATGCTGCTGGCGTTTCTGGCGCTGCTCAGTTACCGGGTCTCGGATACCGCTCTGATTCTGGGCGGCCGGGGAACTCCGCTGGCCCCGGGCAACTGGATCGGACTGCTCGGCGCCCGGTTCAGTTTCTGGATATTCCATCTCTTCGGCCTGGCGGGTTACGCGCTCATGGCGCTGATGCTGCTTAAAATGGTGCGTTTTTTCGTGCCGGAACCGGGCGGGCGCGCCCTGACGCTGTTCTCCGGTACGGCGCTGGTGATGTTCGGACTGGCGCTGGTGTTCGGACTTTCTCCTGAAAGTTTTGTCGGAGTGAGCGCCGCGCTCGGACTGGGCTCCCTGCGCGAACCGGCTCTGGCATTGTCCGGCGGCGTCATCGGTCAGGTGCTGGCGGCGCCGGCAGTCGGGGATTATCCTGACGGTGTGCTGCGGCAGCTGATCGGTGCGGTCGGCGCCATGATTACCGGCTGGGCGCTTTTTACCGTCGGGGTGGTGGTGCTTTACGTTGCAGACTGGCACCGGGTGCTGCGTGACCGGGTGTTCAGTCCGGCGCCCGCCGGTGAAACCGGACCCCGCCGGATCGACATGGTGGCGGCGCAGGCTGACGGGGATGACGGCCAATCCGATGACGGGTACGACGATTCTTCCGCTCCCGCCCGGCGCGGTCTGCTGGCCGGCCTCATGGAGCGGCGTCAGGCGCTCCGTTCGGCGCCGGAGGCGGATAAGGCGGATCCGGAGCCGGATCCGGAGCCGGATGAAACCGCGGTCGACCGGGACGCTGACGACCCCGGAATACCCTCCCCGGTCCCCGTGGAGCCGTTTGAAGATCCCGGTCCGGCGCGTCAGACATTGCCGGCGGAGCCGGTTCCGGCCGCCGGATTGGAGCGCTCCGGCAACATTTCCACCCGGGTCGGCGAGCGTGGTGACGACCTCCGGGCCGGCCATGGCGATTATCAGCTGCCGCCGGTGCCGATGCTGTCGCAGGGGGCGGCAACCGGCGGGGAGGATCTGGAATCCATCGCGGTGGCCCGGGACAACCTTCAGCGCACTCTTGAGGATTTCGGCATTGACGGGCGGGTCTCGGGATACACTTCCGGCCCCCGGGTCACCCGGTTTGAAATCACCCTGGCTCCCGGCGTGAACGTCAAGAAGGTCGAGAGTATCGCCGACAACATTGCGATGAACCTTTCGGCTCAGAGCGTCCGGGTGTTGGCGCCGATTCCGGGGCGTCCGGTGGTCGGGGTCGAAATTTCCAACAAGAGCTCCGAAGCGGTGTTCATGCGTTCTGTCATGGAAAGCGACGCCTGGCGGCTCGGCAAGGCGGAAATTCCGATCGCGCTCGGCAAGGATGTCGCCGGCAAACCGGTGGTGCTTGACCTGGCCAAGGCCCCGCACATGCTGATTGCCGGTTCCACGGGCACCGGCAAGAGCGTGTGCTCCAACACGCTGATTATGAGTTTGCTGTTCCGCTTCAAGCCCGACGAACTCAAGCTGATCATGGTCGATCCCAAGGTGGTGGAGTTCGAGGACTATAAACGTCTGCCGCATCTGCTCACTCCGGTGATCAACGACTCGGCCAAGGTGCCCATTGCGCTGCGCTGGGCGGTGAACGAGATGGAAAAACGCTACCGGATCCTGGCCCGGGCCGGAGTCAAGAAGATTTCCGAGTACAACTCCCGCACCCTGCCCGAGACTCCGGTGCTCGACGAGGACGGCCGGCCGATTCCGGACCGGCTGCCGGTGCTGATTGCGATCATCGACGAACTGGGCGACCTCATGATGACCGAGGCCCGCAAGGACGTCGAAAACTCCATCACCCGCATCGCCCAGAAAGGTCGCGCCGCCGGAGTCCACATCGTGGTGGCCACCCAACGGCCGTCGACCAACGTCATCACCGGCGTCATCAAGGCCAATTTGCCGACCCGGCTCTGCTTCCAGGTGCGGTCGCTGATTGACAGCCGGGTGGTGCTTGACGCCGGCGGCGCGGAGAAACTGCTCGGCAAGGGCGACATGCTGTACATGTCGCCAACCAGCATGAACATCGAACGGGTTCAAGGTTCCTTTGTGCCTGATCCTGACATCAGAAAAGTGGTGGAATTTGTCTGCAGCCAGGCTCCGCAGCAGTTCAACAGCCAGGTTCTGGCCGAGAACGCCGAGGAAGCCGGCGAGGATGACGAAATGCTGCCGATTGACGACGAGGACCGTTCTGATGTCGCACATCTGGTCAACCGCTATCTGCGGCCGGGTGATAATCCCAATGTCCGCAAAGCGTTGGAAATTGTCATCCTTGACCGCAAGGTGAGCACAAGTTACCTTCAGCGGCGGTTGGGGATCGGCTACAATTCGGCCGCCACGATCATCGACACGCTGGAAGAGCGCGGCGTGGTGGGGCCGGCTTCCGGCAGCGGCAACAAACGTGATATTCTGATTTTCGACGGTATGGAGATCAGCGAATGAGTTACCGCCGGAGCCCGGCGGAGACGGACAGAACGATGGCCAATTCAGGCGATGGCATAACGGAGAACGACGATGGCAGCAGAAAAAGACTCCTATGAATTATTTGAAGACGTGCCGGCGGAAAACCCCGCCGGGGAGTCGGACGGAGCGGCTCCGGTTCCGGCCGCTGCGGCCGCCGGGACGGAAGACAGGCCGCGGCGGGCTCCGCTGTTTCCTCCGCGGCGCACGCCCGGGGTCGAGAAGATCGTTCCGGAGGACATCGACGTGAGGGACGTCGGCGGCGGACGCTCGTTCGGGCAATACCTCCGGGAGCTGCGGGAACGCAACCACCTTTCGGTGGACGAAATTGCCGAAACCACCCGGATCAGCCGCAATTATGTCGAGGCGCTGGAGGCGGAGGACTTTGACCGGCTGCCGCCGCTGGCTTATGTGCTGGCTTATGTCAAGACGCTCTGCGCCCTCTATCAGGTGCCGGCGGAACGCATCGCCGAGGTGACGGCGGAGCTGCGCGAACATCTGTCGCCGGAACTGCCCGAGGACATTTCCAAGAGCGTCATCGACCGGGAGGAAAGCGAGGAGGATATCCGCCGCATCCGGCAGCTTACCGTCATTCTGGCCGCGGCGGCGGTGCTGTTGGTGGTGGTGCTGGCGGTGGGCGGCGTTCTGATCTGGGCCGGAATCCGGCGGGCGTCGGCGCCCCCGGCGGTGGAACCGGTGGATCAAGTGCGGCTGGTTGAAATTCAGGGGATGCCGCAGCTTGAGCCTACCCGGCTCCGGGCGGAAGAGGCCCGGCGGTGATCCCAGTAAAAAAGTCTGTGCAGAAATGGCTTGCGCCGGTGCTGCTGCCGGTGCTGGCGGCCGGCTGTGCCTCCAGCGAGCGGCTGATCCGGCTGGGTCCGGCGGGGGAGTGCTACCGGCCGCCGGCTGAGGCGCGCATCAGTGATGGGGCATTCGGCAGTGTCGCCGGACGCGCTCCGGCTGCAGTGCCCGCGACGCTGATCAATATCTGGCCGCTGTTTTTCCGCAGTGACGACTACGTTTCGGTTTTGTGGCCGCTGATGGATCTGGACCGGTACGGCTGGGCGGTGCGCCCCTGGTTCAACCGGGAGGGCAATGAATTTTCGGTTCTGTTTCCGCTGGCGGCCTGGAATCCGGTCAACGGCGACGGCTGGGCCGGCAATGTCTATTGGAACCGGGAACGGTTCGGCGCATTTCCGTTGTTTCACTTCAGTGACGGTTTCAACTTCATTCTGCCGGTTTTCTGGAACCGGCGGGAAGGTCGTCTGATCTCGTACGGCGTGCTGCCGCTGGCGTTGCGGCGGAAGGCCGGATTCAGTTTTGCCGGTCCGTTCTGGTGGGAGGCGTCCGCGGAGAGCTGGGCGGGTGGAGTCTTTCCGGTGGCGGGATTCCGGTCGTCGGGAATGAATCATGTCGGACCGGTCTGGTGGGATTTCCGGCAAGTTTCGGGGCTGAAGGACTTTGGAGTATTCCCGTTTTTCCGCTATGCGTCGGCCGGATCACAGTATTGTTTCCCGCTCTACGCCATCTGGCGGGAGGGCCGGGGCGTTCTGACGCCGCTGGCCGGCTGGTTCTGCGACGGGCGCCGTTCCATGTTCTCCATCCTGGGGCCGCTGTATCTGAGATGGCAGTTCCGGAATCCGCCGGGTGAGGAGAGTCTGCCCGGCATGCTGGTGGAGTCTGATCTGCGGCTCTGGGGCGGACTGGCGGTTTCGGAGGTCCGGCGGCGGCTGAGCTGGAAATCCTCCCGGGCTCTGCCGTGGCGGCTGCGGTCGTGGCGGAGCATTGCCGCTGACCGCGAGCTGGCGGAAATCCTGTTGAACCGGTTCGATCCGGAGCTGGAACTGCCGGCGTCTCCGGAGGAGATGGTCCGGTTTGTCCGTCAGGTCCGGGACCGGCACACCTTCATTTCCGAGGGCCGTTTTGCCGGGTTTCTGCCGGTGGCGGCCTGGGGCCGCGAAGGGGAGTTCCGCAGCCTGTGGATTCTGCCCTGCCTGTATGAAAGCGCGGCCGGCGAGCCCCGGCACTTTTCGTTGCTCGGTCCTTTCGGATTCATCTGGAACCGGGATCGCTCACCCGGATCTTTCGGTCTGCCGCTGCGCCGGACCTCCTGGTCGGCGCTGCCATTGCTCAGCGGCTGCACCTTTCGGGAAACGCTGGTTCCCGAACCGCGTTTGGACGACCTGAAACAGGCGGAACGGCTGATTCATGCCAACGCCAGGTCCGAGACGGAGTTCCGGTGCCGGCTGCTCAGGGTGGCGCCGGATCTGGAGTTGCCGGACCGGACCTGCGACAGCAATCTGCGCCGGGATTTGGTTGAGTCGGCCGCCCGCCGGGCCGACTTCCGGGTCCGGGTCGACTGCACGGCCTGGTGTCTGCCGTTGTTCTGGTACAAGGATACGACCGAACAGTTCCGGCTGTTTCTTCCGGCGCTGGTGACCGGCTGGAGCCGGGACGGGGACAGCCGCCGGTTCGGCAGTCTGCCGCTGTTGAGCTGGTGGAACTCCACGGCTGACTCCGATGCGTTTGCGGTGCTGTTTCCGCTGTGGTATCGGTGGCGGGAGCCGGAGTCGTCCGGCTGGCGGATTCTGGGATGGCTGGCGCGGCAGGAGCGCCGGGGAGCAGACCGCTCGCATTTCAGTATTCTTGAGTATCTCTTCCGCCACCGGCGCAGCGGCGTGGAATCGGAAACTCTGATTTTTCCTTTCATCAGTGTGCGGCGTTCCGGAGACGAGGCTCTGAGCTGGTCGTTTCTGTGGCGGGTGTTGGATTACCACCGCCGCGGCGGCCGGAGCGGAGGACACCTTTTTTTCATTCCTTTCGGTGATCCCGAAGTCGGGGATGACTGGACAAAATAATCAAACGGTGATATATTTAAACCGGTCAAAAACTCGATTGTGCAAAATCTTATATGAAAATTCTACTGGTCAACGGTCCCAACCTGCAGTTGCTCGGCAGCCGCGAGCCTGAAATTTACGGCCGCGTCACTCTGCCGGAAATCGTCTGCCGGCTGCGCCGGATTGCCGGCGAACTCGGCGTTGAGCTGGTCGACCGCCAGTCCAACCACGAGGGCGATCTGGTCGACTGGATCGGTGCGGCTCCGGCGGAAGGTTTTGCCGGCATCGTGATCAATCCCGCCGCCTACACCCACACCTCCGTGGCGGTGCGCGACGCTCTGGCGGCGGCGGCGCTGCCGGCGGTCGAGGTGCACATGAGCAATATCCATGATCGGGAGGATTTCCGGTCGCGTTCCCTGACGGCGCCGGCCTGTGTCGGCGTCTTCTGCGGTTTCGGAGCCGCCACCTACGAGTGGGCTTTGCGGGCGCTGGCAGCCCGCCTTGAACATAACGCCGGCTGAATCCCGTTTCGGGAGCCGGACCAAAACAGAAAAGAGCTTTACCCATGAAGATTGACGAAATTAAAACCATTGTCAAGCTGATGTCCGAGTACGGCATCACCGAATTCAACATTGAAGCCGACAACTGCAAGGTCTGCATGCGGCGGGAATCCGCGGCGCCCGGGGCTCCGGCGGTTTATGCGGCTCCGGCGGTGCTTCCGGCCATGCCGGCGGTTCCGGCGCAGCCTGCGACGGCTCCGGCGGCCCCGGCGGCTTCTGAAGTGCGCGAAACCGTTGATTCGCCGCTGGTGGGTACTTTCTACCGTGCGGCTTCACCCGAGGCCAAGGCCTTTGTTTCGGTCGGCGACACCGTGACCGCCGACACGACGATCGGCATCATCGAGGCGATGAAGGTCATGAATGAGATCAAGGCCGAGAAGTCCGGTGTGGTCAAGGAGATCCTGGTCGAGAACGGTCAGCCGGTGGAATACGGTCAGCCGCTGATTGTGCTGGGTTGACGCAACTTGAGTTCATAACCCCGGAAGCATCATGTTCAATAAAGTTCTGATTGCCAATCGCGGCGAAATCGCGCTCCGGATCAACCGGGCCTGCCGTGAACTGGGCATCCATACGGTACAGGTCTATTCCCAGGCCGACGCCGACTCCCTGGCGGTGCGCCTGGCCGACGAGGCGGTTTGCATCGGACCGGCGCAGTCGGCCTCCAGTTATCTGCTGATCGACCGGATTCTGTCGGTGGCCGCCATCTGCGACGTGGAGGCGATTCACCCCGGTTACGGGTTTCTCTCTGAAAACGCTTATTTCGCTGAAGCCTGCCGCAAGCACGGGATTGTATTCATCGGTCCCACTCCGGAGGCGATGCGGGCGCTGGGCGACAAGGCCAGCGCCCGGGCCACGATGAAAAAGGCGGGAGTTCCGACCACGCCGGGCAGCGACGGCCTCATCACCAGCGAGGAGGAGGCGCTCAAAATCGCCCACCAGCTTAAATATCCGGTCATTATCAAAGCGTCCGCCGGCGGCGGCGGCCGCGGCATGCGCATTGCCCATAATGATGCGAGTCTGATTCAGGGGTACTACGCCGCCAAGGCCGAGGCGGAGAGCGCTTTCGCCAACGGCGAACTCTATATGGAAAAATTTGTGGTCAATCCCCGCCATATCGAGGTGCAGATTCTGGCCGACAACTTCGGCAATGTCATCCACCTGGGCGAGCGCGACTGCAGCGTGCAGCGCCGCAACCAGAAGCTCATTGAGGAGTCGCCGTCGCCGGCGCTTTCGGCCAAGTTGCGCGAACGCATCGGCATGGCTGCGGTCAAGGCGGCCCGGGCGGCCAATTACACCAGTGCCGGAACCATTGAATTCCTGCTCAACAACGACGGCTCGTTCTATTTCATGGAAATGAACACCCGCATTCAGGTGGAACATCCGGTCACGGAAATGATCACCGGTTTTGACATCGTCAAGGAGCAGATCCGCATTGCCGCCGGCGAACGCATGACGGTGCGCCAGAAGGATATCCGTTTCACCGGCCACGCGATCGAGTGCCGGATCAACGCCGAGGATCCGGACCGCGAGTTTGCGCCGTCGCCCGGCCAGGTGTCGCTGTTCATCCCGGCCGGCGGCGCCAATGTGCGCATGGATACGCACGTCTACTCCGGCTACAAAATTCCGCCCTATTACGACAGCCTGATCGGCAAGCTGATTGTGCACGGAACCGACCGGAACGACGCCCTGGCCATCTGCCGCCGGGCGCTGGATGAGGTGGTGGTTGAAGGGGTCAGAACCACGCTGCCGTTCCTGAAAAAGGTGGTGCGGCACAAGAGCTTCAACGAAGGCAAGTACGATACCGGGTTTGTCGCCCGGATGTTGCAGGAGCACAATAATTCACTCAAGGAGGAAAAAGCATGAAAGCCGCAGCTGAGACCAAAAAAACGGCCGCTAAAACTCAGGAAGTCTCCTCCGTGGCCAGCATCAGCGAAGGTTCCGATCTGGGCCTGGTGAAAATCCATGAAAACGTGATCGCCTCGCTGGTGCGGCGGGCGACGCTGGAAACGGAAGGGGTTTCCCGACTGTCCGGCAGCTCCATTGTGGACAACATTGCCGAGATTGTCGGCAGCCGCCGGATGCAGGCCCGGGCGATCTCGATTGACCTTTCTGAAGAGAACCGGGTCAGAATCGAGGTCAAGCTCAACATCAAGTTCGGTTACAAGGTTCCCGAGCTGGCGGAAAAAGTTCAGAAAGCGGTCATCTCGCTGGTGGAATCCACCACCGGCATGACGGTGACCAGCGTCAACGTGCTGATTCAGGACATTGAGGAGGAGGAACCGGTAGTGGATGAAGAGGCCGAAGCCGATTCCGTGCCCGCCGCCGCGCTGCCGCCGCAATAATAACCGGATCCGGATTCGGGGAGTGGTCTCATCATGAATCTGCTTGCATCAATTGCTGACGGCTGGCGCACGGTATGCAGCGCCGAGTTCTGGCGCATGCTGCTGTCGGATGACTTCAACCGGGGATATTTCACCGCGCTGGTGCTGGTTATATTGTTCCTGCTCCTGGTGCTGGTGGTGCGGATTGTCTTTGCCCTGATCTTCCGGACCCGGAGCTGCCGGGCGGTGACGATCGAGCAGGAGCATGGCAGTTTTTCCGTTTCCGCCGCGGCGATTACCGGGGCGGCAAAGCAGGAGCTGGAGCACATCCCCGGGCTGGAAGTCCGCAGAATCCGGTTGTATCGGCGGAGCGGCAAATACATCCTTGCCATCGGATGCGCCTTCGCCGCCGGAACGCGCTGTTCTGAAATCGCCCTGGAGATCCGGCCCCGGCTGCTGGAAAAGTTCAAGGAGTATTTCGGAATTGAGACGATCGGGGAAATCCGCATTGCGGTGGAAAAGATTTCCCCCGGAGCCGGTCAGAGGAACGATTCCGGAACCGATGATTCCTCCGTCCGTTTTACTGGCTTCTGAATCGCCGCGCCGCCGGGAACTGCTCGGGCGGCTCGGTATTGATTTCAAGGTGGAGACGGCGCCGGTCGAGGAATTGACCGCCGCCGCCGATCCCCGTTCGGTTCCGCTGCTCAATGCGGCGGCCAAAGCCGCAGCCGTGGCGGAGCGTCATCCCGCCGCCGTGGTAATAGGCGCGGACACCGTCATTTGCCTTAACGGTCGGATTATCGGCAAGCCGTGCGACCTGGAGGAGGCGCGGCGTACGTTGCTGGAACTGTCCGGAGTCACCCATGAAGTCATCACCGGGGTGGCGCTCATCTGCCGGAACCGGGGACTGGAAAAGGTGTGGAGCGAGATTTCCCGGGTTACTTTCAAGCCGCTGTCACCGGAGCGCGTGGATGAATATCTCCGACTGGTCCACGTGCTTGACAAGGCCGGCTCCTACGCGCTTCAGGAACACGGCGCTCTGATCGTTGACCGGGTGGAGGGCGACCCCGACAACATTGTCGGGCTGCCGCTGGGCCGGCTGCGCCGGGAACTGGCGAACCTGAACTGACTGCCGTTGAAAAAGGCGGTTTCCGTGCGGGGTGCGCCCGCCGGTTGTTGCTCTTTCCGGATTTTTGCCGGCCGGTTGAAATCACCTCTTGCAAAAATGTTTTGCCGCGCTACATTAAACTCCTGATTCGAGCTGTCGGAAATTCCGATGGCGGCATGTCATCAAGGAGGGGCGATTTATGATTTCCGAACTTACGATCACTCCGCCATCCGGCAGCGGGGCGGCGGCCGGGACGCCTGGTGAACTGCATTCCATTCCCGAAGCGCTGGAGGAGTTGCGCAACCTGAATCTCCGGGGAGAACTTCGGCTGCCGGCCACGGTCTGGTGTCGCGGCGGGGTTTATCCCGTGACGGAGCCGATGCTGATCGGTTCCGGTCTGGCGCTGCCGGTCACGTTCCGGGCGGCGCCCGGCGAGGAACCGGTGTTCGACGGCGGCTGCCACCTTAAGGACTGGGAGGAGACTGAACTCAACGGCTGCCGGGTGCTGCGCGCCCGGGTGCCCGCCGCGGCTGTGATTGACGGAGCGGTGCATCAGTTTCATGCCAACGGACGGCGCGGAGTCTGTGCGTCCTGGCCGAAAGCTCCCGAAGTCCTGACTCCGGAAAAGCCCGGAGTCGAATTTCGGAACACGCTTTTCAACCCCTCCAACTGCTTTTATGTCAGACCGGGCGATTTCAATCCCTCCTGGTATAATCCGCAGGGCATTGAAGTTCGGATGTTCCAGCTCTGGACCGAGTCGCATCTGCCGGTGGAGTCGTTTGATTCCGCGACCGGGCTGGTGACATTCCGCTATCATATTCGTTGCGAGGTCAACGTGGCCAGCACCCGGTACGTCTGGCAGAATGTCCGGGAGGCCCTGACCGAACCCGGCGAATATTACTTTGACAATCTGGAACGTTATCTATATTATTTCCCCCGGCCGGGCGAGACGGCGGCCAACCTGGACGGGGTGGTGCCCCGGAGCGGAGTGCTGCTGATGATTGCCGGTTCGGAACGTGATCCGGTGCAGAACCTCCGGTTTGAGGGACTGACCTTCCGCTACGGGGGCGCCGGTACGCCGGAAAGCGGCCGCGATTACGATTTTCCGGCTTCGCCGGGTGTGCCGCTGTGCCGTAATCACTTTGCCGGACAGCGTTTTCCCCGGCTGCGCTACGGCGGCAGTGTGCAGGCCTCCGCCGGGGTTCCGGGCGTCATCATGATGACCGGGGTCCGGAACTGCGCACTGGAAAACTGCCGGATTGAACACTGCAACTGGTACGGAATCGGCATTGCCGCCGGAGTTTCGGGGCTCACGCTGTCCGGCAACGAACTGGCCGATCTGGGCGGCGGCGGTATCAGCGCCTGCGGCTGCCCGGCGGAAGAGCATGCGCCGGAACAGGCGGTTCACCACCTGGTCATAACAGACAATCACATCCATGACTGCGGCGCGTTTTTCCTGAGTTCGGTCGGGATTCTGCTCGGACACGTCCGGAACACCCTGGTTGAGCACAATCACGTGCATGACCTCTGTTACTCGGCCATTTCCTGCGGCTGGGTCTGGGGCTACGGTGACAACGCCGCCCGCGAGAACCGCATCGGCTTCAATCGGCTGCACGACATCGGCAAGGGGGTGCTGTGCGACATGGGAGGCATCTACATGCTCGGGGTCCAGCCCGGCTCCCGGATTTATAACAATCTGGTGTACAATGTGCAGTGCCGCTTCTACGGCGGCTGGGGCATTTACACTGACGAGGGCTCATCGCACATCGTCATAGAGAACAACATCTGCTTTGACTGTTCCCGGGAGGCTTTCCATCAGCATTTCGGACGGGAAAATCTGGTTCGGGGCAACATCGCCGCGTTTGGCGGCGACAGCGGCATCGCCATTTCAGTCGGCCGCCGGCGCCAGCGTGGGTATGCGTCGCCGGGAGAAAACTACACGGTCGGCTACAACTTCTTCGGCAATGTCATTCTGGTGGATGGCACGCCGTTTTACCGGGGCGGGGATTCCGGAGCAATCAGCGCGGAACATTTGTTCACTGATCTGAACGTGCTCTTCGATTTGTCCGGTTCCGGGGAGAGTCCGGCGGCAGTCTGCGGGGATCCGCGGCAGTGGTCCCGGTCGGAATGGCGGGCGGCCGGCCACGACAGGCATTCTGAATTTGCCGACCCGGGGTTTGTGGATGCCCGGAACCGCGACTTTCACCTTAAAGCGGATTCCATTCTGCGGCAGTCCGGATTCCCGGATCCGGCGGTGACGCTGGATCAGGCCGGAGTGCGCCCGCTGTCGGAACGGTAGTTCCGGGCGGCGCCGTTTTCGGGAAATCCCGGAATGAAATGAAGCGGGGGAGCGCTGGCTCCCCCGCTCTGACGTTATTTGGATGAATCCGGTGGCGCGGCTTCGTCCGCGTTACGGTGATTGATGACTGTGCCGTCGTCCAGGGGATTGTCCCGGGCGGTGCGCAGGGCGCGGAAGAGGTCGCGGATATCACGGATTCCGCCCCAGGAGAACCAGACCGTGGTGACCAGTCCGACCAGCAGCGCCAGTCCGAAGCCGTAGTAATAGAAGTAGTCGAACCACCACTCCTCCGGCCAGCGGAAAAAGTAGACGTTCCAGATGACAATTCCCAGAAACACGGCAAAATTGTAGATGTTCCAGGCGAAAACCAGATAGGTCTGAATCCGGTCTCCCCGGGTGTAGTTGGCGTTGATTCCCAGCATGGCCGCAAATGAGCGGCGGGGCCGGGCCGGCCGTTCCGAGCGCGGCGGCCGGTGGAGCAGCGCATCGAGGTCAAAAACCCGGCCGCGGCCGGTGGCCAGCGACACGGTGACGTAGACGATGATGCAGCTGATCGCTGTCAGAAAACCCCATTCCGCTCCGGAAATCGGGAACCGCTCCGGCGTTACCTGCCAGCGGGCGATCCGGAGAAAATCCCCGAGCGACTCCAGCGACTGGCTGAAGTTTTCCAGTACTGACGGCGCGTGGCACGACAGCCAGGCGTAAATTGAACTGGACCAGCAGCTTTGCAGCCAGAAGCCCGTACTGCCCAGTCCCAGCCCGACCGCCGCCGCCGCCCAGGCTCCGCAGGTGTTGCCGAATTTCCAGTAGAGGCCGCCGATGATGACGGATCCGGCAAAGCCGATCCAGAGGGCGCCGGTCATGCTGAAAAAGTGCAGTATGAAGGTATCCGGACGGTAAAAGTAGCCGAAGCACCAGGCGAAGGCCGCCACCCCCAGAATGGCCAGCCGCAGCAGCCACAGATGGGTGCGGGTGTTCAGCTGGGTTTTGCGCAGCGGCAGAACCAGGTCCTGAATAAAGATGCTGCCCCAGGATTGCAGACAGGTGGTGTCAGTGCTCACCATCGCCATGAACATCAGGGCGACGAACAGTCCGGACAGTCCGGTTGGCAGCAGCATGTGCAGTGCCAGCGGCACAGTCATCTGCCGCCGGATGGCCGCCGAACCCGGGCCGTCTGCGATCCGCCCGGACAGCGCCTCGCGGATCTGGGCGGCGATGTCGCTGAAATCCGGGTGATTGAGCAGAATCAATGCACTCATCACCAGCAGGGGAATCTTCATTCGGCCGAGGCCTTCGCGCCAGGTGATCAGCATGCTGGCCATTTTCTGCTCGTGCGCCGATTTGGCCGCGCTGTTGTAACCGGCGGCGCCCTGCCAGGCCATTTTGCCGTAGGCCGACATGAACACTCCGATCAGAATGAAAAGGATGTTGAAGTCGGTGAGTTCCGCGGTGTCGAAGGGGTTGATGAACGACGCCCCGTCCGGGCGGTTCAGCAGGACCGTCTCGTAGTGCTCCGGAGTGAAGTGAAGCAGCAGATAGATCAGCAGTACGGTGAAAATCGCGTAGGTGAACAATCCCTGCAGGCAGTCGGTCAGCATACAGCTGAGCTGTCCCCCCAGGAACAGAATCGCCAGCGACACCGCCAGAAAGAACGCCATAAGAATGCCGAGTGTGGAAAACGTCACGCCTCCGATTTGAAACTGCTGCGGAATGTTGCAGTAGTAAATGAAGAACCGGGTGCTGATTACCGGGAACAGCGCGTAGTTGAGGATTCCCGACAGAAAACAGATTCCGCCGGTGAAAATCCGGAACGATTTCGAATAGCGCAATTCAAAAAACTGTGCCAGCGTCATGGCCCGGGTTTCCCGGTAGCGGTAGATCACAAATCCGCTCAGGGCGATGGCCATGGTCACCAGAATGCCGATGCCGCTCCAGAAGCTGAAAGCAAAACCGGAGTGATAACTCTGTTCGCAGGCGGCAATCAGCGAAATTACCGACACGCTGCTCTCCATTCCGGCGACCGCCAGCAGGTAGCGCCCCGCCACCCGGCCGCCGGACAGGAACCCGGCCACTCCGCTGACCAGCCGCTGGGCCCGGAAGCCGAGGTACAGCACCAGTATGAACGGCAGTACGGCAATGATCCAGTCGATGGTGCTCATGGCTGCCTGACTTTTTCCAGATATGACAGCGTCTGCGGGACCAGGTAGAGCGCCGAACTGAAGCTCTTGGGATGCGGCCAGTCCGGTTTTTCACCTTTGAGGGGAGAATCAAAGACTTCCTGCCGCTCGAACATCCGGTTCATGGTGTCCTCGATGACCGGCAGCAGGTCCCGGCGCTGATTGACGGCGGCGTTGAAAGCCAGCGCATAGCGCAGACTGGCCGCGTGGGAGCCGCCGAGCCGGGTGCTCTGGCGCCGCCACGGGACCGGGCTGTGCACGAATCCCTTCCGGTCGGGGAAGTAAAGCCGTTCCATGATGTAATCGGCGCACTGTCCCAAATTTTCCAGAACATCCTTCCGGCCGGTCAGATTGTAGAGTTCAATCATGCCGGCACACTGATAGCCGGTGGGGAAGGAGAGTTCGCCGGTCAGGTCGCGGCGATCCTCCGGCCGGAGGCCGCCGGGCTTGTCGGGAGCGTTCCAGGAGGCGAGTTTGCAGTATTTGACTCCGCGCCCTTCCGCCCGTTCGATGACGATGTCGGCCAGTTGGTTGGCGGCGTCAAGGAATTTCGGATCGCCGAGGAAGAAGTGCAGCGAGCAGAGGTTGAAGAGCGCCCAGCCCGGTTCGCGGGCGGTCGACGGCCAGTTTCGGCGCCTGAACATCGGATCTTTGCAGATGAAGTTGCCGATGGCCTGAGCCTGTTCGCGGAAGCGCTCGTTGCCGGTGAACAAATAGGCCAGTGCCGTGCCGCGGGCCCGGGTGTGACCGGCGGTGTGACGGCTGCTGATGAAAATTTCAGAACTCTGTCCGTAGTTGAAAAGTTTGAAACTGTTGGGGCCGTAATAACCACCGGTGTGACCGATGGCGTGAGCCCATACTCCGCCGTTGTGATCGGGGTTGACGTTGCGTTTGACGACGTCGACGTCGATGAAGTGGCGGGAACCCCGGATGGCCTCGCGGATGTAATCCGGATTGTTGAGCCGCAGTCCCTGTTCAAAAAAGACGGTGGGAGTGTCGTATTCGTGATTTCCCCAGTTGAATTCCCGTTCGCCGAACCAGTCGCCCCAGTTGAGCAGCCCGTACCAGCGCTCTTTCTGCTGGCGCCCGAAGTAGGCGTCGGCGCCGGTTCGGACCGCCTCGTCGTAGCGGGCGGTGCCGGGGCTGGCCGGAACAATCCGGTGCGGCCAGGCTCCGGAGCGGTTGATGGCGGCGATGTCGGGAATGCCCACCGGCAGCGTCTGCAGAGCGGCGGCGGTGGCGAAAGAATCGGCGTCCGGTTCAGTCAGGCCGAGGTAGACGGTGTATGATTTCTCGACGCCGCCCCGGAATTCGTAGCTGCCCGAGCGCAGATAGTAGGTGTGAATGTGTTCATCCGGCCGTCCGGCGTAGCGGTCGGCCGGCAGGATCGCCGGCATGAAATCAATCGACAGCGCATTGGCGGTGAATGAAACGCCCAGCGGATACTGCTCGGCCATTTCCGGAATCGAGACCACCGGAGTCCACGGCCGCTCCTTTACTGCGAAAACTCCGGAAATCCGTCCGGTCCGCAGCGCTCCGCCATCCACGGCGTAACGGTCGAACTCCCAGTGAACCAGCGATTTCCCGGCGTCGAATGCGGTTCCTTCCGGCGTGTACGCCGTCAGCCGTTTGCCGGAGAAATTGCCGGTCAGCCGCAGGGCGGCGCTCCGGGTGCTGGTCATCTCCTCCCGGGCGGTGTTTTTGCCCGGAGCCGTGGATGTGCTGAAACCGAACACCACCTCCGCTTCGATCCAGGGGACTCCGGCATAAGCGGTGAGAAAGAGTTCCCAATAACGTCCGGCGGTTTCCCGATAGCCGCCGCTGAGGCGCAGCACGGCTTTCAGCGGACCGTTTTCCTGCATCCGGCAGTCGCGCAGCTGCGGAGTCAGCGGTTTTTCCAGCGCCATTTCCGGCAGCGACATATTCAGGGTCTCGCCGCCCCGGGTCAGGGTTATGGTTCCCGATTCCGGCTTAACCGCGAGCTTCAGCAGCGCATTGCCGATGTCAAAATCCGGTCCCTGCCGTGTGACTTTGACCGGCTGGCTGACCGCCGCCGGAGCACCGTTTGCCGTGGTCACCTCCACTTTGCCGGCCACGGACGGCACGGTCAGCTGCACCCATTTGGGCGATTGGTCGGGATAGCTGGAGAGCACGCGCGATTGCAGCGGCAGAATTTCGCCGGCGCTCCGGACCGTCAGGTTTCCGGTGTTTTGGCCGCGGGGCAGCGGTACGCTGAATGACACCGGCAGCGGCCGGCCGGTCGGCTGATGGATTTCCACCGGAGTGAACAGCGGCGCGGCTGCGAGCGGCAGAGTCAGTCCCAACGCTGACAGCAGGCTGATTTTTTTCATGAATTCACCTAAATATTAGTTCTGAAATGAGTGTCGACATCAAGTTCATGGACCAGTTCGGCATGGCCGTCCACGAATGCGCTGGAGCCGGCGTCGTTGTGCGGCTGTCCGAAACGCTCTTCCGCGCTCTTCTTGTTGGACCCCACCTGGGTGAGATCGGGCTGGTTTTCGAAAAACTGGATCTGAAGCGATGGATAGCGCACCATGGAGGCTTTGATCGACTGGGCGACACCGTCGATTTTGGTCCAGCCGATTTCAAAGCTCATGGCGTAGCTGTAGTAGCGGTTGCTGAAATTTTTGCCGCCGGAGGTCTTGTAGGGCTCCGACGGACGCGAGGGACAGCCGTTGATCGACCGCCCCTCCAGCCAGTCGAGGTCGCTGCCGTAACTCACATATTTGCGGCGCAGCGGCCCGGTGGGGTAGAGCCAGGAGGTGTCTCCGCCGTTGAAATAGGCCGGCATGTGGAGATTGTTGAAATCCGAGACATAGTTCTGCCCGATCATCGAAAGCTGCTTCAAATTGCTCAGGCAGTTGCTGGTGTGGGCTCGGGCGCGGGCCTTGTTGAGCGCCGGCAGCAGCATCGACGCCAGAATGGCAATGATCGCGATGACCACGAGCAGTTCAATCAGTGTGAAGCGGCGACTGGGGGAAGCGGAATTCATCATCTCAGCGTTCTCCTTGTTTGAAAAAAACATTCTGTCGTTGCAGAACCGGTTGAATTTCATGATAATCGGCATTGCCGGCGCCGTGGGCGGCAATGATGCCGGACGCCTGTCCGGTGGCCATGCAGACCGCCATCAGCCGCACACTGGTGAGCGCCATGGGTTCGATGGAAATGGTTTTGCCCGCTGCCAGCAGATTGTCGAATTCGGCAGACTGCAGTGCCCCCATCGGGACAGGACGGCAGCCGCGATTGATCGGCAGCCCGGGTTGCTGAAAGCATTTGAGTCCGTGTCCGCCGTAGCAGCGCGGAGCCAGTGCCACCGGCGCTGCGACCGGGGTGTTTTCGTCGAGGTCGCGGCAACGGATCAGAGTCCGGCCCAGCATTCCCCGGGAATCCCGGACCCCGACCATAGGTGCGACGGAGGTCACATAACAGCCCGCAAAGGGCGGGAAATGGGTCCTAAGAAAATCGACCCAGACCGGAATCTGCCGCCGCAGTTCCAGATCCATCCGGGTGAGGTCGCGGGCGTCGAAAGCGTTGCCGGAGCAGAGACTGAGATTGCAGAGGAACTGCCGCCCATCGAGCATTTCAATGCCCATGAAGCGGTCCTGGGTGGGATAGGGCACGGTGCCGGCTGCCACCTGCTGTTCAAAAATGGCGCGCATCTCCGCCTTGTCGAAATCGGCGACCCCGCCGAGTGAAAAAAGCAGGGTTTTGGTCATTTCGGCTTCCGAATCCGGCAGCAGTCCGGTGGCGCCGGCCAGCGCGGCCAGCTCCCCGTTGCCGGTGGCATCAATGAATACTCCGGCGGAGTAGTATGCGGTACCGGCATAATTTGCCACCTTGACTGAGCTGAGGCGACCGTGGTTTTTCCGGCAGCCGATGATCCGGCTGTAGCCCAGGAGTTCGACGCCGCGTTCCTCCAGCATCTGCGCCAGTTCCAGCCGCAGGTCGAGCGATGTGCTCATCACGGTGCCGATCAGTGGGCGGTCGCCGATGGGTTCGGGCCGGATGCGTCCGGAATCCTGGTCGATCAGACGGGCGCGGCCCCGGCGGTCGAGCCGCCGGATCAAAGCGTCGGCAAAACCTCCGACAATCTGGCGCCGGTTGTCCGACAGGCCCATGATGTCCGGGCAGCCGCCTTCGACCGCGACGCCGCCCGGACCGCCGAATTGTTCGATCAACATAACGCTCATTCCGCAATCCGCGGCGGCAACGGCGGCGGCACAGCCAGCCACGCCGGCTCCGGCGATGATCAGATCGTAAGTTTTCATAAAGTGCTCTCCCGGTTGTCTTACATTTCGAATATAAGCGGCTGGCAATCCAAAAGCAATCACAAATCAGTCATTTTTTTGTCTTGGTAAGCTGCAACCGGTCAGTAAAGTAATTTTGCCGGTTGATTTTTCAACTGGACGGTGGTAATGTAAGACAGAGAAAATCCGGAGCATATGTTATTGTGAAAACCGGCGGGGAAATCAGGACGTTTCTGGAACTGTCGCTTCAGGACATCGAACGGCGCAACCAGTGTTATGCGGCGGTGCACGATCATTGGGGCGGATTGGTCACCCAGGACCGGCTGCCGTTTTTCAGCAACCGGGTCATGCACCGGTCGCCGGCCTGCTGCTGGCGGCGGGATGAGAGCCAGGTATTCAATCTGAATTGTGTCCGGCATTGCAAGCAGGCGATTCTGGAACATTCCCTGCGCACTTCGGAACCGTATCTGGCTGACTGCTGGAAGGGCCTGACCGAAGTGGTGGTGCCGGTCTGCGATCAGCGGCAGCTGCTGGCGACGCTTTACTTCGGATCGTTTCGGCGGGGGGCGGATTGCGCCGGCATTCCGGCGGAACTGCGGTCGGATGCTGATTACTCGAAGTTGTATTACAGCCTGCCGGAGCTGACCGGGGAACGTCAGACCGCTCTGACCCGGGAAGCCCGGTTGGTCGCTCTGGCCATTCAGGAACTTTACCGACAGCAGAAGGAGGAAATCGTCAGTTCCTATCAGGGCCGGTCGCGGCAGATTCTGGAATTCATCCACACCAATGCCCACCGCGACATTGGACTGACCGACCTGGCCAGGCATCTGAATCTTTCGGTGTCGCGGACCAGTCATCTGGTCAAGGAATTGTTTCAGCGCAGCATGCACCATCTGCTGCGGCGGGAACGGGTCCGCCGGGCCGAGGTGCTGCTGCAGAATTCGGAACTCACCCTGGCGGACGTCGCCGACCAGAGCGGTTTCGGCAATGAATTCTACTTCAACCGGGTATTCCGCCAGTTGACCGGCATCACGCCCGGCCGTTACCGCCGCCGGCTCTCCGAAGCCGGGAAATGACGCCGGAAACGGTTCCGGGCCGAACTGGCGCGGCCGGGCAGTTTCGGTTCAGTCGAGCGGTTCAGTGAGGATGTCCCGCATACTCCGGGCGATGAGATCGCGTTCCTCAGGTGACAGCTGGCGCAGCGGCAGCCGGGCCGGTCCGCACTCAATGCCGCGCAGCCGCATCATCGCCTTGCCGGCCGGCAGTCCGCCCCAGGCGTTGAGCAGATCGACTCCCCGGCAGACCTTGCGCATGAGCGCCCGGACTCGGGCGTAGTCGGAGCGCTTGACCGCTCTGATGATTTCAAAATAAAGCGGCGCCGAGTAGTTGTAGGTGCTGCCGATGAAGCCGCCGGCTCCGGCAAGCAGCGCCGGAGCGAAAAACTCGTCGACCCCGTACAGAATATCGTATCGGCCGCCGCAGGCCGCGAGGCAGTTCTGGTATTCATACAGGTTGTGGTGGTTGAACTTGATTCCGGCCAGCTGCGGAATTCGGCCGTCGGCCAGCTCGAGAAAGCGCGGCATGGAGAGCTCCAGCCGGGCGTTCATGGTGTGGTAATAGTAGAACGGCAGTTCCGGATTACCGGCCCGGGCCGCCGCCGCGCAGTATTCCACCAGCGCCGCCTCGTTCGCCGGCCGGAAAAAGGTGGTCGGGGTTACCGAAATGGCGGAGTAGCCCAGTTCGGCCGCTTTGCGGTTGAGGGTGGCAATGTCGGTGAGCGAGGCGGCGCCGGTATGGGCCATCAACCGCAGTTTTCCGCCGGCGGCGGCCTGCCAGGCCTCCATGACCGCGATGCGCTCGGCGACGGAACAGGAGATTCCCTCGCCGGTGGTGCCGCAGATGTAGGCGCCGGTCACGCCGTCGGCGATCAGGGCGGCGGCCTGCGCCGGAATCAGGTCACAGTTGAGGGCTCCATCCTCTTTGAACGGGGTGAAGGGGGCGGCGATCAGTCCGGAAATTTTTTCAATGGTCATAATGGGACGCTCCTTAGAGTAAAAACTCATCGGGATGCAGCGCGTAACCCCGGATCTGACCGCGGTCAATGGCATCGTCCACGATGTAGTTGACAATGTAGATTTCGCCGTCGTCAAACTGCACCCAGCCCGAGTAGCCCAGATCGGATTTCGGCGACCGGTCGAAATCCACCGGCATGATCCGGGTGGCGCATTGGCTGCGCTCGGCGGCCAGTACTGATTCCCGGTCAGTCAGCGCGGCGAAAAGGTTCTGAGTCCAGCTGCCGAGCCAGCCCCGGCCGCCCTGCATGAAGCGATAGGTGATGAGCAGACGGCCGTCCCGCAGCCAGCCGGCGGTCGGCCGGTGGCATCCGGGCAGCGGAAAGGCGGTTACGGCTCCCCAGGAGGCGCCGCCGTCAGAGGAGAGCACCTTCTGACAATCCAGCCCCAGTCCGGAATTTTCTCTCATAAACGCCGCGACGCCTCCACCGCCCAGCGGCACCAGCGACGCTTCGCACAGATTCAGTTCCGCAGAAGCGGCCACCGTTATCCGGTCGCTCCAGGAACGTCCTCCGTCGTCGGAATAGTGCAGGTATTGCGCCAGTTTGCCGTTGGCGGCGCGGCAATGGGCCGAAAGCAGCCAGCGGCCGGACTCCAGTTCAATGAGCTTATCCGGAACAATACCGCAGAGCGGTGTGATCGTCGGTTCGCTCCAGGTCCGTCCGTCGTCGGACGAGAACAGCAGGCAGACCGAGGAGGCCCCCGGATCCGATTCCGGCTGACCGGAGCGGATCCGGTCCACCGTCACCGCCAGCCGGCGGTCGGCCAGCCGGCTGATCCGGGCGCAGTTGAAATAACAGCCGGAATCGAAACTGTCCGGAATGAGCTGGCGCTTTCCGGACCAGGTCCGGCCGCGGTCGGCGGATTCAGTCAGCATGATCCGGGAGTGGGCACGGTTGGCGTGATGGGTGCATTCCGTGAAAATGCACAACAGGCGTTCCGGGCCGGTCCGGACCACATCCGGCCAGGCTTCATACCACTCCGGATCCCGGCTGATGGAAAACTTTTCAATGCTCATGATTCAGGACTTGTTTTGGATATTGCTTTGCTCTTAGCATATTATATCACGACAAGGCAAATGATCCATGGTAAAAATTGAAAAAAAATGATAATTTTCAGCAAATCCGGTTGAAATTCCGGGACGACCGGATATTTTTTCAATTCAGTGAGGAGTGCGGCGGAGCCGCGGTTTCTGTCAGAAGGGATCAGCATGATTTCAGACCGTATGAAAATGATGGAGCTGCTCACATCCGCCGTCGCGGCGGCCGGAGGGCGGGTCACGGTGGCGGAGTGCGTGCCGCTGCCGCCGGTCGGAGTCTACATCCATGACTGCGCCCGGGTGCTGCTGCCGCTGACCGGAGAAAAGCGGATTCGTTTCGCCGCCGGCGGACTGATCCGCACCGGCACATTTGCCGCCGGCGAGGCGCTGGTGACTCCGCCTTTCGGATGGACGGTGGAGGAATGGACTTCTCCGCATGCCATGATTTCGCTGGTGTTCCGGCCGGATTGTCTGAGAGTGATTTACATTGAGCATTGCGGGCGTCCGCCGTCGCCTTCCGGTCCGCAGGTGTTTTATCATACCCGGCAGCCGGCCGGAGCCATGACCCGGTCGCTGCTGAATGCGGTACTGACGGCCGGTCCGGAATCCCGGCTGAGGGGGCGGCTGCTGAAACTGCTGCTGGAAGCCGGCATCGAGGAGCTTGAAAACGATGGCCGGATTCCGGTTTCCCGCGATGATCTGGACTGGACCCGGATCGTCGAGGCGATGCCGGCGATGCTTCATTCCGACCTCGGCCGCGAGGAGGTCGCCGCGCTGACCGGTTTGCATCCGGTCCGGGTTTCCAGGCTGATCGCCGCCCGGCGGAATCAGAGTTTCAGCGCTTACAAGAATTCCCTGAAACTGGAGCAGGCGGAGGTTCTGCTGCTCCAGGGCACCATGAAAATCCGGGAGATCGCGGCATTTTGCGGTTACCGCAACTCCAATTACTTTATCCGGCTGTTCCGGCAGAGCCGCGGCGTATCGCCGGCCGTGTTTCGGCGGCGTCAGAGCGGGTCGTTCCGCTCCGCGGACGGCTTTTGTTGACGTCAGCCGGCAGAGGTGGAGAGTTAATTGTTGTCAGTCCGCAACCGGAGCCGTCTCATGGATATCATCGCCGCTGAACAGGTGGTCGCCGCCCGCCTGGCCGAGTTGACCGGCCTTGAACTTGATTTTGCCGTATTCAGAGGGACTTTTCCCGAAAATCTGCCGGCGGCGCTGGCAGTGGCCGCCGCCGCGGTCACCGTCACCGTGGAGTCGGCCCTGAAAAGCGCGGATTTCACCGTTTCCGGAGAATTTTCCGACCGGGATGCCGCGTTGACCGCACTGGACCGGCTGCTGACAGCCCTGCCCGACTACAACTGCTCCGGAGTGGCGGCGCTGCTGCCGGCCGGTCCGGCGCGGCTGGCTGCGGGAGGACTCGACGGCGTTGTCCGCTGGACCTTTCAGCTGGAACTCACCGCCGCCGGATTCTGAGTCCTCAGTCCGTGACGGATCCGGGGCGGGCTATTCGTAGCGGAGGGCTTCGATGGGGTCGAGCCGCGATGCTTTGTAGGCCGGATAGAACCCGAAGACCAGACCGACTGCAGCCGAGACCGCAACCGCCGCCACTACCGCGTCCGGACTGGATTCAATCGGCCATTTGAATTGATATTCAATGAAAAGCGCCGCCCCGTGCCCGAGCAGGATGCCGATGATGCCGCCGGCCAGGCAGAGCACCATGGC
This sequence comes from uncultured Lentisphaeria bacterium, assembly GCA_949298075.1. Lineage (GTDB taxonomy): Bacteria > Verrucomicrobiota > Lentisphaeria > Victivallales > Victivallaceae > UBA1784. Next base: position 133,154 of record CASFVA010000036.1, read on the forward strand.
CTCGATCAGAAACTGTTTGAGGATGTCCCGCGACCGGGCGCCCACCGCCATGCGCAGACCGATTTCCCGGGTGCGCTCCGTGACCGACACCAGCATGATATTCATGATGCCGACGCCACCCACCACCAGCGAGATCAGCGCCACACCCAGCAGCAGATTGGTCAGGAGCGTCGAGGTGGTGTCGAGCATGTTCATGAAGTCGGCCGAGTTGTGCACCCGGAAATCGTCGGTGCTGTCGGGTTTCAGCCGGTGGCGTTCGCGCAGCAGCCGGTTGACTTCATCCAGCGCCTGATCGATCTTGTCCGTGGAGATCGCCGAAAAAATGATCTGGTCGATGTAAGTGAGTTTCGGCGTGTGCATGGCGTCTTCAGTCACCAGGGTGTTTTCTTCAGGATAGAGCGCAATGCCGGTCGCCGGATAAAGCTCGCCGGGCTTGCTCGCCGCAGTGCTGGTGGTGTGAGTCGGGGTGCCGCTGCGCAGACCGGTGACCCGCATGCGCATGGTGGTCCAGGGCAGAATGATGGTGTCGTCCTCGTCCATGCCCATCATGTTGGCGCCCTTGCTTTTCAGCGTGCCGATGACCTTGAAGGTGGTGTTGCCGATCCGGATTTCGCAGTCCAGCGGCGAGAGTCCGCCGAACAGCTCCCGGATTACCGTCGCACCCAGCAGGCAGACCCGGGCATTGCGTTCGACGTCGCGCTCGTTGAATGCGCGCCCCTCCTCAACTTCCCAGTTGCGGATGGTCAGATATTCCGGACTGGTTCCTTCAATGCGCCAGGGCACCCAGTTGTTCGAGCCGTAAATCACCTGCAGGCTGCTGCCGCGCACCACCGGCGAATAGATCGCCACTGACGGACATTCGCGCCCGATGGCCTCGGCGTCGCCGGCGGTCAGATTGTTGGCGCTGCCGCTGCCGAGGCTGACACCGCTGCTGCGCCGCCAACCCGGCATCACCAGTACCGAGTTGGCGCCCATTTTCTGAATCGAGCGCTGAATGCTGGTGGAGGAACCGCGTCCGAGTTCCATCATGGTGATGACGGCGGCAATGCCAATGACAATGCCCAAAGTGGTCAGCATCGCCCGGGTCGGATTGCGGCGCAGCGCTTTCAAAGCGACGATCATGGTGTTCAGCGTGGTCATGGTTGGGTCTCCGGGTGGGGTGCGTTCAGCGTATCGCTCAGAATCGTGCCGTCCTGAATATGGATCACCCGCTTGGCGTAGGCGGCGATCTCGGAAGAGTGCGTGACCAGGATCACGGTGATGCCTTCGGCATTGAGGTTGCTGAACATTTCCATGACTTCGACGCTGGTGTGGGAGTCGAGGTTGCCGGTGGGTTCGTCCGCGAAGATCACCGGCGGATGGTTGATCAGCGCCCGCGCAATGGCCACGCGCTGCTGCTGTCCGCCGGAAAGCTGGGCCGGCGTGTGGTGAATTCGGTCGTTCAGTCCCACTTTGTTCAGGGCCTCAATGCCCCGGCGCCGGCATTCGCGGGCTGAAAGGTCGCCGGCGGTGTAGGACAGCGGCATGATGACGTTGTCCAGCGCCGAGGTACGGGCCAGGAGGTTGAAACTCTGAAACACGAAACCGATTTTGCGGTTGCGGACCAGTGCCCGCCGGTCGCCCGAGGCGCGTCCGAGTTCCTCGCCTTCGAAGCGATAGTCGCCGGTCGTCTGGCGGTCCAGGCAGCCGAGGATGTTCATCAGCGTGCTCTTGCCGGAACCCGAGGCGCCCATCAGCGCCACATACTCTCCGCTGTTGATGGACAGCGTAATGCCCTTGAGCACCGGCACGGTGATTTCCGGCAGGAAATAGGTTTTGGTGATGTTGTCAAGTTCAATCAGCGCCATGAATTGTTCCGTTTTTCGAAAGGTGTGAAGGCCGGCCCGCATTCATCGGGTGCCACCGGCCGGGATTATCTGGTCACCCGCCGCCCGGCGTTGGGATTGGCATTGTTGAGCCCGCGCCGCCTGGGACCCCCTGACGGCATGAGCAGGTTGCGGGTTCCCTGCGAGGACGCCTCCTCGGCGGTCAGCTCGGTGGCCCCGTTGACGACCAGATCATTTTCAGAAAGCCCGGAGAGCACTTCGGTGCTGATGCTGGTGCGGATTCCGGTTTTGATCTCAAGCGGGCGGAGCAGGTTGTTTTCTCCGGGAACCCAGATCGTGCGCACGTTGCCCGAACGCTTGACCTGGTCGAGCTGATCGCGGAAAGCGGGTTCGACCTGGTCCCGCTGCGGCATGAAGCGCAAAGCGGCGTTGGAAATGTGGAGAATGTCCTTCTTCTCGTTGCGCACAAAGCGCACATTGGCCGTGAGATAGGGCAGCAGTTTGCCGCTGGAGTTGTCGGTGGTGACTTCCACGACATAGGTTACGACGTTCTGGGACATGGTTGCGTTGAGCCGGATTTTCTTGACGACGCCGTCAAATTCGTCGTCCGGAAAGGCGTCCACGTTGAAATGCACCAGCATTCCGGGCTTGATCTGGCCGATGTCGGCCTCATTGACTGCGACCCAGACCTGCATTTTCTTGAGGTCCTTGGCGATCAGGAAGATGCTGGAGGCGCTCATATTCGACACCAGCGTCTGACCGATGCTGACCCGGCGGTCGACGATGATGCCGTCCACCGGAGAACTGATTACGCAGTAGCTCAGGTTGCGTTCGGCCTTGACCAGGGCGGCTTCGGAGATGGCGAGCTGGGCTTTGGCCTTTTCCTGGTCGGCTTCGGCGACCGCGATGTTGGCCTTGCAGGTCAGATAGTCGGCCTCGGCGGAATCATAATCGCTCTTGGCGAGGGCTCCCTTGGGGAACAGCTCCTGGGCCCGCTTCCAGTTGAGGTCGGCCAGCACCATCTGGGCTTTGCACTGCTGAAGGTTGGCCGCCGCGCTCAGAATGGCGGCTTCGGCCTGCAGTTTTTCAGCTTTGGCCTCCTGGAGTTCAGCCTCGTAGAGAACCTCGTCGATCCGGGCCAGCACCATGCCCTGTTTGACTTCGCTGCCGTAATCGACGGTTTCTCCGGCGGCGTCGGTACCGAAACTCATGATTTTGCCGCTGACCTGGGCGCCGACGTTGACCAGCTCCTCGGGTTCGACGGTGCCGGAGGCACTGATGGTGTCGGAGAGGTCGCCGCGCTGAACCGCTTCAGTGCGGAACTGCACGATTTTTTCGTCAGAGACAAACTGTTTGATTCCCCACCAGACGGCGGCCACGATCACCGCCAGGACGACGATGGAGACGGCGGTACGCAGAAATTTTTTCATGTTATCGGGTTCCCGGGTTAGGATTGAAAAAACCGACTTCTGTCCGGACGCTCCTTTCAGGGTCCGGAGATCCAGATGTTCAATATACACTGCCAACAACGCTTTTTCCAGCCGTTTTATTGCAGGGGAACAGAAAAAACGTCGGCAAAAAACAGGCGGCGCACCGGCGTCAGCGCGGTAAGCCGACCCCCAGGCTGTTGGCGACCGGACGATCGTATTTGCTGTCGCCGGGATGGCGGTTGAGCCGTTCCAGCCGGCCGGAAGGATGGCGGACGAGCATGGTGGTGGAGCCGCCGCCGTCCATGTTGATGGCGTCCGTCGCGCCGCAGTAGCGCAGCCATTCGGCGCATTCAGCGGTGGTCAGTCCTTCGCTGCGTTCCGGCTGACGTCCGTCCGCCGCCAGCAGGTAGAGGTAGCGGCGTCCGGCGTCCAGTCCGAAGACCATGCGCGGTTCCGGACGCCGGGAGGGCGTCGCAATGTTCCGACCGCGTTCCAGAATGATTTCAAATCCGGTCAGCGCCAGGTCCCAGCGCCGGAAGTTGTCATCCGGTCGCACGGTGACGATGTCGGGCCGGCCGCCGCGGTCGACGACGAATGCCGGTATCGGGCGCTCCGGCGCGCTGATCACTTCGCCTCCGGAAATCATGAGTCCCAGGCGGCCGGCATAGCGGTGATTGAAAGGTTTGCACCACGGTGACCAGGGCGAGGCGTTGACGGCGGCGACCATGCGGATCCGGTGCTTCCGCTCCGCGTCCCTGACGAAGTTGCGCGTCGTCTGGCGCCGGGTGATGATGACGCCGCCGGGATAATCCGGCATCGGCTGGCCGCGGTCGGGATCGCCGGAGCCGGTGACCAGCTTAAGCTTCGGCGTCCGCAGATCGATTCTGAGCACGTTGATTCGGACCGGCCGGGGCGAGGTCATCTGGAAAAGGAGATGACGCACCCCGGTGCCGAGGCGTTCGCTTCGGTTCCAGTCGCAGGGCCGGCCGGGCAGCATGGCGTCCGCCGCGGCGGCGGAAAAGGTCAGTACGGCCGCACCGAGCGCGAGCGCGGCGAGAATTCCCGGTCTGAACCGTTTCATATGTCACCCTGTCTGCCGGATGAATGGCGTCCGGCCCCGTCCTCTGATAAGAAAACGGGCGGCGCGTCGAAAACTGATCGCGCCGCCCGGTTGCGGTTGTCCTGTTCCGTCAGCTTACTTCTGCTCGAAGAGGCTGCGGATTTTGGCTCCGGTAACCTCGACGCCATGCAGGCCGATGGCCTCGCGCCTGGCTTTGAGGTTCTTGGCTCCGGATCTGGCTTCGGCGATCCAGTTTTTCGCGAAGACGCCGGTTTCGATATCCTTGAGCGATTCCTTCATGCGCGCCTTGACATCCGGCGTGATGATCCGCGGACCGTTCACGTACTCGCCCCACTCGGCGGTGTTGGAAATGACCGCGTTCATCTTCTGGATGCCGCCTTCATAGATCAGGTCCATGATCAGTTTGACCTCGTGTACGCACTCGAAGTAGGCCATTTCCGGCGGATAGCCCGCCTCGACCAGCACTTCGAAACCGTATTTCATCAGGTCGACCATGCCTCCGCAGAGCACGTTCTGCTCGCCGAAGAGGTCCTCATAGGTTTCCTGCTCCATCGTGCATTCGAGCACGCCGGCGCGGGTGAGTCCCTCGGCCTTCGCGATGGCCAGGGCCACGTCACGCGCTTTGCCGCTGGCGTCGGCCTTGACCGCGATCAGTCCGGGAACGCCGAATCCCTCGACGAAGCGTTTGCGCACTTCGGTGCCGGGACCCTTGGGCGCCACCATAATGACATCCGTGCCCTGGGGCGGCTTGATTTCGCCGAACACCATGGAAAATCCGTGGGAGACGCAGAGCGTTTTGCCCGGCTTCATCACCGGGGCGATTTCGGCATCGTAGACCGGTCCGTGGGTTTCATCGGGCAGCAGGATGTGGATGATGTCGGCCTGCGCGGCAGCTTCCCGGACCGGCAGCACTTTGAAGCCGTCCTGCGTGGCGGCGTCGAAGGATTTGCCGGGACGGATACCGATGATGACGTTGACTCCGGAATCGCGCATGCTCAGCGCCTGGGCGCGGCCCTGGGCGCCGTAACCGATGACCGCCACGGTTTTGCCGTTCAGCACACTGAGATCGGCATCACTGTCGTGGAGAATAGCCATGTCTTTCATGATGAAACTCCTTTCATGACCAAAGTTGGTAAAGGTTTGCCATTCTATTAATATACGGCCGGAATGCGCTTATTGCAAGCCTTCCGGAATGCGGTCCGCGCCGGAATTTGCACCGGAAGCCGTCACCGCCGCGGTTTTCCGGCGTTCCCGGCCGTGGTTCAGGAGAGGATGACCAGGGTTCCGGCGGCGATCAGAGCGCCGCCGGCCAGAGTTTTGGGGTCGGCCGGTTCGCCGAGCACCAGGATTCCCAGCACGATGGTCAGGACCACGCTGAGCTTGTCGATCGGCGCCACTTTGGAAACGTCCCCGATCTGGAGCGCCTTGAAATACAACAGCCACGAAGCGCCGGTAGCCAGTCCGGAAAGTATCAGGAAAACCAGATTTTCCCGGTTGAGTTCCCGGAGTTTCCCGGCGGCGCCGCCCCAGAGGGCGATTCCCCACGCCAGGGCGAGAACTACCGTGGTGCGGATCGCGGTCGCCAGATTGGAGTCGACGCCGGCCACGCCTTTCTTGGCCAGCAGCGCGGTGAGCGCGGCGAAGAACGCCGAGCCGACGGCATAGAATTTCCACATGATCGGTTCTCCGGTTCAACCCCGGTCTTTCCGGCTGCGGAACCGGGTCGGTGAACAGCCGGTCCGCCGTCGGAACATCCGGGCGAAGTAATTGCTGTCGGGAAATCCGGTCCGGGCAGCGATTTCACCCACGGGGAGATCGGTGTTGAGCAGCAGCGATTCCGCGTGGGCGAGCCGGAGCCGGGAAAGGTAGTGCAGCGGTGAGCCCCCGGTGGTCCGCACGAACAGCCGGTAGAGCGTCGCCCGGGAGACCGAACTCTTTCTGGCCAGCTGTTCAAAGTCGATTTTATCGGCATAGTTGCGTTCGAGATAACTCAGAATCCGGCTCAGCTCAAAGATGCCGGTGTCTTCTCCGCGATGCCTGGTCAGATCCGAAAAATATTCCGAAAGGTACGCCACGATGCCGAAGAAAATTGCCGCTGCCGAAAAACAGTGTCCCGGCGTCTGACCGGCCAGCTCCGCATCCAGCCGGTCGGCTTCGCTGACCACCCGTTCCAGCGCCGCCGGATCCAGCCGCAGGTGCCGGTTGAGTCCCCGGGCGGCCCGGAGGCGGGGTTCCAGTTCGAACAGCGCCAGATAGCCCGGCGACGAAGTGAGATCAAAGGCCGGCAGCCCGAGCGCGTCCGGATGATAGAGCAGATTGATCAGGGCAAACGGGGTCGGACTTTCGTAACGGTGGGGCCGGCCGGGCTTGATTACAAAAACGTCGCCGGCGGAAACCGTGTACGATTCGTCGTCGGTCTGGTGTGTGCATTCTCCGGATGTAATGATCACCAGCTCAAAAAAGTCATGCATGTGCCAGGCGTTGGTGGTATGGTGGTTGATCCGCACCGTCTGGAGCGGAAAGCCGGCATTTTTGAAATGGCTTTTGGTTTTGTAGTACATGGAGAACGAGTCCTTGCCGCGCTTCAGTCCAGCGCCGCAATATAGGGCAGCTGCCGCAGGTCTTCGCGGGAATCCAGGCCGCAGCCGACCAGATAGCGGTCGGGCGCAGAGAAGCCGGTCCAGTCGGCCCGGCGCAGACCGTCCGGACGTTCCCGCTGCTTGTCCACCAGCACCGCGGTCCGCACCCCCAGCGCACCGGCGGCGGCGAGCTGTTCTGTCACCAGCCTGAGCGTAACGCCGGAATCCAGCACTTCATCGACCACCAGCAATTCGCGACCGGCGGTGTCGAGCTTGAGCCGGGAACGGAACGTCAGTTCCCCGCTGCCGACATCATCACGGTAGCTGGATACGGCCAGGGTGTCGATCCGCATGGGGATGTTCATGGCGCGGGCCAGGTCGGCGGCGAACATGAGCGCCCCGTTGACCAGCACGATCATGGTCAGCGGACGATTCCGGTAGAATTCCGCCAGTTCCAGCCCGAGCTCCTCCACACGGCGGCGGATCTGGGAGCGGGTGAACAGGATTGTCAGTCGCGGAGTCGGGGTCATGCAGCACACCATTCTGTCGGATGTCATCGGAGTCTCCGCCTGCACGGGGGAGCGTTCCGTCCCGGATTTTCCGGTACAGTCTATAATATACACGGAAGGCGCACAAAGTCAATCAGATTCTGGCGGGGGGCTACTGGGTGGAGCTGCGGTTGTCGATGTCGGCCTGGGCGACCGCCGCCGAACGCAGTCTTCCGGACAGCAGATGACGGATGACGCCATGAACCGGCGGCGGCGGAGCACCGTCGGTTTGCGGGAGTTTCAGGGTCAGCCGGCGCGAGAGCCACAGCCCGGTACCGCCGGCCAGAACGTCGGCCGCCAGCCGCGCCCAGAACAGGCCCGGAACCGACTCAAAATACAAAGCCAGCAGCGAGAACGGAATCATCAATCCGACGATGCGCAGGGCGTTGAGCCAGGCCGCGACCGCCGGCCGGCCGCAGCCGGTGAAAAAGAAGCCGCTGTAGCGATGGATCTCAATCATGCCGAATCCCCAGGGGATGATCCGCATGCAGATGACCATGATCCGCCGGATCTCGGGATCCGGAGAGAACCAGGTAACCATCCACTCGGCGAATACGGCATAGATGACCGCCGCCGCCAGCAGGTAGAAGAAGGCGAAGCCCATGGCGAACTTCCAGCCTTCCCGGATGCGGCTGTACAGCCGGGCGCCGAAATTCTGCCCGACCATCGGCATCAGGCCGATGCCCAGCGCCATCGGGAAAATAAATGCCACCATTTCCAGGCGGCCGGAGGCGGCGACCGCGGCGACCGCGGCGTCGCCGAAGTGGGCGGTGATCCGGGTCAGCACCAGCGATCCGATCGGCATCATGAGCATGCCGATCGATGCCGGAACCGCGTAATGGATGATGCGGCGCCATTCCGGCAGCAGCTGACGCCAGGGAATCCAGGCGAACTTCAGAAGCCGGTGCTTTCTGACCAGCAGCGTCAGCAGCGCCGCCGTGGCGATGGCCTGCGAAATGATGGTGGCCAGCGCCGCGCCCCGGATTCCCATGCCCGGGATGATCCACCAGCCGTAAATCAGCAGCGGATCCAGTCCGGCGTTGATCAGCATGCCGACAATCATCATGATGCTGGCGGATTTGGAGTCGCCGGCGCTGATCAGAATGTTGTTGCCGGCCATGGAGAGCGCGGCGGTGACGCAGCCGAAATACCAGATGTTCATGTAGCCGCACACTTCGTCCAGGGTCCGGCCCTCGGCGCCGATGCGCGTGAAGATGGCATCGGAGGTGGCGATGCCCAGCACCGCCAGTACGACGGATACCAGGGCGATCAGCAGCACTCCGGCGCTCACCAGTCCGGCGGCGCGCACCTGCTTGCCGCCGCCGAGCGCCTGGGCCGCGGTGGCCATGACGCCCGCCCCCATGCCGTGAAAGACGCATCCGATCAGCATGATGACCGGAAAGGAGAAGCCCATGGCCGCCAGCGGGGAGCGGCCCAGCTGGCCCACGAAATAGGTGTCGGCCAGGTTGTATCCGGACATGGCGAAAGTACCCGCGACCATGGCCACGGCGGTTTTCATCATGGCGCCTGCGATGGATCCACGGGTATAAACAGCTTGACGTTGACGGTTCATGGCTGATTAAATTCCTGATGAGATGATTACAGTGCGCATCAATAATTTTTAGAGTTAAAAATATCATAATATATCATATCCGCGCCGCTGCCGCCACTGTTTTTACGTTTTTTCTTTAGAATAAAAGCAAAAAAACGGCGTCCGGCGGCGGATTGGAGTTGACAATTGCGTCAATCAGGGTTATGTTATAGGTCTTGCGGTGTGCTGAAGCCGGTCGGACCCCGATCATCCCGTCCGGCGGCGGCCATCGGCAACCGGTCCGAGGCGGTCCGGCGCGGCTGCGGTGCGAGCAGGCGCAGTCGGGACGGCGGTGCGGGTTGCGAACGGGGGGAGCGGCCGAGTGCGATTGCGGCGGCTCTCCGCCGGCGGCGCGGTGAAAAGCGCGGCCGGATTCGGAATCATCTGGAGCGGGCGGCAGCGCCCGGAACCGGGAATTTCCGGCGCATCCGGGGAGGAGGCTCCTTCGGGGCGGCGGTTTTCCGCAACAGCGAAAATTGAGAAATATTATGAAAACTTATCTGGCAAAGGTCGGAGAGATCAAACCGGAATACCTGCTGTTTGATGCCTCCGAGGCTCCGGTCGGCCGTCTGGCGGTCCGGATCGCCAATGCGTTGCGCGGCAAGGATAAGCCGACTTACACTCCTCACATCGACACCGGCGCCTGCGTGATCGTGATCAACGCCGCCAAGGCGGTGTTCACCGGTCGCAAGGGGACCGAGAAGGTCTATGTGGACTACACCGGATACCGCAGCGGTTACAAGACGCACAAGGCTTCCGAGGTTCGCGAGAACGATCCCGTCCGTTTCATCAAGGATGCGGTGTGGGGCATGATGCCGCACGGTCGTCTGGGCCGCACTCAGTTCAGCAAACTCAAGGTCTATGCCGGGGCGGAACATCCGCACACCGCGCAAAAGCCGGTCAAAGTCACGGTGGAGTAAGCGATGGCTATGGTAAAGAAGATGGATGAAATTCTGGCTACCGGCCGGCGTAAATGTGCGGTGGCGCGGGTGCGTCTGACCGCTGGAACCGGCAAGATTGTCATCAACGGCAAGGCGATGAATGAGTACTTCCCCAGTGAAGCGCTCTGCGGTTATGTCTGCCAGGTGTTTGACGTGGTGGACGGCGCCGGCAAGTATGATGTGGCCGCCAACATCGACGGCGGCGGCGTGGCTGGTCAGGCCGGCGCTCTGCGCCACGGCGTGGCCCGGGCGCTGGTGAAGCTCAACGAGGAATTCCGGGCGGCGCTCAAGGCCAACGGCATGATGACGCGCGATTCCCGGGTCAAGGAACGTAAGAAACCCGGTCAGCCCGGTGCCCGGCGCCGGTTCCAGTTCTCGAAACGCTGAGTTTTTTGTGGAATTGGTCTTTACGCGGCTTGAAAAGAGCGCGTAAAATGCTATATTAAACATATCGTCAGGTGTATCTGCACCCATAGCTCAATTGGATAGAGCGTCTGGCTACGGACCAGAAGGTTAGGGGTTCAAGTCCCTTTGGGTGTACCATCGTTTCCGGCGGCAGCAGCGAGTTGCCGCCGGTTTTTTTGTCTCCGTCCGGAGGGCGCGGCGGAGGATTTGCAAAAATGCGGAACCGAAGCTATATTGGAAGTCATTGGCGGGACTGTTCCCGGAACCGGCCGATTTCCCGTGCGCCATAACGGAGCGGGTTTTTGTTGACGGAAAAAGACGATGAAGTCCAGTTACCTCTTTCTCAAACAGCACAAGCGCAGCTGGCGTCTGGCTCCACCGGTGCGGTCGCTGGGATTCTACACGGATCACGAGCTTCTGGAACGCCAGCAGGTGGAGTGGTTTGAAATCAGCCTGCGTTTTGGCCCCGATCAACCCCGGATCCGGACGACGATCAACGGGCGTGAATACGAGACCGCCGCTCCCCAGATGGTCATCAAGCGTCCCGGAGATCTGGTTTTCAACGCCGTGCAGAACGTGGCGCAATGCCTGTGGATCAGCTACGATGCTCCGGAGTTTCGGGAGATGTGCGACCGGGGGATGCCGGACTGGCTGGCCGTGGAGGAAATCCGCCCGAACCGTAATCTTTTCCGGCTGTTTCGCGACATCACCAGCCTGGTTGACCGCCATCCGGCGCCCGGTGTATGCGAGCGGATCGATCTGCTCTGCCTGGAGTTTCTGCAGGAGGCCCTGCTGGATGCCACTTTGCGCGAGAGGTCGCGGATTGATCCGGCGGAAGAGGGCAAGATCCGTCAGATTGCGGAGCACTTCCGGATCAACTTCGCCGCGGATCTGGATATCGACCAGCTGCTGGAAAAGTACGGCTTGTCGCGCCGCAGTTTTTTCCGTCACTGGAAGAACTGCTTCAACCGGACTCCGGCCCAGTACATCTTTGAACTCAAGATGAACGAGGCCTGCCGCCTGCTGGCTGAAACCGATCGCGGGATGAGCGAAATCGCGCTGGCGGTCAATTTCGGCAGTGAATCCTATTTCTGCGGAGCCTTCCGCAAATACACCGGAGTCACGCCCCGGCAGTTCCGTTTGCAGAACCGCCTGACCCTGCGGTGACGGGGTTTATGTCGTGGCACAAAAACGACATTTTTTTGTCACAATATGAATTGTCATATCCGGCAGCTCTTCTTATATTAACCCCATAGAGCATAAAAACGGCTTCCGGAAGCGGTTGAAAAAACTCCGGACGGTGGTCGTTTCCGACAGAACTCAATTGACGGGAGGCGAGAAGAGCATGAACCGCATTGTCCGGGATGGCAACCGTTTTCTGATTTGCTGCGGCGAAAGCGGATATGCGTTTGAAATTTCAGAAGCCGGTCTGCCGGTCAATCTGCACTGGGGAGCCGCGTTTTACCGCCTGGCCGACGCACCCTCCGCGGTGTCGGTTCAGCAGTTTCTGCACCGGGTTGCCAACCGCAGCGCCATTGCCCGGCAGGAGTACCCGGCCTGGTACGGTGCGCTTTTCACCGAGCCTGCACTCAAGGTCTCGGACGAATCCGGAGTGCGCAACTGTGAATTACGCTTTGTCGACGCCGAGCTTCTGGCCGCTTCCGGTTGTGAAACGCTGACGGTTAAGTTCACCGATCGGTTTCACCGGCTGGAGGTGGTGCTTTTTTACCGGGTTTATTCCGATTGCGACCTCGTTGATCGCTGGAGCGTCATCACCAATGCCGGCGATAAGCCCTGTACGCTGGAAAGTGTGCAGTCCGCCACTCTCCAGCTGCCGCAGCTGCCCCGCCCCTACCGGGTGACCGGACTGCATGGGCGCTGGGGGCGCGAAGGTATGATCGGACGGACGGTTCCGGGGCAGGGCAAATTCACTCTGGAAAGCCGCAGCGGACTTTCCGGCGCCAATGCCATGCCGTTTTTTGCGCTGGATCAGGGGGATGCCTCGGAAACCGCCGGCGAAGTCTGGTTCGGATCGCTGCAGTGGAGCGGCAGCTGGAAGATTGTGGTTGATGGCGACGGTTATGGTGACACCAGCGTTACCGCCGGAATCCACGATTTTGATTTCAGCTGGCAGCTGGCGCCCGGAGCGAGTTTCACGACGCCGGAACTCAGCTGCGGCTATACCCGGGGCGGTTTCGGTGCGATGACCCGGATTATTCACCGTTATCTCCGCGCCCGGATCGAGCCGGAGGAATTCCGGCGCCGGCCCATGCCGCTGCTGGTCAACACCTATGCCGCCCTGAATTCCGGTCCGGAAATGAACGAAACCAACGCGATGAAACAGCTTGAAGCCGCGGCGAAGGTCGGAGCCGAATTGTTTGTGTTCGACGCCGGCTGGCAGCAGTCGCTGGGCGAATGGACTCCGCACCGGGAAAAATTTCCGAACGGACTGCAGCCGTTTGCAGCGCGGGCGCACGAACTGGGTATGAAGTTTGGGGTCTGGGCGGAGCTGGAATCAGTTGACTTGAATGGCAGGCTGTACGCCGAGCATCCGGACTGGATCATGAAATTTCCCGGTCCCGGGCAGGATGATCCGATGCTGCTGGATGGCCGCTCCGACCGGGTTCTGCTCAACTTTGCCCGGGATGAGGTGCTGGAGTTCATCTGGGAGGCCATGGACCGGCTCATCGGCGACAACCGGCTCGATTATTTCAAGCTCGACATGAACCGGGCCTTTTCGCGGCCGGGGTGGGACGTTCCTCCGGACGAGGGTGCGCGTTCGATCTGGGTCAGGTACGTCTGGAACATACGGGAATTGTTCGCCCGGATCCGGCGCAAGTATCCTCAGATCATGCTTGAAAACTGCGCTCAGGGCAACGGCCGGGCCGACTGGGGATTCATGCGGTATTTTGAACGGGTCAACCGCAGCGACAACCAGGATCCGCTGGACGAACTGCGCCTGCATGAGGGATTCAGCATCATGCATCTGCCCAAGTGGGCGGGCGGCGGCTGTCACATCAGCGACTATACCTCGCACATCAACCGACGGCGGGTTCCGGTTCAGTTTCAGGCATTTGCCGGCATGCTGGGATCGCTGGCCATCGGCCGCCGGCTGCATGAGAGTTCCGAGGCGGAGCTGCTGGAGCTGCGGAGGTACGGCGAGCTATACAAGCAAATCCGGCATATCACCAACTTCGGCGACTTTTACCGGCTGATTTCGCATTTCGACTCCAATTACGCGGTCTATGAATATGTGACGGCCGACGCCTCCGAGGCGGTGGTGTTCTTTTTCGGTCATGCCCTCCAGTATTCGGGCCGGCCGCCGCTGGTGGCGTTGCGCGGGTTGGAGCCGGAGGCGGTTTATGAGCTGACCTCCTTTGGCGGCGAATCAGCCACTTCGGAGTGGAAGGCCGCCGGCGCGACAAATTTAGATGTGGCTGAAATACTGAACGGGAGGCGGGTGTCAGGCGCCGGCCTGATGGCGATCGGATTGCGGGCGGAACTGTATGGCGACTTCGCCAGCCGGCTGGTGCACCTGAAGCGGGTGGAATGAAGCCGGCGGGAGCACACCGTGCAGTCCGGGGGAATCGGTTCGGAGCGGCGGCGGAGAGGCAGCGGTTCCGGGTGGAATCGGCAGGGAAAACTATCGATTTTTATCGACAACTAACCGGAGCGGCCGCCTTGAAACAACATCCACCGGCGGTATATTGCGCCTGGAGAACCTGGGAAAGTACCAGATATGGCTTCGCAACCGTTTGAGCATCAGAATCTGTTTTGGAAAAACTTCCGGCTGGGTTTTGACGCCGTGGTGGTGAGGATGGGCAAGTTGACAGGCACACTGAGAACGACAATCCGAAAACTGGGAGAAATCAGATCATGAAAAAACGCGCCGCTTGTGCCGGTTCCCGCCGGAATGTCCGGACGGCTTTCACGCTTATTGAATTGCTGGTGGTGATAGCGATCATCGCGATCCTGGCGTCGATGCTGCTTCCTGCGCTCAATTCGGCCAGGGCGCGGGCCCAGACCACGGCCTGTCTGAGCAATCTCAAGGATATCGGTCTGCAATGGAACATGTATTTTGACCAGTCCAACTACATTCTGCCGCCGACCAACGGCAGTACGCCGTATTACCGCTGGCAGGACTATTTGTATTTCATGAACAACAGTTCGGTCAGGAAAGTCAACAAGGCCTACTGCACCGGATCCGGCAATTCCAAGGACGGCACGCTGCGGCCGCGGGGCGTTTACGCCTGTCCGGCCCAGACCGCGTTCGGGGAGCTGCATTACGCGATCAATAATTATCTGATAGACACCGGAGCGATGCCGGCACTCAAAGAGACCAGGTCGGTCAAACATATACGCAAGCCGACGGCCCGTTATTTTGTCATGGAACACAACTACATGTCGTCAAGCGGAGACGCCACCAACTGGTACGTCACCTACGACAGGCTCGACTTTGACCGGCACGGGCGGCGGATCAACCTGATGTACCTCGGCAGCAACGTCGATACGCTCGAGGAAGGGGAAGTCCGCGATGCGGATGAGTACACCAGTTACGAATGGGGCAAATCCAAACGGGACTGAGCAGCGGAATTGTCCGGAGAGCCGAAGCCCAACCATAAACCGGCAGAGGCGACTCCGTAAACAGTATATTCATTGGCTTATCTGATCAAAATCAGCAAATCAGGATAAAAAAACGACCGGTTTGTGATTGTTTTCAAACTGATGCCCGCATATATTCAAAGTAAATGACACCTGAGAATATCTCCTGGCAGGAGAGAATCCAGCCGGGCTGGAGCGGGCAGACGTAAGGCCGCCGCCGTGGCGGTCGATTGCGGACCGGACGTCCTGATTGAAATCGGGAAAGGAAAAGGACGATGTTGAAAAGTGTGGTGATGGCGTTGATGGTTTGCGGTTGGACGGCAGTGCTTGGCGCGGCGGAGAGTGCTCCGGTGGAAAACCTGCTGCCCGAGCCGGTGATCCGGGGATTCGGCGGATGCGCCGTGGAAATGAAAGACGGAGTGACTCTGGTCAAAGTGAACGCCGAAACCAAGCCGTTTGCCGGCATCTATGTCCGGACGGCCCGGGGGCCGGTGGACTGGCGTCATCTGCCGTCCGGAACTGTGGCTAAGTTTGAGGTCAACGGCGGAGAGACTCCCTCCGGGGAGCGGTGCGGAAAGCAGCGTATTCAGGTCAAAATCGACAAGACAGTTGCGGTGCCGGTTCTTGATGACGATCCCGCCACTTTTGAACTGGTGGAAGTGCCGGTGGCGGACCTGCTGGATTCCGCCAATCCCAAGTCGAATCACCTGATGATCCAGTTCCGTGGCACCGGCGCTCAGTCCGGCGTCGAGATCCGGAATTTTGTGCTGGAAAAGCGCTGACATGACGGGACGGAAAAAAGTGATGACGGCCACGACAGACCTGATGCGCAAGCTGGCGGTCGGAGTGGTTCTGGTGCTGGCTGCGGTTTCCGGGGCGGCCGGCGATACCGGCCGGTTTCCGGAATTCAATGAAATTCCGACGGAATTGCTTTTCCCGAAAAATGCGCAGATTTCAGTGGATCGGCACGGCAACCTGCTCTTCAATGGAGCGCCGCGGCATCTGATCGGCACGGAGATCGGATTGCAGCAGCTTGCCGCCGACTTGCGGCCGAGTGCCGGTTACGACCGCAAGCTGTACCGCTGGCTCTACGAAGAGACGCTCAACTACGAAAACAGCCAGCGGCTGGGACTGGACAGCGTGGCGGTCTTCATTCCCGACTGGTGGATCAAAACCGTGGAACCGGCGGACCGGCCGCAATACTTCCGTGATCCCGCCAACGATGCGATGATCCGGACGGTGCTGACCAGCGGACTGCCGATTTTAGCGGATTTTACCTGCTTTCCCTGGCGGCATGGCCGGCTGACCCGGCCGGCTCTGCGGCATGTGCTGCCGGCGGAGGCGTTCAACTCCATGGATGGCAAAACCGGCAACCACTGGGTGCCGTATAATATTTTTCATCCGGCGGCGCGGGAGATTTACCGGCGCTACTGGCAGTTCGGCGCCCGGTTGATGCGTGATTATCAGGCGACGGTGTTGGCGTATGAACTTTTCAACGAACCGGCGTACAACGATCCGAGCCCATACAACCGGAAACTGTTTGCAGAGTTTCTCCGGCGGAAATACGGCTCCCCGGCGGAAATGAACCGAGTCTGGCGCAGCCGTTATGAATCGTTCGAGGCGGCGGCCGCGTTCAAGGCGCAGAGCGAATTTCCGGGACTGGCGGTGGACTGGGGCAAATTCCTGGAAGCCGGTTTTACTGACCTGGCCCGGCTTGGAGTCGCGGCGATCCGGGAGATTGATCCGCAGGCCCGGATTACTTTCCAGATGCTGGGGTACAACTGCTACCGCACCTTGCCCAACACCAACATCAATATCTTTGAAATCAACCGGTTCATGGACGTGATCTCCACGTCGACGGTCGGTGGAGTCTACGTTGAGAGCGCGGTCCTTGATCCGCCGCCGGCGGCGGTGGAGGCGCCCTCCAACGCCACCTCGATCGGAGAAGGCAGTTTGGAGCGTCACTTTTACCGGTGCATTGCCCCGGGCAAGCCGATAGTCAATCCCGAGGCTTATTTCCCCAACAATCCGGCGGTGCTGCTGGGTAAATTGTGGATCGATCTGCTGCGGGGCAGTTCGGCCGACTATAT
>CASFVA010000037.1 GCA_949298075.1 uncultured Lentisphaeria bacterium
GGAAAGGAGGTTCACACACAAAAAATCGATTTTTTACGGCTTTTTTGAAAAAAAGTCGTACTGGATGTGTCAAGATGGGCTTGGCACATGAGAAAAAGAGTTATTTACAGGAAAAAGCCAATCTTTTTGAAATTGGCTCATTACACCAAAAGGAGGAGGCGGCATGGCGGAATTTTCCAAACTGATCTGGCGCGAAAACGAAACCCCCGGGGAACTTCACAGTCTCCTGACCGCTTTGGGCGACGAATACGATCTCCGCCCGTCCGGGCGCGGACTCCGGCTGCGCTTCCGCCGGACGGAGCAGGAGGAAGCCAGCGTCCGGGTCACCCGGTCCAGGGGCGAGGTGCTCATTGAGTACAACCGGATCAACGCCGCCGCCCGCGGTATCGGCGCCGCGCTCGCCGGACTCTCCGGCGAGGAGTCCACACCGTTCGAAACCCTGGGCATCATGCTTGACGTGTCGCGCGCCATGGTGATGACCGTCGACCACTTCAAGAGCTGGCTGCGGCGGCTGGCGCTGGCCGGCGCCAACCTGGCGATGCTCTACACCGAGGACGTCTATACCCTGGACGGCGAACCCTATTTCGGCTACATGCGCGGCGCCTACACGCTGGAGGAAATCCGCGAACTCGACGCCTATGCCCAGTCGCTCGGCATCGAGATGATCGGCTGCATCCAGGTGCTCGGGCACCTCGAACAGATCCTGCGCTGGAACGCCTACGACCGGGTGCGCGACACCGGCCAGGTGCTGATGGCCGACGACCAGGCTTCCTGCGAACTGATTGAAAAAATGGTCGATTTCTGGGACCGGGCGCTGGGCAGCCGCCGCATTCACATCGGCATGGATGAAGCCTGGGATCTCGGCCGCGGCCGGTATCAGAACCTGCACGGGGCGCCCGATGAATTCAAGCTGTTCAACCGGCATCTGGACCGGGTCAACGCCATCTGCCGCCGCCACGATCTCACGCCGATCATCTGGTCGGACATGTACTTCCGGCTGGGCAACCCGGAACATCTTTACTACTGCCTCAGGACAAACATTCCGCCCGAGGTGCAATCCGCCATTCCCCGCAACGTTCAGCTGGTTTACTGGGACTACTACAACGAAGATCCGGAAGTCTATTCGACCATGATCCGGCTCCACCGGGAAATCGGTTTCGAACCGATCATGGCCGGCGGCATCTGGACCTGGCGGCGCTTCTGGCACGATTTCAACCAGACCCGCTGCGTCGCCCGGCCCTGCATTGAGGCCTGCCGGCGGGAAAAAGTCCGGGAACTTTTCTTCTGTCTCTGGGGAAACAGCAACGCGGCTTGCGACTTTGATTCGGCGCTGGCCGGTATTTTCTACACCGCCGGACTGGCCTGGGGATGCGACGACGAAAAGCAGACCGCCAAACGGTTTGAAGCGGCGTGTTTCGCGTCCTACGCGGCACACCGCATTGCCGGCGAAATCGACCTCGATCTCAGGCAGCGGAAGATCAGCGGAGTTGTTTCGTCGGAGAACTGCCGTTCCGCCGACCGGGTGGTGGACATCATGCTGGTCTGGGACGATCCGCTGCTGGGCATTGCCTACAACAATTACAAGCTGATCGATCCGGAATTCGACCGCCGGGCGCTCGCCCATTACCAGAAGCTGATCGAAAAACTGCTGCCTTTCTGCGAAGACAACGCCGCCGGCGACCTCGGACACGCGGTCAATCTGCTGAAGCTGCTGGCGCTGAAACTGGAACTGCGTTCCGAACTGGTTGCCGCCTATGCCGACCGCGACCGGGTGGCGCTGCGGGAGATCGCCGCAACGCTGGTGCCGGCGGCAGTGGCGGCGCTGTGGGAGTTCGACGCGAGCCTGCGCCGGCAGTGGCTGCGCTATGCCAAGCCGTTCGGACTTGAGCGCATTCAGGTACGCAACGCCGGGGTCGCCGCCCGGCTCGAGGAAACCGCGGTGCGGATCAACGAATGGCTTGACGGCGACGTTGACCGGATCGAGGAGCTGGAAGTGACTCCGCCGTCCGGCTCCCCGCAGAGTATCGGGCGTTACAAGCAAATTTACACCGGATATTGGGAGCTGTGATCAATGAACCTGAAGTTGCCGGCCGAGTTGTTGAATGAAGCTCCGGGAGAGCGCGTGGTCTTCACCGGAAATCCGGAATCCGCGCTGACCGCTGCGCTGGGAGGCCGCCGCCGGATTGCGCTTTTCACCGGGCGGAAGTCGGCGGAGTCCGGCGGTTCGCTGGACAGAGTGACGGCGGCAATCCGCGGCGCCGGCGGAGATTTCCGCCGTTTTTCGGAAATTGCCCCGGAGCCCGACACCGCCACCGTCGCCGCAATGACCGCTTTTCTGGACGACTTCCGACCCGAAGCGGTGGTTGCGCTTGGCGGCGGCAGCGTCATGGACGCGGCCAAGGCCGCGCTGCTGGTCCGGCAGACCGGACGGAAACTGGAAGAGCTGTTCGGCGTCAACGCCTGGAGTTCACAATCTCAAACCCCGCCGGAACGGATCATTGCGCTGCCGACCACCAGCGGAACCGGCAGTGAAGCCACTCCTTATTCGAACATCGTCGACCCCGGATCCGGAGTAAAAAGACTGATCTCCGAGGAGGCCATCGTCCCGGAAACGGCCATTGTGACACCGGAGTTCGCCGCCACCATGCCGCGCCGGGTGGCACTGGCCACCGGCTGCGATGCGCTTGCCCACCTGATCGAAGGATTTCTGAATGTCGGCGCCGACCGCAATCATCCCCGGGCCAACATCTGGGCGCGGGAGGGGATCCGGCTGGCGACTGAGGCGCTTCAGCCCCGGATATCCGCCGGAGCTGATCCGGAAACGGTCCGGGCGCTGGCGCTGGCCTCGACGCTGGGAGGAATGACAATCCGGTTCAAATCGACCGGACTGCCGCATTTGTGCAGTTTCTCGTGGTTCGGGCGGATTGAGCACGGCATTGCGGCGATCATGCTGCTGCCCGCCGCATGGCGCTATTATCTGGCCAATCCGGCGGTGGCGGAGCGAACCATGGAGCTGGCGGAGTTCTTCCCCGGGCGCACTCCCGACGAGGTGATCTGCGCTTTCCGGCGTTTTCTGGACCGTCTCGGGGTACCGGCGAGGCTGTCGGATTTTCCCGGCATCACGCCCGAATTGCTGGCCGCCACCGCCCGGAGCGGCGCGCAGAACCGCATGAAACTTGAACTGGCGCCCTGTCCGGTACCGCTGGAGCGCAGCGAGGAGATCCTCTCCCGGCTGCTGGAGGCCGCCTACAGCGGGTCCTCCGGAAGCGGTACGCCGGATTGATTGAATTCACCCAACATTATAAAACAGGAGAAGATCATGTTGAAAATTCAATTGGCGGCAGCGGCAATGCTGACGCTGCTGGCCCTGGGCGCCGCGGAGCCTCAGGGTGGAGTCTGTTTCCGTTTTGACGACAACAAAAGCGCTTCTCCTGAGATGGCCAAAGTGTTTGAAGACGCCGACTGCCGGTTTTCGCTGGCGGTCAACTCCCTGTCTTTCGATGACAAGCTGATTGGCAAGTTGAAAAAAATCGCCGCCGCCGGCCATGACGTCATGGATCACACGCCGTCGCATTCCGTCACGGACATGGTCATGCCGACCGAAGCCGAGGCCACCCGGCTGGCAGCGCATCCCGGAGTGGACCACGTCCGCGGCCGGGTGGTGTGCCTGAAGCTCGAGGTGGACAACAGCAAGGTGTTCGGCCGTTTCACCGCCGATGTCGAGGCAAACCGGCTGTTCAATCTGCGGCCGCCGCACAAAAAGCTCCGGCTGATCCGGGATACCGCCACCGGGGATTGCTACTTCGTCAAGCCCGCCGGCCGGGAGTTCAGGCTGGTTTCAGTCTGGCGGCGGGATCCGGTCAATCTCAAGGCGCGGCAGAACGTTGAATTTGAAATGCTGAACAATCATGGCGGAGTGCGTCCGACCGAGCCGGCGCTGAAGCTGCTGATTGAAACCAGCCGCCGGCAGTTCGCCGCCGCCGGACTGCCGGCGCCGGTGATCTGGATTCAGCCCGGCGGAGACATTCCCTGCCTGACCGGGGCGATGGTTCGTCCGGCGCTGCTGGAGGCGGGCTACATCGGCGCGGCAACCTATCCGAAAGCCTCTCGCAAAAAGCTGGACGTGCCGCACACCGACGACGAGGCGTTCCGGCTGATGTGGGGCGACTTCTCGCTGGAAAAGCAGTCGCTGGACGAGGTCAAGCGCCGGATCAGGGCGGGACTCGCCGACCACCGGGTGATGATTGCCAGCAGCCACATGCGGGTCAACGACCTCAAGGGCGGCATGGCGGAATACCTTGAACTGCATCGCGAGCTGCTCAAATGGTGCCGGGAAAACAACATTCCGGTGCGAACCATGTCTGAGTGGGCCAGAGAGTTCCAGACTGACCGCGACTGATTTCGAACCGGCCGGTTCCGGGTCATTGTTGATGGAGAGAAATTCATGAAAAAACTGCTGATGATTCTGGCTCCCGGCTTTGAGGAGCTTGAGGCCACTGCGGTGGCCGACGTGATGTGCCGCTGCGGCATCGGAGTGACGGTTGCCGGCCTGGACGAGCTCGACATCACCGGTTCGCACGGCCTGAAATTCCGGGTTGACCGGAAACTGGAGGAGTGTTCCGCCGCGGAATTTGACGGGGTGTACCTGCCCGGAGGCATGCCGGGATCCGTCAATCTGTTCAACTCCGACGAGGTGCTCAATATGGTGCGGAGCATCGCCGCCGCCGGCGGAGTGACGGCGGCGATTTGCGCCGCTCCGATGGTGCTGGCCCGGGCCGGACTGCTGGACGGGCGCCGTTTCACCATGTATCCGGGATTTGAATCATATCTTTACGGCCTGACCCCCACCGGCAACGTGGTTGAACGCGATGCGGCGGTGGTGACCGGCCGGGGTCCCGGGGCAGTGTTCGCCTTTGCCGCCCGACTGGCGGAAACGCTGGACAGCGAATCCCGGATTGAAGCGGTCCTGGACGGCATGTTCGTGCCGAAGGAGGCGCGGTGAGCGGCTGCTTTACCCGGTTGCGGGAGGACGCATTGAGCCGGGCGCGGCGCGGAGTGCTGCACACGCGGCGCGGCGATGTTCAGACTCCGGTATTCATGCCGGTGGGAACGCGGGGCAGCGTCAAAGCGGTGTCGCCGCGTGAACTGGATGAACTCGGAGCACAGATCATTCTGGGCAACACCTATCATCTTTTTCTGCGGCCAGGCCTGGATATAATCGCGGCGGCGGGCGGACTGCACCGGTTCAGCAGCCAGCATCTGCCGATTCTGACCGATTCCGGCGGCTTCCAGGTTTACAGCCTGGCCACGTTGCGCAAGATCACTCCAGACGGCGTGAAGTTCGCTTCGCACATTGACGGATCGCGCTTCTTTCTGGGTCCGGTGGAGTCGATGAACATCCAGCGGGTGCTGGATTCCGACATCGTGATGGCGTTTGACGAATGCACTCCTTATCCGGCGACGCCGGAGCAGGCCGCCCGGAGTCTGGCGCTCACGACCCGCTGGGAGACCATGTCCCGCGAGCAGCCGCTCAATCCGGGGCAGCTGCGTTTCGGAATCGTGCAGGGGTCGGTTTACCCGGAACTGCGCGAGGCCTCGGCCCGCGCCATCACCGGCATCGGCTTCGACGGCTACGCCATCGGCGGGGTGTCGGTGGGGGAAAGCGAACGTGAAATGTACGTCGCCGTGGATGCCGCCGAGCCTCTGCTGCCGGCGGATTCACCCCGTTATCTGATGGGCGTCGGTACGCCGCGGCAGATCGTGGAGTGCGTGGCGCGCGGCGTTGACATGTTTGACTGTGTGCTGCCGACCCGGATGGGCCGTCACGGCTCGGCTTACGTCGGCTGCGGCGAGGTGCTGCATATCAAGGCGGGGCGTTACGCCCGGGATTTCGATCCGATTGAGCCCGGGTGTGAATGCCCGGCCTGCCGCGGCTTCAGCCGTGCCTATATCCGCCACCTGCTCAACGTGGGCGAGATACTCGGACTGCGGCTGCTTACGCTCCACAATCTTCACTATTACCTCAATCTGGCCCGACGGATCCGGCAGGCGCTCGACACCGGCACCTTCGCGGACCTGCGGGCGCAGTTCAGCGCGGTGTCACCTTAACCGGAGCTGGGAACTCCAGCCGGTCGACAGCAAATCCCAGAGCTTTGGCGTCATTTATGTAGCTCCGGAGCTGTTCCGGCTCCAGTTCCGGAGTGCGGCTCAAGATCCAGAGGTAGTCGCGGGTGCCGCTGGTCACGACGGCTGCACTGTAATCCGGTTCCAGCCGGATTATCCGGTAATCGCCCCAGAACGGCCGGAAAAATGACACCTCTAATTCGCCGCACCCGGGAGCGCCGGTAAAGCGGGCGACCCCCTGAATCCGGCGCGGTTCACCCGCTTTGACGCCGGAGTTGACCACCGTGATCCGGCCGTCTCCGGCAAGGGAATAGTCCGCGGTCACCTGGTCCATACCGCGTTCGAAACGGTGCGGCAGCCGGGCGATTTCATACCACCTCCCCATATAACGTTCCGCCTCAAACCCGGTCACCGCCGGGATGTCCGCCGTCGATGCCGCTCCGCGGCAGCCAGCGGCTCCGGCCAGCAGGGCGACCAGCGCCATCATCCAACGCATGTTCATAAGCCTTCTCCTCGCTTCGTCCGGTTCCGGGGCGCGCACCTCCGCAGCGTCCGTTCCGAAGCGGAACAATTCCGCAGATTCAATATAAAAGTGCGCCGGCTGAAATCAAGCCGTCCTCCGGAAAAAACACGAAGCGGCCGCCTCCGCAATTCCGGACAGTCCGCACCGGGGATTTTTTTGACGTATTCCGGCATGAATGAACCGCCGGTCGTTCCCGAACCGGTATCTGCTGTTGTCAATTCACGCCCAGGAGAGCAAAATCATGACCACTGATTACCCTGATTTGCCGCGTCTGTATGCCGAACTGACCGCTGTCGCCGACCGTCTCACCCGTCTGGCCGACCGGCTGACCGAACTCATCAGCCGGACGGAATCGGCCGATCCGGCGATTTTCCGCTGACATTACGGAGGAGTATTGTGAACATAATCTGCCGACTCACCGATCAATTCACCCGGGCGGTCGACGCCGATGGCAACTGCACCCGGGCGGTGCTGGTTTATTACGTTTCCGGGGCTGTGGATTCCGGTGGAATTGATCCCGGCGATGCCGCGCTCGCCGCTGTGCGGGACCTGGCTCCCGGCCGCTGGGGCCAGGCCGCGTTGAACAGCCTTGAAATCACCGCCAGTCCGGGCGGCGGAGTGTTCAAGGTGGAAGCGGAATACCGCTGCCAGGCTGCCGATGTTATCCGCCGGAGCCGCGACCGGAAAGCCGGAGATCGCGTCTGGCGGTTCGACGCCTCGGCGGCCATGGCCCATGTCATCCACGCCGAAGATCTGATCAACCACGCCTGTGCCGAAAATGCCCCGGAGGCCTACAATGACATCGGACTGCTGGTCAACTGGAACGGACATTTCGGCCGGGACGCCGTAATCCGCGGGGTGGAAAAACTGGTTCCGGAAATGCGCGAAAGCTGTATTGCCACCTGGCGGCCCTCGCAGCTGACCACTGCCGGCAAACGCCGGATCATGGAACTGGTCGGCTGCGTCAATTCGTCGGGATTTCACGGCTGGTCGGCCGGGGAAGTGCTGTTTCTGGGCGCCTCGCAGGGCGCAGCATACTTAAACCGCGACGGTGACCAGCTGGTCGATGTCACCTATAATTTTGCCATCAAACCCAACCGCAGTCAGGTCCGGCGTCAGGAACTGGAGCTGGGGCCGGCCAAAGGCTGGGAGTACGTCTGGGACATCAGCCGGTTTGATCCGCCGACCCGGCGGATGGTCACCTACGCCGCCTACCTCAACCGGATTTATCCGGAAAAGTCATTTTCCGGACTCGGACTCTGAACCCCGGGAGCAAACCCCTCATGGATCAATTTTTCGATATCGTCAGCGGCGACGACTGGCAACCGGAACCGGCCGCCCGCTTCAACGCAGTCAACCGGCTGCTGCGCCGGACCGGGGCGCTCGCTGAACCGGGCTTGACCGGCGGCGTTCCGGACGCCGACCGGATAAACGTCTGCAACCGCACCGGCAAAGTGCTGGCAGGATGTTCGCCGGTGGTGCTTTCGGCGGCGCAGCTGGATGAGCTTTCGCCGGCGGAATCCCCCTTTCTCAACATCACCGGCCAACCGTACAGTGAGGGCTGTCTCTGGGGGGTGATCGCCACGGATCTGGCTGACAAGGAATGCGGAGTCGCTCAAGTG
Source organism: uncultured Lentisphaeria bacterium (assembly GCA_949298075.1). Lineage (GTDB taxonomy): Bacteria > Verrucomicrobiota > Lentisphaeria > Victivallales > Victivallaceae > UBA1784. Next base: position 8,269 of record CASFVA010000037.1, read on the forward strand.
GCGGGGACCGCCGTGGTCAAAGTCAATGGCTCCGAGGTCCTGCCGTTCGTCCGACCGGCCGCCTGGAGTGGCGGAGTCGGATTGTTTTACACCAATGAAACGGTCTGTCCGGTACTGGCCGGTGATCCCGGTTCGGGCTATGCGCTGGTGGTGCTGATGAACGTTTCCCCGGTTTACTCCGGCGGTTTCAAACTGATTGACGCCCGGGAGTTTGACAGCAATGGGGAGGTGACAAAATACGCGGTCAGGGTGATCAACGGGGCCGACCCCGACAGCGAGTACTGCGGACAAACTGACCTGGGCGATTCCTACCCCGGGTCGCTGACGGAGGTTGAAACGGCGACGCTGGAGGGGGTGAGCGGCACGGCGTACCTGGCCGCCCGCTGGAACTCCGACACGGAAAAATACGAGTTTGCCGTGACGGCGGAAACCGCCGGCTGGACCGCGTGGCAGGTGCTGGGGAGCTGGTATTTCGGGGATGGCGCCGGCACCGTTTCGCAGTACTGGCAGGGTGGAGAGATCATTTATTTCGGGGAGAGGTTTTACATATGATCAGCTTCGGCATGACGGTGGCCGAGGCGGCGGCGCGGGTGCGTCTGCTGCCGCCCCGGGAGGCGTTCAATTTCTGCGCGGCGGCGCTCAACGAGCGGGAGGCGTTCGCCGACTACGGCAACACGATGTCGGGACACAGCGGCACGGTGCGGACGATTTCGCCCCTGACCGCCCGCAGCATGGCTGCGGTCGGCGGCAGCAAAACAACGAACTGGGACGGGGCCTATTTGTTCTGGAAAGCGGACGCGGTGGTCAGCTCCTATTTAGATCCGGAGCTGCTCGCCTCGGGACAGGCGGTGCCGCTGACGCTCGACCGCGCCGCCGAACTGGCCGGCGTGCCGGAGTATTCCGGCGCGGTGGTGATGAGTTACTGGAGATCCGCGGCGCGGAACCTGTCCGGCCGGCGTCCGTCCGCCGAATTCTGGCGGCTGCGGACCCGGCTGGCCGCCAACGACCTGGCGGCGGTGGTCAGAATCGCGGGGGTGTGCCGCTACACCACCCGCCGGAGTTGGGTTCCCGACTCCTCCGGCGGCAGCATTCGGGCGCTGAGCAGCAGCCGCCAGGTCGAGACTGTTTCCGCCTATGCCCGGGCCGACCGGGATTTCAGCTGGAACCTGCAGGAGTATTATCAGACCGGCGGGCGCGGCTATTCCGTCAGCGGCTCCGGCGGCATGGTCAGCCAGTACTGGTCCGGTGACTGCCCGTTCTCCGACGCGTTTGCGCAGTATGAGGTCATGCGCAGTTCCGCTCAGTGGAGCGCCCGGAAATACACGGTGACCGACGACGGGTTGACTTTTTCAGGGGTTTCCAACAGCGACGAGGTTTATTACAGGACTTATTCCGCGCTGCAGGAATCCGACACCTGGCGGCAGTCGGCGGAGGCCGCCCGGGAGCGGTGCGAAATGTTCTGGTCGGCCAATGCGCGGGTGATGATTTCCGCGGTGGCGACACTGGAGGAGCGTGTCACGAATTACCGCTCCTCCGGGGGCGTCGTCGACTCG
>CASFVA010000038.1 GCA_949298075.1 uncultured Lentisphaeria bacterium
GCCGTAACGCGGGACCAGTTTTTCCGGCACCTCCTCCACGGCGACCACTGCCGCATGATGACGGCGGTAGAGCTCAATCAGCTGGGCGGTTACCGGTTGCGGGGTTGACGAACGGAGAATCGTATCTCCCAGAAGCACCGCAAAAAACTCCCCGGCGGTGAACTCGCGGGCCAGCAGTATTGCCCCGCCCAGCCCATTGAGTTCTTTCTGGCAGACGTAACTGATACGTACCGTGCCGCCGATTGTACGCAACTCATCCCGCAGCTTTTCCTGTCCCGCTTTTTCCAGGCGTTCCTCCAGTTCCGCCGCGGGCGAAAAGTGATGGCGCACCGCCTCCTTCCCCGCACTCAGAACGATGAGGATATCCTCGATTCCGGAGGCGGCGGCCTCTTCAACCACGTACTGGATGACCGGTTTATCCACCACCGGGATCAACTCCTTGGGCACGCTTTTGGTGAATGGAAGAAACCTGGTTCCGAATCCGGCGGCCGGAATCACCGCCCGGCGTATCTCCGACACACTCATGACCGCCCTCCGGATCGCACGATACGCGGCTTTATGACCTCAATGCCATGCTCCCCCAGGCGCCGCACCAGCATCCGGAACATCTCTTCGTCCCGGTAGGTGCCGATGATCGCTCCGCCGGAACCGGTGAATTTAGCCGATGCGCCTGTCGATCGGGCCAGCTCAACCATTCGCCGATTCTTGGCGCTGACGGCTTCGGAACAGACTTCGCAACGCAGGTCGAAGTTGCGATTGAGCAACTCCGGGATGACGTTGAAATCGCGTTTTTCCAGCGCGCGGCGGAGTTTTTCAGTCAATTCCGCCCATTCTTTCATGGCGGCGATAACTTCTGGTTTTCCGGCTTCAAAGTCATCGCGGAGACGGCTGTGAAGCACCTCGGAACCTTCCGCCAAATCAGTCCGGTAGGCTACGAAAAGCCGCAGATCGTCGGGGATTTCCATCGGCGTATAGCGCCCGTAACCATGCCGTCGCATGTGTTCCGCGTCAAAATCCATATAAACCGGCACATTGAACGCCTGGGCAACGCGATCCTGGAGCCCGGCCGGAATGCCCAATTCATCACGTTCAGTCGCCAGAACCAGATTGGCCATCTCCTCCGGCGGTATTGACACCCGGTAGAAGCGGCATATCGCCCGCACCGAGGCGGTGATGATCGCACTGGAACCGGCCAGACCGAGACGGTTGGGAATGTCGCTGTCGTATACGATGGTGAAATTGCGCTTCGGCAGCTTGATTTTCCGGTTCCGGCAGTATTCATTGAATTTTTTCCCGGCGGCCTTGAGCAACCGGATGCCTCCGTAATAACCGTAGATCCCGATATCCTCGCACATCGCATCCAAACTGGCGAAGCGACAGTAATCCCGGCGCGATGGGAGTATCTCCAGTTCCGGGGTTTCGTAAAGGCGCACCCGTGCCCGGTAATTGCTGAATACAAAGGCGATTGTTTTTCCGTGGTAGCCGTCGGAGGGGTTGCCGATCAGCGCCGCCCGGGGATAAGCCACTGTTGTTATAATCATTATGCCGTCGTGTCTGAAAAGCGGGAAATAAATTGACGAAAGTAAAACAATTCTTATAACATACACTGGCAATTCCTTTATTACAAGCGTCTTGCGGTTTACATTGCCGGATCGGGGATGGGAGCGCGGTATCCGGCGCTTGTTTTCGTTCTCCGGTGCGGGTATATTTAATGGGAAAACATTAAAAGTACAATATCAGCTTCGGAGCGGGTGAAAATGGAGCAGGGGTTCGACAGTGAAAAATATCTGAAAGAACAG
>CASFVA010000039.1 GCA_949298075.1 uncultured Lentisphaeria bacterium
CCCACCCGGACCGCTTCCATGAACACCGCCACAGGTAATCTTCCCCCGCTTTCCCGAGAACTCATCAGCACTCGGATTTCTCCGCCGCCGCGTTTCAAGACGCGGCATCGGTAAACCTTACTGCCCCTCCGGTGACCATTCTGCGCTGCCTGTATCAGGACGGATTCGACGGAGAACCTCAGAATCTGGAACGAAACGGACATTGCGACTCCGGGGAGCCGGCAGTTACCTTAACCAACGCGGTCGATTGAATCCGGCGCCGGGATTGCAATAAAAACGGTCCCCGCGGAACCGGTGGGCTCAGCGGGGGGACTGATCTGATTGTTTCTTACGGTTGAATATGCCGGCGCCGGTCGGATGAGGCCGGCGTCCGGGGGCTATCGGAGATAAACGCTCAGACCCGTTGGTTGGGATCATATTCGGATTTTTTCGCTGCCGCGGCTTCCGCCGCCGCTTTTTCACGATGGAGCCGGGTGATGGTTTCCGGATCGCGTTGCGCCAGTCTGGTCGCCGGATTGAGCTGCGGTGCACCTGATTTGAACGGTTCGTTCGCCAGCCTGGCCCGGGCTTCCGGCAGCGCCGCTGCATATTGCGGCAGCCATTTGGCTTGTGCAAGGAGCATTTCATCGGCCATTCGCCATACTTCCGGAGGGGTACAGACCGCTCCGGTCAACGGATCCAGCAGCATTGCCTGCTTGAGCAGCTTGACATCTCCGGTTACCGCCGCCCGCACCGCTAGATCCTGAACTCTGACGCTGGCGGCGCAGATGGCGGCGCAGCCGGGCGGCAGGTCGCCCCAGACCGGCACCGAAATGCCGTTCCGGTCGACATAGCAGGGAATCTCCACCACGCAGCCGTTCGGAAGGTTGGTGACGTTGTTCCGGTTGATCACGTTGAAATGTCCGCGATATACCCGTCCGGTCTCCAGGCTTTCAATAATGAAGGAGCCGTGCTCAATGGAGCGTTCTCCGATTATCTGGGGCGGCTGTTTCATTATTTCCGGAAAATCACGGACAAACCAGTCCTGCTCCTCGGTGCAGACCCACAGATAACCGCCGGTCTCGCCGTTTATCCAGGCTGAGAGATCTATCCACTCCAGAAGTTCTGCCGGCCGCTTGCGGTAGAACGGCAGGTATTCAGAGAGATGCCCGTTGGATTCCGTGGAAAAATAGCCGAATCGGCGGAACATGTCAAGCCGGACTTTGTCGGTGGCGGCAAATTTCGGGTCCCGGGCCAGGGCGTCATAGATTTGTTCCTGCGGTATGGATTGTCCACATTGGCGCACATCCACATACCAGGTCTGGTGGTTGATGCCGACGCAGGAGTAATCAAATTCAGCTTCCGGTATATTGAGGGCTTTACGGATCATGCTGGCTCCGAACTGAACTCCGTGGCAGAGCCCCACAGTCGGAACGCCGCCGTAGACGTTGCAGGCCCAGGTGTTCATCGCATTGGGGTTGCAGTAGTTCAGCAGCAGCGCTTCCGGACGCGCCGCCTGCCGGATGTCGCGGCAGATGGTCAGCAGCTCGGCAATAGTGCGCTGACCATACATGATGCCGCCGGGTCCGAGAGTGTCCCCCACGCATTGATCAACGCCATATTTCAGCGGAATTTCAATATCAGTACGGAACGCTTCCAGTCCGCCCTGGCGGATGCAGCATGCGATATAGGCGGCATCCGCCAAGGCGGCGAGCCGGTCTGAGTAAGGAACCACCCGGGTCGGCAGCTGGTTGGCTTTGATGTCACGTTCGAGTATCTGGCAGATGCGGTCCAGATTGCCCGGATTGATGTCGTACAGCGCGAGCTCCACGTCGCGCAGCTCCGGCACCGCCAGCAGGTCGTGGACCAGCCGGCGGGTGAAACCCAGGCTTCCGGCACCGAGAAATGTTATTTTCAGATGCTTTGACATTATGATGCTCCTCGAAATTACACTTTAAGTTTGCTTTTTTAAGGACTGCATGTATAATATAATAACTGGAAACAGTACTGACAATCGCATTAATTTGCTCAAAAATTTTTATTTTATGATATTATCAGACTTCCCCGCCTTGATTGACGCCGGGCTTCGTTATTTTCATTACGGACATGCCGCGATCGGTCTCAATGTCCGGTTGGCGATGCTCGGATGCGAAACTGCTGAATTCCCTGACTATGAGTGGAATGGAATGGAACGGGGTGATACCGAATTCCTGGTATGGCAGGCGACAATTTCCGGCTGCGGTGAACTTGAATACGAAGGACGCCTTGTGCCGGTTCCTCCAGGAACCGCGATGTGGGTGCGCATCCCGGGCGAGAATTGTTACCGGGTTGAACGGAAAACGGGAAACTGGAAATTTATTTTCGCTATTTTGCGTGGTCACAACTGTATAAGGATTTTCGATGAAATTTCAAACACCCCCGCGCAGGTCGGTCCGGAGCTGGCTTCAGAAGCGGTGCTTCAAGCCGTCAAACCGTTTTTCTCCTGTCCAGATGACGATCCTTACCGGTTGTCGGCCTTGAGTTACGAATTTCTGATGGCATTGGTCCGGGCCGCGATTCCGGATCCGGACTTGAAGAACAGGATTCCGGCTCCGCTTCGGGCGGCGCAAAGTTTTGTCATGCGCAATTTTGATCGCGGCATTGGCGTCGCCGAGATGGCTGAAGCCGCGCACTGGGGCTATGCCCACTTCTGCCGCGAATTTCACCGGGTGCTGGGCGTCGCCCCCGGTGCCTACCTCAACCGGCTCCGGTTGGAAAAGGCCGCGTGCCTGCTTCAGGGAACCGGGCTCTCCGTTGCCGAGGTTTCGGAACGGTGCGGGTTTTCCGCGCCGAGTTACTTCATCCGGGCCTTTTCACGGCGTTTCGGCATATCTCCGGGGGTATTCCGCCGGCGTCCGCGGTCGTGATTTCCAAAATCCTGGCGCCGTTGGGCAAGGCAGTTGCGTCGAATCCGGACCGGACTGGACAGAAATTCCGCCGGCCTTCCGGAGACAACCCGATGGTACGGCTGTCTGCTTCTCCGGAACATTCAGGGCGCTGAACTGCTGCCGCGGGAGGCCGGACCGCGTGGCACAGTGCTGATCCCGACACAAAAAACGGAGGGGAATTTCTCCCCTCCGCTGACAGAACCGGGATGGCGGCTCAGATCTCTTCGCCAACCGCCCAGCGGATGAACCGCTTTACTTTGAGGTTGGGACGCAGCTTGGCCAGACAGGTTTTGTCGTCCTTGAGCCAGGCCTGGTTCATGAGGCAGTTGTCCGAGAAGAAGCGCCGGATTTTGCCGTTCAGAATTTTTTCCAGGATGTCGGCGGGTTTGCCGGCCAGGCTGGGATCGGTGGCCAGCGCGATTTCCTTTTCCTTGGCGATGACATCGGCCGGAACGTCCTCCGGCGTGATGTACGGCGGGTTGTAAACCGCAATGTGCATGCAGACTTCGGTCAGAAAAGCCGCATCGGTCTCGTTTTCAGCTTCGAGCAGCACGCTGATCCGACCATCCATGTGGTGGTAAGAGCCGAACACTGAACCGGCGGAACCATTCCATTTGACCGCCCGCCGGATCTGCATGTTTTCGCCGATCACGGCAATGTGGCTGGTCAGCAGTTCTTTCTCAGCGGTGTTGACCGCTTCGGTCACATCACCTTCGCCGGCGACCTTGAGCGCACCATCCGCCACCGCTTTGACCAGTGCGCCGAACTTGTCGGTTTTGGCCGCAAAGTCGGTTTCGCAGAGCACTTCGACGATCACCGCGCTGCCGTCAGCCGCCGCCGTCCACACTTTGCCCTGATTGGTGGCGCGTCCGGATTTTTTCTCAGCCTTGGCCGCACCGGATTTGCGCAGGTTTTCAATTGCCAGCTGCATATCGCCGTCAGCGGCGGTAAGCGCCTTTTTGCAATCCATCATTCCAGCCCCGGTCTTTTCGCGGAGCTCCTGTACCATTTTGGCGGTAATCATTGTGAAAAATCCTCGCAGTTGGTCATGCCGGTTTTACTTGGTTTCCTCAGCCGGAGCCTCGGCCGGAGCTTCCGCTTCGACCGGAGCGGCTTCCTTGGCCGCCGGCTTGGCAGCAGCTTTACGCGGAGCTTTCGGCTTGGCCGCTTCGGCCGGAGCGGCTTCCTTGGCCGCCGGCTTGGCAGCGGTCTTACGCGGAGCCTTCGGCTTGGCCGCCTTGGCCTCTTTTTCCTCGGCTTCAGCTTCTTCGGCCTGCTCCTGAGCGATCTTCTTGGCGGCTTCGGCAGCCTCACGCTCCTCAGTCACCCGCTTGATGTGAATTTCCTTGGCGATCTTGATCGCTTCGCAGAACAGATTGGTTATGATTTCCACTGATTTGACCGCGTCGTCGTTGGCGGCCACCGGGAAATCGACCAGCGTCGGATCACTGTTGGTATCGACGATGGCCACGATTGGAATGTGCAGCTTGTTGGCCTCACGCACCGCGTTGAGTTCGTTGCAGACGTCGACCACCACCAGCGCCGCCGGCAGTTTCTTCATGGCGGCAATGCCGTCAAGATCGCGGTGCAGCTTTTCGGCATGACGCGACAGCCGGGCAATCTCTTTCTTTTTCATGGAACTGACGGAATCCGAATTGAGCACTCCGTCAATTTCCGCCATCTTGGCCACGCTCTTGCGGATCGTGACGTTGTTGGTCAGCGTACCGCCGAGCCAGCGTTCCGACACCGCGAACATCCCGGTGTCTTCCGCCAGGCGCTTGACAGTGTCGCGCAACTGGCGCTTGGTGCCGACGAAGAGAACATCACCGCCGTTGACGACGATGCGCTGCAGAAAATTGCAGGCCGCCGCAATCTGATGCATGGTTTTGGTGAGGTCGATGATGGAAATGCCGTTCTTGGTTCCGTAGACATATTCCTTCATCCGGGGATTCCAGCGCCGGGTCTGGTGTCCGAAGTGACAACCGGCTTCCAACAGGTCATTGATGGTGATTTTGGCCATTTTAACGGCATCCTTTCTCTTCGCGCGGCTTTATCTCTCCGCCGGGAGCGCATTTTTGCCGGGCGCGCCAGACGGGCAAGTCGCATTGGTTTGGTGATTGCTCTGCCGGCAACTCCGCCGGCAACTACAGACTCTTAATATACTGCCGTGAAGCGGCTTTGTCAAGTCGCCGCACCGCTAATCCCTTGATGCGACGCCTTAATGATTGAAGCGCGCCGCCGCTGCTCCCCGGCGGCGGTAGGCGGCGGGAGACTGACCGTAGCGCTGCTTGAAATTGCGCGAAAAGTGAAAACGGTCGATAACGCCGACGGCTTCGCAGATTTCGTCGATGCTCAGTTCCGAGGCGGCCAGCAGCTGCTCGGCCCGGCGGTAGCGCAGATCGGTCAGATAGTGGTAGGGGGTGGTGCCGGTCGCATCGCGGAACCGACGGAGGAACTCTCCGGCCGGCAGCTGCGACACCCGGATGATGTCCGAAACCCCGAGCGGGTCCTGAAGGTTGCTGCGGAGATACTCGCAGACCCGTGCAATCGGATAGTCGTAACGCCGCTCCGTGAGCAGTCCGGGCGGCACGCCGGCCAGGGCGCCGCCGATGAGCGCAAAGGCGAAAATCGGAATCCGGGACGGATTTTTCTCCAGAGCATTGAGCAGCGACTGCTGCAGGTTTTCCAGATAAGGCGCGGCCGGCACCGCGCAAATCGGACGGGAACAGTTGCACCACGGCAGTTCAAAGTGAAGGTAGAGCTGCTGTAATCCGGTGTCGCAGCAGAACGTTTTGAGGTTGCAGTTGGGCGGAAGCAGATAGAAATTATCCGGAGCGATGGTAACTTTCCGGCGGTCGACGAAAACTCCGGCCCCGCCGGAGAAGTTGCGGTACAGCCGCCAGTAGTTGCCGCTGAGCTGGCGGTTGTTCCAATAGGTCCCGATTCGGGCGAGACAGACGAACTCCAGCCGGATGTTCCAGACGCCGGTGTCGACGGGTTGGGACGGTGGCTGGTTGTCAGGCATGGGGTCAGGCTCCCGGAAAACGCTGTCCGGACCGGATTATCCAGCGGCGAACCGCCGGCGAGAGGATGAAATCCTCCAAATCGCTGTCATATTCAAACCGGTGATTGCAATACGGGCAGTTCGGAAAACTCTCAAGATCGGCCGGCGACAGTTCCTCGCCGCATTCCGGACACCGGATGGCACCGGAGTCCATTCGCCCGGTTCCGGTCCAATTCATTTCCTTCATCTGCGGCACCTCCTCGTGTTGTCATCGGCCATAATATACTTCCGGAACCATTGAAAATCCAATCGCACCGGAGTATTTTATAAAGTTATCAGCAACAGTCATTGTAATTCAATCCAGCAGGAGGGTGGTCATCATGGCGCTCTGGGGCGGACGTTTTTCAGCGCAGACGCAAAGCGATGTGGCGGTTTACAGCGAATCGATTTCCTTTGACCGGCGGTTGTACCGTCACGACATCGCCGGCAGCAAGGCCCACGTCGAGATGCTGGCGCATCAGGGCATTATACCAGAGAGTTCGGCGGCGGAGATCATCGCCGAGCTCGACCGCATTCTTGAACGGATTGAACAGGGCGATTTCAAATTCGGCATTGAACTTGAAGATATCCACATGCACATTGAGAGCGCCCTGATTGATGCGCTCGGTCCGGAGGGGGCGCGGGTGCATTCCGGCCGCAGCCGCAACGATCAGATCGCGCTGGACCTCCGGCTCTATTTGCGGGACGAAACCCGGAAGCTCATTGCCGGAGTCCGCGAGTTTCAGCGGGCCCTGGTGGAGCGCGCCGCCGCTGACGCCGATGCGATCATGCCGGGATTCACTCATTTGCAGCATGCGCAGGTGGTGCTTTTCGCCCACCACCTGCTCGCCTATGTCGAAATGCTCGACCGCGACGCCGCCCGCCTGGCCGATACCCTGAAGCGGATTGACGTCATGCCGCTGGGATCGGGGGCGCTGGCGGGATCAACCCTGCCGCTCGACCGCGAGTTCGTCCGCCGCAAACTGGGATTCACCGCGATTACCCGCAACAGCATGGATGCGGTCGCCGACCGGGATTTCGTAATTGAACTGGCCTCTGATCTGGCCATCATCGCCATGCATACTTCGCGGCTTTCCGAGGACCTGATTCTCTGGTGCAGTCAGGAATTCGATTTCATCGAACTCGACGATGCCTTCTGCACCGGTTCGAGCCTGATGCCTCAGAAAAAGAATCCCGACGTCTGCGAACTTACCCGCGGCAAAACCGCCCGGGTCTACGGTGCGCTGACGGCACTGCTGACCCTCTGCAAGGGGCTGCCGCTCACCTACAACCGCGATCTTCAGGAGGACAAGCTGGCGATTTTCGACGCGCTCGATACCGTCAAGGCGATTTTGCGGGTGTATCCGCCGATGATTGCTTCGATGCGGATCAAACGGGACAACATGCGCCGCGCCGCCGCCGATCCGGCCCTGATGGCCACTGATCTGGCCGAAAAGCTGGTGGAGCTGGGCGTACCGTTCCGCAGTGCACATCATCGGGTGGGGTCTTTCGTCAAGTGGTGCCGCGAACACGGCTGCCGCCTCGATGAAGCATCGCTGGAGGAAATGCGCGAAACGATTCCGGAAGCCACTCCGGAGTTTCTCCAGCTGTTCGATCCGGAAGCGAGCGCCGCCAAGCGGCGGCTGGCCGGCGGCACCGGATTTGAGCCGGTCGCCGCTGAACTTGCGGCGTGGCGGAAGCGCCTTGCCGCGGAAGACGAACGGTAACCGATCCGGCTGCTGCGGGCGCCGTTCCGGCTGCGGAACGGCGCTTTTCCGTTGTTGCTTCAAATCAGTTCAAACCCCGCCAGACTGGCGGCGTCGGGAATCCGGGATTCGGGAGCGGTTTCAAGAATTTCCAGCCTGACCCAGCGCACCGCGGCCGGAACCGGAAATTTCACGATCTGCGGCACCGGATTATTGGCGATGTTGTCCAGTTCGCCTTCCAGCAGCGTTCGGAACGGCCCGGCGGCTGCGGCGGAACCGGTGATGCGGTAACGGCGCACATAGCTGAAAAAGCGGACTGCCGGCGTCGGATGTGTGAGAATGGCTCCGCTGAAAGTTCGGCACGCTCCGGTGTCAATGGTCACTCCCTGCGGAAGTGCACCCCGGGCGCTGAGCCAGTACTTATCCGGATCCGCGTCAAGCAGGCTGGCGGCCGGATGCTCCGGTTCTTCGGAGTCGCACTGCGCGATGCTCCAGTTGGCACGGGCCACCCCGAACTCCAGCGTGCTTTCCGCAGAAGTGTCGATGCCGGTGTAGGCTTCGGACGCGTCGTATTCCGCCGCCGTCCGGATGACGCCCGCCCCGGGCAGTTTCAGCTGCTCCTGATAAAGCAGGGAGTCCGGTCCCGGCCGGCTGCCATCCAGCGTGTAGCGGAGCGTCCTTGCTCCGGGAGCGCTCAGGGTGACGGTGCCGTCGGCAGTTCGCCGGATGGCCGGCGGCAGCGGCAGCGGCGGCATGTAATAAACTCCAAATTCCGAAATCGTGAAACTGGCCAGTGCCTTGATGATCCGGAGCCGGAGCGCGTCAGCGTTGACGGTCGGAGTACGCAGGATTTTCCGGAATGAAATCGTGCTGTCCCGGACCAGCTCCCGCCAGTTTCCTCCGTCGTCGCGCCAGTCGACCGCAAATTCGGCGACCCGCTGGCCGAGTTCGGTGTATTCGGCCAGTTTAATCACATTAATCCGGCGGAATTCGCCCAGTTCGATGACGGCGGCTCCGGCAGTGACTCCGTCCGGTGCGGCCCAGTAGGTCGAACCGTCGCCGTCGGTGAGGCGGGCAGCCTCGAATCCCGGCCCCCGGCTGACCGGTGACTGCGCAACGGCTCCGGCGGCGAAATCGGTTTTGAAAATGGTGCGCAGCACCGTTGACCATTCGCGGATCCGGCGCACGTCATTCTCATGAATAAGGCCGCGCCGGTCGGGCGGAAAGTTGAGGTTGAGGCAGGAGCCGCGGCCGACCGAATGGAAGAATATGTCGATCAGATGGCTGAGCGAATGCACCTTTTCGTCCTCGTCGGGATGGTAAAACCACTCGGGACGGATTGACACATCCACTTCGGCCGGCCAGTAGTGGCGGCCGGCCGGATCGCCATGATGTATCGAGTCCGGCCGGTAGACATCGATGGTGGCCCAGTTGGGACTGCCGGCAAAGCCGGCCTCATTGCCGCACCAGCGGATGTCGCGCCAGTCGTCCATGGCTCCGAAGAGTACGGCATTGGGGGCGCATTCGCGCACCACGGCGGCAGCTTTCTCGCAGTCATAATGCTGAACTTTGCCGTTCGGCCCCTCGCCGCAGGCTCCGTCAAACCAGGCGATGAAGACATCGTCGCCGCCGTAGTTTTCCAGCAGTTCCCGGAGCTGATTGCGGAAATAGCGGTTGTAAGGCTCCCCGGAGCCGTAGGTGGGCTCGTGCCGGTCCCAGGGGGAGAGGTAGAACCCGATTTTCAGATGAAATTTCCGCGCCGCCTCGACAAACTCCCGGACAACGTCGCCGTGTCCGTCCCGCCATTTGGAGGCGGCCACGCTGTGAGTGGTGTACCGGCTCGGCCAGAGACAGAAGCCGTCATGGTGCTTGGCCGTCAGGATTGCTCCCTTGAAGCCGGCTTCGCTGATGACCCGGCACCACTGTTCGCAATCCAGCTCAGAGGGGTTGAAAACGTCCTCAGGCTCGGTGCCGTCGCCCCAGTTCCGGTTGGTGAAGGTGTTGACGGTGAAGTGTATGAAGGCGTACATGCCCAGTCGCTGCCAGGCCAGCTGCCTCGGATTGGGAACTGCACCGAAAGGCGCGGGAGCGGCGGTTGAAGTCATGCTTGCATTCCTTTGTTGTCGGTGCCTCCGGCCGCGGAGCTGCCGGAAACCGCCGGCTCTGCCAGAGGTGCATTGAATCTGCTGGCGGCGGCGGCCTGGTCGAAGCCGTCCAGGGCGGCGGCCACTTCCGGAAAAGCACCGGCAGCGGAGGAGCCGGTTCCGGTTTTCCCGTTGGTGTCCAGGGCGCGGCGGCAGTCCGCCAGCGTGAAGCCGGCCGGCCGGGCCGGCAGATAGGATTTGTCGCCGGAGCTTTCGACCGGAGCAATGACCCCGGCGGCAGTCAGTGCCTCCAGTTCACGGTCGAGTTGGACTGGCGGAATTTTGACGACATCGGCCAGGTCTTTGCGGGCGGCGGCGCCGCCGCCCGACTGAAGCCGCTGGTAGATGATCCGGGCCAGCGTGAGCTGGCACAGGCGACGCTGCCGCAGGCTGGGATCGCCGGCGGCAGCGCGGCTGAAAAGACCGTAGTCGAGATTCTGGGCGACGAAACCGACTTCCGCCCCGAACAGCACAATCTGCCAGGACCACTGCAGCCAGATCAGAAAAAGCGGCAGCGCGGCAAAACTGCCGTAAATGCGGTTATAGCGGTAAATTGAACCTTGAAGATAGATGAAGCCGTCCTGAAAGCCCTGATAGAGCAGACCGGCGACGAATCCGGCCAGCAGGGCCGGGGCGAAGCGCACCCGGGTGTTGGGCACCATGAAGTAGATCAGCGTGAAAATCAAACAGGAAATCAGCAGGGGAAGCACTCCGGCGGCGAGTCCGATTGCAGTGTCAGCCACGGTGCTGAAATAGGGCAGTCCGGCGGCGAGCCGGTTGAGCAGCCCGCGGATGAACACCCCGGCGCTGCTCATAACCACCAGCACCACCGGCGTCAGCAGAATGATGGCCAGATAGTCGCTGAAACGTCGGAAAATATTGCGCCGCGACGGCAGTTTCCAGACTGCGTTGAAAGCTCTTTCGACGTTGCCGGCCAGCCACATGACGGTCCAGATCAACGCGATGACGCCGACTCCGGCCACGACGCCGCCTTTGGCCTCCTGCAAAGTGGTGGCGGCGAACCGGCCGATCCACTCCAGCAGCTCCTGATGCTGCCAGAGCCGTTCGTTGAGCGTCTCGCGCAGGCGGGACTCCAGACTGAATCCCTTGGCGATGCCGAACAGCAGCGCCATCACTGGAACAATCGCGAAAATAGTGTAATAGGTGAGCGCGACCGCCCGCTGGCTGTGGTGGTCGGCGCCGTAACGTCGGGCACTGTAGTAAAGTATGGTGACGAAGCGGTGGAGCGGACTGGTGAACGATTTAAGATTCATTCTTTGATCCTTTCCCGGTTGGATCCGGTTCAGCGGTAACGGGTGGGGTCGGGCACGCCGGCTTTGCGGAAGCCGGCCCGGCGCAGCTCGCAGCTGGCGCAGCTGCCGCAGGCCCGTCCCCCGTCATCCAGCCGGTAGCAGCTGACTGTCATGGCGTAATCCACGCCGAGTTCATTGCCGAGCCGGATAATTTCGCTTTTGTCCAGATTTTGCAGCGGGGTGTGGATATGCCACTGCCAGTTGTCGTCCGCCGCCCGGGTGCCGAGCCGGAGCGCTTCAGCGAAAGCGGCGATGAATGGCGCCCGGCAATCCGGATATCCTGAATAATCCACACTGTTGACTCCGATGAAAATATCGCGGGCCCCCAGCGCTTCAGCCCAGGCGCCGGCCAGCGCCAGAAAAACCAGATTGCGGGCCGGTACATAGGTGATCGGAATGCCATGAGACGCTTCGGCGTCAGGAACTTCCAAACTGGTATCGGTCAGGGCGGATCCCCCCCATTGCGCGAGGTCGAGCCTGAACACCCGGTGATCCCGGGCGCCGAGCGCGGCGGCCACCTGGCGCGCCGCCTCCAGCTCGGCGTGGTGGCGCTGACCGTAATCGAAACTCAGCGCATAGGTTTCAAAACCGTCCCGGCGGGCCGCCGCAAGGCAGGTGGCGGAGTCCAGCCCTCCGCTCAGTAAAACGATTGCTTTTTCCATAGGTTCTCCCGGATCGCCACCGGCGCGACGGCGGCGTTGTTCAGACGCCGGGGCGATTGCCCCACAGCACTTTATGCAGTTGAATCTGGAGCCGGAAAGGAGCCTTCTGCTCGAGGATCCAGCCGGCGAGTTCGGCCGGTTCCAGCCGTTCGGCGACCGCTCCGGCCAGTAACGGACAGCCTTTCTGCTCCAGCCGGTGGCGGCGGACAATTTCCAGCGCAAAGTCGAAATCCCGCCGGTCGGACATCACAAACTTGACTTCATCACGGGGGGTGAGCAAATCATAGTTGCCGTATAAATTGCTTTCCGCCATGCCGGAGCCGGGCAGTTTGCAGTCCAGTATCCGCCGGACGGTTTCGGGAACCGCGGCAATTGAAAGCGAACCGTTGGTTTCCAGCATGGTTTCAAATCCGCTTTCCGTCAGACGGCGGCAGAGTTCCGGGGTGTCGCCTTGAGCGAGCGGTTCACCGCCGGTCACCTCGACCAGCCGGCAGCCGGAACGTCGCGCGGCCTCCAGCAGCGTTTCGACGCTTTCATCCCGGCCGCCGGAGCGGGCGTATCCGGTATCGCAGTAATTGCAGTTCAGGTTGCAGCCGCTGAGCCGGATGAAGAAACAGCGCCGTCCGGCCTGGGTGGATTCGCCCTGCAGACTGGTGAAGGTTTCAATAACTTTGAGCATGACGGCCGTCAATCCTCAAAATAAGTCACGGCCGAATTGGCGGATTCCCCGACTTTGACCCGATGGAGCTTCATGACGCCGTCATTGAGCACCGCCGCCAGCTTGCGGTAGATCGTGGCGGCCAGAATTTCGCTGGTCGGATTGACGGCGGCGAAATCCGGCAGCTCGGAGAGGTTGTGGTGGTCATAGGCATCGAGCACCCGGTCCACCTCGCTCTTGAGCCGCTTGAAATCGAGCGCGATTCCGACGCTGTTGAGCTGGTCGGCGCGCACGGTGACGGTAACGGAATAGTTGTGCCCGTGCAGATTGCGGCAGTCGCCGTCATAACCGCGCAGCTGGTGCGCCGCCGAAAACACCCGGGTGATTTCCACTTCAAACATGATGACACCTCTGTATATCGTAATCCGGCAGCCGGCATGAACCGGACCGCCGTGCGGTTCAGCTGAAAAGTCCGACCTCGTCCCGCAACCGTCTGAGCTCCTCAATGAGATTGGGGGTGAAGTCGCGCTGGCATTCGGGCGAGAACAGCTCGTCAGCGCTCCAGAATCTGACCTCGTCAATTTCCGCCTGCTGGAAGTCAAAGGGACCGGTATGTTCGGCCAGGAACACCCGGGTGTTTTCCGACTCCACCTGGTTGCGGATTTTGGCGTCGAACAGCACTTTCAGTTCGATTTCAGTGTTGATGCCCAGCTCTTCCGCCAGTTCCCGCCGGGCGGCGTATTCGTAATTCTCGCCCGGACAGAGATGGCCTCCCACGGCGGTATCCCATTTGCCCGGCTGAATGTCTTTGGTCGCGGCCCGCTTCTGGAGCAGAATCATCCCGGTTTCCGGATGCCGGATCACCACATGCACCGTGCGGTGCAGCAGATCCGGATTGCCATGGCACTGACTTCGCAGCGCGGTTCCCCGGAAGTTCCCCTCCTCGTCGAATACGTCAAGATATTCAATCATGTGCATTGTCTCCGGCGGTCAGCCGCGAATGATTTTCAGCAGTTCGTCGCGTTTGGCGGCCATGAGTTCGGCGCTCTCCGCCTCGACGATCAGCCGCAGCAGCGGTTCGGTGTTGGAGGCGCGGACGTTGAACCACCAGTCCGGATACTCCGTGCTCAGACCGTCCAGCTCAAACTGGCTGCCGTCGGAGTATTTCGCCTTCAATTCCGCCAGAATCGGCTTGACATCGGCGACTTTGCTGTTGATCTCGCCGCTGGAGAAATACTTGCGCAGCGGCTTGACCAGTTCGTGCAGCGGCCGCTTCTTATCGCAGATCAGATTGGCCAGCATGATGAAGGCCAGTCCCTGGCTTTCGGCGGTGAAGTTCTGCCTGAAGTAGTAATGCCCGGACAGTTCGCCGGCGAACACCGCGTTGTTTTCGCGCATCTGAGCCTTGATGAAGGCGTGCCCGACCCGGGACCGGATGGCCTTGCCGCCGTTGGCTTCGATGCACTCGGGCACGGCCCGGCTGCTGCGCAGATCGTAGAGAATGGTCGCCGGTCCGCGGGAGAGGATGTCCTGCGCGATCAGCGCGGTGAAGAGGTCCATCGGAATCGGTTCTCCCCGGTCGTCGATGAAGCCGCACCGGTCGGCATCGCCGTCGAACGCGGCTCCGAAATCGGCCCCCGTTTCCCGGACCTTGGCGCAGATGGCCTTCAGCGTATCGGTTTTGAGCGGATTGGCCTCGTGGTTGGGGAAAGTGCCGTCGAGCGTGTCATAGAGCGGCACAATGTCAAACAGATCCCGGATGCCTTCGATTTCGTAAAGCCCCATGGCGTTGGCGTAGTCGACCACCACCTTGAGCTTGCGGTCGAGCCGGGCGAAGGAACGCAGGAATTCGGCGTAGGCCGGCCGGATGTCGCAGGTTTCGAGCTTTCCGGAGCGCGCGGCCGGGGCCCAGGCGCAGGATTCAACAATGCGCTGGATGTCCATGATGCCGGTGGCTCCGGAAATCGGCACCGCTTCGGCCCGGCAGAGTTTGAAGCCGTTCCATTCGCCCGGGTTGTGACTGGCGGTGATCATGATGCTGCCGTCGGCCCGCAGAGTGCCGTTGGCGAAATAGCTCTGGGGCGTGGAACAGAGACCGATGTCGATTACATCGGCTCCCTGGGCCAGCAGTCCCCGGGCCAGTCCTTCGAAGAGCGCCTGTGAGTGCGGACGCATGTCGCGACCGACCACCACTTTTTTAGCTCCGGTAAAGGTGATGTACGCCCGCCCGATGGCTTCAGCCACTGCGGCGTTGATGTCAACCGGGTAGACCCCGCGGATGTCATATGCCTTGAAAATTCCTGACATGATAGCTGTATTCTCCTCGCGCTGTTCCTGGAAATTCCGGCTCCGGACCGGACGGCCCGGAGCCGCGGTTGAACCGGCGGCGGATTTATTTGCAGGAGCAGTCTCCCTTGCCGCATCCGCATCCGCATTCCCCGTCTTCGCCGTCCTCCTCCTCGCAGCAGAAGAAGTCGCGGATCGCCTGGACCACGCCCTCGGGGGTGAAGCCGAACTCCTCGGCGAGTTTCTTGTAGGGTGCCGACGCTCCGAAGTGATCGATGCCGATCGCCAGCCCGTCGAGTCCGACAAAGCTGTGCCAGCCGTAGGTGGAACCGGCTTCGATCGACACCATGGCGCAGTCATCGGGCAGCACCGAAAGCTGATAATCGAAATCCTGTTCGAGGAAGAGTTCCTGACTGGGCATCGACACCACCCGGACCTTGAGGCCGTCGGCGCGCAGGAGTTCGGCCGCGTCGAGCGCGAGACGCACTTCGCTGCCAGTCGCGATAATTACCAGGTCGCGGTCCTCGTCATCGCTCACGACGAACGCGCCCCTGGAAACATCCACCTTTTTGGCGGTTTCGGCATCATAGGGGGTGAGGTTCTGCCGGGTCAGCAGCAGCGCGACCGGACCGTCCGCGAGCAGGGCCTCGGCCCAGGCCTGGGCGACCTCGTGGGCCTCGGCGGGGCGGATCACGGTCAGACCCGGAATGGTCCGGAGCATGGCGATCTGTTCAATCGGTTCGTGCGTGGGACCGTCCTCCCCGACATAGAAGGAGTCGTGCGTGAAAACGTAGATTTCGTGCAGATGCTGGATTGCCGCCAGCCGGATCGCCGGCTTCATGTAGTCGCTGAATACGAAGAACGTCGAAGTGTAGGGAATGGCGTTGCCGGCCAACGCCATGCCGTTGCCGGCCAGTCCCATGGCCAGCTCGCGGACTCCGAAGTGAATGTTGCGTCCCAGCGGGTTTTCCGCCGAAAAATCGCCGCCGCCCTTGATGTCGGTTTTGGTCGAGGGAGCGAGATCGGCGGCGCCGCCGAAGAGCGCCGGCACCAGTTCCGCGGCTTTCTGGAGTACGGTTCCGGAGCTGGCCCGGGAGGCGACCGGTTTATCCACCGGCGCGACCTTGAGCAGTTCTTCGGCGATGTTGGCCGGGACCTCGCAGTTGATGAACTTGCTGATGAGGTCGGCCCGGCTGGCGTCGGCGTCGATGAACGCCTGGAATTTCCGGTCCCATTCGGCGGCCTCGCGTTCAAGTTCGGCGACCCGGGCGGCGCAGTAGGCCTTGACGTCGGCCGGCACGGTGAAGGGCGGTTCAGTCCAGTTCAGATTGGCGCGGAGCGCGGCCACCTCGTCGTCGCCGAGCGGTTCACCGTGGGCGCTGGCCTTGCCCTGCTTGTTGGGGGCACCGTAGCCGATCTGGGTTTTGCCCACGATGAGGGTCGGCCGACCGTCGGACTGTACCGCTTCGGCCAGCGCCCGGTCGCAGGCGGCGGGATCGTTGGCGTCCGGCAGGTCGATGACGCGCCAGTTGTAGGCGCGGAAGCGGTCCGGAACGCTCTCGGAGAAAGCCAGGCTGGTGGCCCCTTCGATGGAAATATGATTGTCGTCATAAAAGACGATAAGTTCATCGAGTTTGAGATGTCCGGCCAGCGACGCCGCCTCGGACGTGCAGCCTTCCATCATGCAGCCGTCGCCGGAAATGACGAAGATGCGCGGATTGACGAGGCCGGCCGCGCCGAGGCCGGTCGCCGCGGCGAAGCGGCGGTTGGCAATGGCCATGCCGACCGCGGAGGCGAAGCCGCTGCCCAGCGGACCGGTGGTGACATCGACGCCGTCGGTGTGGCCGAATTCAGGATGGCCGGGGGTGAGGCTGCCCCACTGCCGGAAGTTTTTGAGTTCTTCCATGTCCAGACCGTAGTCAAAGAGGTGCAGCAGGCTGTAGAGCAGCATCGAACCGTGCCCGGCCGACAGTACGAAACGGTCGCGGTTGATCCACTCCGGATTGCGGGGGTTGTGACGCAGGTATTTATCCCACAGCGTAAAAGCGTAGTCGGCGCAACCGAGCGGCATGCCGGGGTGTCCGGATTTCGCTTTCTGGATGGCTTCGGCGGAAAGCACCCGGATGGTGGAGGCGGCCTTGGCGGCCAGTTCGGCGTTATACATGACAATCTTCCTTTTTTTGTTTGATCGCAGCTGGCAAAATATTATTAATCGCGTTATTTTTATAAAGTAACATATTATTTTATAAAAAACAAGCTTCCGCCGCTCTTTTGCCGGCGGAAAAGCATGACTATGACGGAACGTTTTATCACATCCACACTCAACCGGCGCGATCCGGCACGGGAATCCACGCTGCGTCCGCCATCGTTCGCGGAGTTTCCGGGGCAGGACCGGGCCAAAGCTCAGCTGGAGCTTTTTGTGCGGGCGGCGCGGGAGCGGGGCGAGGCGCTCGACCACATTCTGCTCTGCGGTCCGCCGGGGCTGGGCAAAACCACGCTGGCCTACATCATTGCCAACGAGCGCGGCACCAAACTCAAGAGTTCCAGCGGTCCGGCCATTGAGAAGCCCGGCGATCTGGCGGGGCTGCTCACTTCGCTGGAGCCCGGCGACGTGCTGTTTATTGACGAAATCCACCGGCTCAGCACCACCGTCGAGGAATATCTCTACAGTGCGATGGAGGATTTTTTCATTGACATCATGCTGGAACAGGGAGCCGGCGCCCGGTCGGTCCGGCTCAACGTGCCGCGGTTCACGCTGATCGGCGCCACCACGCGGCAGGGCATGATTTCGGCTCCGCTGCGGGCCCGGTTCGGACTGAACATCCGGCTGGACTATTACGATACCGGCAGTCTGGAGACCATTCTGCGCCGGTCGGCCGGCCTGCTCAACGTCGAGCTGGATTCCGGCGGTGCCCAGGTGATTGCCGGACGCTGCCGCGGCACGCCCCGGATTGCCAACAATCTGCTGCGTCGGGCCCGGGACTATGCCCAGGTCAAAGCCGATTCGGTGGTGACCGCCGAGGTGGCGGCGGCGGCGCTGGAGCTGCTGCAGATTGACCGTGACGGGCTGGATGACATGGACCTGCGGATTCTGGAAGTCATTGTCGGCAATTTCAACGGCGGTCCGGTAGGACTGAAAAACATCGCCGTTTCGGTCGGAGAGGGCGAGGATGCCATTGAGGAGGTTTACGAGCCGTTTCTGATTCAGCGCGGCTACATCACCCGGACTCCCAAGGGGCGGGTGGCCACGCCGAAAGCCTGGCGCAAGCTGGGGCTTGAACGGGTGACCGGCGAAAGCGGCGACCTCTTCCGCTCCTGACGGGAGCGGACGCAGTTTCGACCGGCACCGACGCGGTGTCTGGTACGGCAGGAGGAGGATGCGGTTGCACGGGAAGCGGCGGATGGCGATTCAATCCGCAGTTTTGGCGCGGCCCGGCAGGGAGCCGGGTTCACGGCAGCGTGATTACGAGTTGAACTGAGCAAGTAAAGCGGGCGGTAACTACAGTCGGATTTCCGGCTCCGGTCGGGGGCTGTCCCGGCAGCGGGCGCTGTGGCTGTTTTCGGGAGCGGCCGGTTTTCCGGTGTGAACACAGAAAGGTGAAAAGGTATGAGCATTCTTAAGACAACCTGTGGCATGGCTCTGGCCCTTTGCGGTGCTTTGGCGATGGCGGCCGCTCCGCTCTGGGAGGAGAATTTCGAGCAGCCGGATGCCCGTTGGAGCAAATCCAAACGCTGGCGGATTTCCGGTGAGCAGGCGTTCGAGGGC
>CASFVA010000040.1 GCA_949298075.1 uncultured Lentisphaeria bacterium
ACTACCGACGGGCAGATCAGCGCCTTGAAAATGAAATAATAGCACCAGCGTTCCGCCGGCCACGGGTCAATGGCATTCCAAAGCAGCATGCCGAGGAACATGATGACGAAGCCGTACACAAATGTGTAGCAGAACACCACCCAGGTAATGATCCGGTCGCCGCGGCTGTATTCCGGCGTGATTCCGATCAGTTTGCCATAGACGTTCTTCCAGGTCCAGGGAGAAGAAATCTTCTTGGCGCCGTCAATGGCATATTTGCCGCGGTGAAGCATCTTATCGAGGTTGTAAGGCCGCCGGAACGTCAGCCAGGACACGAGGCAGTAGGCGGCAATACCGGTGACGATGGCTATGAAGTAAAACTCCTGGGAATTGATCGGACACTTGATCGCATCCATGTGCCATTCGACAAAGGGCCAGAATGGATAGGAGACTGTTTCCAGAAAATGACCGACCCCGACGGTCCACTGGTTGCGCTCCAGCCAGGGATAGATCATGTCGGCCCAGTTGCGCTGGAAAAAGATGCCGGCCAGCGACACTCCGGAGCCGGTGATCAGCGCGGCAAACGCTCCCGCCGTGGTTCCGAACCGGCTGTACAGTCCGAACAGGATGACCGGGCCGGCTCCGCCGAGCCAGATGGACGACGTAATGACGACAAACAAATTGATGTAGTCCAGCTGGGCCATGAACAGGGAACCGCAGAAAAAGAACACCGCCACGGCAACACAGCAGAGCCGGATCAGCCACAGGTGCTGCAGTGGCGTCAACGGGCGCTTCA
This sequence comes from uncultured Lentisphaeria bacterium, assembly GCA_949298075.1. Taxonomy (GTDB): domain Bacteria; phylum Verrucomicrobiota; class Lentisphaeria; order Victivallales; family Victivallaceae; genus UBA1784. The sequence goes on from CASFVA010000040.1 coordinate 776, forward strand.
GCAACGGCAGAATGATGTCCTGGGCGATGGTCATGGAGCTGTTGAAAATCCGGCTGTCATCTGTTGAGAGCATCAGCATCAGCATCAGCAGGCAGAAGATGGCCAGCAGAGCCGGGGGAAGTATGTGCCGCATGGTGATCGGCAGCATCATCTGATTGTAGAGAGTGCGGAATTCCTGTGTCATCACCGGGCCGTTTTCGGCCACGGACAACTCTTCTGCGGCTGTATTGACATAGGTGCTGTCCAGGTTGTTGTGTATCGACAACGGCGGATCTATGCCGATCTGGTGACGCTGTACCGGTATCGCCGCCAATGCTGAGGTGAGAGCACTGCGCAGTCCGGTGTCGGTTACCACCTCTTCGGCGACCCGGAACGAAAGTTCCTTGCGGATGTTGTCGGCAGTTTCAGCAAAATCCTTATGATTAAGTGCCGTGATGATTCCCATGGCCAGCATGGCGTTCATAATGAAGGAAAAGCCGCTGCGGATGTTGCCGAAAACTCCGGCCATTTTCTGTTCATGGGGAGTGCGTGCGGCGCCGGAGGTTCCGGTTCCGAGGGTACTGCCCCGGTTGAGAATCCGGGTGACAATAGTGACAAACAGCGCAAAAATGTTGAAATCGCGCAGCTCCTGCACGTCAAACGGATTGAAATAACTCTCGCCCGGCGCCCGGTCGAGCATAGTGGGGGCGATCTGGTCAAACCAGGAAAAATGGGTGAGTAAGAATACGGTGAAAATGACGAAAATCGGATAACTCATCAGCCCCTGCAGACAGTCGGTCACCAACAGCGCCAGCTGGCCGCCGACCATAATTACGGTGAGAGCCAGCAGGAGTACGAACACCATCAGGACTACAAATGAAGATATTTCGTAACCAAAGGCTTCCACTTTGTGGGGGATTCCGAGCAGGTAAATGAAAAAACGGGCGGCCACCGCCGGTCCGATCATGTTGGCAAGCATGTCGGCCACAGTTTTGAGGGTTGAAGCGAAAATACGCAACGGCCGGTTGTAGCGCATCTCCAGAAACTGCCCGAGGCTCATGGCCTTGGTCTCCCGGAAACGGTAGACGCAGTAACCGGTAAAGCTCATGATGATACTGGTCGGCAGAATCAGACTTTCCCAGAACACAATGCCGTAACCGCTCTGATAGCGGGCTTCAATGGCCGCAACCAAGGTGATGACGCCGAGACCGGCTTCCAAATCGGCAACACAGATCACATAACGTCCGGCAACTCGGCCCGCCACGAGAAAGTCAGCTACGCCGCGGATGTATTTTCTGGTGTACAGCGCCATTGCGATCACGCAGATGAATGGCACGATCACGATCAGCCAGCCGGTCAGATCCATCTTGTCCCCTTTCTGTAAAAATATTGTTCAGTTGCCTCATGGCGAAGGCACAATGTATGGTAAAACTGATGCAACATATTAGAATTGTCGATGTTACATCGCTGTGTCCGCTTGGAAAGCAGCACTCTGATGAATAAAATACATATCTATGCCAAATGTTTAAATATAACCTTGTCGTTTTCAGATGTCAACCGGCGGCAGTCGAAAAATTGAGCTTTTTTTTCGCCATGATGAATGCGGTCGTTTTTCAGCGGATCAAAAATGATTTGTCGTTTTTTCCGTAAAAAATGTTGAATTCTTCGGAACCAGGGTGTATAGTATTGTTCGTGTTCTAACAATATATTATTGGCAATGGCAGCGGCTATGAATCCAAATGGACATATATTGGGCGTGGTCAATACGCTTTCCAAAAAGCTGAGACGGTTTTGTGATCAGAGCTTGGCGGAAATGGGTTTGACCGGCACTCAGGGCAGGGTGCTGTGCTATATTTTTCTGGCTTCGCAGTGGCAGGATGTTTACCAGCGCAATATTGAAGAAATTTTTGAAATTCGCCGATCTACGGCGACCGGCATTTTGAAACTGTTGGAGCGGGATGGCTACATCAACCGGATCAGCGTGGTTGCTGACGCCAGGCTCAAAAAAATTATCTTGACGGGCAAAAGCGCTGCGCTTCAGTCCATGGTTGTCCAGGAGGTGGATCGCATTGATGCTCTGATCCGCAGAGGTTTGAGTGATGAGGAGATCGCCACCTACATTCATTTGACCGAACGTATTTGTGAAAATCTGCCGGTGGAGTGACCGGTTGCTCAGAAAAGGAAGGAGGATTGTTTTCGAGGGTTTGAAGTTGTTGAAATTGTTAGGTCTCTATCATTTAACGGAATGGTACATAACATATAGTCAGGATGGAGTTGATTTATGAAACGGTATGAAATAATGTTGATGGCCGGCCTCTGCACCGCCGGCGCATTGTATTGCCAGGCCGCCAAACCGGCGGCGGAACCGACGGTGCGGGTTGAAGAAGTGACGATGATTACCAACGGTGAACCGAAAACCTACGTCGGTACAATTGACGCCGAGGATACGGTCGACCTGGTTGCCCGGGTGGCCGGAACGCTGGAAAAAGCCGCGTTCAAAGAAGGCAGCATGGTCAAGAAAGGGGATCTGTTGTTTGAAATCGAGGATACGGTGTACGAGGCGGCGGTGCGCTCGGCCAAATCGGTTCTCTCTCAGATGGAGGCCGAATACGTTTACGCCAAAAAGGAGTTTGAACGCTACAAGACGCTGTTGGAGAGCAATGCGGCGGCGCAGACAACTTATGACAATTCATTGCGTTCTCTGAAATATTATGAAGCCAAGTTGGAAGAAGCCAAAGCGGCATTGATTCTCGCAGAAAACGACCTTTCCTACACGAAGATTTATTCGCCGCTCAACGGCATGATCGGCCGGAATATTTACAGTGAGGGCAACTATATTACCACTGAAAAGGGGACTCTTGCCACGATCGTTCGTTATGACCCCATCAAAATTCGCTTTTCCATGAGTGAGGCGGATTTTTTCCGGTACTTTGAAAGCCTCGGAAATCTCAAGGCGAGTTTGGAAATTTTCCGGGCGGATGGCAAAAAATTTGAAAATCCGGCCAAGCTCGACTTTATTGACAACCGGGTTGATTCCGAGACCGGCACTCTGATGATTCAGCTCAGCGCACCCAATCCGAAAATGACTTTGATTCCGGGTGGTTACGTCACGGTTAAGTTTTCAGAAAAATTTGAAAAACCGATACCATCAATCAATGTGGCCGCTCTGATGACTGACGGCAAGGAGCATTTTGTCTATGTTGTCAACAAGGACAATGTGGTGGAAAAACGCAAGATTGAAGCCGGCAGTCAGGTATACGACCGACAGGCTGTTCTCTCGGGGCTTTCCGCTGGCGAGAGGGTGATTGTGGGCGGCTTGCACAAGGCCACCCCGGGGGCCAGGGTTAAGCCCATCAGTTTTGCCGAGGTCGCCAATAAATAAAGGGCATAACGATGTTTTCAGCGATATTTATCCGACGGCCCAAGTTTGCGATCGTCATTTCTCTGTTTTTTGTACTTTCCGGATTGGTGTGCATGTTCAAGCTGCCGATTGCGGAATATCCCCAGGTGTCGCCTCCGACCATTGTGGTTGCCGCTTCTTATCCCGGAGCAAGCGCCCAGGTGATTGCGGATACGGTCGCGGCGCCGCTGGAATCCGAGGTCAACGGCATTGAGGACATGGTTTATTACTCGTCGACATCGGATAATTCCGGCAATTATACATTGACTTTGACGTTTAAGTCGGATGCCGATGATGACATGGCTTATGTGAACGTCAACAATGCGGTCAAGCGTGCGGAACATTCACTTCCGACCGAGGTCGTCAGCAACGGAGTGACCGTCTATAAGCGCTCCAGTGACATTCTCGGTATGGTGACGGTGACCAGCAGCAATCCCGAGCATACGCCGCTGTTTTTGAGCAACTATGTCGCCATCAACATGCGGGATGCCATTTCGCGTATTGACGGAGTCGGGCAGGCAGTGGTCTTTACCGACATGAGTTACAGTATGCGGATCTGGATGAACCCCAATAAGATGCGGGCGCTTGGTATCAGCAACAGCGACATTTCGCAGGCGGTGTCCAGTCAGAATGTCCAGGCCGCGACCGGTTCGGTCGGAACCGAGTCAGCCAGCAATTTTATGCAGTTCAAAATCGACACCAAAGGCCGTCTGCAGGATCCGGCGGAGTTTGAGAATATCATCATCAAAACCGGCAGCGACGGCCGGATTGTCCGGTTGCGTGATGTGGCCTGGGTTGAACTCGGTTCTGAAAGTTACAGCGGGATTGCTCATTTTGATGACCGCCCGACCGTTCCGCTGGCCATTTTCAAGCTCAATGACGCCAATGCGCTGGAGGTGTTGTCCGAGGTTAAGAAGGTGCTGGGCGAGCTGGAGAGAAATTTCCCGGAGGGCATGGAGTGGACGCTCGGTTACGACTCCACCAAATTTGTGCGGGTGACGATGCAGGAAATTGTCATGACACTGCTCATGACGTTTGTGTTGGTGGTGGCGATCACCTGGTTGTTCCTGCAGGACTGGCGGGCTACGATTATTCCGTCGGTGACGATCCCGGTATCACTGATCGGGACGTTTATTTTCCTGTATGCTTTTAATATGAGCATCAACACCTTGACGATGTTTGCCATGATTTTGGTGATTGGTTCGGTGGTTGATGATGCCATCTGCGTGACCGAAAGTTGCGTCCGGATGATCCAGGAGGAGCATTTGTCACCGTTTGACGCTGCGGTGAAAACCATGGAACAGCTTACCGGCGCATTGATTGCCACCACGCTGGTGGTGGTGGCGGTTTACGCTCCGATTGCCTTTTACGGCGGCATGGTCGGTCAGATTTACACGCAGTTTGCCGTGACCATGTGTATTGCGTTGTGCCTGTCGACGGTTAACGCCATGACTCTGTCGCCGGCGCTCTGCGCCATGGTGCTGCGCCCGCAGAGCGAGCCCCGCGGCCTCTACCGCTGGTTCAATATCGGCCTGAATTGGACTCGGAACGGTTACCTGGCTTTTGCCCGGATGCTGGTGCGCCGCGGATTGCTGACTGCGCTATTGTTCATTCCGGTTTTGGCGGCCAATTATTTTGTATTCAAAAATCTTCCCGGTGCTTTTCTGCCCGAGGAGGATAAGGGAGCCTTGTTCTGTGACGTGATTCTGCCGCCGGGAGCGTCGCTGCCGCGGACGGAGGCGGCGTTAAATGAAGTTATGGAGATTGCCAAGCAGCTTCCCGGAGTGGATCATGTTATTTCCGTTCCCGGACGCAGCATGACTGCCGGTATTGGCGAAAATCTGGGATTGGCCATTGTCACCCTCAAAGATTGGGGTGAACGCCATGAACCCGACATGCAGATCAAAGCGCTTCAGAGTGAAATCACCCGCCGCTGTGCCGTGCTGCCGGATGCTCAGGTGACGGTATTTGCGCCGCCGGCGATTCCCGGACTCGGTGCCACCGGGGGAGTCACTTTCGCATTTCAGGCGACAGGAGACCAAACATCTCTTGAGCTTTCGCAGGCTACTCAGAACCTGTTGGGAAAAATTATGCAGACTGGGAAAGCAATTTATGCTTTCACCTCATTTGATGCAAATACTCCCATGCTGCATTTGGACATTGACCGCGACAAAGCCGAAGCAATGAAAGTATCCATCAGTTCGATTTTTTCAACTTTGCAAGGTCAATTGGGTTCCATCTACATCAACGACTTCAACAAATACGGCAAGACCTACAAGGTCAAGATGCAGTCGTCCGAGGATTTCCGGCGCAATCTCAACGTGATCAATCAGCTGTATGTTCCGAGTTCGGCCGGTGTGATGGTGCCGCTTGATGCAATTGCCACCATTCGGTGGACACTTGGTCCCCGTCAGACGGAGCGGTTCAACATGTTTCCCGCTGCCAACGTCAACACGCAGGGGGTGGAGTTTTTCAGCTCCGGCGAGCTGATGAATCTGGTTCAGAGTATTGTTGACAACGAATTTTCCAAAGATTATCGGATCAGCTGGACCGACATGAGTTACCAGGAGAGCCAGAACGAGGGCATGATTATTTTCCTGCTGATGCTTGCCCTGACTTTTGCGTACCTGTTTCTGGTGGCTCAGTATGAAAGCTGGACCATGCCGATATCCGTAATTTTATCGGCTGGCACTGCGACTTTGGGCGGCCTGTTGGCGCTGCTTGTGTTTAATATGAGCCTGGATATTTACTGCCAGCTTGGGTTGCTCATGCTGATCGGATTGACTGCCAAGAGCGCGATTCTGATGGTGGAGTATTCCAAGCAGGAACGTGATAACGGCACATCGATTCCCGAGGCGGCATTGAACGGCATGCGCTTGCGGTTCAGGTCGGTTATGATGACAGCGCTGTCGTTTGTGATCGGTGTGTTTCCGATGGTCTTTGCATCGGGGGCCGGAGCGGGCAGTCGGCGGGCGATTGGCATTACCACGTTCTGGGGGATGCTGGTGGCGACGATTGTCGGAATGATGTTCATTCCTGGCTTGTATGCTTTGTTCCAGCGGATTGCCGAAGGGACTCTGCGCCTTTGCGGACTCAAAAAAACGCCGGCGACTGATAATAAACAGCAATAACAGCTTGTGGCGCTGGTCGGTACCGACATTAAGACGGCGGTTTGACTGGTGGCATCAGGATATGAAAATGCTCCCGGCATCCGGATTTGCGTAGGGGCGATTACGCAGAGTTTGGGTGCCGGGAGTTTTTGTGGTTAAAAGCTGCAGTTATCCGGCGATTTTGCCAAATTTGAGGGTGTTGTCCTCGGTGTAGAGCCGATAGCCGTCAAAGACCGTGCCGGTGCCGGCCAGCGCCGCGCCGTTGAGTTCAAGCGCGATGCCATCCGCGGCTCCGTCAAGATAGACCGTCTTTGCGGGACGACTCCAGGCAGTTGAAGAGAGAATTGCTGTTGAAAACAAAGTTGGCCGGAACGATTTGCTTATGCACCGGGGTTGTTTCAGGAGAAATGATTCGGCGGATCAGCCAGTTCGCCGCCGCCTGGCCGGTTTCCAGCAGCGGCATGGAGATGTGCAGATGAATTTTCTCTGCCAGCGGCGATAATCGGTCAATGGAACAAAAACCGTAGATGAAAAGGTCTTTCCCCGGTTCCAGTCCGAGTTTCCGGCAGGCCAGCAGCACATATTCGAGCAGATTGTTGATCGCAATGAATATGATGCGAATTTTATTCTGACTGATGAAATTGGCAATGTGATCCACCACTTCATAACTGTTGCGTTCGACGTCAAAATTAAGCGGAACCGCTCCGTATTTGGTACAGGCGCTGCGGCACCCGGCAATGCGGGAGAAGCTGGCGTAGATGCTCACCGAAAGACTGGAAACAATTCCAATTTGCAGCGGCCCCAGCCACCTGAGCATCAAGTCGGTGGCGCGTCGCGATTCCTCTTCATAATTGACGCTGTAATAGGCGATGTTGGGCAAATCTGACACCCGGTTTATAAATACCAGGGGCAGGGCCGAAGCGATCCGATTCAATTCCTCCGGCGTCCGGGAGGTCCGGGCATTTACGAGAATCAAGCCGTCGACCCGGCGGTCGGGATGGTCAAAGTAATCGTCGACCTCAACTATTTCCAGCCTGATATTGTTGAGGGAACAGACGTTCCTGACTCCCCGGGCAATATCGCTGGAGTAGAAATAATTCATCGGAGTGTCAGACAGTCCGATGCAGATTTCACGGCTGGTTGGAACCTCGTTGGGGTTGCGGACAAATGACCCGATACCTGGACGCCGGACGATGATGCCTTCTTTTTCCAGAATATCCATTCCGCGTCGGATCGACACCCGGCTCAGCTGAAGTTGGGCACACAGTTCATTTTCCGAAGGTAGCTGACTGCCTGGCGCATAATCCCCGTCAGCAATTTTTCCTCTCAGATATTCGGCAATTTTCTGGGTTTTGCTGTTTTTGCGCATGAGAGAATCCTTGAATTAAAAATACATGTATTTTTTATATGTATTATTATACTCTGTGAACCTGCGATGTCAAGAGGAAGGCCAGACTTTTTTTTAAATTTTTACAATGTTTGAAAATACCGGTTCAAGCCGGGAAAAATTCCTGAAAACGTGCCTGGAGTTTGCCGGATCGGTGCTCCGGCAGCAGGTAGGCGGAAGCCCGCCTCCGCACAGTGGGACGAGGCGCAGATGGTAAGGCTGGCCGGTGGCGGAACGCGAATCTGCTGCGTGACCACTCCGGCATTCCTCTCACGCGCAGGGCGGGACAGCCCGAGAGCTGCTTACGGGCGGTCAGGGGGAGCGTTGGTGTGCGTCAGGGCGCTCAGCGCCGTTTCCAGCGGCGATGGATCAGGGGAATTCCAAAGTATATATATGGGGTCTTCCTGAAGCTCCAAACCGGCTCCGGTGGTTGCAACCGGAGCCCCCATAAGGTCAATGACCGCGGCGGCTGCCGGCGGAAAATTCCAGGGGATGCGACGCGGAGGGGAATTATCCATCCGCCAGGCAGCCGCCGCGTATTGGTCAGGACCAACCTGAAACAGATATGCGACAACCCCGGTTCCCCGGAATTTTTTAAACGGCCTGGCGCCCTCAAAGTACCGGGACAGTACGTTGCACGCGACAAAACCGGCTGACGGACGGCAGGCCGTCCGATTGATTCCGTCAAATGAAAGGTGGTTGCTCAGCACAGTGCGGCGGAACAGGCTGTCAGCAGCCACCGGCGATGAGAACGCCACCCCCTCGCCGGCGTCGGTCAGCAACCGGCGTACAAGATGCCGGGGCAGATATTCAATCTGGCGCAGTTCACGTTCTTCCGGATAATCAAACAGATACTCCAATTCCGTGTTCCATAAAGGCACTTCGCGATCCTGCCGTCGGGGATGAGCCGAGGCGAGAGTCCGGCGCAGTTCCGCGATAAAGTCGGCGGCATCGGCGTCCGGCTTTTCCGGATACTGCAATTCACGGGCCTGGTAGGGATGAAATGACACAATGTCCACCCATTCAAGGGCACCGGCCTCCAGACTTCGACCGAGATAGTGCAGGGGATCCCCGTGAAGGGCCCCGGTCAGCCCGAAACCGATCACCCGGTTGCGGGGGGACGCCCTGCGGATTTCCTCGGCCGCAGCCTGAAGGTAACGCAAATAGTCCGGAGGAGGCATCCAGCCGTCGCCGCCTCCGGCATTGGGTTCCTGCATGATTTCAAAATGGATGATCCGATCGCGGTAATGCCGAACGACTTCCCGGACATATCTTCGCCACAATGACAGCGGCGGCAGACGGGTGGCGGTGTTGATGCGTTTGAAGTCAGGAGGCATGTTGTCCAGCCGCGCACTCTGATTGATTACCCACTCCGGCATGGAGTTGAATCCGGGCGGATTGAGTGAAGTGAGAAATTCCATTCCACCGAGTACCGGCAGAAAATTAATGTGGTGCCGGCCGGCGATTTTCACCATCAGATCCGGCACCGAGAAATCAAAATGGCCTTTCCGGCGTTCTATCGTACTCCAGAAAAAGAGCTTGCGATTGCCACCCCATTCCCGGAGCGTCCGGGTGCCGGCCAGCGCCAGACGGCGGTAGTATTCATCCGCATTCAGGCCCTTGGCCCGGAATCCGGTGTTCTCCTGAGGGGTCTCCGGGAAAATGTAGCCGGCGGTTCCGGAATTGAACGCCAGACAGAATCCGGAGCCGGGCGGTACGTTGCGGGCGGGCAGAGCGTGAACCACCGCGAAATATCCCGGAATTGAACAGACTGGCAGCTGTTTCGTCTCCAGCCGGGGGATCAGGGTGTAGGCACCGGCCGGGGGCAGGGGCAGGCGCCAGTTGAAATGGCGGCTTTCCCCGGCATTGAGGGTGCCGGAAACTTCCGCAACGACGCAGAAACGGTGGTGAAAATCATCCTGAAGTTCCAGTGTCAGACGAAAATTTCCGGAGGAGTCCGTGGTATTGGCCACTTGTCCGGATACACTGAAATCAGCCGCGTCAGAGAGATAAATTTCCCGCTCAGCTGTAAAGGCTGCGCCGATATTGCCCGGAATCCGGCCTCCGGAAACCGGGCGGTCGGGCTGTTCGTCCGGCAGGGAGAACCAGGGCTGGTCGGCCGTGGATTCCGACATTAATTCATCCAGCCATGAAATCGCCGGTGGCTCTGGCTCCGCCAGCTTGAGGTCGTCAATCCATATTGTGGCGTGCGAAGCCGTTTCCCGATTGGAGTTGGTATTGATTTCAAGCTGATGCAATTCGGCGTTGCCGGTGACAAAATCCAGGGTGAATTCCTTCCAGGCCGGTCCGGCGGTGAATTTCGCATTATGAGCTGAAATTTGAGGGCGGCTCCGCGGAAAACGCTTTACGGACTTAATTACTATATTGACCGGCTGATCGGGAACATCGCTTTTCAATTTTACTGAAAAGCGATATTGGCTGCGGGGCTTGAGTTTGAGTTCCGAAGCAATGAGCTGCGTTTGTTCCGCGAAGCGGTGCGTGAGACGCAGGGCGGCGTTGCCGGAACCGGAGGCGCAGTAGTCGATTTCCGGCGGATCGAATCGGAGCTGCGCATTGGTGTCGGGACGCAGGTAGCGTATGCAGTCATAACCGGCCGTTCCTAGCTCGAAACCGCCATTGACAATTAGATTGGCGTCGGCGGGAGGAGCGCCCGGCTCGGATTCGGATCCGGTTGAAAACACGGCAAAAAAAGAATCAAAATCCCAACCGCTGCCGGCGGAACGGGAGGACTTTCGCGATTGGGACGGCGCGGGATTGTCTGCCGCAGCGGTTTCGGAGCCCCGGTCCAGCCAGCGCCACTTCGAACGGTCGACGGCAACACGGGGCGCCGGATCATCAGCGGCGTAACAGTTGTGGGAGGCCGGTCCGGCCGATGGCGCAGCGCACCCCAACAACACAGCCAGTATGGCAGACGGCAAAACAGCAACAGCACTTTTCATGGCTTTTCCGGTCCGGAGGTTTTCCAGATAATATACCATGGATCGGTTAAAAAGCCAGTCAAAAATAACTCTGCCGCCGTACATCCGCCGGATTATCCGGTTTTCTGCCGGATTATATTAGATGTTCAGCCGGTTTGAACACGGTTTTGATCGTCAGTTTGCCGTTTTGCGGAGCTTTGTAGACGATCTTGCAGACGTTGATTCCAGGACGCGGCGGTTCACCTTTCAGCCCCAGTTCCCGCCAGGGAGCCGCTTGCCAGGCGCCTTCGGCGTCGGATTCGGAAGTTACCGCCAGCCGTTTATTGCCGATGCGCAGCAGGAGAAGTTTACCGGCAGTTTTTTCGACCGCACCGGGAGTCGGAAAGTGGAAATCAACCTCCGCCCCCGGAGTCAATCCGGTCAGGGTGTCGGTGACAATCAGGCTGTTGTCCGGCATCAGCTGCCATTGGCGTTTCACGCTTCTGGCGTGATCGGCGTAAATGGCGGAAAGGTCGAAAACAACCGTTTTGCTTTGGGCGTCAAATTTTTCCGTACGGCTGGCAGCTTTGAATTTCTGCAAGGCGTCATTGATTTGAAGTACGCTGTGTCCACGCGGACCGAGATGCAGATACCGCCAGCGGAAGTTGTCGTCATTTTCCGCCCCGTATTCTTTTTTGATCTTCTCCATGTTGCCGTAGTTGAACGTGCCGAGATCGGCGACCCAGCGTTCGCCGTCGGTTTCAAAGACGAAGGATCCGACATCCATGTGGCCGTGTCCGCCGTCGGGAACGCCGCCCTTGATGCCGACATAAGCAGAGTTCCTGTCAAAGCTGTTGCGCATCATGATTACCGGAATTTTTGCACGGTCGCCGCTGTAATAGGTCAGCGGCGACTTGGAGCGATCCGGATTAAAGGAGAATTCATCAGCATAAAGCAGGGCAAACGGAATGTCGCGGTACGAGTATTTTTTTACGTCGCGCTGCGGGAATTGGCGGATGAGATTCAGGATGAAATCCGGAATGTAGTCCGGACGCTTAAAGCGGTGTCCGAGGTAGAATTTGGCAAAGTCGGTCATCGGCATCAGGCCAGTGTCCGAATAGCTGAACTGGGGACCGACATTGCCGCATACCGCAATGAAGAAATCGCCGGTTTTGTCGAATCCGGGCTGCTTGTCCAATTCGTAACAGGTTCCGCAAACTCCTTCCAGGAGACTGAGCAGTATGCAGTTGAATGTGGTTCCGTACGACCAGTAGCCCGGGCCCTCAGGATAAGCTCCATTGGGGTAATACGAGGCGCGCATGCTGCGGGGCAGGTTTTCGATGGCGCGCACGACGACATCCTCAGCCAGTTTGCGGTCATGCTCGGCAATGGCGATCATAGCTGCGGCCAGGCAGGTGTGAATGACCTGATTCTGGTTCATGGAAGCCTTGATCCACCAGATCTGACTGCGGTTTTTGCTGTAGGAGAGCTTAACTCCTTTTTCCATGATCGCCCTGGCGATTTTTTCACGCTGCTCAGGCGTGAAAGCATCATAACACCAATCGTAGCCGATGGCAACCCCAAATGTGATTTCTGCCGTATCCAGATAAAACCGGCGGAACCAGGTCGGCAGTTCGACTGCGGCCATGACCTCTCTGACGCAACGGTCGGCATATTTGCGCTCCCCGGTGAGCAGGTAAGCCATGCCGAGCGCAATGCAGTTTGACTGTACTGCCCGGGTGTAGTAAAGCGTCCGATTGCCGTATTTTACTTCATAGGGCGTTGGCGGCTGGGTCAGCAACCAGTCAGCGTGACGCAGAGTATAATCGGCAATCGCCTTGCCCACCTCGGTTTTTGCGTTTGACCGCAGTTTTTCGATTCCGACTGTCGGGATCAGCAGTCTGGGATGGGGCATGGCGGCGATTTTATCGACCGGAACCGTAATTTTGGCGGCACTCAGCAGCAATGCGGCCGAGAGCGCAATCAAAGTACCCAGTTGTTTCATATTTGCATTCCTTATTTTATTGTTCAGGCATGAATTTATACGTTACGGAGAAATTGCCCGACGACGGCACTTTGAACGAGATACTGTAGCCGGAGAGCCCCTTGGGTGTCAATGGTTCGCCTTCGACTGCAATTTCGGAAAGCGGATAATTGCGCCAGGTTCCGGACTCCGGTGTTTCGGCGGTTACTCGCAAGCGTTTTCCGCCGGCGGAAAGCAGGAGGGTTTTGCCGGAGATCTTTTCCGGAGTCGCGGCGCTGAGAAAATGAAAGACTACCGAGGCGCCGGGTTTGACTCCGGTCAAGGTGTCGGTGACCAGCAGGGAGTCATCCGGCAGCAGTCGCCATTCCCGGATTGCCGAGGCGGCCTGACCGGCATAGACCGCAGAAAGGTCAAAAACCACCCGGTGCTGTTGAGCATCGGCGATCAGGGTTTTGCTGGCACTGCCGGATTTCTGGTGCTGCCGGTTGATTTGAAAAATACTGTGTCCGGCGGGGCCGACGTGGAAAAATTTCTTGTTGAAATCCTTGCCGCCCTTGTGTCTGCGGGTGATTTTCTCCATCACGCCATAATTGAAAGTACCGGGATCGTCAACCCAGCGTTTTCCCCGTACATCATAGACAAAGGACCCGACATCCATGTGACCGTGGCTGCCGTCGGGAACGCCGCCCTTGATGCCGACGTAAGCAGACTTGCCGTCAAAACTGGTGCGCATCATGATGATTGGAATTCTGGCCTGAGCGCCGCTGTAATAAAAGGTTGAGGCCCGGGAGCGGTCCGGAGTGAGCGTGAACCGGTCGGCGTACAGCAGCGCAAGCGGGATCTCCCTGGCATGGCTGAAACGGTATTCCGGATACTTTTTCAATTCCCGGATATTGCCGTCGGTAAGGTAATCCGGGCGGTTGAACCGGTGTCCGAGATAATATTGGGCAAATCCCATGGACTGCCAGTTGCCGCTGTCGGCGTAGGTATACTGCTGACCGCTGGTGCCGAAAGAGGCGAGGTGGTAATCTCCGGTTTCGCTGAATCCGGGTTGCCGGTCCAGTCCATATACGCCGCCGCCGAGACCTTCAAGGATCGCCAGCAATATGCAGTTGAAATTGGTTCCGTACATCCAGTAGCCGGGGCCCTCCGGATAAGCGCCGGAAGGATGGTAAGCCGCTTTCATGCTCCTGGGCAGATTTTCGACGGCCCGGATGATTACGTCGCGAGCCAGCTCCGGATCAGCTTCCGCCACGGCCGCGGCGGCGGCCACAAGGCAGGTGTGAATGACTTGATTCTGGTTCATGGCAGCTTTGATCCACCAGGTTTTGTTGTGATCTTCTGGATCGTAGGAGAGTTTTATTCCCTTGTTGATCAAAGCGGCGATCACTTCTTCGCGCTGTCGGGGGGTGAAAGCGTCGTAACACCAGTCGTATCCGATGGCGACAGCGAAAGTCAGTTCCGCCGTATCCAGATAAAAGCGTCGGAACCAGCTCGGCAGCTTTACCGCCGCCATTACTTCCTGGACGCAGCGTTCAGCATAACGGCGCTCGCCGGTGAGTTGGTAGGCCACAGCCAGATAAATGCATTTCTGCTGGACTTTGCGGGTATAAGGCAGGGTGCGATCGCCATATTCGACTTTGTATTTAACCGGCGGCTCAGTCAGAATCTGATTGGCAATGTTCAGAGTGTGTGCGGCGATAAGCCGGCCGACCTCGGTTTGGGCGTTGGCGCGCAGTTTTTCGATTCCGATCGCCGGGAGCAGCAGACGCGGGTGAGGCATGGCGGCGATTTTTTCGGTCGGAACCGTAATCTCAGCCGCAAGCACCATCGCAGTTACAGCTGAAGAGACTGCCAGAAACGTTTTCATGAACACCTCCTTAATTGAATGCGCCTTTTTTAGGATATAAAATATGAAAATACAATAATTCCTGGCGGAGAAATTTTCAACGGCCGGGATTATCCGGGCTATGACAAAAATCGGAAAAAGTGTTCTATGTCGTGTACGGCGTTTTACTGACCGGCAGGGTGAGGCGGGATCCTGTCATAACGCTGAAAAAGAGAGCGTTGTGTTCTGAACTTGAAGCAAACTCTGTTTCCGGAGCAGGGGATGGTGTGCCTGTTTATCCGGCACTGAAGGGACGGTTTTCGGACAGCGCCCTGAATGCGGCGGCGCCGACTGCTTCCCCAATCTGATTCAGGTTGACCATCACTCTGGCGGCTCCGAAAGCGCCGGTGTCGGCATCGAGCATTCGTCCGGCGGTGATGAGGTTGTCAAATCCGGTCGGAATACTGCTGCGCAACGGAATCTCATAGTATTCGGGCGCCGGAAGTTGCGGATCGCGCCAGAATCCGGTTTCCGGAGGCCGGTTCGGGGCGGAGAATACCTCGCGTCCGTCGAGGTAGAGGAAACGGGTTCCGGCCCGTTTCTGACTGTGAATGTCAATTCGATATGTGCCGCGTGCCGCCGCGTCAGCAAAACGGCGGCCGCTGAGAAGGTCGTCCGTTGTCAGGCGGTACAGGGAATGAATGTGCCGGGTTTCTCGGATTCCGATCAGCGAGGGCAGGGCTTCCAGTACCGGCCGCGTGTAACCGGCCCGGGCGATGATGTCCTGGATGGCCCGCAACTGCCGCCGTCCCTCCAGTTCGGCAGCGGTCAAGGCCTCCGGTTCAGAAAGATCGGCTCCCGGGATTTTAGTTCCGGCCAGCAGGTAGCTCGGGCTGTGCGGCAGAAACGTTCCCCAGATGAAACCTTCCGGCAGGTTGAATTCCCGGGCTGCTTCGTGAATGAGCTCGCCCAGCGGGCGTTTGAATTGCGGCCAGCTGCTCAATCTGGCACAGGCGGTTGGCGGCTGGAGTTCGACATTGCGCCACATTTTCATGCCGGCGGCGGCGCAGACATCACCGTCTCCGGTGGCGTCAATCAGATAGCCGGCCCGGATTGCACCCAGTCCGCCTTTTCCGGCTGTAATCATTCCGCAAAGGCGGCCGTCCGCATCGCGCAAGACATCTACCGCACGGGTGTGAAGAAACGGCAGTATACCGGCTTCCTGAATTAATTCATCGAGTTCGATGGCCAGTTCTTCGGTATTGAGCCTGGCATACCAATCCGGGTTGTTGTCGGCAGCCAGTTCAACCGCGTTGCGATCAGAAAGCCGGTCAATTATCTCCTGAGTCATGCCGGCGATGATCTGGCGTGAGCCGTCCAGAGTAAAAAGGCTGTGCCAGTAGCAGACCAATGAGGCGACCGCTGTACCGCCAAAGCGGTTTTGCGGTTCAATGATGGCGACCCGGGCCCCGAGCCGGGCGGCCGTAACGGCGGCAAAAACACCCGTACAGCTTCCGCCAGCGACGCAAATGTCAACATCTGCCAGAATGGGCAGATTGACATTGGTTGTGATGCTTTTCATTGTTTTTCCTGTTTTAAAGTAAAGACTCCATGTCGGCAGTCAGGAATTTTTTACTTGTTTATTCATGAAAACAGGCTGCGGTTGAATATTGTGGTTTTTTATGACAACATCCGGCGAAATTGAATCCGGTTATTTTCAATTCTTCAGTTCGTGTTCTCCGGCACGGTAGGTTCCGGTGCCGAAACGGGGCAAATCGGCGGTCAGAATGAACATGCCGCCGGTTCGCAGGGGTCGGCCGGCGTCGATCAGGCGGCGAAATGCCCGGCGCAGAGAATTATCCGCCGGATATCGTGACAAGTCGCCGTCGTCCCGGCCATAGACAAAAAACAATCCGGCCCGTTTGGTTTCCGGCAGCGGTGTAAGGTAAACTTCCCGCATGAAGCGGGCCAGGTTGGAATCAGGCAGTTCCGTCAGCCAATCCGGTGACAGAATCCACGAGGAACAGCAGATGCCCCGCAGCTCTTTGTGGAAATACCGGCGGAAGAACTCCACCGCCTGATTCAGAGATTCCCGGGCCAGCTCAAGGGTCATGCCGCCTCCGCCTGGAATGTGCATGCTTGGCACCAACTCGTGCGCCGAGAGCACCGGGTGGTACTCATCCAGATCAAGTTCCTCGCGCCGGTTCAGCTCCGCTCGCCCCGTTGCCGGATTGATCGGTATGCCGCGGATCCTGCCGCCGCTTTCTTCGAGCACGGCAATGGTCAGTTCCGTTTCCGGATTTTCATCGGCTGCGCCTGCCTGCTCCGGCGAGCCGGCCTGGAATCCATCAGGAGTCAGCCGCCAGCCATCCCGGCACAAAGCAATGGTTCGTCCGTTTCGGCGGCTGCGATAGATCGCCGGCAGCCATTCCGGTGCCGGGTGAACTAAAAATTCAAAGCGTCCCACTCTGAAGAGACGATTATCCATGTAGTTTTTCAACCAGTGGATCTGGCGCAGGTCATGGCCCGGATTGCCGTTATGGGCGGCAGCGTAAATTGCGATGGTTCCTCCGATCCAGCGGGCCGGCCCGTTGACATATTCCGGCGGCAGGCCCAGGCGCCGGTAGCTTGCGGCAATCCGCGGCAGGGCGGACATGGCCAGAAGAAGTTGAAACAGCCCACATTGCCGGCGGGGCAGTAAAGGCTCCGGGGACGGCCAGTCAGCCAGGCGTTCTCCGCGGTCAAACGCGGCAGCGGTGATCAAATTGGCGTAAATACGCAGCGCCGGTTCTGCCGCAACTCGGGCGTTTAAATCGGAAATTTCCGCGGAAAACGGCACCGGCACTTCCAGCTTTCCCGCATAACGGTCAAAAAATCCGGGCGAGAAACACTCTGGAAGACTTTCCCATGCCGCCAAGTCCGACTGGTTTGCCTCAAAGACATCTGAGCGCGGCGGTTTGAAACCTGATTTGGCGGTGAATTCAGTCCATTGCATAATGTAGAAGTTACGACATCATCTGACGAATTGTTATTTTGCCTTTTGGTTTTGCCGGGCACTACTATACTGCAGCGTTTTCTATTTTGCAAATGGCGGGGAACCCGGGAACGTCTGCATCGCAATCAATTTCCCACAAAACTCCAGACCCGGTTATCGGGTGTGTGCGGAAGCTGGGAACGCAGGCCCCGGCAGCTGTAAAGTTATCGCAGCGCTTCGCGGCTTGTCTGCGGTGAACGTTCCATCGGTAGGAGTCTGTTATCCCGAACGGTATCCCGGGTTCCTGCCATAAGTTACGGCCAAACCACAGCGCAGCCGTCGAGAACTCTCCGAAATTGTCCGTGCTCGATTTGCGCCGGCCGCCGGGAAAAATCATCCTGCTTTCCACTCCCGAGGCTGTCCGCGGCATTGTGAGCATGCATGCAGATCGGGAGACTTTGTCTTTAAAAGACCAATTTCATTGTAATTTTGCGGCGTGCTTTGGGGCAGGAATTCCCTGTTCGGCAGCCCGGACGCCGGCATGTTTCACCAACATAAATTTTTCCGACTTCCAGTTCTTCGCCGGTATCGTGTTTAGTTAGCTTGGTCGTCCAGGACTCACGGCGGCCAGTTGCGGAAACAGTGCCGGAATCCGCTGCCCGCCGACGTTGCCGCGAACGTGATGCGGCCGTCAGGTTAGCCGACGATCACACCGTCGGGAACGCTTTTTCCCCAGTCCGGAATTGTTCCCCGTGCTGAAGTCCCGCTCCAGCAGAAAAAGCGTTGCAGGTTTCAGCATCAGCTCGGGCGGATCAGCCGTGTGTATCCACCGTAAGCCCGGCAAATGCCGCCGCTCGCGGCCGCAGCTTATCTGGATAGAAGGCGACGAACGTCTCCGCGTACACGACGTTGCACCGGCTGCCCCGGGATCGGGCATCCAGCGTTTTGCAGGTCACCAAATGGTCATTGCGGTTCCGGCATTTGGACGGATAAGCTCGGTTTTCTGGTCAAAGACACTGCCATTTCTGTAATTTCAGGTTGATGGACGGAAATTTTTCTGCAGACTTCATCCCCAATCCGATAAGCCGCCGGCTTCGCTGTCACTCCGGTCGCCAACGCAGCAGTTCAGATGTTTCCCCCGCGTTGGCGGCATGCAGCGAACATCCGCCGGCATCAGAAGAAAACAGGGGCGGCGTCCCAGCACGGCACGGCATGACTGGGAAGATGGTCCGCCAGATCAGCCTCCGCCGCTTCCCCCCGATTCAAACCCGCATTAATTAAGTCCGGTCAGATAAAATGCCCGATTCTGACAGGAACATTTTGCGAAGGACCGCATGGGTGGTGTGACTGACTGCAGGCTGCGCTACGGTGAGAAACGATAAAATGCGGTGCGGGAAATTCTGCTCAAGTCAGGAACGTGCTGATTTTTCAGCTGCTGCCTGCGGTATATGCTTCCGCCAATCCCTGCTTCCCGGACGTTTTTCCGCACTCATTGCGTGCGGGAGGAAGTTGCATGCAGTGTTTTCGGTGTGCTGTTCTCAGAGAGTACGGAGTTGTCCCGTAAAAGGCGAAGAAATGGCAAAGGTTATTCGTGCTGTTCTCAGAGAGTGCGGAGTTGTCTGCAGCCACCGGACTGAGCAAAAAAAATGGCATCTCCAAGGGGAGTCGAACCCCTGTTGACGGGATGAGAACCCGTTGTCCTAGGCCACTAGACGATGGAGACGCATCAAATTGACAGTTATTAATATAATCTCGTATAAACTGATTGTCAAGCCGGATAATCCGGTTTGACTTGGAAAAATCCATTATTTTACCGGAAAAGCAATTCCCGCTCCGGGAATTGCCGGTTGCCCGGAGCTGTTGCAAGCCGGAAAAACCGATGTATATTATATACTGTATTTGTGTTAAAAATTGATTTCAACTTAAAAACAGGTTCTTGCTATTATGTCAACCATTCGTACCCGTTTTGCTCCCAGTCCGACCGGATTCATGCATGTCGGGAACCTGCGCACCGCGCTCTATGCCTGGCTGCTCGCCCGTTCCCGCGGCGGCAAATTCATTTTGAGAATTGAGGATACCGACCGTTCAAGACTGGTTGCCGATGCGGTGCAGGTCATTTACAACACGCTGGCGGCGGCCGGACTTGACCACGATGAAGGCCCGGACCGGGACGGAGGATATGGCCCCTACGTTCAAAGCGAGCGGCGGGAAATTTACTTGCGTTACGCCCGTGAACTGGTTGCGCGCGGCGGCGCCTACTATTGTTTCTGTGACAAGGTGGAGGAGGATGACGCCCACGAGCCGGCATCGGAACCGGTCTCCGGCGGCGGCTGCCCGGGGCATTGCGGCACCCTCTGCGCGGATGAGACCGCCGCCCGGCTGGCCGCCGGGGCTCCATACGTGATCCGGCAGCGGATTCCCGCCGATGGCGTGACGACCTTCACTGATGCGGTGTTTGGCGAGATTTCCATTGAGAACCAGGTGCTTGATGAGCAGATTCTGCTTAAACGCGATGGATATCCCACTTACAATTTTGCCAACGTCATCGATGATCACCTGATGGGAATCACTCATGTGGTGCGGGGATGCGAATATCTTTCGAGTACCCCTAAATACAACCTGCTTTATCGGGCGTTCGGCTGGGAAATCCCGCAATACGTTCATCTGCCTCTGATCATGGGGCGGGATGCCGACGGAAACGTTTCCAAACTCTCAAAACGACATGGTTCCGTGAGTTTTGAAAATCTGGCGGCCGAAGGATATTTGCCTGAAGCGATTGTCAACTACATCGCCTTGTTGGGATGGTCGCCCAAAAGCGACCGGGAACTGTTTTCGCTTGCCGAACTGGCGGAAGCGTTCAGTTTGTCCGGACTCAATAAGTCCCCGGCGGTGTTCGACTACGGCAAGCTGCGCTGGATGAATGGGGAGCACATCAAAGCCCTTGCTCCTGAGCGCTTCGCCGAGTTGGCCAAACCCTTTGCCGAAGTGTCGGGAACGCCGCTGGAGAGAGTCTGGCCGCGTCTGGCGGCGTTGCTTCAGCCGCGAACCGAGCTGTTGAGTGAAATCCCGGAGAAAATCGCTTTTCTGAAGCGGATTCCGGATTATGAACCTGAGCTTTTCAATAATAAAAAGAGCAAATGCGATCCGGATGTTGCCCGCATGGTGTTGCTGGAGCTGGCGCCGCGTCTGACCGAGCTGCCTGAAGCCACGGCAGAAGCGGTCAGTGCTGAGATCGCTGCTTATGCCGAGCGGCATGGCGTGAAGTTGGGACAGCCGATGTGGGCAGTGCGCATTGCGCTGTCCGGCCAAGCGGTTACTCCGGGAGGGCCCGGGGAGATTATGGAACTGCTTGGACTGGACGAGGCGTCGCGCCGATTGCGTGCGGCTTTGGACAAACTGGCCTGAAGGCCGCGGCAGTCGTCCTAAATTCGACTTTTGACGGATGCGGTCCGGAAAAACGGTCGTTTATCCGGAGATGTCGGCGGGCAGACGCATATCGCCGGTCCCCGGAGCTTACATGCTGATTCAGGCCTGAAATTCGATGCTTCTGTTTCCCGTGCTGATGATGAAGCTGCCGGGTTCAAAAACCCGTTGTCCGGTTTCGTCCGTGTAACTCAGGTCCTGTTCCGGCTTCAGCGCGAGGCGTACCGTCTGAGAGGTCCCCGGAGCCAAACTGATTTTCTGAAAACTGATTAAGCGTTTTGCCGGCTGGGTCAGAGCAGCTTCGGGATCACTCAGAAACCAGATCACAACCTCGCTGCCGGAGCGTTTGCCGGTGTTGGCAAGGGTAAATTCGATGATGATTCTCCCGTCCCGCCGTTCCAGACGCAGTTCGCTGTAGGTGAACGTCGTGTAAGAGAGGCCATGCCCGAACTCGTAATACGGCGTTTCCGCCAGATCAGAATATTGTCCGGATTCCGGACGGGCGCGGCGATGGCGATTGTAATAAATCGGCACCTGTCCGACAGCGCGGGGAAAAGTCATGGGCAGCCGGGCGGATGGCGTTGCGGCTCCGGTCAGCAGATCGAATGCCGCCCGTGCAGCCATAATGCCGCCCTGCCAGACGTGCAGAATGCTTTGAACCCGCTCAGCTGTGCCAGAGTAAATAATCGGCCGGCCGCTGCCGGTCAGCATTACCACCGGACGCCCGGAAGCGGCGACAGCTGCGACCAGTTGCTCCTGGGCGCCGGGAAGACGCAAGTCGGCGCGCGATTTATTTTCACCGGTTAAATCTCCCGGTTCGCCAACAGCCAGAATCACCACGTCCGATCGGGCGGCGAGAGCCGCCGCTTCGGCAATGGTGGCCTCGTCGCCGGGGGACGACCGATATGCGCATCCGGGTGCACAGCGGATTTCCGCCTCCGGAAAATAATCGGCTATGACGTCGCGGTAAGTTTCCGTCCTGACCGGTTTTCTCCCCGCTGCCGCCAGGGCCAGCCAGGATCCGAGCAGCGCATCGGAGTTATCCGCCGCCGGGCCGATCAGCGCTATTCTCCGGTAGCGTTCAGGGAGCAGCGGCAGCAAGTCGTCCTCGTTTTTCAGCAACACCATGGTGTCAGCGGCGGACCGACGGGCGAAGTCAAGGTATTCCCGGCGCAGCCATACGGCGGCCGGATCTCGTTCCGGCGTGTAGGGATGCTCGAACAATCCCAACTCAAATTTGACGCGCAAAATGCGCTCAACCGCCAAATTGAGATAACGCATTTCCAGCCGGCCGGATTCGACTGCTGCTTCCAGATGGCGGTAAATGCCGTCGACCATGTCCATATCATTGCCGGCGGTGATCGAGGAGACGGCCTGGTGCTCCGGATTTGAACTGAATCCCTGGGCCTCCAGTTGTTTGACGCTTTCCCAGTCAGAAACGACAAAACCCCGGAAATTCCAGCTGTTCCGCAGAATCCCCGTCATCATGCCGTGGTGAACCACCGCCGGGGTACCGTTGAGATCGTTGAATGAACTCATTACAGTTTGAGCTCCGGCCCGGACTCCGGCCTCAAACGGTGGCAGGTACCATTCATGCAGCGCCCGTTGGGAAATGTCAGTATAGGCGTAGTCGTGCCCCGCCTCGGAAGCGGAATATCCGACATAATGCTTTAAACAGGCGGCAATGGTTTCCGGATGTTCCGGTGTCGGCTGCTGATATCCCTGCACTGCGGCAGCGGCAAATTTTCCGGCAACCGCAGGATCTTCTCCGTAACCTTCCACCACCCGTTCCCAGCGGGGATCGTGACAAACTTCAACCATGGGCGAAAAAGTCCAATCAACTCCGCCGTACCAGGCTTCTGCGGCTGAAATCCGTGAAATCTGCCGGGTAAGTTCCGGATCAAACGAACTGGCCTGGGCAATCGCGGCCGGAAATATCGTCTGCCAGCCGTGAATGACGTCGGCTCCCCAAATGATCGGAATGCCCAGCCTGGTGCCCTCGATCGCCAGTTTCTGGTAGGCATTGCGTTCAGTGACTCCGCCGTAAAAAGAAAGAATGGAGCCGACCCTGGGGTCGAAGGGATGATCGGCGCCGATGTTGTTTGGGGTGGTGTCTTTGCCGATGGTGAACTGCAAAGTCTGCGCGACTTTTTCCGCCGTAGTCATGCGGCTCAGCAAATCGGACACGCGCTCTTCGACCGGACAATCTGGATTCTGGTATGGGTGCATGTGCAAACTCCTGGCGCTGTCTGCCGGACGCGCTTCACCGACGGTCACGGCGCTGAATCCCCGTGGCAACATGACGATCCTGCCCCGCCGGTCAAAGGTACGGCTGCTTACAACTGCGTTAAATATAACTCATCCGGCGGCAAATGCAATTTCACCTGGCCGGTTTTCTCCGGATTTGCACTTCGGTCCACTTCGTTCTGATTGGAGAACGGCGGCTTTTAGTGGCGAGAGTGTAAAAGGGCGGGCAAGCCTCCGCCGGCAATAACCAAAAAGTCCCGCCCGGAAAACCGGGGCGGGACCGCTTGTCTGTTGTACGGAAGGATTACTTGGAACGGGCCAATTCAATCTTTTTTCGATTGATGGTTTCCCAATCCCATGTGATGACATTGTCGCCAACACTGCCGCGGTTCTGGAACGGCACGGTGACAAATTCCGGAGAATTATGATCGGAAATCTTGAGTTCCAGCGGGATGTATTCAAACGCGCCTTCAAATTCTCCGGCCGTGACCTCAACCGTAATAAAACTCTTATAGTCGATTTTGACGAAAAGCTCCTGACCGGCTGGAGTTACGCTCCAGCCTTCCGGCAGATGCCAGTTGATCCGGACGGAACGGCAGTTCACTCTGGTTTTACTGAAAGTCAGCGTGATTTTTTTGGTTTCTCCCGGAAGAATGGCCGGGCCGTTTTCATAGTGAATGGCGAGGTTGCCCCAAAGCACCTTGGAGGTGAATTCATCCGAAGACCGCTTCCAGATGCGTTCCTTCACATTATCGCAGCCGAGCAGCGCGGCTTTGAATTCCGGGGTGACCGTTGTAGCGCCGTCTGTGAGGCGCAGTCCGGTCGGGTCCTCCTGATCGCTGATGGCTTTGGCCGCCAACACCCGGTCGGTCAACTCATCGAGGGTCTTGGGAACATCCAGCATGAAAGGATCAATTGCCACGGTCTGGATCTTTTCTCCGATCGGCTCGATCCATTTTTGCGGGATGGCTTTGCGTCCTGAGATGATTCCCAGCAGGGCGCCGGCGGTTGCTCCGGTGCAATCGGTGTCATCGCCGCATCCCACCGCCAGACAGATACTGCGTCCGAAATCACCTTTGCCGTAGAGCAGCCCCAGCACGGTAAATCCGACATTGGCCGGAGCCTGGAACCAGCCGAGGTCCTCGCTGTCTTTGACCAGCTGATCCCGGGTGATCTTCCAATCCTGGCCGGCGTCAAAACCTTTGAGGGCGATGTTGACACTGCGGGCGATCCGGCAGTCAGAGGGGATTTTGCTGAGCGCGATCTCAATCAGCCGGCGCAGGTCGCTTTCAATGAACGCGGCGGATTCCAGGGCGGCGGTGAACACTTCGGCGTAAATTCCGTCGCCGGAATGGTCGACGCAGGCATCGTACCAGGCGTACTGGGCAGCCTCATCCGGGCGGCCCGGGAAGAGGCAGGCCCAGATTTCCGAGCGGATCCAGGCGCCGTTGCTGTCTTTCCATTTGGCATTGTTGCATGACCCGGAAAGCGGCGGATAAAGTCCGTTAACCATGTTCATTTTGCCAACGCCGTACTCATTCCACGGTCCGCAGACATGAGCCAGCCAGTATTCTCCGAGCAAACGTTCGTCAACGTGCAGCAGCCCGTTTTGTTCGACCGCCCGCAGCCAGGCCAGCTGCAGGTCCAGGTCATCGTTGGGCAGAGGGTTGCCGCTGTGTTCCATGGTGTAGAAATCGAGATCGAAAATTTCCCTGCGGCCTTCCAGCGGACCGCCCAGCGTGCCGCCGATGTTCTTACCGGTCCAGCAGCCGAGAACCTTATCCCGGTATTCATCGCGATTGATGAAGCTTTGGGAGGTTTTAGCGCATTCAAACATTGTACTTCTCCTGTTTTCGTTTTTACGATTTTCTGTCAGCAGCTCCGTTCGGCGGGATTCCCCGTGAACGGAGACGCAGACGTGACGTTTTCAGTTGAATCTGTTACGAATATATCATTGACCGGATGACCGTACTATAAAAAAAACAGGATTTTTCAGCATTTTTTCATGATTTTTCAAAAAAAGATTTATTAGCGTAAAGCCGTGAAATGCGGGAGATCAGTGCGTTTTCGGACCGCAGCCGGGACGGGCCAGCCACGGTGTTTCCGGCCAGTCATGCTTGGGATAGCGTCCGCGCATTTCCTTGCGCACCAGCTTCCAGCTGCCGCGCCAGAATCCGGGCAGATCCGTGGTGACCTGAACCGGACGGCAGGCCGGCGAAAGCAGTTCCAGACGAAGCGGCAGCTGCCGCTTTCCCAGCGTCGGCTGCCGGTCAAGACCGAACAACTCCTGAACTCGGAGTGATACGGCAGGAATTTCCCCGGCGTAGCGGACAGGGTGCCGGATTCCTGGCGGTGAGATGAAATCGGCCGGATAAAACTGGTCGAGCTGCGCCAGTTTCTCCCGCCCCAGAGCCGCTTTAAGCGCGGCATGCCAATCCAATCGCGCCAAACCATCGAAACTGCGCAATTCGGTAGCGAACGGCAACAGAATTTGCGGCAGTGTTTCCGGCCATTTTTCTTCTGACCAATCAGGAAATTCTCCGGGTTCCGTTCGAGCGGCAAAGCGGACTCGCTCCAGCAGACGGTTGGCCGCTGCGGCTGATTCCGGAGGCAGGGAAAGTTTGCGTTTTATCGCGGCGTTCAGCACGGCTTCCGGCAGTCGCCCGGCAGGGGGAGGCACGGCTGAACTTTCCAGAATCAGCGCTCCCAAACGCAATTCACGGCGGGCTGCGGCTTTTTCGGAATCCTGATCAAATTCCACCGTGACAACCTGAGTGAGGCGGTCCGGCCAGGCGGTTCTTATTTCAGCCGGGTCAAGCGGAGCCGCCAGCCGGATAATGCCGGATCCTCCCCGCTGGCCATCCAGCCTCCCGACCGCCAGAAATTCATGTCGACGCAAATCATCGTCAGGCAGCAGATCGGCGGAGCCGCCACCGGCCAGGCGGAAGTCAGTGCCGTGGTAAGTCCGGTTTTGTGCAATCCAATCCGGGTAGGCGCAGGCCAGCAACAGTCCACAGCCCTCCGGATCTCCCGCTGGCTGCCGCCGGCCGTCCGGAAAAAGCGCCAGCAGTCGTTGACGAATTTTATCAATGGCTGGATAACGGCGGGGAAAACGGCGCAGCTGGACTATCCGCTCGCGGAGGTCGGCTCCGCTGCCGCTCAGTCCAGATATGTCGCGTTCTTCCAGCAGGGCGGCAATTTCCGCAGCCAGCGGAATTTGTTTCAGCTCGGCCGCCTTCAGCAGCATTGCCCCCAGCCGCGGATGTACCGGAAGCGCGGCCATCTGCCGGCCTCTTGGTGTCAGATGCCCGGATGGATCCAGCGCCCCCAGGGCCGTCAGCTGCTTCACCGCGTCAGCGTAGGTTCCCCGGGGCGGCGGGTCAATCCAGTTGAGCTGATCGCATGGAGTACCCCATTCCGCGATTGCGAGGGCCGGCGGGAGCAAATCGCATTCCAGAATTTCCGGTGGCGAGAATTTTTTAAATCCCAGTTCTTCAGCCCGGGTCCACAGGCGGATGGCTTTTCCGGGGGCAGTTCGTCCGGCCCGACCGGCGCGCTGCCGGGCAGAGGCCTGCGAAATCCGGCGGGGTTCCAGAAACGACAGTCCTGCCGCCGGGGCATAATGCAGCCGCTTTTCCCGTCCGCTGTCAATAACCATGGTCACTCCGTCAATGGTAAGACTGCTTTCCGCGACATTGGTGGATAAGATAACCTTGCGTCGTCCTGGAGGCGCCGGCGCCAACACCAGGTTTTGCTGTTCCAGCGGCAGTGACCCGTGAAGCCGCATCAGATCAAATTCAGTCGGAAGCTTTCCGGTCAAAGCCGCGCCCAGATCCTCGATTTCCCTCTGTCCGGGCAGAAATACCAGCAGGTCTCCGGACTGGGTCTCCCGGCAGCCGCGCAGGATGGCTTTGCCGGCCTCGTGAACCAGGCGGTCCGGCGGCACCGGATCCGACTGATATTCGACCGTGACGGGAAACAGTTTGCCCGGCACTTCCAGGTAGGCTGCCTCCGGCAGCAGCCGGCGCAGTGCCGCAAGGTCGGCAGTCGCCGACATCACGACCAGTTTCAAATCGGAGCGCAACTCTTTGCGGAGGTCTCCAATCAGAGCGAATGCAAGATCGGATTCTGTTCCGCGCTCGTGAAATTCGTCAAAGATTACTGCCCCGACATCTTCCAGCAGCGGGTCATCCTGGAGTTTGCGAAGCAACACCCCGGGTGTCATCACCACCAGGCGGCTTGACGAAGAGATCCGGCTGTCGTCGCGTACGACGTAGCCCACTTCACCGCCTAATCTGACGTGATACAAGTCGGCGATTCGGGACGCGGCCGCCCGTGCCGCGATCCGACGGGGTTCCAGCAGCAGGGTCCGTCCGGTTGCCGCCGCGGCAATAACCGGCGGCGCCAGTGTGGTTTTTCCGGCTCCGGGAGCTGCGGAGATAATGACTGTCGAGCCGGCAGCCATGGCGATGGCCAACCGGTCGAGACAGGACTCCATCGGCAGAGTTGCGGTCATTTGGCTCTGGGATGGGCGGTTTGATAGACCCGTTTCATATGCTCCGCGCTGACGTGGGTGTAAATCTGGGTCGTGGAAAGATTTTCATGTCCCAGCATTTCCTGAACACTGCGCAGATCGGCTCCGGCGTCCAGCAGATGAGTCGCAAAACTGTGACGCAGTTTGTGCGGAGTGAAATCCGGAGGCAGTCCGGCCTCCGCCAGATAATCCTTGAGGTTGCGCTGAAAGGAACGTGGTGTAAGCCGTTCTCCGAAGCGGTTCAGAAAGATGGGACTGGCGCTGTGCCGCGCCGCCCCGGTTTCCCGGCGCAGTTTCAGATACTGCCTCATGGCCGCGGCCGCCGGCCTTCCGAGGGCGGCCAGACGCTCTTTTTTGCCTTTTCCGCGTACCCGGATCACTCCACCGCCCAGATCAAGATCACCGTAATTTAATCCGACCGCCTCGCTGATGCGGAGTCCGCCGGAATAAATAACTTCAATCAGGGCGGTATCCCTGGCGCAGGCGAAATCGGCTCCGGACTCGGTTTTTGCGCATCCGGTTTCAACCATGCTGCGCCAGTATCGGCCGACTGCTGCAATGAGCGATTCAATCTGCCTTATGCTCATTACCCGGGGCAGTGGATGGTCGCTTTTTATGGAAGCAAGGCCGGCAAAAACATTGACTCCCACCACTCCTTCCCGGATCATATAACGGAAAAACGACCGCATTGCCGAGAGCTTGCGCTGCATCGAACGTTTGGAGTCTCCTGCCGTATGCAGAGCCATGACAAAAGCCCGGGCCTGATCGTCATCAATCTGGGCCCAGGCGTCAAAGGCAGGCTGGTCCGGAAAAATGCGCCGGACGAATTCTTCAATATCCCGGCGATAAGCTGCCATGGTATGGGGTGATGCATTGCGTTCCACCCGCAGATATTGCAGAAACCCGTCGATAATTGTCATGACCGGTTAACGGTTACTTCTTGCCGACTTCAAGGCGGTCAAGCCGCAAGACCTGGTGTTTCCACTCCGGAACATTGAACAGTTCACCGGCAGCCGTTACATCGGTATCCAGATAAGGCGCAGTCAGCGGCGCCTGACCAGCGCATACGAAAACGAAGTCAGCGGAATCACTCAGCAGAATCGCGTATTTGCTGGCCGCATTCGTGCTTTTCACTGAGATCAGCTTGCCGGTGACCGTGACCTGCTTTTCCGGTTTGGCCGGGTCTGCACCGATTTCACGCAGAGCCTGATTCTGGTTCGCACGTTCGCTTTCCGAAATTGTCATGACCGGGGCGGCGGCGGGAAGGGTTGCCTTTACGGCCTCGGTTGGAGCCGGAGCCTTCTCCGGAGTTTCTGCCGGTTCACTGTCTTTGGCCGGGGCAGGGGCGGCGGGAGCGGTCACGGCTGCTTTAGCGGCTTCCGCATCGGTATCGGTTTTGACTTCAACAAAGTCGGATGAAGCGGCTGGCGGAACAGGGAGCTTTTCCGTTGACGCCGCGGGTGCCGCCGCCTTCGGAGGCTCAGTCTTAACTGCCTCCGGGGCCGGCATCTTTTCCTGGACCGGTGCCGG
The DNA here is from genome assembly GCA_949298075.1 of uncultured Lentisphaeria bacterium. Lineage (GTDB taxonomy): Bacteria > Verrucomicrobiota > Lentisphaeria > Victivallales > Victivallaceae > UBA1784. The sequence goes on from CASFVA010000040.1 coordinate 30,090, forward strand.
TTTCAGAGCCGACGCGTCAAAGTCAAGGTAGAATTTGGCGACATAAACCTTGAGCGAAGCCGGAGGGGCGATTTGCAGCCAGCCGTATTTGGCATCGGCGATCACTTTAACCTGCGTGTTGGCCGGAATATAGCCGAGTATCGGAGCACGTTGTGCCGGAGCGCTGCGCATTTGAATTCTGGCCAGCGTTTTGCCGTCGCGGACGTACACCCCCGATACATAAACCGAGGTACCTTCAGGTGCTTCAATTTCGGCCCAGTTTCCGACCATTCCGGTGACGGTGACCTTGGTTTCCTTGCGGATTTTACCGATGACCGGCGAGCGGCGGTCAGGAGCTGAGCGGACATTCAGCATACTGGCATTGACAATGCCGGGAATCCCCGAAGCAATTGCTGCGCCTGCTTCCTTTTCCGCCTGGACGATGGGGGCTGAAGTTTCTTCGGCCGCCGTCAGCGTCAACGCCAGGAATGATCCCAGACCGAGAGCCAGGACGATATTTTTCATTGAGACACCTCCGTCGGTTGAAAAACAGTAGAACGAGCAGTACATTCTTAATATACTTGCAAATTCACCGGGTACAAATGAAAATGAGAAAATTTTTTGCGCTTGCCGCCATTCTGCTGGGGGGGTGCCTCAGTGAACCATTGCCTCCGCTGCGCGGCACCATGTGGCGGCCGCCCGAAGTTCCGCCTTATATTTATCTGGACTTCACTGCTGACGGCCGCCTGGTGGGCGGGATTAATGCCGATCGTTTCTTCGCCCCGATTGTTCTTGATGAGGAAAAGCAGACTTTGCGCATTTACCCCCTGGCCATTCGTCATGCCCGCAACAGCGACCCGGAACTGGAAAAACGGTTGCGTGAGGCTTTGAAGCGGGTCAGGAGCTACCGAATCAACGGGCAATATCTGATTCTTTACGGTGAAAAAGCGGAGCCGGTGCTGCGGCTTTATTCCACTTTTCCGGAGGGACGTTATCCGGAAGATCCGGATAACGTCACTTTTTAGCGCCGCTAATTGAATCCTGAGGGGCGGGGGCCATGGCCGCCGGGGTGGCTGCAGGCTCCGTAGAGGCGCTCTGAGCCGGTCGAATCGGTGTTGCCGGAAGCATTTCCCGCTGGTGACAGCCGATTCGTATCCAGAAGATTCCGCCGGCTGTCACCGCGGCAATCAGGATGATGATCAGCCAAATCAGCATTTTGCCGTGCGGTTTTTTACCGGAAAAGGCGTCTACCAGGTCGAGTCCGTTGAATCTGGCTGCGGGGAATTGGGGGCGGAAAGAGAAGATTTTGCCCATTCGGTGCGACAGTCGCATGCGCAAGTTGACCGCGCAGCCTTCCGCCTCCAGAAAGCGCGAGAGATCGCGCCGGAAAAGTTTCACCAGGGATATTACCACCAGTGGGCCGCCGAAAATCACGATGATGCCCAGCAGCACAGCCAGGACGTTGAGTATTGAAATATTCTGCAGTGACTTGGCAATGAAAGCCACAGAACTTCCGATGGCGGCGAGTCCGATGCCGCCGCCCATCAGCATCATGGAACCGCTCACCGCCGGAGTCTGGGCTGCCGGTTTGGCCGGCATGGGAGTTGCAACGTTGCTCAGACCGGCGGTAATTTCACCGCCCAGATTCTTCTGAACCTCCGTGCTTTTGGTGGTGAAAAAACGGTCGGCCTGCTTGCCGACAAAATTCCCGAAGTGGAAAAAGGGGCTTTTCAAAGCCTCACTGATGGAAACCGGCTGTTCCACAAAATCAATGACCCGGGCGTCGCAGACCTCACCGCTGGCCGCGAAGAACACTCCGTGTTTGCCGACAAAAAGGTCACGCATGCTGCCGGATGTTACGGCAACCGCCAGGTTTTTCTTGATGGCATTGCTACCGGTGCCACCGGTAATTTCAATGTAGATTACGCAGATGTCGCTCATTGTGGCAATGCGTTTGTGTTCCGCAACGTTGGCTACCGGAGTCACCAGCGTGTAGCGTCTGCCGGCCATGACCAGTGAACCGCTCTGAAGCATCGATGGCCTGGTCGGAGAAAACATGGCGCTGAGATTGACGAAATTGTTGAGAAACTCCAGCAGATATTTTTGGAAAAGCAGCAGTTTCAGCAGTGTCTCACCGCCGGATAGTTTCTCGGCGGCGGCCAAATCGGCCCGGGAACGTTCTTTGAGTCCGGCCATTTCAAGGCTGTTCAGGGTTTTCCGGAGCTTTGCCGAATCGACGGAGTCGAAACAATTTCCAGGCTTGCTTTCGAGCCATTTTGCATATCCGGAAAAATCCTCCTTCAAGCGCTTCCATTGTTCCCCGGAAAGCCGGTGCCCGGATTCCGTGTAAGCTGCTGATTCCGGAAAAGCCGCGAATGCCGACAGCCGATCACGCCATACCGGGTTTAGTGGCGCCTGAAAGTCCAAAATGCCATCGCGACGCGGTGCTGCAATGGACAGATGGGCCAAGGTTTCCTGAACGGCCTCCGGGGCCAGTACATCGGTGACAAAGGTTTTGGCTGCAATTCGCTCCCGGTCTGAATCCAGAAACGCCAGAGCTTCGCAGCTGAGAAAAAAAGCATCCAGGGCCGGGACGAGTTCCCGGCAGACGGCGTAAAATGCCGCGGTGCGGTCTCCGAAGGGCAAACAGTGTTCGGGATCGCGGGACGGGGTATCGTACCAGGCGAGAAATCGTTCAGCCTCCTCCTCAAACTTGGCGATTTCGGCAACCCCGGTGCCGGTGACTCCGGACAGATCGGGAGTGCCTCCGGTGGTGGCGATAATCAGACTGATTAAAGCGGCAAGCTCCGGGTCTTTGTCCGGTTCAGGAATCACCACGCCGTCGCCGTTGCTTCCGGCACACCGGATGATTTCCCAGTTGCTGCCGACTTCGTCCAGTGAGATGGTTTCAGCTCCGGACTTGCCCAGGTTGTCCAAAATCTGGCGGGCGGCGCGATATGCGGCATCTCCGTCCGGCGTTTCGGTGTTGATTGCGGTCAGCGCGAGGGTTGAACTGGCGGTGTTGACGCCCGAGCCGTCCCGGAGGGTGTTCAGCATGAACGCTACCGCCTTGCGGACTTCATCCGAACGGATGGTGCGGTTGTGGTCAAAATCAAGAAAATCTGTGAAACGCGGATCATTCAGCCGCAGTGCCTCAACGTTGACCGATGTGACGGCCCAGAAGGCCTCATCCAGTTCCAGCACATGGCGGAAGTCGTCAAAAGAGCTGATCACCAGCTGATTGGAGCCGCCCATGCGCCGGAAAGGCATCCGGCAGACGGACGCAGGTTTCTGTTTCGGCATAATTACTCCGGTGTGAATCCAAAGTTGCGTTTTCACGTTTAGTTTAATATACCGCTGATTTGTCCGATCTGCAAGAGTTTTTCCGTCGAGCGGCCGTAACTGGATTTGCAGTGCAAGGCCGCAGGCGCTCCGGGGCGGAAAATGCGACCCATCCGCTGCTCCGGACGGGCCGCCTCACGCTTACAGCTGAACGGTGACGGCTTTGCCGCAATAAGGATCCCGGGGCAGGGGAATCACGACTTCAGCCTGGCCGCCGGGCAGAGCTGGCTGACAGGAGACCGTGATGGATTGCTTGTTGTTCTGCTGCTGCGGATCGGCAACGGTGACGGTGAAGGTGCCGTTGGCGCCTTCACGAATCATCAGGACAGCCGGACTTGATACCTGCCAGATTCTCTCCCCGTCATTGAGTTTGGCATCTGCGGTGAAAAACACCGCCTGGGTTACCCGATGGCGCAGATGACGAACCGCCTGAAGTCGCGGCGTGTTGCTCAATATCCTGACCGGCAGAGCCTCGGCATAGGCGCGCAAAGCCGTAAAATCCGGAATCCGCATATTGACTAAATACGCATAACTTTCATTTTTGGCGGCGTTGCCATGCGAAAATCCCAGCCGCAGCATCGGAGAGCTGGTCGGACGATCTTTTTGTTTTTTGTTGTAAAATTCGTTGTACTGCAGCCAGCGTTCCTTTTCAGTGCGTCCGCTCAGAAATGGTTTGGCTCCCAAAAGCACATAGCCGACTCCATTGTGTTCCGCCAGGAGCATGCCTTCGGCGTCACCTTTGATTTCTGAACCGGGGGCCGCCGTCTGGAGATTCAGGCCGCCATCAGTGGAGAAACGCACCGGTGCTTTCCATACGGTATTGTCAACGGTGGTTTCCAACGGTGCTCCGGCGATCGGGGTACGATCCTCAATTCCGCTGCCCAGGCAGACCAGCTCCGGACCGAACAGAAAATAGCTCTTGCAGGCTTTGACGCCATACAGCAAAGGGATCGGGGTGCGTTTGTTCGGGGCTTTCCCGTAAATGAAGCCGCAGACGCCGAACTGGTCCGCAGCAATGCCGCCGGCAAAGTTGAATATTCCGAGATAGCCCTCCCAGTTGTCCACCAGAAATTTGTAGTCGCCCTGGCGGGCGGTGACCCCCGGGATGGCCGTAGGACGCCAGAAGCCTTTGCCGACCGTGTAAGTTTCCGGTGAACGCATGATGAAAGCGGAACCGTCTCCTAAGAAATCCGTATAGATGCTGGCTACCCCCACGATTTCATTGGTGGCCGCGCGGCGGGAAAACATGTTGATGCCGAAAAAGTAATCCTCTCCGCGGCCGATGAGATCGTCGTTATTCCAGAAATAACGGCAGCCGCTTGCTTCCGGGGCGCTGCCGGAAGCGACTGCGATCAGATTCTCCACTTCCTCTTTCATGTCCGTGCATTGATCCGGAAGGGCATCCCGCAGCAGTTCGGCGATACTCAGAATCGGACGGATTCCCATATAGCCGGCCTGCGGATTGTACTGCATGGAAAAACGTTCATTGAGGAGAATCGTCGGACCGTACTGATCCGGTTTCCAGCAGTACCAGAGCGCGGTGCGGATGTATTCAACCGCCAGGCGCCACTGCTCCGGTTCAATGCCCCGGGCCCAGCTGGTCCCTTTCAGTACTTTCAGCACCCGCATCACGGTTCGCAGGCCGTCAGCCGGATAACGGAAAATATAATTTTGAAGGCCGTGCCCCCAGCCGGACCCGTCAGCTGTGAGTCCCTCGGTCCAGAAGGCCTGGTCGCGGGTATTGTAACTGATGACACTCAAGGCTCCTTTCGCCACTTGGGCCACCACGTCGAGCATGCGCGGATTGCGGCACACCAGAGCGCAGCCGTAAAGCTGGCGGTAACCGAAGTTGCCGCCGCACCATGAGCCGCTGTTGCGGAAAGAATCCACAGTGAGCACAGGGCCGGGAATGTTGACTTCCGGCTGGGTGAAGGCCAATACCGCAACCGCTTTGCTTAGCTGGTTGAGGCGGACGAGATCAACTGATTTTTCAGACCCGGCTTCAACGGCTTCCATCTCCTTGAGGAAAACATGATAGGCCCGGGCCGCTGCATCCGGCGCGTGAAAACAGGTGGATACCCAGCGCCCGCTTTCACCTTTTCGGTTTAGTTCGTAGGCAAAATAGTAGTTCAGTGCCCGAACCAGCCTGGTACGGTTCTCATCAGTGTGGGGTATGGTTTGAAAATACCAGCTGTTAAGCATCCGGACCAGACGGGGAAAGGCATGGCGGGTTACGCCCTCATGCGGCTGCTTGAGACGCGGGCTTTTCATTTCGATTTCAAGTTTGCGGATCAAGTCTTCGCTCATGTCGGCAATAGATCCGTCCGGCGCGACCATTTCCCAGTCTTTCAACGCTTTTGCCCGTCGCTCTTCCGGATTGATGTTGGGATTGAGCGGAACAACGGTTGCCGCCAGAAAACCGGTTCGCAGCCGGTCGATTTCGGCAAGTTTTGCCTTCAGATCAGGGTCGGACATGGTTGCATTAATGATGTCTTGCCCGGTATACTCCGGCCAGTAAATCCGGTCGGAGGGAGGCGGCAGCCGGGGTATTTCAAAAGTGATATGCCGGGGCGAAAAACGCAAATCCGCGATTTCAATCGCTCCGGAGACCGGTCCGCGCAGACGCAGACGGATCGCAGTAACTTTACGCAGGTCAGTCCGCCCGCCCGCTTTTTTGAGCAATGGCGCAACGTATGTGGAACAGCTGTTCCATTCTACTTCCGGCCGCAGCGGCAGATTCCAGGTCAACGTTCCGGAGTTGGCGCAGGTGATCGACAGCGTCACACGGGCGCCTTTGTTCACATCCGGCACGCGAAGGCGGATGAATATGGAATCGGCTTCGGAAATATCCAGCGGCGAAGGAAAACGGAAAGACATTGTCCGGTTGCCGGAGGGGCGCCAGACGATGGTCCCCGATTTTATCGAGGCACCGGAGAGGTTGCCTTGCAATCGGCCATCAACCCAAACCGGAATACCGAGCGCCCCGAGTTCCAGAACTGCAAAGGTGACGGCTGCCAGCAACATCAAATGTTTTTTCATTCCGCGTTCCTTTTTGTAAAATTGCAGAAAATACCGAAAATCCGGTTGCTAAACCAGTCTGCACCCCGAATCAGATTGTTCATGATACAGATCCGGATTCGGATGCCTGAATTTTCCGTTTGCACCGGTTCCCAACGAAAATTGGGACCACAGCTGCAGTACGGTCCGTTTTCATCCATGTTGTACTTGACCTTACTAATATAATTCCCTGGAATGTCTTGTCAAGTTTTTGCCGGGAGGGGAAATCGTAAAATTTTGGAACAGAGCCGCAAAAAAAGTGGATTTTCAGTCACATTGAGTCAGCGCCCGAAATGTTGGCGACTATATTCATCCATGCTGATTTTTTTTAGTGGGCAACGCCGCTGTCTCCGGAGACTGGTGTCTCCGGAGACAGCGTTTCCGGCGGATTCATTCCTGGTACGAACCGCGCAGATCCCGGATTTCAAGGGAGGCCTGCAACGCTTCGACACTCATTCCGGGGGCGCTGAAGCTCAACCGGCGCGGCCGCTCCGGCAGCAGCGTAAAGCTGTTGTCGCTCAGGACCAGCGGCTGTCCGCGAAATTCCGCAAAAACGTAAAAAGCGGGATAATCGGTCGTCAGGACAAGTTCCCAGTGATCGCCGCATGGCGTGACTTCGCCCCGAAGGCTGGCGGGACGCAACTCGCAATGTTTGTACTCAGTGAAAAAGGCATCGTTGTAATGTGTGAAAGTCAGATTGCCATCGGTGACCTCCAGGTCAAACACGGCAAAATTCTTCGTCACATCGTCCGTCAGCTCCTCCAGGCTGATGGCGGCGAGCCGGAGGGATTCCAAAGGCTTCAGCCCGACTGTCAGGCGCTGCCGGAACGAGGACTTGCCGTCTAAATCATAAACCGTCAGATCAACGTGTCCGGAAAGAGCCCGGTTTACGTCACTGGTAGCCCAGACTTCCAGCTTTCCGTCGTGGTTGAGAAAACTGGTGACCACCACCGGCGAATAAAACCGTTTTGCCTGATAATGAAGTTGCTTCCAGTACCCGTAATAATCGATGCTCGACCACGAGGCGACCGGCCAGTTGTCATTGAGCTGCCAGTACAGCGTTCCCATGCAGGTCGGTTTCAGATGGCGCCAGAACTCAACGCCGGTTTTAATGGCAAAGGCCTGCTGAACCTGACTGAGATAGATGAAATCCTCGAAGCTGTCCGGAAAACGGAAATAACGGGTGAACATTTCCACGATTTTGCTGTTTCCGCTCCGGTTGCGCTGGTGATGCTCCATGACCGGAGAGGTCACATTGCGCTGCCGGCCGCCGGTGTAGCGATCCACGGTGTCCTGTGCCGGAAACGACTGGTAGCCGAATTCCGAGCAGAACCGCGGGATCACATCATAATAAGCGGAAAACAGCTTGCCGCTGTGCCAGACATCCCAGTAGTGCATGTCTCCCTTACTGTCATCGTGCCAGTTGCCGGTGAAATCCATGGGGCCGTTGCAGGGAGAACTCGGCCAGAAGGTCCGGGTCGGATCGGATTCCCGGACCGTGCGTTCAACCGTCTGGTTGAAGCGGTCGTAGTTAAGCAGGTTCCTGGTGAAGTCGGTGCTGGCGGTGTTCATCAGTCCCGGAACCTCGTTGTCCCCGCACCAGAGCGCGATGCAGGCGTGGTCACGCAGACGTTTGATCTGGTAACGCAGCTCTTCCTGGACTGAGGCGAGAAAGTCCGGCGTCGAAGGATACTGGGCGCAGGCGAACATGCAGTCATGCCAGATCAGCAGCCCTTTCTCGTCGCACAGATCATAAAAGTCTTCCTGCTCGTACTGACCGCCACCCCAGATCCGCAACATGTTCATATTGGCGGCGGCGGCATCGGATAGCAGGCGGTCGTAACCGGCCCGGGTGTGGCGCCGCGGCATGGCGTCCATCGGAATCCAGTTGGCTCCTTTGCAGAAGATGTCCAGTCCGTTGACCCTGAATTTCATGCTCACGCCGATATTATCTTTTTCATTGACCAATTCGAGGCGGCGCAGTCCCAGCCGTTTGGAAACAGTCTGATCCGCGGTTGAAACGACGAGCGGATACAGGGGCTGTTCACCGTACCCGGCCGGGTACCATAATTGGGGATCGGCTATGTCGAAGGCGACGGTTGCCCGGTTGAGCCCGGCGCGCAGTTCCACCGGGAATTTTCGGGTTTGTTCGCCGCAGGAGACGGTGAGTTCGGTGACGCCGGTTTCCGGTGCGCTCAATTCGGTGTGCACAATCACCCGGCACAGGCCCCGCTGATGAATCTGTTCGGTATAGACGTGCTCAATGATGGCGGTGTCCACACTCTGCAAATAGAGTTTGCCGTAGAGGCCGCTCACCACCAGGCAAATGCCCCAATCCCAGCCGGAGTGGCACTGCACTTTGCGGATCAGGTTGATGTGAGGCAACCTGCTGTTGCCGTTGGCCGGAATCGGGAAGGGCAGTGTAGCGTTGACCGCGTCCGATTTGGGTCCCGGGGCGGCAAACCTGACTTCAATTGTGTTGGTTCCGCATCTCAGCAGTGATTTGATTTCAAGCCGGCAGCGGGTGAACATGTTGGAAGATTCGCCGGCTTTCTGGCCATTGATCCAGATTTCTGCAAACGTGTCGAGGGAGTCGAAGTTGATGAACACCTGACGGCTGGCGAGAAACCCGGCATCCAGTTCAACTTGCCTTGTGAAGGTCCAGTCGCAGTCGCACACCCACTGCACCTGATTTTCGTTGCGTTCCAAATAGGGGTCAGGAATGAGTCCTGCGGCCAGCAGAGCCGAATAATTGTCTCCGGGAAGTTGAACCGGTATGGTCGGCAGACCGGGACGATTGGAGGAAAGTTGCCACTCGGAGGCGAGATCAATGACAGCCATTTGCAGACTCCAGATTTTTAGTTGAACTTGCAATGTAATATAAAATAATCAAAAATTGTCTTAAAGCGACTACAAAAAAGCAAAAACGATACTATATTGATTTTATGGAAGGCATTAACAACTTGGCCGGATGAATTTCAGGGAGTTTAACGGTGTATCGGATCCAAAACATTCTTGCTCTGACTCATGACAGCTACCACTTGCATACCTCGGAGTTTAAGGGCGGGGAGTTTTTTCAGGAACACTGTCATGACTTTCACGAATTCTTCATGGTGGTGTCCGGTACGCTTGAGCATGGTTTGAACGGTCGGTGTTTCCGGCTGCCGCCTGGCACCATACAGCTTATTCATCCGGGAGACTGCCATTGGCTGCGGTGTGCGTCGGAAAGTCCAGGCGTGAAAATTTACAATTGCAACGTCAGCTCAGATGAGTTGCTCAAGGTCATGTGTTTTCTGACCGGCGGTCATGATTTTTCTCTGGAGGACTGGCGGCAGACCGTGCTTCTGCCTCTGGACTCGTTCTGGTGTCATCTGGTAAGCCTGGCGGAACGGGCCAGGGAGGCGGAGGCGGGTTCGCGTATACGCAGTGCACTGTTCCGGCAGCTGGCCGGAAGCGTGTTGCTGGCGCTGATGCCTTCTGCGGAGGCGGCGAATGTTTGCCCGCCGCAGTGGCTTGAAAACAGTTATGCCGCCATGAAAGAAAAGTCCAACTTCCGGGTTGGTCTGCCGCGCTTTCTGGCTTTGGCCTCGCGCTCTCCGGAACACCTCTGCCGTTCCATGCGACGGTTTTACGGCATTTCTCCCCAGGACTACATCACCGGGCTTCGGCTGGAGGAAGCGGTGCGGCTTTTGCTGGAGACCGATCTTGATGTCAGTGCAGTCGCCTGGGAGGTCGGTTTTAACAATCTGTCATATTTCCGGCGTCGGTTCCGGGCGCGTTACGGTACGTCTCCGGTGAAATATAAAAAAACCGGTAAGCAACGACGCCGGCTTTCCGCAGCCGGGGAATAAAAATCCGACCGTTTTTTTGCGAAGCCGGTATGATCCCGCTGATTCCTGATCAGATCAGGCCGGCAAGCTGTTCGGCCATGACCTGATCTGATTCGCTCAGTTCGATCGGCACAATGCGCCAGGATTCATTCAATTCCGCGCAATCCCCCGGTTCAACCGGTGCGAGCGGCCCCAGGGATTCGATTTCGAGAAATCCCGGCATGGTGAAAAATTCGGCATTGCAGCCGCCATCCGGATAGGTCGCTTGCGGATGATATTCAAAACCTTTGATGAAAAGTTCTGCGCCCAGCGCGTAGGCCGCCCATCCGGGTTTGACCGTCATACCGATTTTCTGTTTTGACGGGAAGCGGTCGTCCTGACGCATCTGGATGAAATTCCTGCCCCAGGTGAAACGTGGATCGGACATATCCGTAAACTGCCACAACACCAGCGGCCGGGCCGGAGCAAAAGATTCCCCGTCTCCC
>CASFVA010000041.1 GCA_949298075.1 uncultured Lentisphaeria bacterium
TTTCACCAATTATTTCACGGATTCAGGTATTAAGTAAAAACTTACCACCAAAAAATTTAAATACGTTATTTTTTCCAGATGTCTTCCCCATTTTCTTGGCAGGAGCAACCAGGTATCTGAAAAATAAAACGGCAAAAAACAGCGGAACAAAAGCCCCGTTGAAGTGATTTTGAAACCACCAGTAGCGGCATTGCCGCGCAATACAAACCATTTTCCATCTTCGGGCGGTCTTTTAACGCCACCACAGCTGACATGACTTAATTGCAGAACAATATTTCCTTTTTCCAGCGTAAATACTTGGCGTGGGATATCGCGATCCAGATAAAAAGCATTTATGCCGGAATGAAAGAAACAAGATGCTTTACATTCTTCTTCATGCAAAATACCGGGATCTTTACATTGCAGTCCTATTTTATGTGCGACTTGCGCAGTAGCATAACGAATTATTGCTTGTTTTTTTTCACTTAAACGCATCTGGCATTCGACGATTGCGATTATCAAAACAAAGGGTTCAAAAAAGAACAAAGAGGACCAGAAACTTGAACGATCTTCCAGCAGGAATACCAGAACCAATACGATAGTTCCGAGGGTTATGGTAATGACGTATGTATTTTTTCTTAATGAAAGATATTTTTCCAAGAGATCATACATATATTCATTCTTCTTTTACAGCTTCGCAGGTCAGTCTCCGGCAATATAGTCTTTGCCCTGCAATAATATAACATTTTACCCGTTCTTAAATTCCCTGTGTTCCCATTTTATGAAGTTGCGTTCTCCGCCTTCTCCGGAAAAATTTATCTCTGACCCGGAAATTAATTTTCATGGATGTTGCCAATCTGACCATGTCGCGTATTTTCTGCCGCGGCGTCTTTTTTGAAGTCAGCAGACTTCGCAGGCGAACTCTTCAATACCCTCCATACTCCAGCGGCCACTCCCACGCCTTCGGACAATATGGTCATTCCCAGAAGACCGAGGAATAAGCCCGCCAGCCCGGCGAACACGAACATAATACACCCGTTGATGAGAAGCGCTATGGCAATATTAATCCATAAAAGTGAATAGTTTTTCTGTTGCTCCGGGGAACAGATCTTCATGATTTTTTTCATGAAGAACATTTTTGTGGCATAACCTTCCACCACAAAAAAAAGGAGGACTGCAATTCCGACAATGATCCCGTTATGCGAAACTTCATGAAATTTCAGCTGCTGTTCTGCCAGAAAGATGCTTAAGAAAGTTATGATTGCTGCAAGAATCACCTGGACTAACAGAGACAGCCCGATTCTCTTCATTATGCGCGTCTCCCCACAATTGGACAACTTTTATTAAAAGATTGGTGTAAAAGCCTTTGGTTTACTATATCCCGTAATCAGGCGATTGCAAGAACTCAAAGATAAACGGCGCTGTTGCGGATTCAATACGCTTTTAGCTTTCCGGAACGGGAATACGACAATAACAGGAGGTCGGCAGTTTGCCGAGCGGGAAAACGACCATTTTTCGGAAATTTCGGAAAAATCGAAAAAACGGTCATTTTCTCCAGAGTTTAACCTTGAAAATGGTAGGGTTGTTACAACTGAAACTTCCGACCTCTACCCTGCAGGCTTTTTGATTAATAGCTTGATAATTAGTCTATTACAACATATTTTTTCGCAAGCGGAGAATCTCGTTTTTCAATTCCAAAAATCAAGAGGTCGGATTTTTCTGTGTGTTTCCCCGACTTTTGCTTCTCCAACCGAAAAGCCTGCGACCTCTACTCACCGGAGAATTTGTCGGGAGATCATCGGAAACACAGAGGGAAATGCGAAAACAGTGGATTCTCTCCGGCGTTGCAAATTGACCAATTCAGCCTCAAAATCAGCCCCAAAAACGAAAAAACCGACCGGAGGTCCGGTCGGCGAAAATCAAAGAATGGTGGAGCTGGTGGGAGTCGAACCCATGACCTATACGATGCGAACGTATCGCTCTAGCCAACTGAGCTACAGCCCCAATTGTCACGCCGTTTTTTACTGCGTAATCATAAAATATCACCATTGACGCCAAAATGCAAGCAGGTTTTGCCGTTTTTACAACAAATTTAACGCCGCCGCCGCCGCACCGCTCCCCGCTCCAGTCCGGAAAAAACGGCGTTTCCGACGCTTCAACGCACGATGTCGAGCAGCTCCACGTCGAAAATCAGCGCACTGTGCGGACCGATCAGCTCCCCGGCCCCCCGGGCGCCGTAAGCTAGCCGTGAGGGGATGAACAAACGCATTTTCGCCCCGACTTTCATCAGTCCGAGCGCTTCAGTCCAGCCCGCAATCACCTGGTTGACCGGAAATTCCGCCGGCTCCCCGCGCTGCACCGAGCTGTCAAACACCCGGCCGTTCAGCAGGCGACCTTCATAATGCACCCGCACCACATCCTCAGGACGCGGCGTCGCTCCGCTGCCCGGCCGCAGCTCCTCGTACTGCAGGCCGCTGGCGGTTTCCTTCACTCCGGACCGTTGGCGGTTCTCCTCCATAAAACGCTTCTCCGCCTCCTGGTTGGCAGTCCCGGCACGGGACTGGGCCTCGCGCGCCGCGCTCTGAAGGCGCGTCTGCAACTCCTGCATCGCCGCGTGAAATTCGGATTCCGCCAGCTGCGGTGTACCGCCCGCAAAAAGGTCGGCCAGCGCGGTTCCGAGCAACTGGTAATCCAGTTCCACCGGCATTCGGCGCACCGAGTCGGCGATGTTCATGGCCAGCGCGTAGCTGAGGCGGCTTTTGGGGTCTTTGAGGTCGACGGTCATGGTCCGATGATTCCTTCGGGTCGGCGGTACGGAGAAATAAATTGCCTGCCCGGAGCCGCTCCGCGCTCCGGCACGGTTGCGCATCTCCGCACCTGGGATTGACTGGGTAAAAAAATGGAGGCGTGGACCGGAATCGAACCGGTCTAAGCGATTTTGCAGACCGCTGCCTAACCTCTTGGCTACCACGCCTCGTAACGAGACAGTGCATAAAATAGCCCGGTTAACCTCTTTTGTCAATATGTTCCGAACACAAAAACGCATTTTTTACGAATCCGGCAGCGCTGATTTGAATTTTAAACATCGCGGATGTATTTTATAGGAATTTTATATTTTTCAGAACAACTTCGCCTCAAGGTAGCTTATGGGAATGCAGCAGAATGCGTCTCCGGCATGGCGCACGGAGAATTTCGACTGGAATCTCTCTTCTCCCGAATACTTCAATTTTGCCTATGATGTCATCGATAAAATGGGCGCCGCTCAGCGCAACAAGCTGGCGATGATCTGGGCCAATCAGGCCGGCGATGAACGCAAACTCACGTTTCACGATCTGGCCGAGCTCTCCAATCAGGCTGCCAATCTGCTGCTGGACAAGGGCGTCAGTCGGGGCGACCGGGTGTTTATGCTGATTCCGCGGATTCCGGAGTGGTGGATTTTCGCCTTGGCGATCATGAAAATCGGAGCCGTTTCCTGCCCCTCACCGGTGCTGCTCACCCCTCACGATATTCTGCACCGCCTGCAGTTCGGGCATTTCAAATTTGTGCTTTCCGACGCCGACAACGCCCCGAAAGTGGATGAAATTTACGATCAGTGCCCCGGGCTGCAGGGACGGATTCTGGTTGACGGCGAACGGGACAAATGGATCTCGTACCCCGCTGAACGTGATCGCTTCTCCCGGCACAATGTCTTGAACATCATGAAGGTGCGCACCAAAGCCTCCGAGCCGATGATGGTGATTTTCACCAGCGGCACCTCCAAAATGCCCAAACTGGTCCAGCATACCCACGACTACGGCATCGGGCACCTGATTACCGCCGGTCTGTGGCAGGGACTCAACGATCAGGACGTTCATTTCACGGTTTCCGACACCGGCTGGGGCAAAAACCTCTGGGGAAATTTCTTCGGCCAGTGGATGCGCGGAGCCTGTCTGTTCATTTATGACATCCGCGGTAAATTTCACGGCTCCGAACTTCTTCCGGTGCTGGAGAAATATGAGATCACCAGTTTCTGCGCTCCGCCGACGGTATATCGCATGCTGGTGCTCCACGACCTTTCCAAGTACGATTTTCACTATCTGCGCAGCTGTACCGCCGCCGGAGAACCGCTGCATCAGGAGACCTGCCGGCTCTGGAAAGAGGGAACCGGCATCACCATTCGCGAAGCCTACGGGCAGACTGAAACCGTCGCCCTGATCGGCAATTTCGTCAACATGGAAATCCGTCCCGGTTCAATGGGCAAGGCTGCCCCGAACTGGCATATCGAGCTGCACGACGATGACGGCAAACCGGTGCCGGTCGGTGAAATCGGCCGCATCGTGGTCCGGATTGACGGCCACTGGCGGCCGGTGGGACTGATCGACCGGTATCTGGGAGACGAATCCGAAAACGCCAACTATTTTATCAACGGCTTTTATTACACCGGTGACAAAGCCCGCCTGGATGAGGATGGCTATTTCTGGTTCTGCGGTCGCAATGACGACATTATCAAGAGTTCCGGTTACCGGATCAGTCCGCAGGAGGTCGAGGAGGCGGTGATGTGCCATCCCGCGGTGCAGGAAGTCGCGGTGGTCGGCGCTCCCGACACGCTGCGCGGCACCATCATCAAGGCGTATATAGTGCTCAAACCCGGTGTTGAAGGCAGCGAGGAGCTGGTGCGCGACATTCAGCGTCATACCCGCGAGGAGACAGCTCCCTACAAATATCCCCGGGAGATCGAGTTTGTGCCGGGGCTGCCGAAGTCGTTCTCGGGCAAAATCAAACGCGAAGTGCTGCGCAAGCATGCTGAAAACGGCGGCGAACTGGTTGCCGATTGAATCAACAGGTTTTTTTACGGGCGAATATTGGGAGGACTGCCATGGACAAGGTTAGAATCGGTATTATCGGTGTAGGCAATATGGGTTCCAGTCATGTGAATTTCATCTCTGAAATTCCGGAACTGGCGGAGCTGACCGCGATTTGCGACTGCAATCCGGCCAAACTGGAAAAATACCGGGACCGGGGGCTGGCGCTGTACGAGGACGCCTCGAAGTTCATCGCCGAGGCTCCGATCGACGCTGTGATGGTGGAAGTACCGCATTACGACCACGTCCGGCTGGCGGTTGAAGCCATCGAACACGGCAAGCACGTGATCGTGGAAAAACCCATTTCCGTGCACAAGCAGCTTGCCCAGCCGCTGCTGGAGGCGATCGCGGCCCATCCGGAACTGCGGGTCAGCGCCATGTTCAACCAGCGCACGATTGATGCTCACAGGAAGATCAAGGAGCTGATCGACTCCGGCAAACTCGGCGAACTTCGCCGGATCAACTGGATCATTACCAACTGGTTCCGCAGCCAGTACTACTACGACTCCGGCGACTGGCGGGCGAGCTGGCGCGGGGAGGGCGGCGGCGTGCTGCTCAACCAGTGCCCCCACCAGCTGGACCTGCTGCAGTGGTTTTTCGGAATGCCGAAGCGGGTGACCGCGTTCCTGAGCCTCGGCCGTTACCACGACATCGAGGTCGAGGATGATGTCACCGCCTACTTTGAATATCCCAATGGCGCCACCGGCGTGTTTGTCACCTCCACCGGCGAGGCGCTCGGAACCAACCGGCTGGAGGTCATCGGCGACCATGGCAAGCTGGTCTTCGAGGATGGACACCTCAAACTCAAATACTATGACGGTTCGCTGCAGGAATATTCGGATACGGTCCAGCAGAGCTTCCCCACTCCTGAATACTGGGATGTTACCGTGCCCTGCGACGCCGGCAACCGGCATCAGCACCGCAACATCATCGAGAATTTCTGCAAGTCGATTCTCAAGGGTGAGAAACTCATGGCTCCGGCGCAGGAGGGCATCCACGGGCTGGAACTGGGTAACGCCATCCTGCTTTCGGGACTCAAGCACCGGACGGTGGAGCTGCCGGTGGACGGCGCTGAATTTGCCGCCGAGCTGGACCGGCTGATCGCGACCTCGCGTTACCAGAAAAAGGCGACGGTGAATGCCGGAAGTTCGGATTTCGGCAATTCGTTCTGAACCTGTTCCCGGGTGGCGGCGGCGCACCTCCGCAGGGCTCCGGACTGGAGCGGCGCCCGGATGGGGCGACTTATCGTTAAAAAATACTACTTTCGGTAAATTGCAAAGCGCTGAATCAGGTATTATACTATGGTCAGTCGCCCGATAAAGGTCAATCACCAAGACTAAGGAGCAGAAAAATGTTGAAACCGATCGGTGTTCAGTTGTATTCGCTGCGGGATGCGGCCCAGAAAGACTTTATCGCTGTGCTCAAACGCGTGGCCGACATCGGCTACAAGGCGGTGGAGCCGGCCGGATTCTGGAACATCCGCCCCTCCGAGTTTGTCAAAATCATCCGTGACCTCGGGCTGGAGATGTATTCCTCCCATTCGCCGTGGGCCCGGATCAATAACGTCGGAGAAGTGATGGAAATCGCCGACATCATCGGCCAGAAAAAGATCGTCTGCGGTTACGGCCCGGCTGACTTCGCCGATATGGACGCCATCAGGCGCACGGCGGAAGCCACCACCAAGATCTACGATGTGGTGTCCCGTAACGGTTTCACGCTTTTCCAGCACAACCACGCTTTTGAGTTCGAGCGCATCGACGGCCGGCTCAAGTACGAAATCTACAACGATCTGGTGCCGCAGGGTCTGAAGTATGAGATCGATTGCTTCTGGTCCACCAATTTCGGCGCAGAGGATCCGGTCCGGAACGTGCAGATGTTCGGAGACCGCACCATTCTGCTGCACATGAAAGACGGTACGCTCAAGCAGAAGAAAGCTGAGCAGCGCATGGTCAACGGTATCCTTGACCGCAAGATCGATCTGCTGCCGCTGGGAACCGGCGAGCTGCCGATCAAGGCGATTGTCGAAGCGGCGCCGGCGGCGGTGGAAGCCATCATTGTCGAGCTGGACTTCTGCAGTGTTGAGATGGACAAGGCCATTGAGATGAGCTATCGCTACATGACTGAGAACGGCCTGGCGCTCGGCAACAAGTAAGTTTGACACTGTCCGGGGCGTTTTGTCCGCCCCGGAGTGGTGTCTCATAAAGCCGGCTGTGCCACCGGGTCTCACTTACAGTGAGGCCAAACGGCGGCAGCTCCGGCTTTATTGTTTTTGGTACGGAGCACGGACTACGGATCCCGGGGATGCCGCGGGAATTTCAGGTGAAAAACATGTCGGAACCGTTGGGAAATCTGCCGCGCCACAAGGTGTTGTGGCTGCTCTTCAAGGAGTTTTTTCTGATCGCGACTTTCGTGGTCGGGGGCGGTTATGCGATTATTCTGGCCGCGGAGCGGATTTTTGTGCGCAAGCTGCATTGGATGAACGAAGACGAACTGCCCGATGTCATTGCCATGTCTCAGACGATTCCGGGATTGACCGCCGGCAATGCGGCGATTTACGTCGGTCTGCGCACCGGCGGCCGGCTGGGAGCGCTGGTGGCGCTGCTGGGAGTGGCGCTGCCGTCGTTTCTCATCATTCTGCTGCTGGCCTCACTGTACGAATTTCTGCCGCTGGACTGGCCTCCGTTGCAAGGGGCGTTTGTCGGCGTCCGCAGTGCGCTGGCCGGATTGACGGTCGCGGCTCTGCTGAGGCTGTGGCCCCGGGTGATGAAAAACGTCTTTACCTATGTGATCGCTTTCGGCTGCCTGATCGGCGTACTCGGTTTCGGCATCAATCCCGGCTGGCTGCTGCTGGGATCGATGGTGGTCGGCGTGGCGGCGCTCTGGCTGCGGCTGCCGGTGGAAATTACGTCGTCACCTGAGGGCGGGGAGCACAAATGATGGCCGCCATCGGAATTTTTCTGCTGTTCTGTTACTACGGCTGTCTCTGTTTCGGCGGCGGTTCGGCACTGACCCCGATCTACATTGATGATCTGGTCAACTCCCAGCATTGGATGACGCTGACTGAGTTCGGCGATCTCACCGCAATATCTCAGATGACTCCCGGACCCATCGGCGTCAACATTGCGACGTTTTTCGGGTTCCGCCGGGCCGGAATCGCCGGAGCGGCGGCGGCGACGTTCGGATTGCTGTTGCCGTCTTATTTTCTCATGATCATCGCGTTGAAGTCGATTCACCGGTGGCAGTCCAGCCGGGTGGTCCGCGGCATCCTCGCCGGGATCCGGCCGGCCACGGTCGGCATGGTGGCGGCCTCGCTGCTGATCTTTCTGGGAATGTCGGTGTTCACCGAGCAGATTCCGTGGCATCAGTGGTGGAGCGCGGCGGCCTGGCCGGAGGGGTTCGCGCTGCGGCCGGGGGCTCTGGCCATTTTTCTGGTTTCCACGCTGGTGCTTTATCGGACCGGGGTCAGCATTTTTGCCGTGGTGTTTGCCTCGGCGGCGCTCGGCATGCTGTGCTGCTGACCGCCGGCCGGAGAGTTTCCGACCGGTCCGGTGCGGATAAAGCATGCGCTGAATTTGCAAAACCTCTCATCCGGAGCTATATTTTAGTGCGGTGGATTGCGCCGCTGGAGTCCGGAGGGTTCACGAATACAGGCAAACCGCAACAGGATAATGAAAATACTGCTGATTGAAGATGACCGGCACACTGCGGCGTTCATTTTAAAAGGCCTGCAGGAATCCGGCTATACCACCGCCCATGCCGCGGATGGCCGCGAGGGGCTCCGCATGGCCAAGAGCGAGCCTTTTGATCTGGCGGTGGTTGACCTGATGCTGCCCTTGGTGGATGGTTTCACGGTGATTGAGGGAGTGCGGGCCGCTCAGGTTACGGCTCCGATCATTGTGCTGAGTGCGCGTAATTCCACTGACGACAAGGTGCGGGCGCTGCATGCCGGAGGCGACGCCTATCTGGTGAAGCCCTTTTCCTTTACCGAGCTGCTGGCCAACATCCAGGCTCAGCTGAGGCGGTCGACGCTGGCGGCGGAGCCGACGGTGCTGCACGTGGCAGATCTGACCATCGATCTGGTCAGCCGCAAAGTCACCCGCGGGCCGGTGGTGATTGAACTTCAGCCCCGGGAATATGCCTTGCTGGAGTTTCTGATGCGCAATGCCGGAAGAGTGGTTTCCAAGACGATGATCATGGAGCATGTCTGGGAATACAACTTTGATCCGCAGACCAACATTGTCGAAGCGCGCATCTACAAGTTGCGCGACAAGATCGACAAACCGTTCAAACGTGAGCTGATCCACACCGTCCGCGGAGTGGGGTATGTTCTGGAGTAAGTCTCCCCGCGCACTGTCGCTCAAAACTAAGGTGGCGCTGAGCTACGCGGTGCTTTTCATCATTTCCTGCCTGGCGCTGTTTCTGCTGGTGAGCTATGCCATGCGCCAGAACATGCTCCGGATATTGGACACCTCCTCGGCTGAAATCGGCGACGAACTCCGGATGGAATTCATTGTCGGCAAGCGGCAGGGGCGGATCGGTGACCAGATCAGTCCGGATATGCTGCCGGAGTCGGAGCGGCTCCGCATTGCCGGAAAGTTCCCGGGATCGCAGATTCTCTATGCCTACCGCACCGACACTCTGGATAAGAGTTACTATCAGAGTTTCATCTATTACGACGGCGGCTACTACGAGGTAATGGGCAGCGACGGCGGAGAACAGATTTTCAGCCGCCTGATGTCGGATGAGCAGAGCATGCAGAACCTGCGCCGCAGTGTCAACCGGCTGGTCTACGAGCGCGGCCATGCCAATTTGTTCATCCGGGTGACGGATCCGGAGGGACGGGTTCAAATTGCGACGGCGACACCGTTGCTGCCCGCCAACTTCGATTTCAGGGGCTATCGTTCCGACTCCTACACCATCAATACCGGCGGGGTGGAGTTCCGGGTGGTGGTGTTCCGACTGCCGGACGGCACCGCGATCACGGTGGGGCGCAACACCGAAAAGCTGGCGGAACAGCTGCGGGAGTATTCTCATTTGTTCATATTGGTGCTGGCGGCGATGACGGTGGCGGGAGCGGTCTGCGGCTGGCTGGTTTCCCGACGGTTTATTTTCGGAGTCAAGCTGGTCACCCGCGCCGCCCAGCGGATTTATTCGGGCGATTACAGCCACCGGGTGGACCAGGTCGACGCGGACGAAGAGATCCGCGAATTGATGGAAATGTTCAACCGCATGAATGAGCGCACGGAACAGCTGATGCTGGAGTTGCGCATGGTGACCGACAATGTTGCGCACGACCTCAAAACGCCTTTGACACGGATCAGCGGAACGGTGGAGCTGGCGCTCAGCAGCCGGACTCCGGCCGATTTCCGGGAGGTCTGCGTCTTTGTCGCCAACGAATGCGCCCTGATGCGGTCGATGATCGAGACTATGCTGGAAATCACCCGCACCAACGCCTCGCCCGAGGTGCTGGAAAAAAGCCGGGTGGACCTCCGGGAACTGCTTGCCGAGGCGCACGAATTGATGCAGCCGCTGGCTGAGCAGGGCGAGCTGGACTTCACACTCTCCCTGCCGGCGGCGGCGGTGGTGGTCAACGCCGACAAATTGAAAATCCAGCGGGTGATCGGCAATCTGTTGGAAAACGCCATCAAGTTCACGCCGCAGGGCGGCGCGGTCGGCATCGAATTGACGGCTCCGGATTCGGAAGGCCGTGGCAGCTTCACGGTGCGCGACACCGGCTGCGGCATTTCCGAGGCCGACCGCAAACATGTCTTCGAGCGGTTTTTCCGTGGCGATGCCAGCCGCAACCGGCCCGGCAACGGACTGGGACTGGCTCTGGTGGCGGCGATTGTCAATGCCCACGGCTGGCGCATTGAGCTGGACAGCCAGCTCGGGCGCGGTTCCGCCTTTACTGTGTTTTACAACTGAGCCGGATTTTCCGTCCGCCGGAGCTTTTCTGTGTTCCTCAGGTTCGGTGGGCTCCGTCGGAGAGGCTGGCATCGCGGTGTCCCGGAGGGTATTGGGGCGCGATGAAACGCCGCACTGCCGGAGCAATACCGGGACTGGTACGGAGTAATCTCAATAAGAGCTCCGGACGGTTCTGCACGGTAAACCGAAACCGCAAACCGGTATTCTGTTTTCAGGCGAAGCGCGGCGCGGGGTTGAGGATCAGGGCCGTTACCGGCTCGCCGTCCCCTGCTGCCGGGCGAAGCGCGGCGCGGGGTCCGGCTCCGGGGCGCTCCCCCCGGTTTGCTTGCGCTCGACCTGCCGGCCGGGACGTCACTCGTTAAACCGGCGGAGCCGCCGGATGAATGGTGTTCCGGCTGGAACCGCTGTCGTCAGCGCGGCCGGCGCGGTTCGGCGGTCGGCGTCACCGGTGCGGGAGAGTGGTAGAAGCAGCTCGCGGAAACCTCGCGGGTGAGCCACTTCGAGTTGCGCACCGTCACTACCGAGTAGAGGCTGATCCAGGACAGGGCCACCAGGTTGAATCCGGCGTAAACGAACGACCAGGCCGCCTGCATTGCACTGTAACGCCGGGCGTAGATCATCGCCGGAATCACCGCCCACAGGATGCTGGCGGCGGCGGTGGTGTAGATTGCGAAAGGCAGTGCCGAAGGCGTGAGCAGCAGAGAGAACAGTCCGAGCGGCAGGAAGATGCAGGGCAGCAGAATGTTGAGATTCTGTGCCACCATGTTGATCTGCAGGGCGCAGTGGTCGAAATCGGCCAGGTCGACGCGTTGAAAGGCGAATTTGGTCATCACGAGATTTTCACGGATGTCACTCCGGGTCCAGCGGATCAGCATCCGGCAGAGCCGGACGTAGGTCGAGGGTACACAGGTTGCAACCACCGCGTTGCTCTGGAATTTGACCTTGTAACCGCTGCGCAGCAGCAGACTGGTGATGGCCCGGTCCTCGCCGATGGTGGAAGGGGCGCCGAGGAAATTCTGATGGAGCCATTCACTGAGGAGCGGCAGCACTGCAGATCTCCGGTATGCGCTGAGGGCTCCGGGAGTGCAGAGCACGGATCCGATCACGCTCTGGCCGGTGCGGATGAATTCAAAGCCGAACGTGAAACAGATGTCGAGCATGAGCGGAATCCAGCCCTGTTCCAGATTTTTCACCCGGATGCTGCCGGCCACTCCGCCGACTTTGGGATCGCGGAATGGCGCAACCAGATTGCGGAGCGAGGATTTTTCGACGATGCAGTCGCTGTCGACCGTGACGACCAGGTCGGAGCCGGCGGAGAGCATGCCCTGATAGAGCGCGTGTTTTTTCCCTGCGTTCTGCTCAAAGTTCACTGGCGTGATCCGGCCGTCGGACTCCGCCGCCGCCCGCAGAATCCAGTCCCAGGTGTCGTCGCGGCTGCCGTCGTTGATGGCGAAAATTTCCATTTTTTCCGGCGGATAATCACAGTCGAGCAGACTGCGCAGGGTTTCGGCGACGTGTTCACCCTCGTTGTAGGCCGGGACAATCACCGTGCAGGTGGGCAGCTCGGCGTCGGCGGCGGCCGGGGTGGGCTGGTAGCGGCACGCCAGTATTGCCAGGAACAGATAGTAGGCCAGGGTCAGTATTGACGCCGCGAGACCGGGCCAGAATACCAGATTGGTGTAAAGATCGTCGCCGAGGGCCTGCCCGCTGTAGGTCGGCCAGGCAAAGGCGACAAACGAGCCCAGAATTGCACCGGCCGCAAGCCAGGTGGCGGCGCTGCCGGGATGACGGCGGATTTGAGTTATGACAGAGGATATTTTCATGTGCATTGATCCTTTCAGTGCGAAAAGCCCTATTCCGAATTATAGTCCAATATAGCATGCATAGATAGCCGGAACGTGATTTCAATATGATATTTTTGTTATTAAAAGTATTTTGAAACCTTGATTTTGCAATACAGTTTTCATTATTTGTCATAATTAATCAAAAAATTGTCATTTTAAGTCAAAACAGCTCTTGAAGAATTCAGCTCAAAGATATATAGTAATACTTAAGGTTGACAAATCGGAAGCAGCGGAGGGTGTTCCATGAGCGGTCAGTCGGTTGAATTCGTCGGACTTGGCTTTTGCAGCAATGATTATCTGTGCCGGATTCCGGAATTGGTTCCGGATGGTAAAGTGGAAATTTCCGAGCACGAGATTCAGGGCGGCGGTCCGGGCGGCGGCGCCACGGTGGCGGCGGCCCGGCTCGGACTGCGCAGCGCATTCGTGACGACGCTCGGCGATGATTTCGACGGACGGAAAATGATCGAGGACTTCCGGAGCGAGGGAGTGGAGACCGGGAGCATCCGGATTTGTCCGGGCTGTAAATCGCCGATTGCCTACTGCCTGATCACTCCCGACGGCCGGCGGACCGTGGCCTGGACGAAGAATCACATTCCTGACCTGGTTGAATCTGATCTGCCGGTCGCCATGATTGCCGGAGCACGGGTGCTTCATCTGGACGGGCATCATACCGCCGCCGCGATTGCGGCTGCGCGGATTGCCCGGGACCACGGTGTGCTGGTGAGCATTGACGCCGGAACCATCCGGCCCCGCATCGGTGAGCTGCTCGATCTGGCCGATCTGGTCATTGCCAGCGAGGATTTCTGCCGCAAGTGGAGCAGGTGCGACGACCTCAGCACCGGGATCCGGGCGCTGGAAGCCCATCACAACCTGGTCACTGCGGTGACCATGGGGGCGCAGGGGGCGATTTACGTCGATCCCGAGTCAGGAGAGGTCCGGCTGGTGCCGGCGGCGCCGGCCGAGACGGTGGTGGACACCACTGGCGCGGGGGATTCCTTTCACGGTGCTTTTGTGTACAGTTATCTGGAGAGCGGTGACATCCGGCGTTCCATGGAGTTCGCCTCCCGTTTCGCGGCGCTGAAGTGCCGCCGGCTCGGCGCCCGGGCCGGGCAGCCGACCATCCGGGAAATGCGGGAGCTTTATCCGGAGTACCGCTGAGGAGACGGGGGCAATGACGCCAGCCGGCATATCCGGCGGTGTTTTTATGGTTTAATTCAAAGTTTGAAACAACTGGGTGATGACATGAAAATCGGATTTCTTCCTTTCACCAAAGCCAGCTGGATGAATCCGCGTCTGGATGGTCAGCGCGTTGCCGCGCTGGAACTGCTCCGGCGGAGTTTTCCCGAAGTCGAGTTTGTCGGGGGCGACCGGATGATCGCTTTCGAACCTGAACTGCTGGCCGAACGGGAACGCTTCGAGGCGGAGCGGGTGGATGGCATCATTGCTTTTTTTGCCACGTTTTCGCTGGGCACCCTGCTGCCGTTGATCGCCAATGAACTCAAAAAACCGGTGGTGCTCTGGTCGATGCCGGAACCCCCGATGACCGGCGGCCGGCTGGCGGCCAACAGCTTCTGCGCGGCCAACATGAATGCGCATTTCATGTGGAAGCTGGGAATTCCTTATTTTCACGTCCACGCGCCGGTCGACGCGGCGGCGGCGGAGCAGTTCGGACCGGTGCTCCGGGCGGTCGCCGCGGCCCGGCGGATTCAGCAGCTGCGGCTGGGAGTCATCGGAGGACGGGTGCCGGGATTTTACACCTCAGGATGTGATGAAATGCTGCTGCGCCGGGCGCTGGGAGTTGAACTGAAGTACATCACCCTGCTTGAAGTGGTCAAACGCGCCGAGGCGATGAGCGAGGCGGAACTGGCTCCGGCGCTGGAACTGATCCGGGGGGATTCGGCCGCCATTCAGGGGCCGACTCCCGATGAACTCCGTAAATCGGCCGGCATTTTTACCGCGGTCAATCAGCTCCGGGAAAAGTATCTTGTTTCGGCGTTCGCCATGCGGTGCTGGCCGGAATTCAATGAGAATGATCTCTGCGGCATCGGGGTCTGCTCCACCATCGGCATGCTGACCAACCACGGCACCGTCACCGCCTGCGAGGGTGATGTGTACGGCGCCGTCACCATGCTGATTCAGCAGTACCTGACCGGCGGCAAGCCGTTTTTCTGTGACATGATCGTGATGGAGGGCGAGACCGGTGTGGCCTGGCACTGCGGCGCGGCGCCGGCCGAGCTGTGCCGGAACGGATTTGAGGCCAGACTGCGGCAGAGTTCGATCATCGACGGCGGCGACCGCAAGGGACTCACCAACGAATTCCCGCTGAAGCCCGGACGGATCACGCTGGCGCGGCTCAGCGAAAACCGCGACGGCACCGGCTTCCGGATGCTGATTGCCCCCGGCGACGGGATTGAAACGGAACAGGAGCTGCGCGGCAATCCGCTTCGCATCCGGTTCGACGCCGGCTGCGACCGACTCCGCGAGACGGTGATCGAACTGGGCTTCGAACACCATTACAGTCTGATCCACGGCGACATCACGGCCGAACTGACACACTTCTGCAAAATTCTTGATATTGAACCTGTCGTTGTAAAATAGGAGTTGACACCATGAATCTGCTGATTAAAACCGATGTCCGCAAGGGCTGCAACCGGGTGTTCGAGCTGGGGGAATACAATATGAAGCTCACTGCGTTCAGCATTGTGAAACTGGACGCCGGAGAGACTTATTCCGGGAACACCGGCGAATTTGAAGTGGCGCTGGTCTGGCTCGGCGGCCGGGCCGCGGTTGCCGGCGACGGCTTCAGTTTTCCGGAGGTGGGGGAGCGCAAGGATGTGTTTTCCGGCAAGCCGCACACCGTATATCTGCCGCGCCGCACCGCTTACACCATCACGGCGCTGACCTCGACCGATTTCGCCTGCAACGCCGCTCCGGCGAGCCGCGACACCGCGGCTCCCTGCGTGATCACGCCCGAGATGACCACCACCATCACCATCGGCCGCGACAACTTCATGCGCCAGGCCACGATCATGATCGACGAGAAGTTCGACAGCGAACACTTCTACATCGGCGAGGGCATGATTCCCTCCGGCAACTGGTCGGGCTATCCGCCCCACCGGCACGACGTGGATAATCCGCCCGAAGAAATCGACATGGAGGAAACCTATTTCTACCGCTTCAATCCGGCCAACGGTTTCGGCATTCAGAAGGTCTACACGCCGGACGGACGCATTGACGAGACCTACACCGTCAAGAATAACGATACCGTGGCAATTGCCGAGGGGTACCATCCGCTCTGCGGCGCCCCCGGCTATGACATGTATTATCTGTGGACCATGAGCGGACGGGTCAACCGCGGATTGATCTCCCACAAAGATCCCGAACACGCCTGGGTTAAGTGACGATGACGCGCGATCTGCTGGCCGGCATTGACTTCGGCACCGGCGGCTGTAAAATCACGGTGATTGATTTCGCCGGCAACCTGGTGGGGGAGGCTTCCGGGGAGTATCCGACCGCGTTTCCCCGTCCGGGGTGGTCGGAACAGAATCCGGAAGATTGGTACGCGGTCATGTGCCGGGTGTTTGCCGACCTGGCCGCCGCCGGACTTGATCTCGGGCGGATTGCGGCGGTGGCTCCCGACGGCAGCACCCACAACGCAGTGCTGCTGGATGAGCATTTCAAGCCGCTGCGTGCGGCCATCATGTGGACCGATCAGCGCAGCGCCGCGGAGTGTCGGGAACTCACTGAAAAATACGGTGACCGGATTTTCGCGACCGCGTTTCAGATGCCGGCGCCCACCTGGACTCTGCCGCAGCTGATGTGGCTGACCCGGCACGAACCGGAGGTCATGGCGGCGGTGCGGCATGTACTGTTTGTCAAGGACTACGTGCGCTATCTGCTGACCGGCCGCGCCGCTACCGACTTCATCGAAGCCGAGGGGACACTGTTTTTCGACATGAACACGTTGCAGTGGTCGGAAGAACTGGCTGCGCTGGCCGGACTGCGTCCGGAAGCGCTTCCGGAATTGATCCGGCCCTGCGACGTGGCCGGCGAAGTGAGTGTTGCCGCCGCCCGGGATACGGGTCTGGCGGCCGGGATTCCGGTGATCTGCGGTACGTCCGATTCAGCCGTCGAGGATTACGGCGCCGGAGCGATCCGGCCCGGTCAGGCGATCGTCAAGCTGGCGACGGCCGGCAATTTCAATGTGATGACCGACCGTCCGGTGCCGCACCGGCGGACTCTGACCTATTCGCATGTGATGCCCGGCATGTGGTACACGGTGTCGGCCACCAACGCGGCGGCGGTTTGCCAGCGCTGGCTGCGCGATCTGTTCCCCACCGGATATGCCGGCAAGGCCGCCTACAATTTCATGGACGAACTGGCCGCGGCATCGCCGCGCGGAGCCAACGGCGTGATGTTTCACCCCTATCTGCAGGGCGAACGCTCTCCCTACTGGGATCCGAATCTGCGTGGCAGTTTCACCGGGCTGGGCATGGAGACCGCCCGGGGCGACTGTTACCGGGCGCTGCTGGAAGGGGTGGCATTCTCCCTGCGCGACTGCCGGGGCGTGATTGAGGAGATGCGGCTGCCGGTGGAGGAGTTGTTCCTGATCGGCGGCGGCGCCCGGAGTGCGCTGTGGAGCCGGATCGTCTGCGATGTCATGGCGGTGCCGGTCCGGCTGCCGCGCCCGGGGGACGCCAGTTTCGGTTCGGCTCTGCTGGCCGGCGTCGGGGCCGGAGTGTATCCGGATCCCGGAACCGCGGTGAAGCAGACCCTGAGGTTCGGGGCTGAACTGGAACCGGATCCCGCCGGCGTGGAATTTTACAACCGCCGCTTTGAAATCTACCGGGCCGTCCATGACGCGCTGGCTCCGGTTTATGCCGATTGCAGGAGTTGAAACGTCAAACCATTGAAGCGGAAAAGGAGGTTTCTGTGAAAATTGACAGCTATATGTACGAGATGGTGCTCTCCGAACTCACCGACGCGGTGGGTGCGGAATATGTGACCATCAACGCCGCCGACCGGCTCGGCCATTCGATTGACTATTACTGGATTCCGGAAATGTGGCACGACCGGGGCGCAGTGCCGACCCCGCCGGACCTGATTGTCCAGCCGGCTTCAGCCGAAGAGGTCGCCAAGGTGCTGAAAATCGCCAACCAGTATCATATTCCGGTGACGCCGTGGGGGGGCGGTTCAGGCTCGCAGGGCGGGGCGTTGCCGGTCTACGGCGGCATTTTGCTGGATACCAAGCGTATGAACAAGGTGCTGGAAATCGACACCGTTACGCTCTCTGTGACCTGCGAAACCGGCATCATCGCCCAGCATCTTGAGTGGGCTGTGGAAAAGGCCGGTTATTCCACCATGCATTTTCCGGCGTCGATCGGCTGCGCCACCATCGGCGGATTTCTGGCGCACCGGGGGACCGGCGTGCTCTCGACCAAATACGGCAAAATTGAAGACATGGTCATGTCGCTTGAAGTGGTGACCCCGACCGGTGAGATTATCAGGACGCTGCCGGTGCCGCGGCATGCTTCCGGACCCGATCTGACCATGATGTTCCTGGGCTCCGAGGGCACCTTGGGCGTCATCACCAAGGTCACGCTCAAGATTCATCCGATTCCGGAGGCGCGTAAATTTCATGCCTTTCTGTTTGAGGATATGCACTCGGCCATGATGGCCGGAGCGGAACTCATGCACAGCCGCATGCAGCCCTGTGCGGTCCGGTTGTACGATGAGCCGGAAACCGAACGTCTGATCAAGCGGGTGCTGGGCATTGACCGCAAGGGAGCCTACCTGGTCTTCGGCTTCGACGGTCCGGAAAAAGTGGTGGATCTGCAGATGGAGCGCGCCTGCGAAATCTGCCGTGCGGCCAAGGCCAAGGAGGATCTCGGCACCGAATCCGGCGAGGCGTGGTGGAACAACCGTTACAAGTTCTTCTATCCGCCATACATGTTCCACATGCCGCAGGCGTTCGGCACGCTGGACACGGTGGCGACCTTCAGCAACATTGAAAAAGTTTACTGGGCGATGAAAAACACCGTGAACGCCAACTTCCCGGAAGCCAAGTTCATCGGACATTTTTCGCACTGGTACGACTGGGGATGCATGCTTTACGCCCGGTTCATTTTCGAGGATTTCCCGCGGGATCCGCATGAGGCCGCGGCGCTCTACAACCGGGTCTGGGATCTGGCGATCCGGGCCGCCATCGCCAACGGCGGCGTCATCAACGAGCATCACGGCGTCGGACTCAAGCTCGGGCGGCTGATGAAGGAGCTGTACGGCCCGGCGATGGACGTGCTGGAAAAGCTCAAGAAGGAACTTGATCCCAACAATATCATGAATCCCGGCAAGATGGGCTTCAAAGGCTTTTGATCCGGCGGCTGAAATTCAGGAGAAGGAACCATAATTATGTATATTGAACAATATCTGAAAGTCATTGACAGTTGCCGTTTCTGCTTCATGTGCCGCCACCTGGCGGCCGCCGGCAATGCGTCCGGACGCGAATGTGATACGCCGCGGGTGCGGGCGCTGATCGCCGGCCGGCTGCTTTGCGACCCGGAAGCGGTGAAAAATCCCGACTATGCCGAAACGCTGTTCGAAGCCGACCTCACCGGCGCCAACCGGCGTAACTGCGTGGAGCATTACGATGAGATCGGACTGACCATCGCCATGCGGCGGGATTTCATTGCCGCCGGCAATGTCCCGGCCCCGGTCGAGGCGCTGGCGGCTGAACTGACGTCGGCAGTTTACCGGGTTGAGGGGCAGGGCGAGGTGCTGCTGCTGGAATCCGGCTATGCTCCGAGCGATGCCGCGCTGCGCAGGCTGACCGGTGCCGCTGCGGTCATGAAAGGGGCCGAGGCCTTCAAAAAACTCGCCGTGCTGGGGTATGCGGCGGAGGCGGCGGAGTCTTTCAGGCGGTTTAAGGCGGCCGTTGCCGGTTTCAAAACTATTGTGACGGCTTCAACCGCCCTCTGCGACGCTCTGCGGCGGGAATTTGAGGGCGTTCCGGTGATTCACAGCACCGAATTTCTGCTTGACGCGGTAAAAGCCGGAAAACTGGCGGCGCCGCAGCTGCCCGCGGCTTCGCTGATTGCGAGTGATTATCTGCGCAATTACGGCGCTTCCGGAGCGCCGGAGGAGCTGTTTGCCGCCATCACGCCGGCTCCGGTACTCTACGGTATCAGTGACGAAGAGTCCTATTCCGCCGGCGAGGGCGCCATGGTGCTGGACCGGGTCGCGCCCGGACTGCTGGAAAAAATGGCGGCGCGGGCGGCGGCCGCCGCCAACGGCGGAGTGAAAACGCTGACTGCTTCGCCGCATACTGCGGCGGTGCTGCGGGGGGCCGGAGTTGACATCGTCACCTTTGAAGAACTTTTTGCCGGGTGCTGAACCATGCCGCTGGTCACTATGAACGAGGTGCTGCCGGCCGCCCGTCGGGAACATCGGGCGGTGGGAGCATTCAACATCGGCAACTATGAGACGGCGTTGGCGGTGGTTCGGGCGGCGGAAGCCCTGGATCAACCGGTTATTGTGCAGGTCTATTCGAGGCTGATCGACAACGGTCACGGTGAACCGCTGGGGGCGCTGGTGCGCAATCTCGGGGAAAATTCACCGGTTCCGGTGGTGCTGCATCTGGACCACGGCGCCTCGCTGGAACAGGTGGAGCGGGCGATCCGGGCCGGTTTTACGTCGGTGATGCTCGACTGTTCGCAGCTGCCGTTCGAAGAGAACACCGCCCGGGTCCGGCAGGCAGTGGAATTGGCCCGGAACGCCGGAGTGTCGATTGAGAGTGAAATCGGTCATGTACCGATGGGCGGCAGTTCGCTGGCAGTGTCGCAGTTGGAGGAGACGGTGCGCTTCTACGAGGCCACCGGGGTGGATGCCCTGGCGGTCTCAATCGGCACCGCACACGGATTTTACCGCGAAAAGCCGGAGATCAAGGTGGATCTCTGCGCTGAAATCGCCGCCCGGGTGCCGGTTCCGCTGGTGCTGCATGGCGGCAGCGGCACGCCGCGCGACAAAGTGCGTGCGGTGATTGAACGCGGTATCGCCAAGGTCAACGTCGCCACTGAATTTCAGTATGACTACCAGCAGCGGCTGCGGGAACGGCTGAATGCGGCTGGTGATAAATTCATCGCCGTCGATCTGCTGGAAGCGCCGGTGGTGGAGAGCTCCACTGAGTTCATCAAGGAGGAAATCCGGTTCTTTGCCGGCCTGATCTGAGCCGGTGCGGAGCGTGAACGGCCGCTCTTCCGCCTGACACGGCGGGGAGCGGCTTTTTCGGCGATGACAATGGGCGGGGAGCCGGTCCGGCTGCCGGGGGCGGGGTGCTGAGATAAATTATCCGCAGCTGTCTTGATTTTCGGTGGCGTCATGCTATATTGAAAGTATCCGGATCCAATCAAAACAGGGAGAAATTGAAATGGCTGTCGTCAAAGATATCACCGCCGACACATTTGATGAAACTGTGGCCGGCGGCACCGTGCTCGTTGACTTCTGGGCGCCGTGGTGCAGTTCGTGTAAAATGCTCAACGCCGTCTTGGAGCAGGTGGCCGCCACCGCTCCGGCCGATGTGGTGATCGCCAAGGTCAACGTGGATAACGAAGCCGCGCTTGCCGCCAAATTCGAAGTGGTTAGCCTGCCCAAGATGCTGATCTACAAGGACGGTGCGCTGGTCAGGGAGTTCAAGGGCGTACAGAGCCGGGCCAAGATCGTCGAGGCGCTGTCGTAAAAGAGACTGCGGTGATCCCGAGGGCAGTGTGAGAACGGCCGGATGGATCACAATTCCATCCGGCCGTTGTTTTGACCGGGAACGGATCGGATCCGGTTCCGGCCGGACTGCCCGGACCGTTTCCGTGGGGGGCGGCGGGATCAACGGGCGGCCCAGAGCAGGCCCCGGAGTGTGATTTCGAGGATTTGCGGACTGTTCTGGAAATCTGCCAGGTCATGACCGAGCGAGCTGTAAAACACCCGGCCGCGGCCGTATTGGCGGGTCCAGACCACCGGCATGACGGTACCGGCAATCCAGGGGGCGTGTTCGCCGGAGAACACCGTGGTCGCCAGCACCCGGTTGCCGGGATCGGTGTGCATGTAATACTGCTCGCTGTGCATGGGGAAGTCCGCAATGCCCCGGACAATCGGGTCGTCTTTGGCCACGATGTTTACCGTGTAGTCGATGCGGTTGCCCGGATGTGCGACCCATTGCCCGCCGACCATGAACTGATAGTCGGTGTGCGAGCGGAACGCATCGCCCATGCCGCCGTGCCAGCCGCCGACGCCGACGCCGGATTTGACCGCGTTGAGCAGGGCCTGCTCAGCTTCGTTGGAAATGTCGCCCATGGTCCAGACCGGAACGATCAGATCGTATTTCCGGACCAGATCCGGGTCGAGCAGACACTCCTGGGAATCGGCCAGCACCGGGTTGTGGCCGAGTTCGCGCAGCTTTGCCGCCACCAGTTCGGAAGTCGGAACCGGTTCGTGTCCGCTCCAGCCGCCGCGAAAGATCAGAACATTTTTCATAATCATCATTCTCCCAATGGTTAAGGTGGATTCCGTTACCGGATTTCTCCGGGGGTGAGTCCGGGAGCCAGCGGTTCCGGACGACGGCAGGTGCTGGCAATTTTAATCGTGCGGCCGGATGCGGCGGCTTCGCCGACGGCACACATGACGTCCAGAACGTGTCCGGTCAGCTCGGAAGACGCACGATGCGGCCGGTTCTCCTCAATGGCCGCTGCCATATCGGCCAGTCCGAGTCCGCGGAAGTTCTCGTTGTAACCGTAGAAGTTGTCGGCTACCGCCCAGTCGGCGGAGAGTCCGGCCTGGAAATAACGGATTTCGCCGTTGAAGCAGTTCGGATCCGGGACATGGAGGCTGCCGTTGACGCCGTGAAGTTCAATGTCGCGCAGATCGGAGTGCTTCCAGACATCGAAACTGGTGATAAGGGTGATGATCGCCCCTGATTCAAACCGGAGAAGGGCGGCGGCATGGGTGTCGACTTCAACCGGAAATGTCCGCTCCGCATTGACCTTGATGCCCTGCCGCACTTCGACGGCGCGGCCGGTCATGGCGGCGACTTCCCGGACCGGCCCGAGCAGATTGACCAGCGCGGTCAGGTAGTATGGACCCATGTCGAAGAGCGGTCCGCCGCCTTTCCGGTAATAGAACCCGGGGGCAGGGTGCCAGGATTCATGGCCGTGGCAGAGCATGAACGCGGTGCCGGAAACCACTTGACCGATCAGTCCGGAATCCACCAGCCGGCGGCACTGCTGGTGGCCGCCGCTGAGAAAAGTGTCCGGTGCGCCGCCGATACGCAGATTCTTGTTCCGGGCGAGTTCAAGCTGGCGGGCCGCGTCCTCCCGGTTGAGCGCCAGCGTTTTTTCACAGTAAACGTGCTTGCCCGCTTCAAGGGCGCTCAGGTTGACCGCGGTGTGAGAGCCGGGAGTGGTCAGATTCAGCACAACGTCGATTTCCGGATCCGCCAGCAGGGCCTCGACGCTGACGGCCCGCAGATCATGAGTCCGGGCGCAGGATTCCGCCGCCTCGGGTTTTAGGTCGGCGCAGCAGGTGATCTGGAACTGCCGGGAAAACCGGGGGGCATTTTTTAAATAAATGCCGCTGATATTACCACATCCTATCAATCCAACTTTGAGCATAAGTTCCTCCTTTCAGGGTTGATTACGCTTAATTATACCGCCAGTGCGGCGTTTTTGAAATGAACGAAAAGTTCAATCTGTTGAACAAAAGGTTCAAAATGGGGAAAATTTTTGCCAAACTGGGAAAGCTATGCTATATTTTTCATAAAGCGAGAAAAATATGAAATCCAGCACCCGACACCTGACGCCGTTTGCCCGGCGGTTTCCGCTGCTGCCGCCGGTGGAGACCATCGGTTATCTGCCCACCAAGCGCGATCGGGTCCGGCAGGCGTTCAACAGCTGCAATTTTTCATTTGTGCTCAGCGGCTTCGGAAACTATGTGCTGCATGACCGGGTGTTTCCGGTGAGTGCACCGGCGGTTCTGCTCCAGTGGCCGGGCGAGCCGATGAATTACGGACCGGACGCAGACGACACCTGGGAGGAACTTTATCTGATCTATCCCGGCGACTGCCGGGCAATGTTGGAGGCGGCGAACGCCTTTTCCCCCGGGACGGCTCCGGTGCGTTCCTTTGTCCGGACCGCGTGGTTCGACGCCGCGTTGGAACGCATTAAAACCTTCGCACTCGCCGAAAGCCGGGAGACCGACGGCGACATCGGCGATCTGCTCGGCTGGGAACTGATTACCGCCAGTTTCACGCCCTCCGGATACCGTGATCCGGCGGACCGGCGGCTGGAGATGATCCGGCGTTATCTTGAAAGAAATTCCGGCCGGGACATTCAGCTGCGCCGCCTGGCCGGCGAACTCGGGATGTCCGTATCGACGCTGCGCCGCTACTGGCGCAGCTTCTATGGCGACACGACGTTCAGTGCCTACCGGGATGAGGTTTTTCTGCGCGAGAGCTGCCGTCTGCTGATCGAAACCGGCGATCCGGTCAAATTGATTGCGGAACGGCTGGGATTTGATTCGGTCGGTTACTTCAGCCGGAAGTTCCGGCGGGCCGCCGGTATGACGGCTTCGGACTACCGGGAGCGGCACCGGGTGCCCGATTTCCATTGACGGGGACGCTGATCACCACCGCTTAATTGAAAAGAGTCCGGATATGCAGAAATTTTTCACCATGCTGGCCAACAAGCCCCGGCTGACCAATTTTCCCTACCAGGTCAGCTGCGTTTCATTCTGGCAGCTCGGCGACGCCGATACCCGTTGGGTTATGGAGTGGGATACCAAGCTCTCTTTTGCCGTCAGACGTGATCCGGACGGGCGGAACATCAATCAGC
The DNA here is from genome assembly GCA_949298075.1 of uncultured Lentisphaeria bacterium. Classification (GTDB taxonomy): domain Bacteria; phylum Verrucomicrobiota; class Lentisphaeria; order Victivallales; family Victivallaceae; genus UBA1784. The sequence goes on from CASFVA010000041.1 coordinate 24,460, forward strand.
AGATCAATGGTGTTTCCCATATTCTGGGGCCCTGTCATGTGGTGATCAAACGTCCCGGCAACCGCTATTGGGGTCTCAATACGGCCGGCTGCACTTCGCTGACGCTCGACTACCCCACCGGGCAGTGTCCGTCGCTGCTCGCCGCACTCGGTCTGAAGCCGGAGGAATCATGCTGGTCATTCCAGTTGACCGACGAACTTGATGCGCTGATCCGCGAGTTGATCGAGCTGGCGCAGATGGCCATTACCCGCGGCGGCTGCGACCAGATCGATATTATCGCGTACCAGCTGCTGACCGAGCTGGCTGTCCGGCGGCGCGATGACGTCGGTCTGCGTGTCGGTGCGAATGAATTGATGAAGATCACCTCTTATCTTCAGGCGCATTGCCGGGAGGAAATCGACTTCGACCAGCTGGCTGTCCAGTTCGGCATGTCACGTTCCACGCTGTTCCGCAAGTGGAACCGCCTGTTTCAGGTTTCTCCCGCCCGGTATATTCAGGAACTGCGGCTCCAGGATGCCCGCCGGCTGCTGGTGGAAACCGGCGAGCGGATCGGCGACATTGCCCGGATGGTTGGTTTCGACAACGTATCATATTTTATCCAGACGTTCCGGCATTTTTATGGAATAACTCCGACCGAGTTCCGCTGCAGCGAAAAATTTCTGCCCGGTGATGCTTTCATGCGGCGGGCAGTACGCCGCCGGAAAGGGACCTGTTCAGGTTGACCGCAATGTTTCAGGATTGAATTCATGCAGAAATTTTTCACCATGTTGGCCAACAAGCCCCGTCTGACCAGCTTCCCCTACCAGGTCAGTTGCGTTGCGCAGTGGACCATGTATGAGGTCGAACCCGCTAAGGTAAAACCATGGAACAACAAATTGTCCTTCGCCATCCGCACGAAGGCTGACTTCGGAAATTCCATCCAGCTGGTCAACGGTTCTGCCCGCAAGCTGACTTTTCCGCATGTTCTGATCAAGCGCCCCGGCAACAGTTATCAGAGTATCAACGTTGGCGGAGGGTGTTCGCTGACCCTGGACTATCCCTCCGGGCAGTGTCAATCCATGATGACGGCGCTCGGACTGGCGGCGGACGAGCATTTTCTGACTTTTGAGTTGAATTCCGGACTGGAAGCTCTGATCCGGAAGGTGGTCGAGCTGGCGCAGGTGAGCATCACCCGCGGCAGCTGCGACCGGCTGGATGTTGCAGCCTACCGGTTGCTCACCGAACTGGTGGTTCAGGGTCGTTACAGTTCGGCTGTGAATACCGATCGGAACGTATTTATGAAACTCAGTTCCTATCTTCAGGCGCACTGCCGGGAAGATATTGACTTTGACCGTCTGGCCGTCCGGTTCGGCATGTCCCGTTCCACACTGTTCCGCAAGTGGAACCGCCTGTTTCAGGTTTCTCCCGCCCGGTACATTCAGGAGCTGCGGCTCCAGGAAGCCCGCCGGCTGCTGGTGGAAACCGGCGAACGGGTCTGCGAGGTTGCCCGGATGGTTGGTTTTGACAACGTTCCTTATTTCATCCAGGCGTTCCGGCGCTACTTCGGAATCACGCCGACCGCGTTCCGGAAAAATGAAAACTTCATTCCCGGCATCGGGATGGATATCCGGCGGAAATCCACTCCGGACGCCAGTTCCGGTCCGGAAGGGCAGGACCGGAAACAATAAGGCCGCGCCTCCGCGGTGACGGCGGGGACGCGGCCGGAAATGCGCGACGATCAGGATTCGCCGGCGGCGCCGGTTTCGGCTTCCGCGAGCGGAGCGGCTTCCTGCAGTTCAGTGTCGCTCGGGAATTCGTAGGAGAGCAGGCCCTCGGCAATTTCCAGCAGCGCCACATCCAGCAGATTGGTCATGTCGCACTTGATCATCGGACGGGCTCCCATTGCCAGCTGCTTGGCGCGTTTGGCCGCCACCACCGAAAGAATCTGAACATCGGGAATCATCTTCTTCGCACGAGCCAGATAACTGTTGTTCATATTGTAATTCCTTTTAAGTTGCCGATTGCGCACCCGGTTCCGCCGGCAGGAGACGCTTTCCCGGGATTACGCTGAACCCCCTGTTCTCCGGAGTCCGGATGGGAAAGCCTGCCGCCGGCGGCGCCGGCCGTGCGGGCAATCAATAATCGATGATGTCGCGGTTGTTGTCGATCAGGCCGCCCTCGCCGGAAGTGATCCGGCGGAAGCGCTGTTCAATGTCATAGGCGCCATCCAGCACAAACCGCTCGGCAATGGCAGCGCGATCCGGACACTTGGCGGCGTCGCGCACCAGCAGCAGTCCCACGAAAACCGAAGTCGCCATTTCCACCAGCGACCTGGCCATCAGATCGTGATAGGCGTGATCCTTGCGCTCGGCAACGAACGCCACCGCCCGGTTGAGCAGTTCCCGGCCGTCGGCGAGCTTTTTGAGCAGACGCTCAAATTTGCCGTCGAGTTTCAGCGCAAAGAGTTCATCCATGCGCCGGTCGAGGTCATGCTGCATGACGCCGCCGATGGCCGCGACCACCTGAAGCTGGGTGGTGCCTTCGTAAATGTTGGTGATCCGGGCATCGCGGCTGAAGCGCTCGGCGTTGAAGTCGTGCATGTAACCGGCTCCGCCGTGGATCTGCAGACCGTCGTAGGCGATCTGGTTGGCCGATTCCGTGGCCAGCGCTTTGCACATCGGAGTCAGCACCGCAGCCAGTTTGACATAATACTTCTGAAGAGTCCGATCCTCCGCAGTCGGTTCGCCGTGCTCGACGATGTGGGTGTAGGCGTTGCGCAGGTCGACCACCCGGGTGGTTTCATAGAGCAGCGCCCGCATCGCGGTGAGCTTGACCTTCATGGAGCTGAGCATGGTGTAGATCGCCGGGAACTGGTCGATGGTCTGCTTGAACTGCTCGCGTTCCGAAGCATATTTGCGGGCCAGCCGGTAGGCCGCTTCGGCAATGCCGAGCGCCTGGGCGCTGATGGCCACGCGGGCGCCGTTCATCAGGCTCATCACATAGCGGATGAGTCCCAGCCGGCGTTTGCCGCAGAGCTGGGCCGGCACATCGTTGAACTGGAGTTCGCAGGTCGCCACGCCGTGGATGCCGTGCTTTTCCTCAATCCGGCGCACCACCAGCTGCGGACAGGCTTCGCAGATGAACATCGACAGGCCGCGCCCGTCAGTGGTGCCCTCCTCCGACCGGGCCAGCACCAGGTGCACCTTGGCGCAGCCGTTGGTGATGAAGCGCTTCATGCCGTTGAGATACCACTGACCGGTCTTTTCGTCCTGCCAGGCCCGGAGCCGGACCGCCTGCAGGTCGGAACCGTAATCCGGTTCGGTGAGGTCCATGGCGCCGTCGACTTCGCCGGCGGCAAAGAGGGGCAGGTATTTGTCCTTCTGCTCCTCGCTGCCGAAGAAGCTGATGGTTTCGGCGATGTCCTGCAGTCCGAAAATGTTCTGCAGCGAGGCATCGGCCCGCGAAACGATTTCCGTCATCATCGTGTAGACCGACACCGGGAAATTCAGACCGCCGTATTTGTGGGCAAGCATGACGCCCATGACGCCGGCCTGGGTGAGGTCCTTGAGGTTCTGGACCGTGAACGGATGGTAGGTGACCACGCCGTCGGCAAATTTGGCGCCTTCGGCATCGACGGTGCGGCTGCGCGGCTCAATGCGGTCGCCGGCAATTTCGCCCACGACTTCAAGTACGCGGCGGTAGTTGTCCAGCGCGTCATCGAAGTCGACCGGAGCGTTGTCAAATTCCCTGGCGAAGGCATAGTTGTTTTCAACCATGCGGGTGATCGGCTCGAGTTCGAGGTTTTCCAGCGTGAACTTGAGATCCGGATTGTCACTGAAGAAGTTTGCCATGTTGGTACCTCGGATTCTACTGCTTGGCCTTGAAGGCCTTGATCATTTGGGGAATCACCGCGTTGAGATCGCCGACGATCGCGTAATGCGCACAGCTGAAAATCGGCGCGTCGGGATCAGTGTTGATCGCGATGATTTTCTTGGACTCCGCCATACCGGCCCGGTGTTGAATCGAACCGGAAATTCCACAGGCGATGTAGAGGCGCGGCCGCACCGTGACTCCGGTCTGACCGACCTGGTGGTCGTGGTCAATCCAGCCGGCATCCACTGCGGCGCGCGAGGCTCCGACTTCGCCGCCGAGCGCCTCGGCCAGGTCATAGATCAGCTTGAAGTTGGCCTTGCTGCCGACGCCGTAGCCGCCGGCCACGATGATCTGGGCGGCCTTGAGATCGACTTCCTTGTCAGCGCGCACCCGTTCAACCACTTCAATCACCGTGTCGGCCGGGGTGAGCACTGCCTTGACGCGCTCAATTTCGGCTTTGCGGGCCGGATCGGGAGTGCCGAGCTTCATGACGCCTTCGCGGACCGTGACCATCTGGGGATCATCCCAGGTGTTGACGATGGTGGCGATGATATTGCCGCCGAACGCCGGACGAATCTGCATGAGCTTGTCGGTGTAGGACTTGTTGTTCTTGACGTCGGTGAAATCGTCGATCCGCAGATCGGTGCAGTCAGCGGTGAGGCCGGCGAGTTTTTCGGAGGCGACCCGCGGTGCGAGTTCCCGGCCTTTAAGCGTGGCTCCGAAGAGCAGGATGTTCGGGTGATGCGCCTTGATCAGGTCCATGATGACCTTGGCGTAGGGCATCACTGTGAACGGCTCGAGCCGGGGATCCTCAACGAGGAACACCTTGTCGCAGCCATAGGAAGCCAGCGTATCCGCGCAGTGGGCGACCCCGTTGCCCAGCAGGAGCGCCTCCACCTTGACGCCGAGCCGGTCGGCGAGTTCGCGGGCTTTGGAAACCAGTTCGAGACTGACGCCGGCGATCTTGCCGCCCTCCTGCTCGATGAAGACCCAGACGTTACCAATTTTTTCAGCCATGATAGTATTACCCCAGAGTGTGATCGCTGATCAGTTCATGCATCAAAGCGCTGATTCCGGCGGCATCGGCGGGAATCTGTTTGGCCTCGCCGGCGGTAAGAACCACGCTCATAACCTGTTTCACCTTGGTCGGAGAACCGGGGAAACCGATCCGGGAGGGATCGGCGTCAATCGCCGCGGCATTGAATTCCTCAATGAGCAGTCCCCTGGCGGTCAGCTCCCGGAGTTCGGCGTCCATGGCGCCGGCATCGGTGTAGTTGGCGTTCTGGTGGCAGCGGGCGATTTCGCCGGGAGTGCGGGCGCGTTTGTAACGCATGATGCGCTTGGCGTTCATCGGACGCGGCTCGTTGGCGTCGATGACCGTGAGCAGCGCCGGAAGCGGAGCCTTGAGCACTTCGTAACCGCCGTCGATGGCCCGGCGGCAGGTGATTTTGCCGTCGGCGAGATCAATGACTTCCTCAACGTAGCAGATCTGGGGAACATGAAGTTTTTCCGCGATCTGCGGCCCCACCTGGGCCGTGTCGCCGTCGATGGCTTGACGTCCGCACAGCACCAGGTCGATGTCGCCGAGCTTTTTGACGCAGCAGCTCAGTGTGTAGCTGGTGGCCAGCGTGTCGGCGCCGGCCAGGGCGCGGTCGGTGATGAGAATGCCGCGGTCGGCGCCCCGGTAGAGCGACTGGCGCAGCACTTCGGCGGCGGCGGGCATGCCCATGGTCGCGACGGTGACGTGGGCGCCGTAACGGTCCTTGAGCTGAAGCGCCAGTTCCAGAGCGTTGAGATCCTCGGGATTGAAGATGGCCGGCAGGGCAGCCCGGTTGACAGTGCCATCCTTGGTCATGGCATCGCCGGTGATGTTCTGGGTGTCCGGAACCTGTTTGACGAAAACGAGTATTTTATAACTCACGATTCGCCTCCTTGACAGTATTTTATTGCTTAATGGAAAATTACGAAACAGTCAATTTATAATATAACCCGGCAAAAGAGAAAAAGCAAGAAATCCGTCGCAAATCGCGCCGCCGTCCGGAGCCGGTGTTTACAACCACAAAACGGCTGACTGCAGCACTGCCCCGGTTGCGAGCGGAATGGAGAAGTTGTCATCAATGCGCAGCTGTTTCTGAAACAGTTCGACCAGTGCTCCGGCGATCACTGCCGGCACCGCGGCCGCATACCAGATTCCACCGCAGCCGCTCCAGGCCAGGACCAGGGCCAGCATTGCGTAACCGGCCGTAACGAAAGCGATGGTGCCTTCGAGCGACTTGCCGTTGACCAGGCGGATGCGTCCGAACCGGCGTCCGATCAGCGCGGCGGCTGCGTCCCCGGTCAGCATCACGGTCAGCGCTCCGGCGGCCGGCACCGGCTGAAACAGGACGGCGACCAGCAGGGCCGCTGCCAGAACCGGGGCTCCGCCCGAGACCACCCAGGCGCCGGGGACCGGCGGCCGGCGCAGCATGCGTCCGAAAATCCGGCCGTAAAGTGCTCCGATGCCGGGCCGTCCGCAGGCGTAGGCATGCTCAGCCCACAGAGTCAGCAGCATGGCCGCCGCAAAAATGGCCGGCGCCCACCAGCGGCCGGGTGCCGCGAGCAGCAGCAGCGGCATCCAAAGAGAAGAGAGGTGCACGAGTTTGCGTTTGATTTCCTCACGGTAGCTGATGGGGGAGTCCGGCATCGGATTTTTCTCCGGGTTGTGAATTATCTGCGGTCACGGCTGATTTTTCAATATATCCCGCCGGAAATGATTTGTCAATTATTCCGCCGGAGCCGGCTGGCGGCGAGCTTGAAAAAAACGGTTTTCCGGGATATTATATATTATATATATTTTAAGCATGGCCATGACAGCAGAGGAGTTTTCGATTCATGCCTCCCATCATTCCCCTTGATATTCAATGGTTCTCCTACGCCATTGTGGAAAACGGTGTGCTGACGGAGTCAGACGCGCTCAGTTTGTACCGTTCGCTCGGGCTGCACGCCGATTTGGAAAGTTTTGCCCAGAAAGTTTTCGACCGGCTGTCGGAAGGCGCTGCCGAAAACGACGCCCAGGCCCTGCTTGAACAGATTCAGTCGGTGGCGGAATATGCCTCGGGCCAGGCGGCCGCCGGCGAACTGCCGCCCCGGTCCGCCCGGAATACAATGCCGGCGCCGGTGCGCCGGCGGAGTTCGGCGGAGTCCGGCCGGGAGCCGGAGAGACACCGGGATGACTCCGCGCCGGCGTCGGTGTCCGGGCGCGAGCTGTTCTTTTCGGAGGCCGGAATTGATTTCAGCGGCATTGAAATTGATTGTTCCGGGGTGAACTCCTTCGATGACCTGCCCGGATTTTCCGACGTGCCGGAGCTGAGCGATGAGGAGCTGGCCGGCCGGTTGATTTTCCTGCTGGCCTGCCTGCGCAAGCTCGGCTGCAGCGATCTGCATCTTTCCGGCGGAGCTCCGCCGTTTGTGCGCTGCCGGCTCGAAGTCGTGCGGATCGACGGCTACGTGCTGACGGCTGAGGACTCCCGGCGGTTCAACACGGTGCTGCTGTCTCCTGAGCGCCGGCACCAGTTTGAGCGCGATCAGGATTCCAGCTTCGCGCTGGCCATCGGCACCGACCGGTTCCGGGTGGCGCTGATGGATCAGAAGGACGGAGTCAGCGGCAGCTACCGCCTGGTGCCCGATCACATCCGTTCGCTGGAGGAGCTGGGGTTTCTCGACGACGACGTGGTGCAGATCCGGCGGCTGCTGGACTACACCAACGGCCTGGTGCTGGTCACCGGTCCGATCGGAGCCGGAAAGACCTCCACCCTGGCGGCCATGACCGACATCATCAACGAAAAGCGGCGCGATCATATCATTTCGATTGAGGAGCCGATTGAAATTCTGCAGATGTCCAAGAACTGTCAGGTCACCCAGCGCGAAGTCGGACGGCACACCGTGAGCTATCCCACCGCGCTCAAAGCCTCGCTGCGCGAGGACCCCGACGTCATTGTCATCGGCGAAATGCACGACCTTGAAACGATTGAAAACGCCATTACCGCCTCTGAAACCGGCCACCTCGTGATCGGAACTCTGCACACCGGGGACGCCGCCAACACCCTGAACCGGATTCTTGACGTATTTCCGCCGGCTCAGCAGCCTCAGATCCGGGCCATGACCGCCGGCAGTCTGCGGGGGGTCATCTGTCAGCGGCTGATTCCGGACGGTTTCGGCGGGCTGGCCGTCATTTATGAAATTCTGATCAACACCATGGCGGTGGGCAATATCATCAACGAGGGCAAGACCTTCCGGCTGAAATCGACTATGGTGACCGCCAACAAGCAGGGCATGTGCACGTTTGACCAGTGCATTCTGGCCAAGTTCACCCGGGGATTGCTGAGTTATGATGCGGCGCTGGCCGCGATGACCGATGCCACGATCATCGCGCAGCTCAAGCAGCTCTGGGCCACTGAGCAGGCCAAGCAGCTCAACCAGGACAATCAGCAGTAAACCTTTCGGGGAGGGACGATATCTTATGGAACAGGAACCCATCATCAACGGATATTTGCGGAAAATGCTCGAGCTGGGCGGTTCCGACTTGCATTTGTCGGTGAATCAGCCGCCGAAGTCGCGGATTCACGGCAATCTCCAGGTGCTTGAGGACGATGTGCTCGATGCCGGCCGCATGGAGAATCTGATGCGGGAAATCTGCCTGCCGGCCTACCGCTGGGACCAGTATCTGGCCCGGCGCGACCTCGATTTTGCCCACGAGATTCCGGGACTGGCTCGTTTCCGGTGCAATTACCTTTACAATTATCACGGCATGGGCTGCGTGCTGCGTCAGATTCCGAGCCGGATTCAGACTATCGATGAATTGAAGCTCCCCCAGGTGCTCATGGAGATCTGCGAGTACAAAAGCGGACTGGTGCTGGTCACCGGGCCGACCGGGTCGGGCAAATCCACGACTCTGGCGGCGATGATCAACTACATCAATACCAATTACAGCAAGCACATCATCACGATTGAGGACCCGATCGAATTTGTGCATGAAAATTATTACAGTACAATTGTTCACCGTGAAGTTGGCATTCATGCCGAGAGTTTTCCGCGGGCGTTGCGCGGAGCCATGCGGTCCGACCCCGACATCGTTCTGATCGGTGAAATGCGCGACAACGAAACCATCCGCCTGGGGCTCACCTGCGCCGCGATGGGAATGCTGGTGTTCGCCACGCTGCACACCAACAACGCGCCCAAAACCATCGACCGGGTGATTGATGCGTTTCCCTCCGATGAGCAGGCGCAGATCCGCACCATGCTGGCCGAGGGCCTCAAGGCGATTGTGTCGCAGCTGCTCTGCCGCCGCAAGGATGGCGGCCGGGTCGCGGTTCACGAGGTGCTGCTGTGGGCCGACGGTCTGCCCAACACCATCCGGGAGGGGCAGATTTCCAATATCCGCACGATCATCGACGCCGGCGGCAACCGCGGCATGCAGTCGATGGATTCGTCAATTCAGCGCGAATTCGACGTCGGCAACATTTCGGCCGAGGAGGCTTATATGAAGGCCAGCGACAAGGGTCGGTTTATCCATCAGCTGGAGGCGGAAGAGGCTGAGCTGCGCAAACAGCGGCTTAACCGCTGACCTTCCCGGCTGGAACGGGGCGAAGCATGCCGAATTTTGCATTCTGGAACAGCGGTGACGGCGTCGGAGGCTGGCGGTATTTCTTCCTGCCGCGGCTGAACCGGCTTTTCTGGATGCGGCTGTCGATTGTGGCGGGGGCGGCGCTGGTCGTGTTCGGCGTTGTGCTTCGTCCCTGTGTGATCAATGGCGGCAGCATGCTGCCGACATATCCGGAGCACGGATTCACGTTCTGCTTCCGGCCGCGTTACTGGTTTTCCAATCCCTCCCGTGGCGATGTGGTGGTGATAAAGTACCATGACAACTATTATTTTCTCAAGCGGATTGTGGCGCTGCCGGGCGAAACCGTGGAATTCCGCGACGGCGTGCTGTTCGTGAACGGACAGGCGATGGAAGAGCCGTATTTGCGCTACATTTCAGATTGGCAGCTGCCGCCGCGCAAAGTCATGCCGGGGCATTATTATGTAGTTGGCGACAACCGCAGCCAGCCGCTTCGGCGGCACCGGTTCGGCCAGGTCGAACGCAGTAAAATCTATGGAGCGCCGCTGTTCTGATGTCAATGAGGAAAATTGCAATTCTGTTGCTGGTGGCTGTGCTGGCTGGCGGCATTGTCTGGTGGTTTTTCAGGGAGTCCGGCGATGTGGCGGCAGTCCGCCGGGTGGTTGACCGCGTCTGTGCCGTTCTGTCCCACGAACGCGGTGAGAATCCGATGCTGATTGCCTACCGCAACAGCGAGCTGCCGGAATATTTCAGCTTTCCGCTGCGGATTGCGATCGACGCACCGTTGGAGCTGGGCCGGGAACTGACGGCCACGGAACTCACATCCCACGCCGGTCGCATCCGGATTAATTTCAGTTCGCTCCGGGTGGACTGGCAGGATCTGAGGGTGGAACCGGTTCAGGACGGCGGAATGACGGCTTCGTTCACCGGTACGCTCGACGGCGTCATCAAGAGTACCGGTGAAAATCTGTACGAGGTGCGCGCCGTAACATTGCGTCTGCGCAAGAGCGACGGCCGCTGGCTCATCACCGAAGCTGAGGCCCGGGACGTGCTGAAACGCTGAAGCGCGGCTCCGTCGGAGTCATTCCAATTCCCCGCCTTCGTGGATGGCCAGCCCGACATATTCGGCCTGTCCGTTGCGTCCATTGTACCAGAGCATCCAGCGCCGCTGTTCGGCGTCGTACCAGACTGACGGCTTGTAACAGGCGGCGGCATCCCAGGAATCCGGATCGGGGGAAATCAGCGGATTGGATTTCAGCCGCTGCCAGCGGGTGACGCCGTCCGGGGAACGGGCCGCGCAGATCCGGGCGGTGTCGATGTCCTCGTATCCGATATAGAACATCAGCCAGGAGCCGTCGGGACATTCGACCACTTCACAGCCGCCGACCCGGTTCTGGTCCCAGAACTCGTCGCCGCTGACCAGAATCGGATTCAGCGGCGATTTCCGCCAGTGAATGCCGTCGCGGCTTTCGGCATAGCCGAGCGCGTTGGGTTCATAGGTTTCGCCGGCGGCATACCACATGCGGTAAAGTCCGCGTTTCTCATCCCATTTCACAAAGGGATTCATCACAGATTCCTTTTCCCACGGGAACTCCGGAATCATCACCGGTTCGCGTCCGACCCGGCGATAGTTGACTCCGTCCTCGCTGACGGCATAGCCGATCCGGCTGAAGCCGCGGGCCTGTCCGGTATACCACATGTAATGAATGCCGTTGCGCACGACCACGCAGTTGCGGTTGATGTTGTCCTCCCAGCCGGATTCGGGATTCGGGCCGAGGATGATCCGGGGAGCGTCCCAGCGGACGCCGTCCGGACTTTCGACGAAAGCCAGCGAGCGCTGCGGCCGCCAGGAAAAATACATGCGGAAACCGTTCTCCAGCCGGTGGACATGGACGTCAAAGCAGGTCCCCAGCTCGGCGGATCCGAGAACGGGATTGCCGGTAAACTTTTCCCAGGCGCTGTTTGAAACGGTTGGTTTGGTCATAATAGTTTCCTTGAGGTTTTGCCCGGCCGGCGGCCGGTTTGTGGGGTTGAAAGCAACAGATGCAATATAAAAATAATCCGGATTGCGTAATTTTCAATCCGGCTTCGGCTGTAAAAAATGCAAAATTTTTTATAAATGACTTGAAATAAAGGCGGTGCCGGGCTATTTTATAGAACGTTTTTATGATGTGGACGTTCGCCGTATCGCAAATTCCACCGCTTCACGGCGTCGGAGGCATCGACAATATCGGATCGCAAACAGCTGTCAGTCAAAGTGATCCGTCATATCAAGCTTAGTTTGACAGACGCGGCTCTTTTTTCGCGTGAACGCGGGAACGGGGATAGCTCGGCGTCTGACTTGTTTTTGGGAAAACCAACTTTTACGGGAGATAGAAGAACATGAAAGTCAGAGCATCGGTAAAGCGCAGATGCGAATTTTGCCAGATTATCAAGCGCAACGGCATCATCCGGGTCATCTGTTCGCGGGATCCCCGTCACAAGCAGCGTCAGGGCTGAGGGCCGGTGCGCGCGCCGGGTCCGCCCCTGGGAGTAGAAGTGTCACAGGAAAACTTGAACATAAAACAACCGACAGGAAAAGTTTAAACCATGCCTCGTATCATCGGTGTTGACATTCCGGGAAACAAGCGCATCGAGTATTCGCTGCGTTACCTCTACGGAATCGGTCCGGCCAAAGCGCTGGAGATCCTTGAAAAAACCAAAATCAGCCGTGATCTCATGGCGCGGGATCTCACTCCCGACCAGATCTCGCTGATCACCAAAGTGCTTCAGAACGACCTGATCGTCGAAGGCGATCTCCGCCGGGCCGTGGCCGCTGACATCCGCCGGCTGCAGCAGATCAACTGCTACCGCGGGATCCGTCACCGCCGCAACCTGCCGGTGCGCGGGCAGCGGACCAAGACCAACGCCCGCACCCGCAAGGGCAAGAAGATTACGATCGGCGCGATCCGCGACAAGACGCAGCGCCGTCTCGCCGCCAAAGCGTAGTCCGGGCCTCCGGCAGCTGATTTAAATCGATCATCAAGTGGAAAGACATAATCATGGCTGAAGAAGAAGTGAAGACCGCCGAAGTTCAGGCGGAAGCCGCCCCCGCCGCGGCCAGTAAACAGCGCGCCAAGAGCGGCCGCCATATTCCCAGCGGGATTGCCTACATTCTGGCGACGTTCAACAACACCAAAGTCACCTTTACCGACCTTCACGGCAACGTGCTGTGCTGGTCCACCGGCGGCAAGAACGGCTTCAAGGGTTCGCGCAAGAGCACGGCCTATGCCGCCCAGGTCATTGCCGGTGATGCCGCCAAAAAGGCGCAGCTTCTGGGTATGAAGGAGGTTGAGGTCCGGATCAAGGGACCCGGCGCGGGCCGGGAATCCGCCGTGCGGGGCATTGCCGCCGCCGGTCTTGAAGTGAGCGTGATCAAGGATATTACTCCGGTGCCGCACAACGGCTGCCGGCCGCCCAAGCGCCGTCGGGTCTGATGCAGAATCCCGTCCGCCGGATCCGGAGCGGTTTGACTGCGATTCCGGTGTTCGGAACATCTCCGGTGGACGGAGTGAGTCTCAGAGTTGAAAACGTGCCGGTTTCACGGTACAACCAATTTTTGGAGGAAAAACTATGAATTCTGCAATCGGGTTCCCGATGCCCAAGTCGATTGTTGTCGACGAGGCGACCATGACCGATACCTATGCGAAATTCATTGCTCAGCCGTTTCAGAGCGGATTCGGGCACACCCTGGGCAATTCGCTGCGCCGGGTGCTGCTGTCGTCGCTGGAGGGCGCGGCGATCTCGTCGGTGAGGATTGACGGAGCCAAACACGAATTCGATTCGCTTGACAACGTGATTGAGGACGTGACCGAGATTGTGCTCAATCTCAAGAAAGTGCGTCTCAATCTTCACGCCGACGGTCCCAAGACCCTGGAAATCTGCAAGGACAAGGCCGGTCCGGTGACCGCGGCCGATATTGTGTGCGACAGCACGGTTGAGGTGCTCAATCCGGATCAGCTGATCTGCACTCTGGATAAATCCCTGCCTTTCCGGGCGGAAATTGAGGTAATCACCGGCAAGGGCTACCTGCCCACCGAGAGCAACACGGCGCCGCGTACCATCGGCACGATTCCGGTGGATTGTCTGTTCAGCCCGGTAACCCGGGTCAATTACCAGGTTGGAGCGGCCCGGGTCGGGGCCGAGACCGAAATGGACAGTCTGGAAATTGAGATCTGGACCGACGGCCGGATTTCGCCGCGGAACGCGCTTGAGGAAGCCGCCCGGATTCTGCGCGACCACCTGCAGCCTTTCCTCGGCACCCAGCTGGTGGAAAAGAGCGTGGTGCTCAACGAAGAGGAAATGCGGCTGTTCAAACTGCTGTCGCATGACGTTGAAACCCTGGATCTTTCGGTGCGGGCGATGAACTGTCTCAACAGCGCCAACATCAAGTTGATCAGCGAACTGTGCACCAAGACCGAGGCGCGGATGCTGAAATACCGCAACTTCGGCAAGAAGTCGCTGGATGAAATCAAGGAAAAAATCGAAAAGCTGGGTCTGGAACTGGGTATGAATCTCAGCGAACGGCTGTCCGCCGTCCTCGAAGCCGAGGCGGTGCGCGTTCGGGCCGAAGCGGAGGAGAATAAGTAATCATGCGTCATAGAGTTGACACTTTTAAGATCGGCCGTTCCGGATCTCATCGCCGGGCGATGCTGGCCAACATGGTCAGCAGCCTGTTCACTACCGGTCGTATTGAGACCACGCTGGTCAAAGCCAAAGAGGCGAGCCGGTTTGCCGAAAGACTCATCACCATCGGCAAAAAGCAGGACCTGCATCATCGGCGTCTGGCGGTTTCCCGGCTGCGTGATAAAACTGCGGTGCGCAAGCTTTTTGCGGAAATCGCGCCCTCTTATGAAGGACGCCAGGGCGGATATACCCGGATTGTCAAACTGGGCAAGCGGCGGGGTGATGCCGCCGAGATGTGTGTGCTGATGATGGTTGAGGCCGCCGAGGCTCCGAAAGCTGCCGCTCCGGTGGTGGAGGATGTCAAGGCTGAACCGGCGAAAGCCGAGGCTCCGGCCGTTGCTGAAGAAGCCAAGTAAGCGGCGAATCCGTCAGTTGAAAACGGAAAGAGGCTGATGCCTCTTTCCGTTTTTTTTCGGCGGAATTGCTCCGACTGCTGCTGCTGTTCAGCGGTGGAGTCCCACGGTTCCGGAAACAGGTTTTCTTCCCAGCGGCATCCGGTTGTTGCGGCAGTTGACCAGATTGTTTGATGGAAGCCCTTGATTTTTTTTCAAAACATGGTATAGTTATAAGCAGAAAGCAGGTTAGTCTCGGAACAATTAAAGCATCGGGCTCTCGATTGAGCTTACTGTACTTCTGTGTCGCGAGAGTATAATACCTGCTTTCTTTTTTATTCATCCTGCCGGCAAATTTGAAGCCGGGGAGGTCTGTATCCGGTGCCATTAAGCCGGAACCGCGCGCGACGGCGGAACCGCGGTTGTTTTTTCTCCTGCGGTGCGGTATATTATACTCTGATTCCGCTTTGGGGAGGAAATGCATGAACCGTCACGAATTTCGCCGCATTGCCGGCAAAAAACTGTTGTTTCTGGATGGCGCCACCGGCACCGAGTTGGTTAAACGCGGCATGCCTCCCGGAGTTTGTCCTGAGCTTTGGGCGTTGGAGCATCCCGAGGCGGTGGTTGCGGTGCAGCGCGACTACATGAATGCCGGTTCAGACATCATTTTTGCGCCGACCTTCGGAGCCAATCCGCTGAAGCTGGCTGAATTCGGCTTGCGGGAGCGCACCGCTGAACTCAATGCCGGACTGCCGGTGCTCTCGCGTCGCGCTTTCCCGGGCGGACTGGTTTTCGGCGACATTGCATCCACCGGTCATCTGGTGGAACCGTTCGGGGATTTGAATTTCGACGACTGCGTTGCCGCCTATCGGGAACAGGCGGCGGCGCTGTTGAACGGCGGCGTGGATGGTTTTGTCATAGAGACCATGCTGGACCTCCAGGAGGCCCGGGCGGCTCTGCTGGCGGTGCGTGAAGTGGCGCCTGACCATCCGGTGATGGTTTCCATGACGTTTGAACCCGGAGGGCGGTCTCTGACGGGAGTTGATCCGGCGGCGGCGCTGGTGACGCTGCAGGAGCTGGGCGCTGACGCTTTCGGGTGCAACTGTTCGACCGGTCCGGAAGAGATGACTGAAATCATCACTGCCATCAAACCCTACGCTTCGATTCCGCTGATTGCCAAGCCCAATGCCGGTATGCCGCGTCTGGTGGATGACCGGACGGTGTTTGATCTCGGTCCGGAGGAGTTTGCGGCCGCGGCGGTGAAGCTGGTGGAGGCCGGGGCCAATCTGGTCGGCGGATGTTGCGGCACCACTCCGGAGCACATCAGCGCTCTTACTTCCGCGCTCCGGAATTGCGCGGTGATGGCACCGGCGGCGCAGCGGCGCGGGGTGGTTGCCTCCAGTCGCCGGTTGCGGCGGATAGCGCCGGGCATGCCGTTTACCATTATTGGCGAGCGGATCAATCCGACCGGCAAAAAGGCGCTGCAGGCGGAATTGAGGGAGGGCAGGCTGGATCTGGTCAGGACCTTTGCCCGGGAGCAGGAGGCGGCGGGAGCTGCATTGCTGGACGTCAATCTCGGCCTCGGCGGCATTGACGAAGCGGCCATGATGCGCCGGGCCGTGAACGAACTGGTGCTGACGACGGAGTTGCCGTTGGTGATTGATTCCACCAATCCGGCGGCGGTGGAAGCCGCGTTGCGGGTGTATCCGGGGCGGGCGCTTTTCAATTCGATCAGTGCCGAGACTGAACGGCTCAAAGTCATTCTGCCGATCGCGGCCAAATACGGTGCGATGCTGGTGTTGCTGCCGCTCACGGATTCGGGCATTCCGGCGTCGCCGTCGGAGCGTTTCAAAGTGCTTCATGAGATTGCGACCGAGTGTTCGGCGTATGGTTACACGGCGGCGGACTGGGTCGTGGATGCGTTGGTGATGACCATCAGCGCGGAGGCGGAGGCGGCGGTGAACGCATTGGATTTCATTGCCGAATGCACCCGGAAAGGTTTCAACACGGTTTGCGGGCTGTCGAATGTAAGCTTTGGTTTGCCGGGTCGGACGGGGGTCAACCTTGCGTTTCTGGGCTTGGCGGTTGGACGAGGTCTCAGCTCGGCCATTGCCAATCCGCTGGCTCCGGGCATTCGCGACTTGGCATTGGCTTCGGATGCTTTGCTCGGACGCGATCCCGATCTGAAAAATTATCTGTCCGCTTATACCGCCGCGGCAGTTCCGGCGGTAGCGGCGCCCCGTTCGGAACCGGCACTGGCGGCTGCGGATGGGATTCCGGTCAATGAAAAACTGAGACAGGCCGTTATTGCCGGTGATTCTTCCGGGACGTTGGAGGCATTGCAGGCGGCATTGGATGGTGGGGCCGTGCCGGGAGAATTGGTCGACCTGGTGCTGATTCCTGCGCTGACCGAGGTGGGCGACCGGTTTGAGCGCAAGGAGTATTATCTGCCGCAGCTGATGCAGAGTGCCGCGGCCATGCGCAGCGCCATGTCTCGCCTGGAACCTCTGTTGCAGACCGGTGACGATGCGTCGGGCCCGGTGTTTATTCTGGCAACGGTCAAAGGCGACATCCATGACATCGGGAAAAACATCGTGGCTCTGCTGTTGCGCAACCATAATTTCAACGTCATCGATCTGGGCAAGGATGTGCCGTCGGAGGCGATAGTGGAAGCGGCGGAAAAGCACCGTGCGTCCTTCATCGGACTTTCCGCACTGATGACCACTACCATGCCGCGGATGCGCGAAGTGGTGGAGCTCCTCAAAGCGCGTGGATTGTCGATTCCGGTTTTTGTGGGGGGGGCGGCGGTGGATCCGGTGTTTGCCGCAGAAATCGGCGCATATTACGGCGGTGACGCCATGGCGACGGTGCGTCAGGCGCTGGAGCTGCTTCACGGGACGGATGCCGTTCGGGAGGGGTGATTAGCGGAGGGCTTCCCCGAGGTGCGGCGGGAGGCTCTGTCCAGATGACGGCGGGTTCAGCGCAGGTGCGGCGGCGGGGAATGCCGGAACCCGGAGCGGCGGACAGCTCAGGATAGAGGCACATTCCCGGAGTGAATGCCGGAACCCTGAATGAAGATTGGTCCCGTGCTGTCTGGCAGCAGCTTGATAAAACTGGATATTGGCGTTATATTATGCAAGTCACGTTGAACTGGGGGTGTTCCGGATTCGACCGGCCCGGTGAGAGGTTGACGGCATGCCGAGGATAATCGTTGGCCTCGTTAATCATCGATTAAACCAATAACTGCGAACGAAGAGTTTGCTCTGGCGGCTTAATTCCCGCCACGTCGTTGCGTCTGACGAACGCTAAGATGTAAACGGCGTCATTGAGCGTTCAAGGGAGTGAGGCCGCCGGCAGTTTCACTCCTGAGATCAATGCCGGATAGTCGGAAGCTTTGCCTGACCGTCGGCTGAGGTGGAAGACGAAAAAATCCAAAGACGGGATACGCATGTAGAAGTCATCATTCTATCGAGTTGGGACGCGGGTTCGACTCCCGCCACCTCCACCAGAACTTATTGATTGCCAAGGACTTACAAATAAAATCCCTGGCAATTTTTTTTTTATACTCCTTACTGTTGCAGGCACTTACGGCTTTTCAGCGGAGAGCAAGAGACTGGTATCGGCAACGCTGAACCATACCAGCAACGGTATTTTGCACCACTTTTACGGCAAAAGTCTCTGAAACGCAAGGACGCAAGTCCTGGGAGCATTATTGCTTATTATCAACGAGTTACAAAAAACGCCAACGCAAGGACTT
>CASFVA010000042.1 GCA_949298075.1 uncultured Lentisphaeria bacterium
GGCAGGGTAACGCCTGCGGTCTGCGCGCTTTCATCGAAATGAAACGGACTCGGGGCGTGTAAATTGAATTCGATGATGCGCGGTTCCGGGGCGTCGTTTTCGTCGTAGATGACGAAGATGCCGGGGCGCACATGAACGATCGAGCGTCGCGACCGGGTGAGTTGACCGTCGTAGGCGGCGCCGGCTTCTCCGACTGCGCAGTCGAAATCGCGGTCGGTGTGAAACCGGGTGATGTTGCCGACCGACCGGCTGTCGCGTTTCTGTCCCTTGCCGCCGTCGAAGGTGATGGCGCAGTGCGCCTTGGTTTCCCGGGTCCAGCCGAGGTGGTGCGGGGAGCCGTAGTAATCGTAATAGCCGGACGAAATCGCCAGCGGTTCACTGTAGGCCTCCAGCAGCAAGGCGTTCTGGGCGTTCAGGTGATGGCTGATCAGGCCGAAGGGATTGCTTTGAAAGAGCAGTCCGACGTCGTTGTCGTAGTCCTGCAAATCGGTGCGCATGGCGACGAAGCCGATGCTTGGAAAAAGCCGGGCCGGAGGCAGGTCGGAGAGGTCCGGTTCACGGGAATCAAGGGGGAGCGCAAGAAAGTTGAGTACGTCGGGCCAGAACTTCCGGTTGCGGTCGAAGGCCGGTTTGAGAAAATGATGGTTGCCGGTCAGCAGGGCCAGGCTCCGGGTTTTTTCGGCCTGGTTCGGCATATTGGTCGGGCCGTCGCCGAACGAACTCTGCCGGCTGCGTCCGGGCCAGCCGTAAACCAGATAGTAGCCGGTATTGGCGAAGAACGGTTTTTCCAGTGCCGGATTCAGGCCGGTGGCGCCTTTGACGCAGTACAGAAAGCGCAGGATCCGGTCCATGGTCATCGCCCAGTAGGCGGGCCCCTCGTTCCAGCCGCCGTCGTCGCCGCCGTGGATCGGCAGCCGGGCGTAGAAGACCGTCATGACCCATTCGAAGGTGTCGAACAGTTCGGGATGTTCCGGCAGCCAGGAGACCAGCGCCTCGCCGATATTGTACAAATAGCCGTTGTCGTGGCTGATGTAGATTTTGCTGTCGAACGGTCGTTTTCTCAGGGCGCGTTCATATTGGTGAATGCGGTTGAGCTGGCTGCGCTCAATCACCTGCTGTTCCTCGGGCGTGAAGAGGTCGGCCGTCCAGTCATAGGAAACCACGCCCCGGCGCATGATCCACATGGCCTGGTCGTCGTTGACGGTCAGCGACGTGGAGCCTTCCGGGTCCCAGCTGAAAAAATGAAGCAGTCTGCGTTTGGCTTCCAGGCCGTACTGCTGTTCTCCGGTCAGCAAATAGAGCAGGGCGCACTCCTCCATGCGCCGCAGATCGACCAGATTCTGGTTGATCCGCTTGTAGATGACTCCCCATTCCGGGCCTTGTTTCCGGGGGAGGAATTCCGGTTCCGGGGGCAGCGGCGCGCCGATGCTCGGAGCGACGACTTCCTTCAGCGGTTTGATCAGCACGTCGAGTTCGCCGGCGGCAGCCCGCCGCCGCCATTCCGGCAACTGGTCGGCGGTGATGATCAGGCGCGGCCGCTGCCGGGGGATCGCCGCCGCAGCCTTCGCAAAATCCGGTGTCGGCCGTATCGGCGCCGTTTCCGGCACGGTGAAGGTGCGGACGTGGTTCCAGCGGGGGCCGTCCGGGGTTTCGATACCGCAGTGCCAATGCCAGACTCCGGGGGACAGCGGTTTCCGCGGCAGGACGATATGCTGCGTCAAACCGGTCAGCCGGATAGTGGCCGGGCTGCGGAATTCCGGATCGGGGGAATATTCCAGCGTATACCGGTAACGTCCCGGTTGAAAACCCGCCGGGGGCAGGAATGTGAAGGCCGGCGGGTTGACGTCGACGGTCGTGTTGTCGCCGGGAGCGTAAGGCAGTTCGACGTACGGGACAGGGACTCTTTCGAACGACGGGACCGGTTGTGCCGGGGGCGGGGGAGCACTCCATGCCAGTGGCGGGAACAGGATACAGACGAGCAGTGTTCGAAACATGGAATCCTCCTTTTTTATATTTATACTTTACATCATTTTATATGGATTAAAAGTTTTCCCGCGGGACGAACCACTCGTTGAATTGCTCATTGGTAAGGCGGATGATTCGCGGGACGGCGGCGGCATGGCCGTCGATGAAAAGCACATTCGCCTCCTTTCCATGGCTGTGGCGCCGGAAGGAGACGTCCGGCAGCGAATCCTGTCCCCAGGAGGTGACGCTGCTGAACCAGGTGGAGGAGTAATACCCGTCGGCGATTTGAATTTTTGCGGACGGTCGTTTGATGGCGCCGAGTTTGATGGTCGGCTTCTGGGGATCGCCGCTGCCGGTCCAGTAGCCGAACCAGTAGGAATAGGTGTATCCGCCGCAGTGCTGAAACATATAACTCGAGTATTCGGTGGACCATGGACCGTAATTG
>CASFVA010000043.1 GCA_949298075.1 uncultured Lentisphaeria bacterium
TACGCTGCTCAAGTCGGCGGCAGAAATTTGGCCGGCGGCAACAAAACTCAAGGTGTCGTCCGACTTGCGCCCACCGAGATGAAAGGTTCCGTCAGCCGCAAGCCGGCCGCCGATCCTCAGCCGGTCGCCGGCCCGGACGGCTGAATGCCAGACCAGTTCAATCCAGTTGAATCTGAAAGGATCAGGATGGCGACTGGCGAGTGCATCCTGCACCAATCCGGCGTATTCCGCATTGTTGAGGTGGGCATTGACGTCTTCCATCGAATAACGGACTTCCGTCGCAAAGTCGTCGGCTGATTCGTCAAGCTCAGGGGCGGCGAGTTTCTCTCCGAAATTGAAATAAACCGGCTGGTCGGAGTTGTCCGGCAGGGCTGCCGGCAGTTCGTTCAGCCGCACCGGATGCAGGGTGCGGCGGTTCAGAAACAGCCATTCGCTTGAAGCCCGGGCGATTGTGGTTCCGCCGCTGGAAATCAGAAATTGACGTTCAGCGAAAATTTTCCGGAAAGGAGTAGGGTAGGTAGTTATGGTCAATTCCTCTCCCACCGACGGATAAGCGGCTATTTCAAGCCGGAGACGACTAAGCACCCACAGCCGTTCCAACGGCAGAATCTGACGGTATCCGACACCGAGAGCGCCGGCATGGTTGGCCGCCGCCTCCTGCAGGTAGTCAAACCAGTTGACCGCTTTGACTGCGCCATAACGGTCGCAGTCGCGATAACGGACGCGAACAGTTTCAGAATGAATTGACTTGCTCATAATTTTATTGCCCCCCGGGAAGCATGGCGTTCTCCCGGATTCAGAGTGGAATTGCGGACCGCTTCCGGCTTTGCCGTATCACACATACGGCCTGCCCGATGACAAAATAACTCCAATACGGATTTTTTCAAGATGGAAGTTGATTTTTGATGGCCTCCGGGCTATGTTAAAAACATGATGCTGGCCGCCTGCTGTACCGGCGGCGCACCGGGATGCGTTCTCAATCCCGACGAGGTGAAATGAAGCAACTTTTTGGACACTTCCGGCGGATGCTGTCTCCCCGCGACTGCCGGCGGCTGATTTGGCTTACTTTGCTGATGACGCTCGGCGCTCTGCTTGAAATCATCGGAATCGGTCTGCTGCTGCCGCTGATGGCGGCGGTCACGGATCCGGAGTTGTTTGACAGCTGGTCTTGCCTGCAATATTTCCAGTCGTGGCGGAAGCAGACGGATGCAACGGTTTTTTTATTGACAGCTTCCGCAGCAGTGATGCTGCTTTATCTGGTCAAAAATCTTCTGGCGTTCGGCATCGCGTCACTGCAGGGGCGATTTGTCCATGCCAAGGAACGGGAGTTGGCCACGGAACTCTTCCGCAAGTTTCTCGAGGCCCCTTATTCTTTTCATCTCGAACATGGTGCGCCTGAGCTGGAGACCGTGATGAACCGTTCCGGATTGATGTGCCGGGAAATCATTATGCCGGCTCTGTCAGTGCTTTCCGACATGTTCACGGTCCTGGTGTTGGCAATACTGCTGATTTGGACACTGCCGCTGATCACTCTGGGCGGCATCACCTTCCTGGTGTTATGCGGAGCGGCGGTTTACTGGCCGTTGCGACGGATTAACCGGGAACTCGGAATTACAGAAGCCGGGCACGATCAGAATTGCCGACGCATTTGGCTGCACGGCTTTTACGGCATTAAAGCTATTCTCGCGGCTGGTTCCGGCGCTTTTTTTGAACGGGAATACTGCCGGGATCGGCGAGTAGTTGAAAATTGCCGGGCCCGGCGCTATGAATTGGGACAAATTCCCCGTTTGTGGCTTGAAACTGCTGCGATTATCCTGGTGCTCGGGATTTTTGCGGTCATGGTGATGGTGAAAATTCCAAGCGGACGCATTTTACTGACATTCGGAGTGTTGATTGCGGTGTTGTCCCGTATGTTGCCGGCCTTCAGCCGCATTTATTACAATTTGGTGCTGATCCGGCAGAATCAGGCAATTGCCGATTCGGTGTTCGCGGCGTTATCCATTGCTCCGGAGGTCAGGGGAAATCAGGATTTTCCGCTGACTTTCAACCGGAGGCTGACCATCAAAGACCTGGGGTTTGCCTATCCGGATGGACGGCGGGTCTTTGACGGTTTTTCACTGGAAATTCCGAAGAATTCCTCATTGGCGATCACCGGACCGACCGGT
>CASFVA010000044.1 GCA_949298075.1 uncultured Lentisphaeria bacterium
CACGCTGCCGGAAAACGGCATCGGCATTTTCTCGCTGACCGGCGGCAACGTTCTGCGCGGCGGCCAGGGCGTGAAATACTTCTTCCCGCGGTCCGGGGCCGGAGAGGTCAGGGTCGGAGTCAACGGCGAGGTGCTTGCGACCTTCCGGCCGGAAGATTTTCTGGAACTCCCGGACAAAGCCGATTATGCGGCGGTGGTCTACCGCTTCTCCAAAGCGACGGCGGAAAAGCTCGATCAGACCAGTGCGACGCTTTTCATCGAGGTCGATTACGCCGGCGGACGGACCGAACGCTCCGAGGCCGAATATTTCTTCAACCGGTTTGACAGCAAATTCAACGTTTATTGTTCGTCCTATATCACCCTGGCTCCGGACGGCAAACCGGTCAGCCGGGGACAACTGGCCGCACCCGCGACCCGGGGCGACCGGATTATCGAGTTGACCGAACCGCTGGCTGTGAAGCCCGGTGATGTCATCCGGTTGTGGCTGGCCGTTACGCCGGAATTCCGGCGACAGTTGGGCGGCAACCGCTGCCCGTGGTGGTTTCACATGGTGTCGTTGCACGAAGTAGCGGCGGTGGAGAGCAACACCGTGACCCTGGTCCGGCGGTTGCGGCGGGATTTTCCGGCCGGTTCGCGGGTTACCGGTACGACGGTGATGCGGCACAGTGGCGTCGAGAATCTGACCATTGCCCCCATCGGCGAAATCCAGATTGAACTCAAGATGGCCGCGCTGGTCATGAACGGGGTTTTTGACTGCCGGGTCAACGGAATCACGGTGGATCGTCCCGGCACCCGGGGAGTGTATTTTGAAAATGCGCTCAACTGTGAGGGGTCTGACATCAACATCACCCAGCCCTGGCGGATCAAGCGTGAGGGGTTGGCCTATACCGGCTTCGAG
The DNA here is from genome assembly GCA_949298075.1 of uncultured Lentisphaeria bacterium. Classification (GTDB taxonomy): domain Bacteria; phylum Verrucomicrobiota; class Lentisphaeria; order Victivallales; family Victivallaceae; genus UBA1784. Next base: position 899 of record CASFVA010000044.1, read on the forward strand.
CGCGCCCAGGACTGCCTGATGCGCAATGTCAGCACCTATGCCATGCGCCACGCCCCCAGTTTCAACTGGGATTGTTCGGGTTGCGTCTTCACCGACAGCACGTTTCTGGACAGCGACGCCCAGTGGCACGGCGGCTGGTGCCATGACAATCTGATCGAAAACACCAGAATCACCATGAGGCGAGGCGGTCCCGGCGGCAGTTACGGCTGGGGTTTTTACGCCGTGACGCTGGAGGATTCCGGACACGGAGTGATCGGCCCGCGTAATGTCGTCTACAATTGTGACGCTCAGGGTATTGCCGGCGGTGTGCACATGGGCGGCATGAACCAGCAGTGGATGATCATGTACAATCGCATTCATGTCACTGACGGTCCCGGCATCCTCGAACGTTTCGGCTGTCGCGACACGACGATTGTCGGTAACGCCTTCACTTTGGACAATGCGTCTTCCCCGATGATCTGGTATGAGTCGCGTGACAATTCCGGTGACCGGGTGATCGGCAATCTGCTGTTCGGCGGCAGCGGCCGGATTTTCGACGGCCCCGGTCGGCCGGGCGAAGCGAAAGACAACACCGCCGTCAAGATGGGCGCGAGGATCGGACTGCCGCGGGCACCGGTTCCGTCGCTCTGGCAATGGCAGCGGCAGACTTACTGCAAATAATCCGCAAACCGGGAGGAATACTATGGCGCAATGGCTGGGAACTTTGCTCAATCTGCAGAAAATCGATCTGAGAATCCGTGATCTCAGGCACCGCCTTGCGCTGCTTCCCGGCGAGATGGAAAATCTGATGCGGAAACGCTCCACTCTCGAGGCCGCCGATGCGGCGGCTGCCGCCGCGGTCCGGAAGCTCGAGGCCGACATCCGGCGCGGAGAAACCGAGGTGGAGCGCCTCAATGCCGACAGCCGGCGCCTGCAGCAGCAGTCGGTGATGGTCAAGACCAACGCCGAATACACTGCGATGCTCAGCACCATTGCCCACAACCGCGAGCGGGTCGGCGAACTGGAAGAGCAGATTCTGGAGCTGATGGACCGGCTCGACGCGGAAAAGCGCGCCTGTGCCCGGACCGTGTCCGACAACGCGGCCGAAATCAAGAATCTGAAAACCGAGTTCGCCGAACTGCTCGCTTTTGCCGACGAGGTCAAGGCGGAGCTGGCCAGACTGACCGAACAGCGCAAAAGCTCCGGATTCGGCATTGATCCGGCGGTGGCTTCGCGCTACAATACCCTGCTCAACGGCAAAAAAGGCGGTACGCCGGTGGTTCCGGTGGAAAACGGCATCTGCGGCAACTGCCATTTGAAGCTGACGCCGCAGACCCTGATCCAGATCCGGCAGGGCGGCGTGGGCAGCTGCGACAACTGCCAGCATCTGGTGTACGATCCCGCGGCGGCGGATTTGTCCAATGACTGATTCCGACCTGAGGGAAATCGTCTACCGGGCGGTGGAGTCCGACGAGCTGGACTACAAGGCGCACCAGTCCTGGAACGCCATGAGCCGGGGCGCCAAAGCCAAAATCGTCCGGCATCTTGTCGCGCTGGCCAACACCAAGGGCGGCTACATCGTGATCGGGGTCGGCGAGGATGCGGCGGGTTATCCGGCGGTTTACACCGGCTTGACCGACGAGGAATGCCGCTCTTTCGATCCCACCGCGGTGGGCAATTTCGTCGCCGAGTGTGTCGAGCCGCCGGTGGATTTCACCATTGAGCGTCCGGTGATTGACGGGCGGCGCTATGCGGTGTTCATTGTCCGGCCGTTTGCCGCTCTTCCTCATGTCTGTTCGCGGGGCGTGGAAAACGAACTGCGGTCCGGAGTCTTTTACATCCGCACCGCCGCCGCCTCCAGCCGGCCGGCCTACCGGGCGGTGGAAATGCACGCCCTGATTCAGCGCGCCCTGCGCAACCAGCGCGAAATGCTCGGGCGGATGCTCCGCGGTCTGCTGTATGAGAACCGGAGCACGGCGCCGGGTCCGGTTTCCGGATTCAGCGACGCGATGACGGCCGCGGTGGACTATTTCCGGCGGCGTCGTCCGGTTCCCGGCGGTGGACGCAGTGTGCTGCTGCAGTTGAGCGCGCATCCGGACAAGTTCAAGTCCGGGACCTTCGACCTGGAAACTCTGAGGCGGGCGGCGGTTGCCGCCTGGCGGCTGCGTCCGGGGCCGCGCCTGATCCGCGACGGCGAGCCGGAGCGGGCCCGGCGGACCAATGTTTCACTGCGGCTGCTTGCCGAGGATGCCCCGCGGATGTGGCAGCTGTTTGACAGCGGACTGTTTCATTTTGTCGCCTGGCTTCCGATTCCGGAAGACCGGCTGGATTTCGCGGCGCTGCGGCGGATGGTGATTGACGCGGCGTCCTTTGCGGGCAGGTTTTATGCCGAACTGGATTTTACCGACGAATTGATCACGCTGGAGTGCCGGCTCGACGGCACGGCGGAATGCCGGCTCGATGGTCCCGGCATTCCGGACGGCTGCCGGTGCCGGAGTCCGGAGGTGGCGGTGGCGCTGTCCCGCAGTGCGGCGGATCTGATCAGCGGCGGGAGCGCTCACGCCGCCCGGCTGCTGCGCCGGATCGCCGAGGCTTTTGCGGTTCCGGACAAAGCTCTGGCCGGTCTGGAGAAAGTCTCCGAAGCGGCATGGGAGGAGCGATGATCAAGCCGGTCGGCATGCCTTTTGACTTACCTGACACCGCAGAGAATCCGGCGGCGGAGTTTGATTCCGGTGTGGAGTTCCGGATCGAGGACTTTGAAATCGGCTACGAGGTCGAGGCTCCGGAGAACCGCCCGCCCGAGGCTCTGCGCGGGGAGTGCGCAGCATTTTTTGCTTCCGGCGGACCGCTGGCAGGAGCTGATTTCGGCGAACGCTCCTTTGAGGAACGGCCGCAGCAGCTGGAGATGGCGGTGGCAATTGCCGGTGCGCTGATCGCCGGCGAGAATCTGTGTGTAGAAGCTCCGACCGGTGTCGGTAAAAGTTTCGCCTATCTGGTGCCGCTGATTTTCCGGTCGCGTTACAGCCGGCGTCCGGCGGTGGTCAGCACCGAGACCATTCATCTTCAGGAGCAGTTGATCGAAAAGGACCTGCCGTTGCTGCGTCAGCTGGTCGGCATTGATTTCAAGGCGGCGCTGGCCAAGGGCCGGCGCAACTATGTCTGCCGCCGCCGGCTTTCACTGCTGACCGGGGAGGAGCGGGACGCCCTGCTGCCGGCTCCGTCGCTGGTGCTGGATCTGGAACGCGTGCTCCGGTGGCTCGAACGGGGGGCCGACGGCGGTCGTGATTCGCTGGATTGCCACATTGCGCCGGAGGTCTGGGATCTGATCGCCTGCGAAGGGGGGAATTGTCTGGGGGTTAAATGCCCGTTTTTCCGCAACTGCTACTATTTCCGGGCCCGGCGGCAGTGGGAGGAAGCCGACATTGTGGTGGCCAATCACGCGCTGTTTTTCACTGATCTGGCCATGAGGTGCGGCGATGGTTCGGCCGGGACGCTGCTGCCCAATTACGGAGCGGTGCTGATCGACGAGGCGCACACGCTGGAAAACAATGCGGCCGAGTACCTGGGGCTGCACCTGTCGCGCAGCATGGTGACCGGGATGCTGAACCGGCTGTACAATCCAGACAGCGCACGCGGACTGCTGTTGCGGTCGGGAGCCGGATTCATGGATTTGCGGGCGGAGGTCGCGGCGGCGCGGGATGAGGCGTTCGGTTTTTTCGCCCCTTACGAAAAACTGCTGGCCGACCGTCATGAAACCGCATTGACGGTGGATCATGATCCCGGGTTCCCGGACCGCCTGACGCCGCACCTGCTGCGGTTGGGCAAAATGCTCAGTGATCTCAGCGCCGATGAGGAGGACGCCGCCGTAAGGGGTGAATTGAGCGCATTCAGCGGCCGGTGCCGGGACTGCGTGGACGGCATTGATCAATTCACGCACCGCACCCGTCCGGACGCGGCCTATTATATTGAGACGGAACGGTCCGGTGTGTCATTTCACGTTGCGCCGCTGGATGTGGCAGATGTATTGCGCGAGACGCTGTTCCGGCAGGATTTTCCGGTGGTGTTGTGCAGCGCGACGCTGACGGTTCGGGGGCGTTTCGACTACTACACCGGACGCACCGGATTTGAAGGCGGCCGGACATTGCGGCTGGATTCACCGTTTGCTCCGGATCAGGCCCGGGTTCTGGTGCCCCGGACCATGCCGGACCCCTCCGGAGCCGAGTTTCTTCCGGCGCTGGCGCGGGAGATTCCGCGTTTTGTCGAACTGACCGGGGGCAAGGCCTTCGTTCTGTTTACCAGTTATCAGGCGCTGCGTTACTGTGCGGACGCGCTGCGCGGTGATTTCGACCGCCACGGCTGGCGTTTGCTGGCGCAGGGCGGGGAACTCAGCCGCTATCAGATGCTTCGGGAGTTCCGCAGCGACGTGGATTCGGTGCTCTTCGGAACCGACAGTTTCTGGACCGGCGTCGATGTGCCCGGTGAAGCGCTGAGCAACGTCATTGTGACCAAGCTGCCGTTTGCGGTGCCGGGTCATCCATTGATCGCGGCCCGCATTGCCCGGATCGAAGCGCAGGGCGGGAGCGCTTTTTCTGAATACAGTCTGCCCGAGGCGGTACTGAAGTTCAGGCAGGGGGTGGGACGGCTGATCCGCAGCCGGTCCGACCGCGGCTATATTGTGGTGCTGGACCGGCGGCTGATCTCCAAAAACTACGGGCGGGCCTTTCTGGACTCCATACCCTATAAACTGGAACTTTTTGACAATGTCTGACTCCGGACGGCGGCAGCTGAGAACTGCGGCGGCGACCGCGGGGAACCGGGTGGTGCGTCTGGTGCGTTCCCGGTGGTTTGAAGGCGTTGTTGCGCTGGCCGGGGCCGTGGCGGCGACGGGTCCGGCTGTGACCGTGATGAACGGTGCCCGGCTGGTGCTGGCGGCGGCTGGACTGGCGCTGACCCTGGCGGCGGCACTTTGTCGCGACCGGTTCCGGCGATGGCCCGCCGCAGCGGCCGGTCTGGCCCTGCTGACTGCTGCGGCCGTTTTGCCGGGCATGACGGCGGCGACGCTGGTGGCCGCCGTCTGGTCGGCGGTGCTGGGGAGAGTGCTGATCCGCGAGGCGCTGTGCGGCTGCGCCGCGCCCGCGCAGCGGGTGGTCAACGCGGCCTTCGGCATACTTGCCCCGGTGACCGGGATGATTCTAATGGCGGCGTCATTCCGGCTTGATTACGGTGACGCGGCATTGAATTGCGCATTGTTTTTCGCGGCGCTGGCGGCGGCGGGCTGCCGTCCGTCAATTCAGCCACAGAGGAGGGAGGCATGATGGATTATCGAATCGGCCATGGATTTGACGTTCACCGCCTGGTGGCGGACCGTAAACTTATTCTCTGCGGAGTTGAAATTCCGGCGGAGCTCGGACTCCTCGGCCACAGCGACGCCGACGTGGCAACCCACGCCCTGATGGACGCCCTGCTCGGAACGTTGGCGCTCGGCGACATCGGCGGCTATTTTCCCGACACCGATCCCCGCTGGAGCGGAGCCGACAGCCTGGTGCTGTTGGAGGAAGTGCTCCGGTTGCCGGCATTCACCGGCTGGCGGCTGGTGAATTGCGATTTGACCATTGTCGCCCAGCATCCCCGGCTTTCCCCGTTCCGCGACCGGATGCGGCAGCGGCTGGCCGATGTGCTCGGCGTGGTCCCGGAACGGATTTCGGTCAAGGCCACCACCACCGAGGGACTGGGTTTCGCCGGACGGGGAGAGGGCATCGCCGCTGACTGTACGGTGCTGCTCGGTCGTGCGGACTGAACGGAGGGAGTTGATATGGAACTCTTTTTGCCGGTGAAAAGGTTGACAAAATGCCGGCAGCTGATTATATTATAGAGTTTTTGTCCGTAATTTTTAGGAAAGGATAAACTGATGAGTTATCTTGCTCTTACCGTGGGTGCGGTGTTGGTCAACAACTTCGTGCTCTCCCGGTTTCTGGGCATCTGCCCGTTTCTCGGGGTTTCCAAGCGGGTCGCTACGGCGATGGGCATGTCGGGCGCGGTGATCGGCGTGATGACGATTGCTTCGGGCATCACCACGGCGATTTACCGGTATTTGCTGCGGATTTCGCTGAACGGGGTCAATTATGATCTGACATTTCTCCAGGTGCTGATATTCATTCTGATTATCGCGGCGCTGGTTCAGGTGATCGAAATCATGATGCAGAAGCTCAGCCCGGCGCTCTATCAGGCGCTGGGTATTTATCTGCCGCTGATTACGACCAACTGCGCGGTGCTGGGGGCGGCGACCATCTGCGTCAAGGATAATCTGAATGTGCTGCAGTCAATGGTATTCGGCTGTTTTTCCGGAGTCGGCTTTGCGCTGGCACTGCTGCTGTTCGCCAGTCTGCGGGAAAAGCTGGAACTCGCTTCGCCGCCGGAGGCGTTCAAAGGCACTCCGATTGCGCTGGTGACCGCCGGAATCCTTGCAATGGCGTTCGTCGGATTCGCCGGACTTTGCTGAGGAGCTCAAGATGAACGATCTGATTATTGCCGGAATTCTGATGGGCGGCGCCGGACTGGTACTCGGCGCGGTAATTGGAGTTTTCGCTAAACTGTTTCAGGTGGCCACCGATCCCCGGATTGCGCTGGTGACCGAACTGCTGCCGGGCGCCAACTGCGGCGGCTGCGGCAAAGCCGGGTGCGCCGATTTTGCCAAGTCAGTGGTGGCCGGTGAAAACCTGCCCGGAAAATGCCCGGTGTCGAGCCGGGAACAGGTGGCGGCGATCGCCCTGGCGCTCGGGGTTGACGCCGGCGGCGGCTTTCCCAAACGGGCGGTGGTCCGGTGCGGCGGCGACTTTGAACAGGTCACGCGGCACGTCAATTACAACGGAGTGGCCGACTGTGCCAGCGCCATGCTGATCGCCGGCGGTCCCAAGGGGTGCCGTTACGGCTGTCTCGGACTGGGAACCTGTGCCCGCAAGTGTCCGTTCGGAGCAATTGAAATCATCAACAACCTCGCGGTGGTGCATGAAGAACTCTGCGTCGGGTGCGGCACCTGTGTGGCGGCGTGCCCGCGGGGGGTGATCGCCCTGGTGCCGGCCAATGCCGCGGCACATGTCTACTGCAATTCTCCGGCCAGGGGAGCGGAAAAGCGCCAGGTCTGCAAAGTCGGCTGCATCGGCTGCCGCAAGTGCGCCAAGTCGTCGCCGGATCAGTTCAAGGTGGATGGCTTTCTCGCTTCAGTCAATTACGAGGCCGATCCGCTGCCCGGCGCCGCCGAGGTGGAGGCGGCCGCATGCCCGACGGATGCGCTTCTGACCGCCGAACGGCATCTTTTCATTGAAAGAAACGAACCCGAAGGGGTGGCGAAATGAATAAATCTTCCCGCGGAGTGATGACATTCAAAGGCGGCATTCATCCGGCCGGCAACGGCAAGGAGCTTTCCGCCGGCAAGCCGACGCAGACGGCGCCGCTGCTGGCGAAATATGTGGTGCCGGTGGCCGAGAATGCCGGCAAGCCGCCGGTTCCGGTGGTGAAAAAAGGTGATCTGGTCAGAAAATACCAGCTGTTGGCGGAGCCCTCCGGGTTCGTGTCGGCGGCGCTGCATGCGCCGACCAGCGGCGAAGTGACCGGCATCATTGAAGTTCCCGGTTCCATGGGGGTTCCGGTGACGGCGGTGGAAATCACCGCTGATGGACTGGATCAGGGCGAGGCGCCCTTTGAGCCGCTGTCCGACTGGCGCGATACCGATCCGGCCCGGCTGCTGGAGCGCGTGGGCGAGGCCGGTCTGGTCGGCATGGGCGGAGCCAGTTTCCCGACCCGGGTCAAACTGTCGCCGCCGCCGGACAAACCGATTGATACGCTGATTCTCAACGGCGCCGAATGCGAACCCTATCTGACCGCCGACCACCGGCTCATGCTCGAAAATCCCGAGCGGGTTCTGACCGGGGCTGCGATTATCGGGCGGATCCTCAACGTCAGACGGCTGTTCATCGGCGTTGAAATCAACAAGCGCGATGCGATTGACGCCCTGACCCAGCTGGCCGGCGGCTACGGCGTGCAAGTGGTGCCGTTGGCGGTTCAGTATCCGCAGGGCAGTGAAAAACAGCTCATCAAGGCGATCACCGGGCGTGAGGTGCCTTCCGGCGGTCTGCCGATGGATGCCCGCACGGTGGTGCAGAATGTCGGAACCGCCGCCGCGCTGGCCGATGCCGTTACACTGGGAATTCCGCTGGTGGAGCGGATTGTCACGGTCACGGGGGCGGTGGTCAACCCCGGCAACTGGAAACTCAAAATCGGTACGCCGGTGATCGAGGCGGTGAAATTCGCCGGCGGCGTCACCGGAGAAATCGGCAAACTGATTCTGGGCGGTCCGATGATGGGATTTGCCCAGCGTTCCTACGAAGTGCCGGTGGCGAAGAACACGTCGGGTATTCTGCTGTTGCCCGAGGATGAGGCACTGAACTACGGCTCTGGCGGCTGCATCCGGTGCGGGCGCTGCGTACAGGGGTGTCCGATGCATCTGATGAGCTGCGCACTCGCCACCGCGATCGAATCCGAACGCTACGACCTTGCGGAAGCCAATCACGTCATGGATTGTCTGGAGTGCGGATCGTGCGCCTATGTCTGTCCGGCCCGGCGGCCGCTGGTTCAGCATCTGCGCCGCGGCAAGGCGGAGATCCGCAAACGGCGCACCGCCGTGAAGAAATGAGTATTTCGGGGGGAAAACCTATCATGAATGAAAACGATAAGACTGATTCGCTGCGGCTGCCTGACGCCGGAACGCTGGTGTTGAGCAGTTCGCCGCATATTTCCGCACCCGAAACGGTGCGCCGGATCATGGGAAAAGTTCTGCTGGCGCTGTTGCCGGCGGTGGCGGCGGGAGTCTGGTTTTTCGGATTCCGGGCGCTGCTGATCATTGTGCTCACCACGGTGTTCTGCGTCGGTGTCGAAGCGCTCTGGTGCTGGTTGGCCGGCAAGCCGGTGACGGCGACGGTTTCTGACGGCAGTGCGGCGGTGACCGGCGTTCTGCTGGCGTTGAACCTGCCGGTGGGGGTGCCGCTGTATGTGCCGTTGATCGGTGCTTTTCTCGCCATCTGGCTGGGCAAGCAGGTTTATGGCGGGATCGGCAACAACCCGTTCAATCCGGCTCTGGTGGCCCGGGTCGGACTGCTGATCGCGCTGCCGGCCGCCATGACCACCTGGACTCCGCCGCGGGGTATGATGGAGGAACCGGCGGCGGCGCGGGCCTTTTTTGATCCGGACACGTTCAAACAGCTTCAGGGCGGCAAGGTCGAACTGGATTCCGTGACCTGCGCCACTCCGCTCGGTGTGGCCGGTACCACGCCCAAAATAATCGACAGCGCCAATCCCAAGGCCGAGTTGAATTTTGCCAGAATCAGTCAGGATGGCCAGTTGTTTGATTACTTTATCGGCCGCCGGGCCGGCTGCATCGGCGAAACCTGCGCTCCGGCGCTGCTGCTGGGTGCGCTGATTCTGATCTGCTTTAATCTGATCAACTGGCGGGTGCCGGTCTGCTTTGTCGGCACGGTGATGCTGATTACCGGCGCGGTCAATTATTTCTTCCCCGGAGTTACCCCGCCGGCGTTGTTCCATGTGCTCACCGGCGGACTGCTCATCGGCGCGATTTTCATGGCGACTGACATGGTGACGTCGCCGATCACCGGCACCGGGTGCGTGGTGTTCGCCATCGGCTGCGGAGTGATCACCAGTGTGATCCGCATCTGGGGAAATTATCCCGAAGGGGTGAGTTTTTCAATACTATTCATGAATGCGCTGGTGCCGTTGATCGACCGCTGGTTTGTGACGCGGCCTTTCGGATATGTGGTGCGCAGCCGGGAGGCGTCCAAATGAGCAGGCTCAAAAATTGTGAAAATTTCCTCGTGCTGGCCGTGTTTCTCGGAATTACCGGTTTGATTTCGGCCTTGATTCTTGCCTGGGTGTCGGGGCTGACCCGGGGATCGATTGAAGCGGCCAGGGCGCAGCGGTTCAACCGCAGCCTGCGCGAAGTGATGGACGGGGTGGCGTTCGACAACGACCCGGCCGTATGCGTCAGCACTGAAACTTCGCCGTCGGGCTGGAAAATTGAATTTTTCGGTATCAAAAATCAGGGCAGGCTGGTGGCAGTGGTGGCGCGCGGCGCCAATCCGACGGGGTATTCCGGTCCGATACAGGGCCTGGTCAGCATGGAGCCGAGTGGAAAGATTTCCAAGGTGGTCATCACCGAGCAGACGGAAACGCCCGGACTCGGAGCTGAAGTCTGCACCCGCAAATTCCAGCGGACGATTTTCAATCTCGGTGAACAGCCGAAGGGACTTGCGCCCAACGTGATTCTTGACCAGTTCACCGGCATGACTGTTTTTAACAAGTCAGATTGGACACCGGGCCGCAAAGGCGGAAAAGTCCATCCCAGCACCGGGGCCACCGCAACCAGATGGAAGGTGGTTCAGGATGGCGGCAGCATCATCGCCCGCACCGGGGCCACCGTAACCAGTCGGGCGGTAGCGCGCCTGGTGTACGAGATGGCGCTTACTTATGCTGAAAACCGGACGGAAATCATGTCCGCACTTACCAGGGAGAAGTAATCATGGTCAACCCCTTGAAGGATCTGATTCGGGGAATCTGGAAAGAGAATCCGGTGCTGGTGCTGTTGCTGGGCACCTGTCCCACGCTCGCTCTGACCAATAATGCCACCAACGGCTTCGGAATGGGAGTCGCCACCACCTTTGTGCTGGTCGGCAGCAACCTGGTGATCAGTCTGGTGGCCGGAATTGTGCCGGGCAAGATCCGGATTCCGGTTTACATTGTGGTGATCGCCACCTTTGTGACGGTGGTGGACCTGCTGATGCAGGCGTTTGCGCCGGCCTCGCTTTATGAGGCGCTGGGGATATTCATTCCGCTGATTGTGGTCAACTGCATTGTGCTGGGGCGGGCGGAGGCGTTTGCCTCCAAAAACAATCCGCTGCGGTCGATTTGCGACGGCATCGGCATGGGACTGGGATTCACACTTACGCTGACCATGCTGGGCGCGATCCGGGAATTCCTGACTTCGGGATCAATTTTCGAAATCAAGATCATCACGGCCTGGACTACGGACTTCCTGCTGCCGTCGGCGGCGCCGGGGGCGTTTATTATCGTCGGCGTGATTCTGGCGGCCAAGAACTACTTCAACCGGCGGGCGGCGATCCGGGCCGGGCGGCTCTATGTGCCGCCGCGGGGGCTGGACTGCCATCATTGCAGTATCTGTCACATTGACAAGTAGCCGGTTGCGCTGAACCGGTGAATCCGGGAAGTCCGGCCGGTGCTCCAGAACGGATCCTGGAGCACGGCCGGCTTTGTGTCCGGTGCCGGAACTGCTCCGGCGACCGGATTGCGGGAGAACGACTGAAAAGAGTGCACACAGAGAGGCGTCCTGCTATGAAACAGACATTGACGATCCGTCCGGCGACAGCTTCTGATATTCCGGCGCTGGTGGAGTTGCTGAAACTGCTGTTTGAGCTGGAACAGGACTTCGTTCCTGATCCCGGGCGGCAGACGGCGGCTTTGCAGCTGATGCTGGCGTCGCCGCTGGCCGCGGTTCTGGTGGCCGAAACCGATGGTGAAGTCGCCGGGTTCTGCGGCGCTCAGCTGCTGGTTTCCACGGCGGAGGGCGGCTGGTCCGGTGAAGTTGAGGACCTGGTGGTGGCGCCGCAGTGGCGGCGGCGCGGGGTCGGCACGGCGCTGTTGCGGGCCGTCGGTGACTGGGCTTACGGCCGCGGGGCGGTGCGCATGCGGTTGAATTGCGATGATCAGAATCTGCCGGCGATGGCGTTTTACCGCCGGCACGGCTGGGAAATCAGTCACCTGCAGATCTGGTTTTACCACCGGCCGGATCCGTCGTCGGGAGATTCCATTGTGGGGCGGCCGTGAAACCGGCCGTTCTGCTGCTGCTGGGAGCGGCATGGGTCAGTGCCGGTCCGGCAGCGGCGGCCGCAGAAATTTCCCCGGAATCCGGGGCCGGGGCGGAACACTGGATCGCGGTCGTCGCCGGAGCCGGCCGGCGGACCGTTTACGGGCAGCCCGGTCTGGCGGAGCGTCGTTATCCGCCCTGTTCGACTTTCAAAATTGTGTCAACCCTGATGGGACTGGATTGCCAGGTGGTGACTGGTCCGGAGTCCCGGCTGGGGTGGGACGGCGCCCGGCATGAAAATCCCGGCTGGAACCGGGACCTCACCCTTCTGGAGGCTTTCAGGCTCTCCTGCGTGCCGTATTTCCGGAAACTGGTCGGCCGGCTGAAGCGCGAATATGTCGGCGCCACGCTTCAGCGCCTTCAGTATGGCAACTGTGATATTTCAGTCTGGAACAGCAACGGTCACAATGTGTTCTGGATTGAGTCGAGTCTGCTGATTTCGCCGGTGGAACAGATCGGAGTGCTCAGGAAAATTTTTTCGGAGTCCTCACCCTTCGCCCCGGAACACGTCGCCATGCTTAAACTTTGCATGTCAGACGGCACGGTCGGAAACTGGACCGTGTACGGCAAAACCGGCACCGGTCGCAACCACAACAGCGACCGCCTGGAGGCCTGGTATGTGGGACGGGCGGAACATCGGAACGGCCGGGTTGTTTATTTTGCTTCCCATGGCGCGGATGCCGGACGCAATGTCACCGGTCCGGACCTCCGAGCCAGGGTTTTTGAGATTTTGGCCGGCCTGCCATGAGGCAGTCCCGACCGGATTTTCCGCCGCAACTGGAAACTCTGCGGCATCTGCTGCTCAGCGGCCGAGAGCACGCCATACGGGCTCAATATCGACGGTTTCTCCGGTTCGGGCCGCCTGATCGATCGCCAGCGCCAGAACGGCGCTGTGCAGCCCCTCGTTCCCGCTGCATTTCGGCGGAGTTCCGGCGGTCATGGTGTCGTAAAGCTCTTTCATGATGTAATCATCGCCGCCGCCGTGCCCGTCGCCGGCAAAGTCCAGAGTCTGCACTCCTTCGTCGCCGAGAGTCTTCACTGCAAGCAGCCTGCTGTACAAATCGAGCTTCATGGTGCCCTCACTGCAGGAGAAATACATCCGCCGTTCCGGAATTGCGTTGCTCATGGTCGCGGTGAACGCCACCCGGACGTGGTTGCGGTACTCGATGACCGCCACGGAGTTGTCCATCAGGTCGGTATCGCCGGAGAACGGGGTTTCCGCAGCGTGGGGGTCCCACCATGATTTGAAAAGTCCGGTCCCGTATTTCTGATTGAGCGGCTCGTTTTCGGTAATGAAGAAATTGCGGCCGCCGAACGACGCCACCCGGCTTGGCAGGGAATCGCAGAACCAGTTGAGCAGGTCAAGATCGTGGCAGCATTTTTCCAGAATGTGCGGACCGGCTTCCGCGGTATGACGCCGCCAGTTGCACATGATGTAGCCGCCGTGGGCCGGAGCGATGTTTTCATTGGCGTCGATGGCGATCAGATATCCCAACCGGCCGGAAGCGAGAATTTCCCGGGCCTTGCGGTAGATCGGTGCATACCGCAGCACAAATCCGGTGGCGAAGAGTTTGCCGCTCTTCTGGTGAGCCTGATAAATGGAGCGGCAGTCGTCAATGGTGGTGGCCAGCGGTTTTTCGCTGAACACATGTCTCCCGGCCTCAAACGCGGCGACGATCTGTTCCTTGTGGCGGGCGTTGGGTGAAAAGATCATCACCCATTCGACTCCGGGGGTGTTGATGGCCTCCTGATAACTGGAACAGCGCCGGGTGGCGTCGCCCGTGCCCCAGATGCCGATGGTCTCCTCCATCACCTGCCGGTCCGGATCGTAAGCCGCCGCCGGAATCACCCGGCGGTCGGAGTCTCGCAGCAGCTGATTGAATACATGCCGGCCGCGATTGCCCAATCCGATGACTGCGACTTTTACCGTCATGTCCGCCATGATACACCTCCCTGTTATGCTCAAAATGGTGGATTTGTTGACAAAACCGCGTTGAATATATTATATTATACTGCTTGAAACACAGATTTAAATGGAAAAAAAACGCATGAACAATGTCAAAATCCAGATTGGCCGGGACCGTCCCGGCGCGTTGACGGTACACCGGTTGACCGGAAAAACGCCGGAACTGCAGCGTCGCTACGGATTGTGGATTATCAATTGCAGCACCGCGGTGAGTTCGCCGCCGGGCAGTTTCCGGAACTGTCCGTTGCGCTTTTTTGAATTTTATTCGCTTTCGCACCTGATAGCGGGGGGGGGACGCGCCAGGATTGCCGCCGGACGCGAGGTTGAACTTGTTCCCGGAGCTGCGATACTGGTGACCCCCGGGGAACGCAACCGCTACGGCGGAGACGACGGCCGGCCCTATGTCGAGGATTCCATCCGCTTCTGCGGTCCGGTGGCGGATATGATGATGGAGGCCGGAGTCGTCCGCTCCGGAATCTACCATCTGGGCGGAGTCCGTCGGCTGCTGCCGCTGATCGAATTGGCGCAGGATCCCTCCGCCGATGCCCAGATCAACGCCAATCTTGCGTTGCAGCAGCTGCTCGTGGAATTGTACAATCAGCGGCGGCGCCGGACGGCGCTGACGCCCATGGAGGAACTGGTGGCCGCAATCAAGTCGCGCCCCGACCACTGGTGGACGGTTGGCGAACTGGCTGAGCTGTGCAATCTGAGTCCGGACCAGTTGCGGCGCAATTTTCGCCGTCACACCGGAATGCTGCCCAAGCGCTATGTTGAAGAGCTGAAACTGCGGCAGGCGGCGGAACTGCTGGTGTCCAACGACCTGCCGGTGACGGAGGTGGCGGCGCGGTTCGGCTACGCTGACCCTTATCACTTCAGCCGGCGGTTCAAGAGGTTGACCGGTTTGGCTCCGGAACGGTACCGGCGGGCATATCCGGGCGGAACCGTTGCGCCTGAAACGGACGCCGGCGGGTCGGAGCAGTGACGTCAGTATTCTTTCGTGGGGGATGCAACCCTGGACCGCCGGCGCCTCCGCCCGCCGGAATTATTGGAATGAAAAGGTCTCCGTTTCGCCCCTGCCGGCAACGGTGACGCCCGTTGCACTGAGCGATATGGTCCAGTCGCCGGCCCTGAGAGTGCCGGGATTGAGCAGTTCACACTGCAGTTCCGGCTCCTCGCCGCGATAGGCTTTAAGCACGGTGAACAGCGCCATTGCTCCGGTTTTATTCTGATTGCGGCAGGCCAGAATCAGCGCATTGCCCATCTCTCCGGCTTGTTTCAGCACGTCCCGGATGGGGTATTTGGGCGAGATGATCAGTCCGGATTCCTGCCACACGCGCAGCGGCTCCGCCGAAAAGAGCTCGATGTTCATGGCTGCTTCGGGATGACGGAACCGCCAGCGGACGGAGGTCTCCGGGGTAAGCGTACTCTTGAATTCGAGGTTGTTGAGATGCAGCCGGGAGGTGTAATAGTGGGTGTCGCCGGCGGATTCCAGCACGTCGGCGATCACAAAACATTCCGGAGCGCGGAGCCGGATCACCAGGCGCCGTGCGGTTTTCATCGGCTGGGTATAGGCGGATACCGCGTCGCCGACGATGACGTCAGCCAGTCTGCCCGCCCGGCACAGCAGCACCCGCGCTTCCTGCTTCTGGGCGGTTTTCTGCTCGGTGTCGTCAATGGTGATGGTATTGGCCGCCCGGGAGGGCGTCAGCTGTTCCCGCTGGATCGTGCTGGAGTAGATGTTGGTGTTGCCGGATGACATGACCAGCGGTACTCCGAAGGCGCCGAAATTGAAACTGTGACTTTCCCGCCGCTGGTGATAGCCCCGCGCCCCAACCTGATGCACGGAAAACAGACAGAAAACCGTGGAATTCGGCTTCCAGCCGTCGCGGATGTAACTCTCCCCGTTGTCAAAGGCCCGGACCGTCGGAAGACCGGCGGTTTCCGGGCTTTGCGCTTCCGGAAACCGGTCGGCCTCAAGCAGCAGGTCCCGCCAGTCGAGCGGTTTGGTGAAGTCGCTGATGGTGTAATATTTGCCCAGCCAGACCGTCAGCGGCGACGGCAGCAGCGCGGCCAGCAGATACAGTTCACGGTTGCCGATTTTAAAGAAAAAGTTGTCATCACCGAAAGAGGTCCGGTAATAGAGTTTGCGTCCGTCCGGGTCCGTGTTGTAGTAGGCGGGGTAACAGAGCCATTCGGCGGTGTTTTTCAAGCCGGAACCGGCCAGAACTTCCTGTCGTTCCGCTGCGGTCATGAATACAAACGCATTGTAAAGTTCACCCATGGGATACCCGAAGTATCCGAACCCTTCGCCGTAACTGCCGTCGGACTCCACCGACCGGGTAAGAAATTGCCTGATCCGGCTGAGCGCCTCGCGCCGCTCAGGAGCCAGCCCGAAGTAGACGGCGGGAATGAATGCTCCGTTGGCCATGACCGCCAGAAAGTTGTGTACGCTGTTGTTGGTCCGCAGAAAACGCAGACAGGCATTCATGCCGTCGTCGCGGAGCTGGCGTTCCGCTTCACGGCGTTCCGCTTCAGAGAAGAGGTCCGGGGCAAATGTGAGGATATAGGTCACAGTCTGGCCGAGGTGGGAATTATCCAGCGTTCCGATCCGGGAGGCGGCAAAATCGGCCCGCAGCGCGTTGGTACCGTACCAGAAGCCGTCGCCCAGAGTCAGCGCGTGAATGGTGTAGTCATGGATGAATTTCCCGAGCAGGGGATGTCCGGTGAGGGCGTACACGAATGCCAGGCGCCTCAGATTGCCGAACCGGTGGACGTAGCGGGTGGCCTGAAGCGGAAGAATATTCCATGCGTTCAGACATTCCAGGGTGCGTTCGACCATTTTCCCCCACAGCCGCCGCCCATCCGGAGTGTTCTGCAGATAGTCGGCAACTGATTTCAGGCGTTCCGGTGCGGTAAACGGCACATCGGAGCGCAGGCGGTCGAGACGTTCGGGTTTAATCCGGAATTCTTCCGGGTCGCATGGTCGGAACTCCGCCGGGCGGGGCAGTTGGAAGGTTTTAAGATAGGGAACCTGGACTTTTCCGTATCGCAGACGAAGCACTTCGCGGATGGAGTTTGCCACTTCCTTTTCCGCCAGCCGGCCGGTGCCGCCGGCCAGATGGGGGCGGTCCGGCCGGAGCGCTTTCTCCAGACCGCCCGGAGTTGTGGCGACCAGCGTGTAGAGGTCGCAGATTTGGATGTCCGGAAACTCGCGGACCAGTTCGTCCGCCCACCGGTTGACCTCAAGAATGGCGGCGGAGGTCTGACCGGTTGCCGGATCCGGGACGGGGGTGGTCCGCACCCAGA
Source organism: uncultured Lentisphaeria bacterium (assembly GCA_949298075.1). GTDB lineage: Bacteria > Verrucomicrobiota > Lentisphaeria > Victivallales > Victivallaceae > UBA1784. Next base: position 18,097 of record CASFVA010000044.1, read on the forward strand.
CCAGCCTGGCGCCGGTGGCGAGCAGACGCCGGGTGATGTTCAGCCAGTTGGCCCGGTAGTCGGCTTCGGCGGTGCGCCCGACGGCATCATGAATGCCGAAATTGTAGACGATGACATCCCATTTGCCGGAATCCAGATAGTCATCCAGCTGAGCTTTGACCCGGCGGCTGTCGCCGCAGTTTTCCGGCGCCCGGTGGACGTTGGCAACGCCCTGCAGCGCCCGGCGCACTCCGACGGTATAGCCGCAGGAAATGGCGTCGCCGATCAGCAGCACCCGGGGCAGCGCGGGGTCATCCCGGACGTAACCGAAGCCCCAGTCTACGGCTTTGCGGCCGTCAAGTTCGGCGACGACCGCTTTAACATGTTCCGAAAAATAGAAGTGTCCGAGATTTTTTTCCAGCTTCAACTCCCATTCCCGGTGTTCGGGCGGCAACTTATCCCGCCATTGCCGGTAGCGCCGGACTGTTTCGGAATCCAGCGCCGGCCGATCCTCTTCGGCGGATGGAGTCCTGGCCGCCGGCGACTTCCCGGTTTCTCCGGCCATAAACCATGAACACCAGGCGACAAACATCAGAATCAGCAGGGATTTCACAGCAAGGGTTCCTTTCTCAGTTGAGTCAGTTCCGGTCCTGTCCGGTGGTTGCCATGGAGATCAGTTGATTTTTCCGCCAATCGGAGTTGTTTGCGGTATTACAGCGGAGTCACGCCGTACATTCGTTTGAAAATTATGCACAGATGCGATGAACTTTGGAAATGCAGCCGGTTGGAAACCTCCTGTACCTGAGCGTCACTGTTTTCCGGCATCCGGGCCGCTTCCTTCAATTTGAGGTTGAGCAGGTGCGGGCGGTAAGGGAATTTCATCAGCCGCAGACTGTCCGGCAGTTCGGTATTCCACCATTCCACAGTGACTGCACTCCTTAACCTGATGGGATAAAACAATAAAGAGGCATTTAACTCAGCTGTCAAATTCCGAATTTCCATTAATATTACAGTCCATGAAATGAATTTCAAGCCAATCGGAATAAAAACAGGAAAATGAGATGAAAATAAAATATTCCGTACATTTTCAAGCGTGAAATCTGGAATTGCGGTGTATATTATAACTGACAACACAAAACCATGGGAGGTCACGACCATGAAAACGGTGCCAACTCACTACGATGTGGCAGTTATCGGTGGGGGCATCGCCGGATGCGCGGCAGCCCTCCAGGCGGCCCGGCTCGGGCGGAAAACCGTTCTGGTGGAAAAAACGCTGTTCCCGGGTGGACTGGCCACGGCTGGTCTGATTTACCTCTACCTGCCGCTTTGCGACGGTATGGGGCGCCAGGTGTCGTTCGGCATCACCCGCGAACTGCTCACTGCCGGACATAAATACGGTCCCGGTGAGCTGCCTTCCGGCTGGCAGTCTCCGGAGCCCAAAACCATGAACGAGCGGCTGCTGACGACCTTTTCGCCGGCGTCACTGGTGCTGGCCCTCGACGAGCTCCTGGAGGAAGCCGGTGTGGACATCTGGCTGGACACCGTGTTCTGCCGGGCGGAAACGACGGATGGCGACCGGGTGTGCGCCGTTGAATTGGAAAACAAAAGCGGCCGGCTCCGGCTGGAGGCTTCCTGCTTTGTCGACGCCACGGGTGATGCCGATGTGGCGCGGTCGACCGGAGCGCCGTGCGACTCCGGAACCAACACCTTGTCTCAATGGGTGATTCAATACGACCGGCCGGCGCGGTGCAATTCGCGCAATCTGGCGGATTCGCTGTCGCGTCATGTGCTGTTTGACCGCGATCAGCGGGAACATGATCCGGAGCGTTACCGGGGGATTTCCGGTTGGAGTGTGTCGGATTTTGCGCTTGCCGCCCGCAGGAGACTGCGGGAATTTTACCTGGAGAGTTATGCCGGCGGGCGAACCCGCAACGATCTGTTTCCGCTGCTGCTGCCGGCGGTGGCGAATTTCCGGACCACCTATTTTATTCGCGGGGGACTCCGGCTGTCTCCGGAGATTGCGGACCTGCATTTTCCGGATTCCGTCGGTCTGTTTGGCAACTGGAAAAATCCCGGGCCGATTCTGGAGTTGCCGTTCCGGTGTCTGGTTCCGCAGAAAATTCGCGGCTTGCTGGCGGCCGGACGTTGTATATCCGTGGCCGGGGAAACCTGCGAACTGACCCGGGTCATTCCGGTTGCCGCGCTGACCGGCCAGGTCTGCGGGGCGGCGGCGGCGCTGGCGCTGGCCCATGGCTGTCTGCCTGAAGAGCTGCCGTATGAGCTTCTGGCCCGGCATCTGCGTGCGGAGGGATTTTTCCTTCACCGTGAAGAACTGCCCTGAGGATGGGCCGCGTCCAGGTCAACGGAAAATGCCGGCGGCGGGTTGTCCGCGCCTCCGCACACCGGACAGCGGAGCCGGAACGGCCGGATTGAGTTCTGCATAGGCATTCGGTTTTGCTGACAGTCAGGCGACAGCAAAAAAACTCCCGTCATCCGGATTCCGCGGTTTATCGCCCTTCCGCGGCTCCGGGTGGCGGGAGTTTTTTTCTTGTGTTTGCTGTTATCCGGCGATTCTGCCGAACCTGAGGGTGTTGTCCTCGGTGTAGAGCTGATAGCCGTCAAAGACCGTTCCGGTGCCGGCCAGTGCCGCGCCGTTGAGTTCAAGCGCGATGCCCTCCGCGGCTCCGTCAAGATAGAGCGTATAGCCCGCCGCCGCCGTGAAATCGGTGGCGCCGCCGCCGAGTATCAGCGTCCAGTTCGCGGCGTTGCCGGAGGAGGCCTCCGGCGGTTTTGCCAGATACTCCGGGCTGCCGACTGCCCGCTTGACATTTTGAGCAACCGGGTCCGCACGATTGATCTGCGCCTGACCGGGTACGGCCGGGCGGTTCATTCCGACATGCTGGAGTGGTGCCGCGACGGATCGGCCGAGGCGGCGGCCCTGCAGCTGCTGAACGTCATTTTCGCGGTTCCCCAGATTTCCATGAAGCTGGACGAGCTGCCTTTGCCGCACCGGGCCATGCTGAAATTCTGGCTGGAGTTTATCGCCGAACACCGGCAATTGCTGTATGACGGCCGGTTTTATCCGGCTCATCCCGAGGCCAATTATCCCCTGGCGACCGCCCGTCACGGTGATGAGGAGCTGATCGTCGTTTACTCCGGAGATCTCTGTCTGAAGCCGGCCGGCCGGCGGGTATGGATTGTCAATGCTTCTGCGGCGTCCGAAGTTCTGCTTGATTTGCCGCATCCGGCGCACTGCCGGATTGCGACGGCATCCGGAACATGCAAGGAGGTGGACGCATTGGAACACGGACTGGTTAAGCTGCGGTACCGGTTGCGGGGCTGGCGGAACTTCAGATGACGGCGGATTGACTCGGCCCTTCTTCCGGTCCGTGTTCGCCCCGGAGAAAAGGATTGAACCGGTCGCCGGCGCAATGGCGGAACGGCTTGCCTCTGATCAATCCGGCCGGGCGGCGGTGCGATCAACCGGTGTCGCTGGTTGATCTGTTTCCGACCTTTGTGAGGGCGGCAGGCGGAGACCCGGGACGACATGATCTTGACGGCGAAGATCTCGGATCGATCGCCGCGGGGCGTTCGGCCCGGCGTGTCGTTTTTTCGCAGTTCGGACGGGAGCCCGATTCGCTTTTCATGGCGGTGAGCCGGGAGTTCAAATACATTTATTCCGTACCGGATCGGCGGGAGTGGCTGTTCGATCGGATCAACGATCCGCATGAGACCCGGAACCGGGTCGCATTGCCATCGTGTGCGGAAGCCGGGCGCGGACTTCGGCTGGTTCTGCAAAAATTCCTTCCCGATTGCGGCCGGGAGTTTCCGGATAGGGAGATGCGTCATTCCGAATTCGACGGGGCTTATCCGGCGGATCCGGATGCGGGGCTGCTGTTTCAGGATCACGAACAAATTCCGCCGGAGTTCCCGCCGGGTTATACGCCGTGACGCGCCCGGCCGGGGGGGAGACCGTAGCGCTCGCGGAAGCGGGCGACGAAGTAGCTGCTGCTGCGGAAACCGACGGCGGCAGCGACCTCTTTCACGCTGAGCGTGCTGTATTGCAGCAGTTCGGCGGCGGCTTTCAGCCGTACCCGGTTGAGGTATTCCGAGAAGTTGCTGGTGCGGTGGCGGATCAGGAGCGCGGTCAGATGGCTTTCGCTGATTCCGGCGGCTTCGGCGGCATCTCTGCGCATGATGTCGGAAGCATAGTTCTGTTCGACGAACCGGCAGAATCGCGTCAGAGCGGCGGGTTCCGTTTGGGTCGTATCCGGATTCAACTGCCGCCAGAGCAGATAGATGAGCTCGGTCAGCGTCGCTTTCGCCTTGAGTACGAGATGAGGCGCGAAAGGGGATGAACGCCACGCTGTGCCGATTTCACGGAATATCTCTTCCATACGGGCACGCTGCGGCTGCTCGATCCTCAGGTGGAAAGGAAATTCCGGCAGTCCTTCGATGCGAACGGGATCTTCGGCGAGTTCGAAATAGTCGCCATCCATGTTCCGCGCACTGCGGTTGCGGGCGCTGAGTTTCCGATTCGGGACTTCACACCAGGAGAAGCACATCGTCGCCGCGGTCAGCGGCACGCTGGGATCGCTGCGGAATTCGTACTGTATTCCCGGACCGTAAGTGGAGAATACTCCCGGTTCGAGCCGATATTCGTCGTGGCCGATCCGCCCGATTCCGGTTCCCTCGACGATGTAGAGCAGCTGATGCGCATACATGTAGCTCGGCCCCATGCGGAAAGAGTCCCAGCGCATGTAATTCGCGCCGCGCGGAATCGGATTGAGCTTCAATAATTCGATTGTTCGCATCGCTGTTTTCGTCCCTTTTTTATAAGAGAGCATGTTTTTTTTTGAATTTCAAGGGCAACAGCATCTGAAAGTGATACGTTCCATCGGATCATAGCATTGAAAAGCGGCGGTTGCCCATCTATTTTACCCGGAGAGGGGCGATGAGGTGATTGACGGGAAAGCAGGTACGGTGTGAGTTCAATGGCAGATTCTGAAATGACAAGAGAGTTTCATCTTGAGCGGGAAAGCGCCCGGACCCCCGCAATGGTCGATCGCGGGATCGAAGACGGGGAAAAAACTGGTTCGTAGACGGCGAAACGGCCCGGATCACAAGATCCGGACCGGGCCGGGAGGTCCATGCCGCCGCCGCTCCGGATGACGCCAATCATGTGGTGGTCTGGAGCCGGCAGATTTTCGCCGGCGATCTCCGGCTGGAATATGATTGCCCGAAACCAGGCGGGTCAACATCGTTTACCTTCAGGCCTCGGGCTGCGGTGTTCCTCCCTGGACGGCGGATATTGCCGAATGATGCCGGGAAAATTGTTGCTTATATGATGCGGAATTACCGGACGGCACGGCATGATGTGCCGCAATACCGGATTGACAAAGGCCTGTTTCAAGCAGATGCTGGAGTTGCTGGAATCGCGTCATTACTGCCGTTTGCTTCCGGCGGAAAAGACCGGGAAGCCGGGAAGACTGAAAGAGGGATTTATTGAAGTCAATCCGGAACTGCTTCTGATGTCATCACAGGACGCGCGGCACGGATAATTTTGTCATATTGTCAATGGTCAACTCCGGGAAATCGTAATTTCAAAATCTCGAATCCCGCTGTTGACAAATTGACAGAATTGCCAACAGCGGACGGAGA
>CASFVA010000045.1 GCA_949298075.1 uncultured Lentisphaeria bacterium
CAACCGCATCTGGCTGGCCGACAACGGCTACAGCGACAACGACGCCCCGATGATCCATCAGCGCAGCAATCTGTACTCCCTGGGGGACGGCTGGGAAACCGCGCGGCCGAAACTTTATCCGGTTCACGGCGGCCGGATGAATGTCATGGCCTTCGACGGCCACGTCGGGTCGCCGACCCCGGATGAACTGCGGGACTGGTACCATATTCGGATTGCCTCCACGCAATACGGCCGGCATGCCGTATTCTCCACCTATGTCCAGAAATATCTGGCGGAGGGGGCCACCGCGCTGGAAAGCAACAGCGTGCTTGATTTGGATTTTGAATAGTCACAACTATAACGCCACACAGTGAGGTGAAAATGAGTATTCTTTCTCTTAAACGTTTTATCTCTTTAGCCGCGTTCGGCGGCATTGCATTCAGTGCATGGGCGGACACCGCCTGGATTATCCGTCCGGAAACTTCGGCCTCCGGGCGGATGCTGATGCAGTCGTGCCGTGAAGGGAAACCCCGGGATCTGATGATCCGCTTCGACCCTCCGGGGCCATGGGGGAAATATCACCACCTGCGGATCGGCGACAAAAGCAAGTTCTGCTTTGCCGGGTTGAACGAAAAAGGCGTGGCGGTGGTATTCACCGGCGGCGACCCGAATCGCGATCCCAAGCCACCGAAAACGACTAAAAATCTTTACAGCGGCCACAACGCCACCGTCATTCTCACCCGGTCGAGCGCCAACGCCCGGGAGGCGGTGAACATGTTGCGGACGGCTTTCAAAAAGAAGCTCATCGCCGACGGTTTGATTTTCTTCATCGCCGACCCCAATCGCGCCATCATCGTCGAGTGTTCTCCACGCCATTTCGCCTCATGGGAGTTGCCCACCGGATTCTGCGTCTACACTCACTGCTGGAAGCTGCCCGGAATGGACAACACCTCCACCGGCAGCGCCGAGCGCGCCGCCAGACATTACCAACGTGAATGGGCGGCCCGGGAATTTCTGCGCCGCGCCATGGAAAAAGACGACGACAAAACCATTTCGGTGGCGGAATCGCTGGCCGTGGCCAGAATCAACGCGGAAGACACCGGTAAAAAAACGGTGCGCACCGCCCCCAGCAATGAGCAGTCCCTCGACAGCTATCTCTTTGACCTGGATGCCGAATTTCCCGATATTTTAAGTTGCGTCTACGTCGCCTATGGCCCCCAGCGTTACACCGTATATCTGCCCATTCCAATGGGTGCGGCGGATGCACTGCCGCCGGAACTGCAGAATCCGGAATGGCCGAAGATCGCCCAGGAACTGCGCAAGAACGCCGACCCCAAAGCACCGGTTTCTCCGGCGTTGGTGGAATTTGAACAAAAACAGCTGCAGGAATTCGCCAAAAGCCGGCAGAAAGCACGGGATCTGCTGCGGCGGGATAAAAACGACGAGGCACGGCAGCTTCTGCGCGACACGCTCCAGCGTCAGGCCCGGGAAACGCTGGATTTTCTCCGTGGGCTCAAGTAATCTGTAATTGAGGGTGGAAAAACATGTCCATATCTTTGTACCGCGTCTTGTGGACCGTATTATTCTCCGCGGCGGTCACCGCTGAGGCCTGTACCAGCTGGGTAATCATGCCGACCATATCCCAATCCGGCAACATGATTGTCCAGAAGTGCCGCGACAGCAATCGCGGGAGGCTGGATGCCGACATCCGCACTTCGCCTCACGGCCGGCGCTGGATGAGAATCGGTTCGGATCAGGATCTTTCCAAGTTCGGCATGAACGAATG
>CASFVA010000046.1 GCA_949298075.1 uncultured Lentisphaeria bacterium
GCCGGCGCGATGGAGCGTCTTCTGAAAGAGCCCGGTTTGATCGAACGCCTTTCCGCGTCTTCGCGGTCCACATTCGAAGAGCTCCGGAGCCGCTTTAAAGATGATTCTCACGCGGCTCAGCTCTACCGTAAATACAGAGAGCGCCTCGGCGGCGGCAACAGGAGGGGAAAATCATGCTGAACCGGTTTTTCAATGGAAGAATCAGGGGAGTTCCGGCCGGTGGCTGGAACGTTTTCTGCGGAGTCTGGCGGAGTCTGGCCAGACGGATGTTTTCAGGGGTGAAACTGTGCGGACTCGGACGCTGCGGGAAAAACTGCCGGCTGGGGCTCGGGGTGGTGATTCGTCATCCCGGCGGGATTGTTTTGAGCGACCGGGTTTCGATTGCCGACAACTGCTTTATTACCAGTGAATTTCCTGACAGCCGGCTGGAAATCGGCAGCGATTCCCATATTGGCCGGTTCTGCCATTTGGATTTTTCCGGCGGAGTGGTGATGGGGAAAAACTGTACAATTTCCGAAGGCGTGGTAATTGAATCCCATGATCACGGTCATGACCCCGGTTCCGTTCCGGAAAGCTGTCCGCTGCGCATCGGTGACGGGGTGTGGATTGGCATGCGCAGCATAATACTGCCCCGAGTCGCCAGGATCGGCGACCGCGCCATTATCGGAGCCGGAGCGGTGGTCACGCGGGAAGTCCCGCCCCGGGCCGTGGTGGCCGGAAATCCGGCCAGAGTGATTAAATACCTTGAATGAAAATGAACTCGCTGCAACAGAAGATTTTTTATCTTAAGAACCGGTTGTTCCGGCCACAAAGCCTCCGGTGGGAGCAGGAATTTCTGCATGATTCCGAGCTTGACGGCGAAGCGCGGTCGGCGCTGATCTTTTCCCGGATGCGGCATATTGTCCGGTGCGCCTGGGAAAATTCGGCGTTCTACCGCCGCAAATACCGCGCGGCCGGACTGGAGGACGGCATTATCCGGTCCCGGGCGGACTTCGAACAGCTTCCGCCGCTGGAAAAAGATGATTTACGCAATTATGCCGATGAGATTGTGAACAACACCATTCCCGCCGGCCGCCGGAGGTTGTCGACCACCGGCGGCAGTACCGGGATCCCGGTGAAAGTATACCATGACCGACGCCTGCCGCTGGACGTGGTGGGGTGGCACGTCGTCCGGATGTTCGGCGGAGACATCTCCGATAACGCGGCGTTTCTGGCCAGATACAATCCGCACAAATCGGTTCTGCCCGTAAATCAGCTGATGTGGTTTCCGACCCGGCGCTGTTTTCTTGATGTATCGCTGATCCGGCCGGGGGATTGGGAGGAGTACTACCGCAGATGCCTGAAAAATTCCCCCCGGTATTTGCAGGGGTATGTCGGGGCAATCGAAGAGTTTGCCGGATTTTTGTCCGGACATTCCCTCAGGCTGCCTTCGCTGCGCTTTGTGTGGACCACGGCCGCTCCGCTTTCGGAATCCTCCCGGGCTTTCATGGAAAACGTGTTCAACTGTCCGGTCTACAGTCAGTACGGGTGCTGCGAAATTTTTCACCTTGCCTGCGAATGCGTAGACAAAGAGATGCATTATTTTGATACGATCCGGCACTTTGAAGCGGTCGATCCGGCGGGACGCCTGCTGCCGGAAAATCAGAGCGGTGAGTTGCTGGTGACCGATTTGCTCAATGAAGTTTTTCCGCTGATCCGTTACCGCAACGGGGACCGGATCCGGATTCTGGACCGGAAATGTTCCTGCGGCAGCAAATTCCCGCTGATTGATAAAGTTCAGGGGCGGACGACCGATGTGATCCGGTTCCCGGACGGCAGCTGTGTTCCCGGTGATTTCCTGACCACGATTTTCGATCACGCCCCCCGGGGCCGTACGGCAGTTTCAGGTGGTTCAGCATCCGGACTGTTCTTTGACGATCCGCTATGTTCCGGCTTCCGAACAGTCGGCCGTCGTGGTGGCGGAGTGCTGCGACCGGCTGCGCCGGAGATTTTCAGAAACCGGGTTGCCGGTCAACGCCGAGGCGGTGTCCGGAATTGTCAACGACCGGGGAAAAACCCGGTTTATTGTGAGAGAGGCGGTGGCGGTGGACAGTGAATCCGCCAGTGCCGCCGGAAAAAGCTGACGGCGGGAGCCGGAGAGGGGATGACGCAATGCACATTGCCCTGGATATGACCAATCTGTCGTTCGGCGGCAGTATTTCCATCCTGCTGCGTTACATGCGGGAGTGGCTTAAGTGCGGCGGTTGCCGCCTGACGGTGTACTATTCCCGCGATATTATCCGGCAGGAGATTGAACGCAGCGGTCTGAACGTCGAATTGATCTGTGTCGGCGCCGGTTATCCGGCCTGGAGGATTTTTCTGTTCCGCAGCTTCAGACTGGGACGGCTCATTCAGGCCCACGGCGCGGAGGTGGTTTATTGCGTAAATTCGATGCTGCTGCTCTGTGCGCTGCCCCAGGTGGTGCACATGCGCAATCTGCAGCATTTCACGGAGCCGTCGCTGTTGAGCCAGCTGCTGCACCGCGGCCCCTATGAGTTTATGCGGGACTGGATCTGCCGGTACAGCGTACGGCATGCCGACGCCTGTGTTTATGTTTCCCATTATCTCCGGCAGATGGCCGCCCCCTGGATTCCGCACGACCGGAGCCGCCGGCATCATGTGGTACCCAATCCGATTCCCGATGATGTGGCGGACAGCGCTGCGCGGGCTTCGTCCGGCAGCTTCACCGGCAGTGAAATCCTGACGGTGGCCAATGACTATCCGCACAAGGATATCGGCACTCTGCTGCGCACGTTGGCGATACTGCGGCGGCGGGATCCGGGACGGGACTGGCGGCTGACCATTCTGGGACAGGGCAAATGGCAGGAGCATTACGGAGAGCTGCTGACCGCTTTGTCCCTGCGCGACAGAGTGAGTTTTGGCGGCTATGTTTCCGCTTCTGACATTGCGGAATTTTACCGCAGGGCGTTTTGTCTGGTTTCCACGAGTGTGCTGGAGGCGTTCAACAATACGCTGCTGGAAGCGATGACCCACGGTATTCCGGCGGTGGTCAGCGACTGTTGTGCGCATCCGGAAATTGTGGGGCGGGCCGGGATCCTGGTCGAACCCGGCAATCCGGAGGCGTTTGCCGGTGCGATATTGGATCTCGCCGCCAGCCCGGAGTCATACCGGGAGCGGGTCCGGCTGGGCCGGGAGCATGTGAAGGGATTTTTCGCGGCGGAATCCGCGGACCGGTTTCTGGAGGTTGTGCGCCGGGTTGTGGCGGGAAAGGACTGAGGGGCGACGGGCGGGGACAACCTGAACTCGCGGGAACCGGGGGCTGTTCCCGGGGGGGGCATTCGGCCCCGTGCGGTCCATGAAGGAGTTGGGGAATGGAGATTGTACTGCTGATCGATGATTATTTGCCAAGCACCAAATCCGCACCGCTGATGATTCATCAGCTGGCTCTGGGTTTGCTCAGACGGGGGGACAGGCCGGCGATCATGACTCCGTCGGCGGATATTGCGGAAGATTTTGTCATGGATTCTTCCAGTGGTTTCAAGGTGATCCGTTTCCGTTCGGGCCGTCTCAAGAACGTGAACAGAATCAGGCGTGCGGTCAACGAGCTGCTGCTTCCGTTCCGGGTGCTGAGGGTGATCGGAAAAATTCCGGAAATCCGGAGCTGTGATCTGCTGGTCTACTATTCTCCGAGCATTTTCTGGGGAGCGGCGGTCGGACGGCTGAAAAAGCGTTTCCGCTGTCCGTCCTATCTGATTCTCCGGGATATTTTTCCGCAGTGGTGCATTGACAACGGAATTCTTCGGGCTCATTCTCCGGCCACTGCTTTTTTCCGCTTTTTTGAGCGCATCAATTACCGGGCCGCGGACCGGATCGGGATTCAGAGCAAAGGCAATCTGAAATATTTCGATGCGTTTCCGGAGCTCCGGGACAAAATTGAAATTCTGCCCAACTGGTTTGACGGAGCGGAAACGCTTCCTCCGCCCGGCGGCTGGCGCGGCAGACTGGGGCTGGAGGGCAAGCTGGTTTTTTTCTACGGCGGCAATCTCGGCAACGCCCAGGATATGGCCAACCTCGCCCGCCTGGCCCGGAATATGCGTTCCTGCCCGCAGGCGCATTTTCTGCTCGCCGGCAAAGGCGACGAGTATGAGCTGCTGGAACGGCTCAAACAGGAATGGCGGCTGGACAACCTGACTTTGACCGGAGTGCTGGAGCAGCAGGAATATTTTTCTCTGCTGCAGGAAGTTGACGTCGGCCTGATTTCGCTGCATCCGCTCCACAAAACTCATAATTTCCCCGGTAAGCTGCTGGGGTACATGGCCTGTTCCAAGCCGGTTCTGGGCAGCGTCAATGCTGGGAACGACATCATCGGGCTCTTCAATGAAACCGGAGCCGGCCTGATGTCTGTGAATCCCGACGACGACCGGTTGCTGGAGAATGCCCGGAAATTACTTGATCCTGAATTCCGGCAGGCGATGGGGCGGCGCTCCCGCGAACTGTTGCTGAAGCGGTTTTCGGTCAACGCCATCGCGGCGCAGATCTGCGGTTCCGTGCGTGCTGACGGTTGATGCCGTTGCTTCCGGCGGCAGGCTGGCCGGCACTCCGCTTAAAGGAGGCGCGACGCCCGGTATTCGGCGCTGCGGCGGCGGTCAGGCTTCACCGGTCGGAGCGGGAAGCGGAACCTTGATGATTTCCAGCACGGCCTGGCGCAGTTTGCGTTCATCGCTGTCGGACAGCGCGGAATCCGTGACCAGCAGATCAATTTCCCGGGGGGCGGCGAAGCGGGTCAGGGCCCGGCGACCGAACTTCGAACTTTCAGTCAGAACCGCCACCCGGTCGGCGATGCCGATGGATTTTCTTTCCAGGTTGGAGAGGCTGACGTCCGAGGTGTAAAAGCCGTAATCGGCCCGGGCGCCGTCGCATCCGGAAATCAGCCAGTCAACATGGTACTCTTCGAGGTTTCTTTCCGCGACCGGCCCGACCAGATCCAGCGAGTTGTTCCGCAGCTCCCCCCCGAGCAGAATTACTTTGCAGTGCGACTGAAACAGGGCCGAGGCGACTGCGAGCGAATGGGTTACCACCGTCATGGGGTGCCGATTGCGGCGGGCGACGAGTTTGGCCAGCGCCAGGGTGGTTGAACCGGTTCCGATGAAAACTGTGTCAACCGGAAAGATCCGCAGAAACAGCGCTTCGGCCAGGGCAAACTGACATTCCAGCCGGTCCGGCGACGCCGGCTCGGGTTCGTAGCGGGCCGGATGCGGAATCGCACCGCCCCTGACCGGCAGCACGAGTTTTCTGGCTTCCAGTTCGCGCAGATCACGCCGCAAGGTCATTTCGGTGACGCCGAGCTGTGCGGCGGCGGTTTTGATCCGGAGGGGACCGACCTGAAGCAGTTCCAGAATTTTTCTCTGACGCTGGTGCATGACATCACCGGGATTTTATTTTTCTGCGTTTTGTTTTAAATTAACATTTAATTTATAAAAATTCAAATCGGTCCGGTGATTTCTGCCGGTGTTCCGCCGGAGTGCATATTGCAGATGCGGCTGAAATCCGGACCTGGCAGAGAGGGTGACGTCCCGGATGATACTGGCGGATAACGCCGGCGGTATCGGTTGATGTTACCGGAACCGCTGCCGGATGACTCATGCGGCTGCTGCAACGGCGGCCGGGAGCCGGGACGGCCGGAATTAGACAAAATTTCCGATGTTAAAAAATAACATTATTTTTCCAATAAATTGCCGGGGCTGACCGCTTTTTCTTGCCAAAAAAATGACGGCGGACTATATTGCAGTCAACGTAAACCAACTTGAGACCGGATGGTCAACGCGAAAGGGGATTGCGAACATGATTGGGTATGATCCGACGCCGTATCAAATCGACCTCAACTGCCATCCGCATCGGAAAAGCCGGGAAATTCCGGGGCCGAGGAGCCGGGACCTGCATGCCCGGGCGAGCCGGTATTACCGGGGGCTTTCCGGGCAGGTCAGACTGTTCCCGGTGGCATTCGAGCGCGGTTCGGGCTGTCTGCTCGAAGATGTGGACGGCAACACCTACATCGATTTTTCCAGCGGAATATATGTGACAACGCTCGGTCACTGTCATCCGAAAATTTCTGAAGCGGTGGCCGAATATGCCCGCCGGCTGATGAACGCCCATGATTTCACCACCGAAATCAAAGTCAGACTCCTCGAAAAAATGGCGGCGGTGCTGCCGGGCGACCTCAAGTGTTTCCAGCTTTACGACAGCGGTACCACCGCGGTGGAGGCCGGACTGCGTACCTGCCGGGCAGCGACCGGACGCCATGAATTCATCAGCTGTTTCATGGATTTTCACGGCAAGAGCGGTCACTCGATCGGGCTGGCCAGAATGAGCCGGTTCAGCGGTTCGGCGCGCCCGGAGGGGTTCTATCTGGTGCCGCGGCCCGACACCTACCGGCCCTGGTGGACGCGGCCCGACGGCACGCTGGATACGGAACGTTATCTGGAATTTTACGATAAATTCATCCGGGAATCCACCACCGGGCAGGTGGCCGCGTTTGTGCTGGAGCCGATTCAGGGCTGGGGCGGCAGCATCATGCCGCCGGACGATTTCTTCCCGAAGCTGCGCAAATTTCTGGATGAGCGTCAGATTCTGCTGTTTGCCGACGAGGTTCTGACCGGTATGGGGCGTACCGGACGGATCCTCTGCTGTGAAAATTGGGATGTGATTCCCGACGTCGTAACGCTGGGCAAGGGGTTCGGCAACGGTTTCCCGGTGACCTGCATGGCGGTGCGTACGCCTTACGCCGATGCGGTGGACAAGATCAGCGCCTCGACCAGTTACGGCGGCAACCCGATGGCGTGCGCCGCCGCGCTGGCCTGCTTTGAAGTCATTGAGGAGGAAGGGCTGCTGGAACACGCACGGCAACTGGAACACCTCTTCAAAAAACGCATGGCGGGATGGACGGAAAAATACCGGATTGTCGGCGACACCCGCTGCAAGGGGTGCCTGCTCGGCATTGAACTGGTCAGGGACAAGGAACTTAAAACGCCGTTCGAAGAGGCCGGGCGGCTGGTTTACCAGAAAGCGTTCGGCAAAGGACTGGCGTGGGTGCCGGCCGGTCACATTCTGCGCATGAGTCCGCCGATCGTCATGCCCGACGAGATGGCGCTCCGGGGCATGGACATAATTGAAGAGGCGATTGCCGAAACTGAAAAGGAGCTGCTGGGCTGAGTCGGTTCAGCAGAGCGGCCAATAAGAGGGTAGAGGCGGGGTGCGGTCCGGCTGACCGGTCCGGAATGGTTGCGCCGGATCTGATGAACCCGAGCCGCGCCGCATGTTCAATATGGCGATCCGGGACTGGGTGCCACGGTCCGGAGTGAAATGAAATTGTTCTTGCACAGCAACCACGGAAACACAGCATGAAAATTTACAATGTCGGACTCATCGGCTTTGGCTTCATCGGCAAAGTCCATGCGTACAGTCACTTGAATATTCCGCTTTTTTACGATCAGCGCAAATTCGGCAGCCGCATCACCCGGGTCTGCACTTCGCAGCCGGCGACGGCCGCCAAAGCGGCGGAGCAGCTCGGCACCGCGCAGGCGGTCACGGATTACCGGGAGATCACGGAAAATCCCGAAATCGACATCGTGGACATCTGCACTCCGAACGACCGGCATTTCGAGGCGCTGCTGTCGGCCATCCGGCATCAGAAACACATCTACTGCGACAAGCCGCTCACGGCGACCTGGGCGGAGGCCGAGGCGCTCCGGGCGGAGCTGCCGAAATACCGGGGCGTGTCGCAGATGACGCTGCAGAACCGGTTTTTCCCGGTGACGCTTCGGGCGAAACAGCTGATTGAGGAGGGCCGGCTCGGCGAGATTCTCGAATTCCGGGCGTCGTACCTGCACTCCGGCAGTTCCGATCCGAAAGCCCCGCTCAAGTGGAAACTGTCCGGTGCGGCGGGCGGCGGAGTGGTGGCGGATCTCGGCAGCCATGTGCTCGATCTCATGAACTGCCTGCTCGGGGAGTTCAGAGAGCTGTCGGCGGTGACGCATACCGCCTATCCGGAACGTCCCTCCGCCGGCGATCCGAAGCGGCTGGTCCGGGTGGATGCCGAAGACAACATGTTCGTGACCGTACGTCTGCCGAACGGGGCCTGCGGCACCATCAGCGCTTCCAAAATCGCGACCGGCACCGAGGACGAACTGAGTTTCGAGATCTACGGCAGCCGCGGTGCGCTCCGGCTGGCTCCGATGGATCTGCACCGGCTGTACTTCTACGACCGGCTGGCGTCGGCGGCTCCGCTGGGCGGGGTTCGCGGCTGGACGGCGATTGATTGCGGGCAGCGTTATGATTACCCGGCCGGATTTCCGACGCCCAAGGCGCCGATGGGCTGGCTGAGAGGACACATGCACTGTCTGTACACGTTTCTGGAATCGGTTCACCGTGGCGAACCGCTCGGTCCGACGCTGGAACAGGGGGTTTATCTGCAGTATCTGCTGGAACAGGTCAAGACCTCCGCCGCCACCCGGAGCTGGATCCGGCTGTAAGCGCGGTGGAGACGGTCGGACGGGACAATTCAGGAGGGAGCGCACCATGGGAGAATTTCTGATTGGCTGGAGCGAGGCGGACATCACTCCTCCGGTTGATAAGTTTGTGGCCTTGGCCGGTCAGTACTATGATCGTTTGACCCGCGATGTTCATTCGCGGCTGAAAACGGTGGCGGCGGCATTCAGTTCGGAGTCCGGACATTTTCTGACCGCTTCCATTGATAACGTGGGGATAAACGAGCCGTTTCAGCGGCTGGTTCGGGAGGCGGTGGCGGCGCTTGAGCCGGAAATCCGGACCGATCAGGTGTTTCTGAACGCGATTCACACCCATAACGCGCCGTCGATCAAAACGGTGGAGTCCGGCAGCCGGTCCGGCGGTTCCGGGGATAACCCGGAAGTGCTGTCGTCCCGGGAATACGTTGAGTATGCGGTGCCGATTATCGCCGGCAATCTGGTGAACGCCTGGCGCCGCCGCCGCCCCGGCGGCATTGCCCGGGCTTTCGGTTCGGCGCGGATTGGCCACTGCCGCCGGGCGGTTTTCTCCGGCAGCGCTGAAATGTACGGCGACACCACCCGGAACGATTTCTCCGGCATGGAGGGCGGCGAAGATTCCGGGGTGGAGATGCTTTTCACCTTTGACGCCTCCGGACGCCGCACCGGGATGTTTCTGAATGTCGCCTGTCCGTCCCAGGTCATGGAGGCGACTTACCGGATCTCCTCGGACTTTGCCGGAGCGGCCCGCGAGCTGCTAAAAGCTGAATATGGACCGGATTTTCACACCATATACCAGATCAGTCCGGCGGGCTGCCAGTCGCCGCGGGATCTGGTCCGGCATTACGCGACAGAGCCGGATTTCTGGCACGAGGACGGTGTTGCCGAACTGGCGGCGCGTTTGCTGGAAGCGGTCCGTCGGGCGGAGCCCGGACCGGTTGATTATGCTCCGGTGTTCCGTCAGACTGTCCGCCGGGTGACCTTGCCGCGCCGGCGGGTTTCCGGAGCTGAGGTGGCCGCTGCCCGGGCGGAACTGGACCGCCTGACCGCGATCCGGCCGGAAGCGGCGGCGTTTGCGGACTTCTGCGCCCGGATTCATGAGCGGGAAGCCGCGGGCGGGCCCGGCCCCTACGACAGCAAACTGCACGATTTTGTGCTGATTCGAAACGCCATGGCGGTTCTGCTCCGGGCCGAGGATCAGGATCCGGAACCGGATATCGCCTTTGACCTCCACGTGATCCGGCTGGGAGAAGCGGCCATGGCCACCAATCCGTTTGAATTGTATCTCAGTTACGGTCAGATTATCAAGGCGCGCAGCCGGGCGGCCCAGACTCTGCTGATTCAGCTGGCCGGCGGCGCGAGCCGTCACGTCGGTTATCTGCCCAGTCCGGAGGCGGAACGCCTCGGCGGTTACGGCGGACTGGTCAACAACGGGCAGGTCGGTTCCGACGGCGGTTTCAGGCTGGCGGAGATCACGGTGGAGGAAATCAACCGGCTTTTCAGCTGAGTCCGGGAAACTGCCGGAGACGCGGGCGGGTCGGCGCGGAGATTGGCGACATGTGGTGTTATCTGGGACTTGACATCGGCACAACGGGCATCAAGGCCGTGATTTTCGATGAATCCGGCGCGGAGCTGGGGATTGGTCGGGCGGAGTACAAGCTCGAGACTCCGGCTCCCGACATTGTCGAGCTGGAGCCGGAGCGGTATTGGCTTTCCGTCTGCGAGGCGGTGGCGGCGGCGGTGGCCGCGGCCGGAATCACACCCGGGGAACTGCGCTCGGTGGCGGTGACCGGGCAGGCGGAAACTCTGATTATGGTCGGGGCTGACGGCACTCCGCTGCGCAAGGCGATCGTCTGGCTGGACAACCGGGCGACGGAGGAAGCCCGCCTTATTGAGCACGAGTTCGGCGCGGAGACGCTGTTCCGGTTTTCCGGACAGACGGAAATGCTGCCGGCCTGGCCCGCCGCCAAGCTGTTCTGGCTGCGCCGGCACGAGCCGGAACTTTTCGCCCGGTGTGCCGGCTTCCTGATGGTTGAGGACTACATTATTCTGCGGCTGACCGGCTGCCTGGCGACCTGCCGGGGATTGCTGCCGTCGAGTTTGTACTATGACATTCGCTCCGGATCGTATTTCCGGCCGATGCTGGAGTTTCTCGGTCTGGACGAGGCTCGGCTGCCGGAACTCCGGGATCCCGGGGCCGTCATTGGCGTCTGCATTCCCAATGCGGCAGGGATTCCGGCCGGAATTCCGGTGGCGGCGGCGCCAATCGATCATGTTTGCGGCAATCTCGGCAGCGGCGGGGCGGAACCGGGGGTGATTTCGGAAACGACGGGGGCCGCATTGGCTCTCTGCGCCGGTTTTCCGGAACTGGTGTACGATGAAAAACGCCGGATCAGCACCTATCTCGGCTGGGCGCCGGGACGTTTTGCGCTGCTGCCCTGGGCGCCGACGGCGGGGCTGCTGCTCAAATGTTTCCGGGATGAATTTGCCTGCTGGCTGAGCTATCCGGAGTTGGACGCCGAGGCGGCGACGGTTGCTCCGGGCAGTGACGGGTTGCTGCTGCTGCCGCACTGTGCCGGGGCGGTGTCTCCGGTCAGCAATCCGCTGGCGCGCGGCGTTGCCTGCGGTATTACCCTGGCGCACCGGAGGGGACACTGGGTGCGGGCGATTATGGAGGCGGTGGCCTGTCTGCTGCGGGACAATGTCGAAGTTCTCCGCGGGTTCGGCATCGGAGTCCGGGAGATCCGGTCGCTCGGCGGAGCCTCCCGGAGCCGGTTGTGGCTCCAGATCAAGGCTGACGTGCTTCAGTTGCCGGTCGCGGTGGCCGCGTGTGACGAAGCTACCGCACTGGGCGCCGCGATCCTGGCGGCGACGGCCTGCGGCGACGCGCCGGATGCGGCGACGGCGGCCGCGGACATGGTCCGGCCGGCGGTCCGGATTTTCCCCGGTGAAAACGCGCTGGCCTACAGGGAAGTGTTCCGTCGGTATCAAAATTTGAATGAACTGATGTTGCCAACTTTCGGAGGTGCAAAGTGAACGATCCTGGATTGAGAGTCCGGGCCGGTTTTGTCGGTTTCGGCGAGGTCAACACGCCGCGTGAATTCATCGACGCGCGGTGCGGCGCCGCGGCGGATGAATTACGCCGCCGCGGGGTGGAACTGGTGGAAACCGCTCCGGTCAGCGACGATCCCGCCGGCCGGCAGGCGCAGCGGGCGGTGGCTGAGCTTTCCGAAGAGGATTTTGATGCACTGGTGGTGTGCGTGGCCGGCTGGATTCCGACCTGGGCGGTGATTCGGGTCATCGAATCCTTCCGGCACCGGCCGATACTGCTCTGGGGACTCAGCGGCTGGCGCGGGGAGGGGCGCTGGATCACCACTGCCGATCAGGCCGGCACCACCGCGCTGCGCGCTCCGATGGAGGAACAGGGTTTCAATTTCAAATATCTGGTCAACTTCAAAGACGGCGCGTCGCGCTGTGATGAGGCGGCGGCATATCTGCGTGCGGCCTCGGCCGCGGCGCGGCTGCGGCGTGCGCTCATCGGCATGAGCGGCTACCGGGACATGCGGTTGTTCGGCACACTCTATGACGGCAATCTGCTCAAGCGGAAAATCGGGGTCGAAATCGAGCATTTCGATTTGCTGGAAATCGACCGGATGATCCGGGAGCTTCCCGACACCGAGCCGGAGGCGCTCGCAGCGGAGATCCGGAAAAAATGGGATTTCGCGCGGGAACCGCGTCCCGGGACCGTGGAAAACTCGGTCCGGCTGGCATTGGCTCTGGAGCGTAAAATCCGCGAACGCAATTACGAGGCCTTTTCATTCTGCGATGTGGACGGCGTGAAAAAACTCCTGAAATTTGCTCCGGCGGGAGCTCTTACGCTGCTGCACGACCGGCTGGACATTCCCACCGTTCCGGAAAACGACTCTTACGGCGTGACGACGGCGCTGATCATGAAGCATCTGACGGGGATCACCCCGGCTTACCTGGAGTTTTATGAATTCACCCGGAGCACGGCGCTGATGGGGGTGCCGGATTATGTTCCTCCCGCGGTTGTCGATGGCCGGGTCACGGTGATGCCCAATGCTTTCGGTGCTTTCGGGGAGGGGCTGCTGAACGTGTCCCGGATGCGGGAAGGCACCGTAACGCTCGTACGCCTGGCCCAGTCAGGTGGGGAACTGGTCATGCACGCCGTCCGGGGCGAGGCGCGGCGGCCGGAGCCGTGGGAGGAGGCCGGCTGGGCGCCGCCGGCGCCGCAGCTGCCGAGCCTGGAGATTGATTTCGGTGCGCCCTCAGAGGAATTTCTGCAAAAGGTCATGAGTCAGCATTACATCATTTCCTACGGTGATCAGCTGGAGCTGATCCGCGATTACTGCGCCATTGCCGGACTGCGGTTTATTCCATAACGCCGCTGCCGGCCCTTCCCGAGGTGTCCGGACTCCAGTTCCCCGGGGGAGGACGGCGGAACCGGCCGTTCGCGCTCCTGCTGTTCCGGCTGCGGGCCGGAGGGAGCGATTCCGCTGCCGCTGCTTTGATGGAGATCGCCTTGACAAGCGGGAAAATGCGGTTATATTATGTTAGTGATATATAACTAACATGGGGGTTTTGTCTATGTCCTGGACCAGACGCCAGAATGAGATCATTGATGCCGCCCTGCGGCTCACCGCCGCCGGCGGGCTTCGCCGTCTGACGGTTAAGAATCTCAGCGCCGCCATCGGGGTCACCGAACCGGCGATCTACCGGCATTTCCGCAACAAGGCGGAAATCGTGAAAGCCCTGATTCAGCGGTTCGATTCAGCGGTTCCGGCGGCGGGGGTGACCGGAATCTCCGGAGTCCGGCAATTCATTCTCGGACGGTTTGCCCAGGTGGCGGCCGCCCCGGATCTGGCCCGGGTGATGTTTGCCGAAGAGCTGTTCATGGATGATCCGGAATTCACCAGCCTGATGCTGTCCATGCGGCAGCGGCATCGGGCGGCGCTGGGACGGGCGCTGGCCGAAGCACAGGCGGCCGGGGAAATCCGGGATGGGATTGCTGCGGACGAGCTGTTCTGCATTCTGCTGGGCCCGGTGCGTCTGCTGGTCAAGCAGTGGGGCATGAGCAACGGCGCGTTCGACCTCGAAGAGCGGGGAGGGGCGCTGCTCGAGACCATGTTGTCATTATTGCGTCCGGAAACGGCCAAACGAAAGGAGGATGAGGAGAATGAAACGGAAAATCATCGAAATTGATCGGGAAAAATGCAACGGCTGCGGTCTGTGCATTCCGAATTGTCCCGAAGGGGCGCTGCAGGTCATCGACGGCAAGGCGCGGCTGGTCAGCGATCTTTTCTGCGATGGCCTGGGGGCGTGCATCGGCAACTGTCCGCGCGGGGCGATCCGCACTGTGGAACGCGAGGCCGAGCCTTATGATGAACGTCGGGTTATGGCCAATGTCGCGCCGCAGGGGGCCAATACGATCGCCGCGCATCTGAAGCATCTGAAGTCGCACGGCGAATTCAAGCTTTACGAGCAGGCGGTAGCCTGGCTGAACGAGCACGACATTCCGGTGCCGGAGGAGAAACTGCCCTGCGGCTGTCCCGGCACTCTCGCCAGAAAGCTGTCGCCCCGCTCCGGAGAGGCGGCTGGCGGCGGCGCCTCGGCTTTGCGGCAGTGGCCGGTTCAGCTGAAACTGGTCAATCCGGATGCGGAATATTTTGATGGCGCTGACCTGCTGGTTTCCGCCGATTGCGTGGCGTACGCGCATGGGGCATTTCACCGTGATCTGCTCAACGGACGGATTCTGCTGATTTTCTGTCCGAAACTTGACAGCGACATCGACCGCTATGTGGAAAAACTGGCCGAAATTTTCCGCCGTCATGACATCAAATCCGTCACCGTCGCCCGCATGGAAGTGCCGTGCTGCGGCGGCACGGTCGCCATTGTCAGGGAGGCGCTGGCCCGGGCCGGACGGGAATTGCCGGTGCAGGTGGTGGTGGTCGGAGCTGACGGCGGGGCGCGGGACGAAGAGAGCCGGCAGCACTGATCCGGAGCGGCGTCCGGCTTTGCCTGTCGGTTGCGTTATGGGCTTTGGGGTGATATATTATAGAAAAGCTGAACGGGAATGAAGTACTCCCGGGAATAACAATTCCGAACCGCGTTATGCTGATGACTTCTGCCTGGGCAGAAGTCATTTTTTTATGGAAAGGAGTCCGTTTGCCATGTTGAGCAGTCTGGCCTGGGTGCTGATGACGGGGTTGCTGGCGGCGTGGATATTCCGGCAGCTTAAACTGCCGGCGCTGCTGGGTATGCTGCTGACCGGAATTGTGCTGGGACCGCGGCTGCTGAATCTGTTGGACAACAGCTTGCTGGCGGCTGCGGGCGATCTGCGGCAGCTGGCGCTGATTGTCATTCTGACCCGGGTCGGTTTGTCGCTGGATATGGCGGAGCTGAAACAGGTCGGCCGTCCGGCGTTTCTGTTGTGCTGGGTGCCGGCGACTTTTGAGCTGGCCGGAGTGATGGTGCTGGCGGTCGGACTGCTCGGAACCTCCTGGCTGGAAGGCGCGATCATGGGCAGCGTGCTGGCGGCTGTCTCTCCTGCGGTAATTGTCCCCCGGATGCTGGGATTCATGGAGCGGGGATATGGCCGTCGGAAAGGCATTCCGCAGCTGTTGATGGCCGGCGCGTCAATGGACGATGTCTATGTCATTGTCTGCTTCACTTCGCTGACCGCGGTCGCTGCCGGTGCAGGAATTGGCTGGAGAAATCTGGTGCATGTGCCGCTGGCCATTGCGGGCGGGGCCATGTTCGGCGCGCTGGCCGGATGGGGATTGACCTGCTGGTTCAGCCGGTTTTCCATGCGGGACCCCGTGCGGGTATTGATTCTGCTGAGCATTTCGTTCTGGTTTGTGGCGCTGGAAAAGCGGGACTGGGTTCCGTTTTCCGGCCTGCTCGGGGTAATGTGCTGCGGCCTGATGATTCTGCACCGTTCGGATGAACTGGCGCGGCGGCTGGCCGCCCAGTTCGCCAAGCTGTGGGTCGGCGCGGAAGTGGTGCTGTTTGTGCTGGTTGGCGCCGCGGTGGATGTCCGCTATGCGCTGGCCGCGGGCGGAACGATGCTGGCGGTGGTCGTTCTGGCGTTGGCGCTGCGGATGGCGGGGGTGTACGTTTCACTGCTCGGCAGCGGCCTGACGCCGGGCGAGCGGTTTTTCTGCATGCTGGCCTGCACTCCGAAAGCGACTGTGCAGGCGGCGATCGGAGCGGTCCCGCTGGGCATGGGATTGCCGTGCGGCCGGTCGGTGCTGACTCTGGCCGTGATTTCCATCCTCCTCACCGCTCCGCTGGGAGCGTTGGCCATCGATCTTACCGGCGATCGGCTGTTGGCGGCTGACCGGTAGCCGGGCTGTTAGCGCGGACCGGTGCGTCGGAGCCCGGATACTGCGGACTCAGTTTTCCGGCAGTCCGAGGGAGGATTCCTCAATGCAGATGCCGTATTTCACGTTCAGCGTCTTCAGGTAGGTGCGGTATTCCTTGCTGGAGCTGGCCCGCTCGGCCTCCCGGACTTTCTGTTCGAGTTCATCTTTTTCGGAGCGGGTGGCGGTGATCTGGTTGGAAAGCTCTTCGGTCTGATTCTGCATCCGGCTGATTTCTTCACGCAGTCCGCTCAGATCCACCGGCGGCTTCTCCGGTTCGATGGGACCCCGGGGCAGGACCTTGAGACCGTACATCTCCTGGTGGAGCTGGTCAATCCTGGATTTGATCGAACTTATGGCTTTGGCCGTCTTGAAAGAATCGTATTTCTTGCCGGTGAAGTCGTTGTTGTGCACTTTGCACCAGCATTTGGTAATGACGTAACGGCGCTGGCCGCAGCGCCGGCCGTTGCGGTGACGGCATTGCTCCCAGAAGTGGCTGTGATAACAGCTCCAGTACCCTTCGGTGCTTTTGATGCATTTCTGGAAGCACTCCAGGTAGGCAAGTTTCTTTCTTTCCGCCTCGATTTCACTTTCGAGCTGCCGGACTTTGCTGTCGCTGCCGCTGGAAACCTTGGTTTCGGCATTTCGGGAGTTTTTCAGTTCGGCTTCCCGGCAT
>CASFVA010000047.1 GCA_949298075.1 uncultured Lentisphaeria bacterium
GGGGGCGGCTACGGCTACAACGGCCACTGGCTGGGGGCCTACGGCTCCGGCACCGACCCGGGGAAATACGCCGTGGCGGTCAAAGCCGGATCGGTTCACGCCCCCTCGCAGGTGCTGGCCTTCGCCGACGCGCTGACCGGCGCGCTGTACAACACGGTCTACCGGAAACCGGCGCTGACGGCCAATCTCAATCCCTTTTTCGCCCGCCGCCGCGACGGCAGCGACTACCTCTATCCGGACAAGGGGACGCTCCACTTCCGGCACCGCGGGGCGGTGCAGCTGGCCTGGGTGGATGGCCACGTCTCGACGGAGCGTTCCGCGCGGTTGAATCCGACGCCGGTGGGGCTCGAATACCGGGTGGGCCACCCCGGCTGGACCGGCCAGGACCCCTACCGGAGCCGCCCATGAGCCGACTCTGGAGACTCCTGCCCCTGCTCTGGCTGCTGACGGCGGCGGGAGCGGAACCGCCGCTCCGGCTGCTGGTGACCGCCACGCCGGCGACGGCCATCCTCCTGAAACTCGGAGCCGGTGACGCCATCGCCGCCATCGACGAATACAACCGGATCGTGCCGGGGGCCGAGCAGCTGTACGCGCTCGGCGTGCCCGGCGCCATCTCGCTGGAAAAGCTGGCGGAGCTCCGGATCACCCACGCGCTGCTCTGGGATTATCAGCGGACGCTGGCCGCCGGCTGTCGCACTCTGGGCATCGAGGTCCTGCCGCTGGCGCCGCCGAATCTGAAGACCTATCCCGAACTGATCCGGCAACTGGGGCAGCTCACCGGCCGCGAAGCCCGGGCGGCGGAGCTGTGCCGGGAATTCGAGCGGGAACTGGCCGCGCTGCCGGAACCGGCGCCGGACGCGCGGCGGGTCCGGGTCTACCTGGAACTCTACCGCCCCTATCAGACGGTGGGGCCGGACTCCTATCTGCACGAACTGCTGGTCCGGGCCGGAGCGGAGAATCTCGGCGCCGAACTCCGGGCCGGGAACCGGATCAATCCGGAGCAGCTGCTGGCCGCGCCGCCGGACGTGATCTTTTACCTCGAAGGTTACACCGATCCGGAGGAGCTGCGGCGACGGCCGGGCTTTGCCGCCCTTCCGGCGGTGCGGAACCACCGGCTCTACCCGCTGCCCCGGGTCCGGCTGATCGCCGGACTGGAGCCGGCACAGCTGATCGCTTTGTTTCAATCCTATCTGAATGGAGTAAAATAACCATGGCTTTTTACCGCATCACCTACCACGATCAATACCACTTCGCCACGCTGCACAACTACGGCTGCACCTTCCGCTGCCCCTTTTGCAGCTACAAACTGCGCAGCGGGGCCGACGGTACCCCGGGGCTCTCCAGCCCGGCGCCGAAGCGTTTTCTGAGCGTCGAAGAGCAGCAGCAGGCCTTGCTCCGGGTCCGGCCGGAAAAGGTCTACTTCATGGGCGGCGAGCCGACCACCGCCCGGGAGCTCGAAACCATGCTCGCCTTCGCCAAACGGGAACTCGGCGCGGAAACCCGGCTCGGCCACACCAACGGCAGCCGGTTGCCGCTGCCGCATCTGGATGGGGCCAACGTCGGCTTCAAAGCCTGGTCCGAAACGCTGCACCGGCAGCTCACCGGCCGGGCGAAGCGCCCGATTTACGACAACTTCGCCGCCGCCTTCGACGCCGGGTTGCAGCTGAAGGCCAACATGGTGTTCGTGCCGGGGCTGGTGGATTTCAAGGAGTTCGAGGGACTGGTGGACTTTCTGGCCCGGTTGAGCCCCGAGCTGCCGTTTCACATCATGGGGTACATCCCGGTTCCCGGTCAGCCCTACCGGAGACCGACCGACGTTGAAATGCGGGAGCTGACCGCGCTGTGCCGCAGCCGGCTGCACCGGGTCAGCAGCTCGCATCTGACGTCGGAACAGGCGCTGGATCTCACGGTCCGGGACGACCGCTTTGCCGTCCGCACTCTGGCGGAGGGCTGAGCCGGACTCAGTTCATCGCGTCCGGCCGCTGGCGACGCCACAACTCGGCGTCGAAGGGGGCCCGGCGGTTGGGACAGTGTTCCCGGTGACAGAGCTGACAGGTAGCGAAGTCGTGCTCCGCGGCGAACAGGACTCCGGAAGAGCTCTTGTAGGGCAACATCAGCAATGAGTCGGTCAACTCCACCCCGATGGACTCCGTCACCCGGCCGCCGAGCAGCTGAGCGAACAATTTGCGCTGCTCGCTCAACGGCCAGACCGCCGCGTCGCCGGAACCGGGCGCCATGCCGACCAGCCGGGGAATCCGGTACCGGGTGCTGAGCTCGCGCCGGAGATACGCGAGCGCCTGTCGCAGCAGATCGAGACGCAGCTCCTCCAGCCAGAAACGCTCCAGCGGCTCCAGATTCTGCTCCAACTCCGCGGTTTCGGTGCCGCAGGTGGCGCAGTAGGCGAAGAGTCGCCGCCGGTCCCCGAGCTGCCGGGGCAGGACCCGGCTGTTCAGCGTAACGCCCTCCACCACCACGAAATCCTCTCCGACCTTCTCCACGGTACAGTCGCGATAGATCGCCTTGGGCCGGGCAAGCGCCTTCACCTGCCGCAGCAACGTGTTCCAGGACTGCTGCAACTCCGGATCCTCCTCCGGCAGCCGGATCCGGGTTGCCAAAGCGACGGCGTCCAGTTCAAACGGAATGGCTTTCAACACGATGTTTTCGCTCATAGTCAACCTTTTCCTGTTTCGGTTGCCATAACCTACACCCGCATCGCGCGAAGTCAAATTGACCGGCAAAGAACTGCCGGAGTTCTGGTGCAATGCGCTGCGGTGGCAGCGCGGAATGTACCTGCACGGGAGTTTCCGTTCCCGGAGCGACACCGGGGAAGCCGTGTGTCCGGGCCGCCGAACACAATTAATTTTAAAATTATTTTTGAATTTTTAACAAAAAATAATCTTGAAAAATAAAATTAAAAATATATAATACAACAGGGCCCTCAAGTTAACCCCAACCAATTCCAGAAAGGACTGAAAATGCAAAAAGAGCTGTACGTATTCATCGATAACTCATTTCTCTTCATCCAAGGCTACCGTTATGTGGAACATGCCATTGCCCTGCCGCCGACCAAAAAAGCTCAATTGAATTATGGAAAATTCAAAAATTTCATCGCTCAGATGGGAACCATTAAACGTCTGGTTCTGGTGGGCTCCAATCTGGCGGGAACCCTGATCACGTCCTGTCAGCGCAACGGCTTCGAGGTCTTTACGCTGCCACGCTACCCCGACCTGAAAAGCGGAAAATGGATTGAAAAAGGAGTCGATCAAAAGCTGGGCTGGGAAATCGCCAAAACCATTTTCACCAATCACGATTCCATTGACAACAAAAAAATCATTCTGTGCACCGGCGACAAGGACTTCGCCTCGCTCTTCAGCGACATTCACACTTCCGCTTGGGCGCTGGAGGTTTTGCTGTGGGACAACGCGGCATCTCCGATCTACATCCAGCAGGCCGAGGTGTTCGGCACCGTCCGGAAACTGGGTTCGGAATGGAAAAACTTCATCGACATCGTCGATCGAAAATCCCGGTGAACACTGCGGCCCGACAAGCATTGCCGCGCCCGGAGAACTCCGGGCACGGCGGTCAAGCGACTGCGGGGACGCGTTATTTCAAATTCTCGTAATACCAGCTGGTGGCGGCCGCCAGGCCGCTCTTCACATCGAATTGCGGCTGATAACCGAGCAGCCGCCGCGCCTTGTCGATGCAGGCCAGGCTGTGCGGAATATCCCCTACCCGGGGGGGGCCGTATTGCGGCTCAAGGGCGGCGATTGCCGGATCGAATTTCGCCAGATTCCCGCGCAATTGCAGGAACAGTTCATTCAACGTCGTCCGCTCCCCGAAAGCCACATTGTAGACCTGATTGAGCGCTTCCGGTTGCCTGGTCAGCATCGCCAGTTCATTGGCCTGCACCACATTATCCACATAGGTGAAGTCCCGGCTGTAGCTGCCGTCGCCGTTGATCACCGGACGCTCATGGCGCAGCAGACTCATTACGAATTTCGGAATTACCGCGGCGTAGGCGCCAAATGGATCCTGTCGTCTGCCAAACACGTTGAAGTAGCGCAAACCGATGGTTTCAATACCGTACAACGCGTTGAAATTTTCGGCGTACAGCTCATTGACGTATTTGGTAATGGCATAGGGACTCAGCGGCTTCCCGATCCGCTCCTCCACCTTGGGCAACGTGGTATTGTCTCCGTAAGTCGCGGAACTCGCGGCATAGATAAAACGTTTCACCCGAGCCTCCTGCGCGGCATACAGCATATTGACAAAGCCACTGATGTTGATGTCGGTGGAGGTCATCGGATCCTGAATGGAATGCGGCACAGACCCCAGGGCCGCTTCGTGCAGTACATAATCCACCCCGGAAACCGCCTTGCGGCAGGTGGCAAGATCACGAATGTCGCCTTCGATCAAGGTAAATGCCGGATTTCCGGAAAACGCCGCCAGATTCTCCCGCTTTCCGGTCAGAAAATTGTCCAGAACCACGACTTCATTGCTCTGGCTCAGAAACCTTTCGACCAGATTGGAACCGATGAATCCCGCTCCTCCCGTGATTAGAATCCGCGAATTACGGATCTGGCACTCCATATCTCAAAGCCTCCTCTCAGATTTCCCGTGGCCGCGATTTATTGACGTCAATTGCCCCTGATTTTTCCTCAATATTATAGCCGCTTTTCTCGAAAAGTCAACGTTCCCAGCTCTACGAAACCGGACTTCACCGCCCCGGGGCGCCCCGAACTCCGCGATCTGAAAGTCGACCCTCCACTCCGGAAAACTCCGGCGCGGATCATCGATCGCAACCTCGGCTCACGCCACGGCCCGTTTCAACGGTTCCCGGAGCTTGCAACCGGCGTTGTCTGGAATTTTTTCCGAAAATCGGGAGTCCGCGCCCTTGACTTAATCCATTATTCCATTATATTATAAAATATCAAAAAAAGAAAGGATCATGACCATGTCAAACGCTGAAACCCGGGCGCTGGCACCGCTGGCGGAGGTCTTCAAAGCATTGGGTCACCCGACGCGGCTCTGGATCGCCAGTCATCTGGAGGGGAAGGAGCTCTGCGTCTGCGATTTGGTCAACGGAACCGGCGAGGAGTTTTCCGCCATCAGTCAGCATTTGAATGTCTTGAAAAAAGCGCATGTGGTAACCTGCGACAAGCGTGGCAAACATGTCTTTTACTGCCTCGCCTATCCCTGCATTCCCTGGATGATACACCTGATGGCGGCTCGCAATGAGTTCAGCCGGCTCTCTCCGGACGAGCAGAGCCGCGCCCTGGATCAGCAGCGGGAGCAGCTGATCGCACATCTGATGCAACTCAAAGGGTGATTTTTCGCTCCACGATTTTTCATTAAAAAAATAACGAATCAACAACCTTAACGATATGAAATTTCAGGAAATCAGAAGTGCGACGGCAATCGTAACCATGGGCGGGGTGCGGTTCCTCGTTGACCCCTGGCTGGGAGAGAAAGGATCAATTCCGCCGCTTCCGGGTTCGCCGAACCCGGATCTGCGCTGTCCGGTGAGTGATCTTCCGCTGCCGATTGAGGAAATTCTGGAGGTGGACGCAGTCATCGCGACCCATCTTCACTTCGATCACTTTGATGAAACGGCAAGGGCGAAGATTCCGAAATCCATGGTGATTTTCGTTCAGGACGAGATCGACGGGGAAACGCTGCGGGAACAAGGGTTCACGGACATCCGGATTCTGAAATATGCGGGGGTGGAATTCCAAAAGGTTCAACTCACCAAAATCGATTGTCTTCACGGGCAACCCGGGAATCTTGGTCTGCTTTATGAAAAAATGAACCTGCGCAGCAGTGCCTGCGGGGTTGTGATGCGCCATCCGGCGGAGGAAAAAACCCTCTATCTTGCCGGCGACACGATCTGGTGCGACTATGTGAAAGCCGCACTTGATTCATTCACCCCGGATGTGATTGTGGTGAACGCCGCAGCCGCGACCATTCGCGGTTTCGGCCGGATTATCATGGGCCTGAAGGACCTCGAAGCGGTGCTCGCCCGGGCGCCGCATGCCGTGGTCATCGCCAGCCACCTGGACAACGTCGGCCATGAGACGCTGTGGCGCAGCGATCTGCAACGGTATGTCCAAGAGCATCAGTTGGAGTCTCGGCTTCTCATACCCGACGACGGTGAAATCTGCCAATTTTGAAAAAAAGGAGCAATCACGATGTCAGAATCGGAATTCCATCACCACCATGAACTTTCCGCTGACGCGCTTAAGGGGCGCGCCTTTCTGTTCGGAATCATTCTGAACACCCTCTTCGTCGTCGGCGAATTTGCCGCTGGCCTCTGGTTCAACTCCATGGGCCTGCTGGCCGACGCGGGACACAATCTCGGCGATGTGAGCGGGCTGCTGATCTCCCTGATCGCCTTTCTGCTGGCCCGGAAACAATACAGCCGGAACTACACCTACGGCTTCCGGAAAGGGACGATCTGGGCGTCGTTGCTGAACGCGGCCATCCTCCTGATCGCGGTCGGCGCCATCGTGACGGAGTGCATCCGGAAGTTTCTGTCGCCGGAGGAGGTCGGCGGCTGGCCGATCATCATCACTGCCGGGATCGGGGTCGTCATCAACGGCCTGACCGCGCTCTTCTTTCTCCGGGACAAGGAGCACGATCTCAATGTCAAAGGCGCCTATTTGCACATGCTGGCCGATGCGTTGGTCTCGGTGGGGGTGGTCCTTTCCGGCATGCTGATTCTTGGGACCGGCTGGAACTTCATCGATCCAGTGATCGGGCTGGTGATCGCCGTGGTGATTCTCTTTTCCACCTGGGGACTGCTCA
>CASFVA010000048.1 GCA_949298075.1 uncultured Lentisphaeria bacterium
CCGAAAGGGACCACCCTGCCACGTTACCTTTCGTTTGCCTGTACCGTCTGTCCGGTCGAAAACAGTTCAGCTGCCTGGGCCAAGATCAAGTCCGGCAAATTTACACTCAACGGCTATGGCACCCGCGACACCATTCCGCAAACCTTTTTCGACCGCAATGTTGAAGAATGGTACTCCACCACCCAGTTTACCTCCAGCAACAGAGTTCGCGTGTTGTACCCGGCCCGGGTATACCGACCATCAGATTACTGGTTCATGGCGGAACGCATCCGGAAAAACGGCACCTCTGGAGAATGGGAGCAACTCTACGCGATTTCCAAAAAAAACAGCACCGCCACTGCCTATGGCACCACCGGACTGCTGTATGCAGTGCACTCCGGACGAACCAACATGACCTTCTGCGACGGCCATGTTGAGGGCGTAACTCCCGGCGATCAGCGCATCGCCGAAACTGAAATGGAAGAATATTACGCCGAGGGGCACGTTATCACCGACTGGTAATCCCCGCGGCAACAAGGCCGCTGCACGGTCGCTCGCTGAACACGCCGGAAAATCCGGCGTGTTTTTTCTTTCCGGCCAGCCGCTGGGACCGGCAAAACCGGTTTCACCGTCGATTCTCCGGCCAGACGGATTTCCCCGGTCTGCCGCGCCGGTCCGTGATCGCACCTCCCGGCCCGGGACGCGCTCTCCGGGCCATGGCGCGTCCGCGCCATCACGGCCGCCCGCCGGGACACGCTGTGGGCTCACAGAATGCGAAGCCACCAGCCCGGAATCATGCCGCAAGGAGGTGGAAAAGTATTCTGGGTTGCCTCTGCCGTAAACATTCGCACCGGCGTTGGACGGATCTCGGATTTTCCCCAATGACGGCTTGACATTGCATTTTTTTTGGCTATAATATAAATGTGCTGACGCTTTATTTAGCCATGATGAACTTAAATCGGTGTTCCGCACTTTGCCGACGGAGAGCCGGACGCATAGCATCGCCAAAATCCCGAAGTGCGTTCTGACCAAAGAAGGAAATTTTTTCTGTAAATAAGTGAAAAAGCAGCTTGACAGCAGAATTTTTCCTGAGTATAATATCAAAGTAGTGCATTACTGACAAAAATATTCATCTAAAATGAATTTAAAAACTGTATGATCGCACTTTCAATCCAACCCGGGCGGCAGGGACTTGGCCGGAGCGAAACCAAGCGTCGCATCTGCAGCATTCGGCCGGATGTTTTCCGCTCCGTCCGTAATCAAACGACAAATCAGGAACAAAGCAAGTAACATATTGAAACTTCAACATGGAGGAATGAAAATGAAAAACATCCGTACCTTTGTCAGCGGCCCGCGGTCTCGATCCTCAGTACATTCCATCCGCAAGCGGTACGCCTCCAGTTTCACCCTGATTGAACTGCTGGTGGTCATTGCGATCATTGCGATTCTGGCCGGCATTCTGCTGCCGGCGCTGAACCAGGCCCGGTCCCGCGCCACGGCCACCAAGTGTACCAGCAACCTGAAACAGGTCGGCCTCGCCCTCTGCTCCTACGGCAGCGACTGGCAGAACACCTATCCGATTCTGTGGTTTAAAAATACCGGGTCATCACGCGGCACCATGCCGTTTCTGCTCGGGGTAAACTCCTCGACTGACTGGACCACGGGAAAAGTAGGAAAATTGCCGAGCTATCTGGCCAGCTATCCAGTTATCGCCTGTCCCGGCGAGAACAATCCGTCATCGGTCTCCAAGCTGGCCACCGGCACCTATTCCAACAACTGCTATGGCACCAAATGGTCTCCCGGCTTCAGCGACACGTTTTTCGGCCGCAAAATGCTCGACTGGGAAAACAATTCCGGCAACTTCAAAGGCATCAAGGTTTCCAAGGCCTACCGCCCCGCCGACCTCTGGATGCTGGGCGACAATATCCGGTACAGCACCTCCGGAATCTGGGAACAGCTTTACACGACATACAAAAAGAAAAGCTTAAGTACGAATTCTTTACTTTATTTCAGCCATTCCGGCCGAGCCAACGTCGTTTTTCTCGACGGTCACGTCGAAGGCATCTCCGTGGGCGACAATCGAATCACGGAAACCGGCATTCAGGAATACTACGACGACGGACACACCGTACAAAGCTGGTAAGCTCCAGAATCAAACTTCGAAACGGTAAAAAACGGAACGACCGGCGTTCCGTTTTTTGTACCGGCGCAACCGGCATTCGTACCGGGCAAGTCCGGTGAAAACCGTAACCCGATTCAAGGCCCCGACGGCGTCGCCGCCGGCAGGGTTTAATCCGGCCAATTTACGTTGCGCTCTTTTCGTAAGCACCGGATCTTTAGAAATATCGTCGTCCGGGATGACTTAAATCAGTGTTTTTTTTAATATTTTCGATAAATTTCTGCATTGTATTTCCGATCAAACCGCTATAAATTACCGGCATAGCGCCACCGGAACTTGAACCCGGACCGACCGGCGGAAAACCGGCAGCTGTCGGTTTTATTCTGCTTCGTGCTGCAATAAAAATCAGAAGGGGAAGTTACATGACCATTAAAAAGCTGTTTTTCATTACCGGACTGGCGACGGCAATGCTGAGCGCCGGTGGCAACGATTTCTGCAAAATCGACGAAACCACCCGCCAGAAACTGCTCGAATTGCCCACCGCAGACAATCTGATCCGGAGCGCCGACGCAATGCTCAAGGAAAAAGCGCTGGATCCCAAAGATCTGTCCAACGACTATGTATTGATGAAAAACAGCACCAGTTACTGGCCGGTCAAAATCGGCGTGCCGATGCGCCGGTGGATGCACGATCTGGGCTATGCCTATGTACTGACGGGAGATACGAAGTACGCCGACAAAGGAATTGAACTGCTCACTGACATGGTCCGGGGCTTTCCGCCCTCACATCCGATGGTAAAATCCTCCGGCTTCTACGATATCAAAGGGTGGTTCATGTGGGGCATGGCCCAGGGGTACATGTTTTTCAGTGACCGCATGACCAAAGAACAGCGTGATCTCATAGCGAAAGTCGGCGCCGAGTACATTGATGAGTTCCTCGCCATGGCCGAAAATCCCAAAAGCTGGTGGTACAAGATTCACAACTACAACGGCATCGCTTCCGGAGCCGCGGCGCTGCTGTCGCTGGCCCTGCGCGATTATCCGGGGTTTGACGCCCGGCGCGAGCACTGCATCCGGCTGATGAAGCGGTGGCTCGATCTCGGGTTTGCCGACGACGGCGCCTACCGCGAAGGCGTGGGGTACGTGAAATACGGACTTAGCTACATGGTGATTTTCGCCTGGGTATACCGGAATCACGGCGGCGAAAACCTGCTGGACCACCCCAAACTGAAAAAACTGGCGGAGGCTTTCGCCCATAACACTCTGCCTGGCGATGCCGCGCTGGATGCCCGCAACGACAGTGATTATTCCGGCTCGTCCGTTGAGATGCTGATGCTGGCGGCAATGAACCGCGATCCCCTGGCGGTTTGGCTGCTCAAGCGTTCGGGATTCTATCAGTTTCCCTTGAGCGATCTGGTGATTGCCAGTGCGGGGGGACTGCCGGATCCGGTGGCGCCGGAACAGGTGCTGAAGCTCTCCAAGTATCACCCCGACCTGGGACTGGCCAACTGGCGCACCGGCTGGGGACCCAATGACGTGATGCTCTCGATCGCCTCTTCCCCCTGGTTCAGAGCGGGCAGCGCCGGAACCCACTGCCAGGCCGACCACGGCCACTTTTCGCTCTATGCTTTTCAGGACCGCTGGTCGGTCGACCCGGGTTACGGCAACGATTTCTTCCTGCCCGGCAGCCGGTCGCGTACCGATGCCCACAGCTGCCTGCTGATCGATGGACTGGGCCAGGGAAAGACCGACGGCAAACTCCTTAAATACTTTGATTCGGAGCGCTACGGTTACGCTTTGGCGGAATGCACCGCCGGATACAATACCAAAAATCCCCATGTCAAGGTGCCGGGAGCACTCCGGGTATGGCGTCACGCCCTCTTTCTGCGTCCCTCGGACGGCGTACCGGCTTATGCGGTGATTCTCGATGACGCCGACTGTAACGGCCGTCCCCACGACTACACCTGGCAGCTGATTACCGGCGCGGACAAGACCGTCGATTTCACAGGGAACCGGGCGGTGATCGGGAAACAGCCGGTTCCGGAACATTACCTGACCACGCCGGCCGGAGCCTCCGCCGGCCGCGCCGAATGGACTTTCAACCTGACCGAACCCGGCAAATACCGGATCAGCGGTTTAACCCGCGCCGGCGGTCCCCGGGCGGATGCCAGCGATTCCTTTTTCATCAAGGTCGACGGCGGCCGGCAGCTCCGCTGGGACACCAACACCGGACGAAACTGGCGCTGGTCCATCGTCCCGCAGATCTTCAAACTCGGGGCCGGACGCCACCGCATCGTGATTTCAACCCGCGAACAGCAGGCCGAACTGGCGGCGCTGCGGCTGCTGCCGGAAACTGCCGGCGGCGACCCCAACTCCCAGTTGCAACTGTCGCCGGATGAGGCCGCCATCAGCGGCGGCATGGCGAAACATGCGACGGAACCCGACCGGCTGGACCGGATGGAAGTGGCCATCAACGCGGCAGGCGCGGTGACCTGGTCACGCGATCACTACGCGCCGCCCAACCAGCAGCGCGGCGAACAGCTCTTCAACCGGCTGCGGGCCACGACGACCGCGGTTTGCAATCCCTACTTCGCGGCGGTGCTGCTGCCGCTGCACCGGGACCAGAAGTCCCCGGAAATCAAATTTCAACGCGAAGCCGGGAAACTGGACATCAACGTCAAGTGGGAAAATGGCGTCCGGGATCGCATCTCCTGGCCGATCAACGCCAAAGGCATCGGCGGAGAACCGGTGTTCCGCCGCTTCCCGGCAAACTGAGTCCAGATCATTCCTCCCGCCGGATCCGGTGGTTTCCGGCGGAAAACCAGCATTGGCCGGCGCCGGCGCCATACCGCCGGATGCCGGCCTTTTGCATACGGCGGAGCCGGCGGCGGCCCAGACGCCGGCCCTCAGAAACAGGCCAGAGAAATACCTGCGGTGAAAAACGGCGCCCTACAAAAATGACATTTTGATCATTTTAAAGGTTTTTACGCCAACTCAAGCTGCCGCAAAAAAAGCGATTCAAGCGAAAAATCAGAACAGCGGCATCAAAAAAGATGATTTTTTGGTCATATTGCGACTTGACACCTCCCCCCATGAATGTTATTTTATTTGCAAAGAAATATGTGAAATCCGCACAGGCGGTGGCAATAAATGTTCTGCAATTCGCGTTAAGCGGCCAGACACGTGTTGATCAAGTATGATACATCAACCGGGATCGGACCGGATACGCGAAAGCCATCCACCTTGGGAAACGGGCGCGCTGAAGGGAAAATCCCCCAACCGGGAATCTGAATTATGATGAATTTGTTGATGAAAAAAAGCCTGATGACTGCAGCGCTGCTCGCTTCCTGCGGCCTCTGTGCGGCCGAGGCCCCGACACCGGCTCCGAGTGAATTCGCCAAAGCTCAGGAACAGGTCAAGGCGAAGTTTCCGGAAGAATACGCCAAGCTCCAGAAACTGGCGGAAACCGACCTCATGGGCGCCATGGAGCAGCTCCGTGAACTGGCCGGCAAAGGCAACATCAGCCTGCCACGGCGTCAGATGGATTTCCGTAACCGCCGCGGCATGCGCGACGGCATGCCGGGACGTGACCGCGGCGGCATGATGCCCGGCGGCGATCGTGGCGGCCGCGGCGGCGGCCCCGGAATGGGTGCGTTTACACTGCTCGCCCAGCTTAAAACCGCGGCGGCAATCAAAGCCAAATTTCCGCAGGAATACTCCGCGGCGGTAGCGGGAATCAACGCCGCTGAAAAGCAGTACGAGGAACTGGCCGTCAAGGCCGGAGCGGAAGCCACGGCGCCCGCCATGCGGGAACTCCGGCAGCTTGAGGCGAAAAACCCCGCCGGTTTTGACGAAGTCATCACCCTGGCCGGCAGCGACGCCCGGGCCGCGGTGTTCAAACTGCGGGAACTGGCCGCCCAGGAGGGCATCCGGCTCAGTCTCGGCGGTCGGCGCGACGGACGCGGCGGCGGAGGGAACGACGGCTTCAACGCCCCGCGAACCCGGATCAACCCGGCGATGCGCATGAAACAGCTCCGGGAAAACTTTCCCGAGGAAATGAAGAAGTACGATGAGCTGCGCGGCGTCGACCGGAACGCCGCCAATGCCCTGCTGCGCGAACTCAATCGCAAGCTGACCGTCGTCGAAAAAGAGAAATCCGCCCCGAACAGCAACAACTAAACTTCAGGTGGGAATGCGGCCGCCGGGATTCCGGCGGCTGTTTCCGGAAAAGCAGCGCGACATGTCGATTTTCAATGATCGGGAATTTGCCGTTCTGGCGTTCGCCCCGAACCGGGTGTCCGGGTGCGTGATCAATTATTTAAAAGGGCACTGGGAAGTGCTCCGCCACGGCGTTGAACCGGTGAACAGCACTGATCCCGCCGCCGCCTGGAAACAACTGCTCCGCCGCCTCGGCTGCGGTCGCGGCATGCGGCTGCTGATCACCGGAGCTCTGCCGGACGGACTCTTTCTGAGCCTTCGTTCCGTGGCGATACCGATCCGCGAACGCCGGGGAGCCCTGGCCATTGAACTGCCCCGCCATCTGCCCCAGCTTCCGGAAAACTATCTGATGCAGTTCACGGATTTTCCGATTCCCGATGATGCGGGCTTTGCTGCGGTCAACGTTTATGTGCTGGCGCCCTCTGCGCTGGAACGCCTGGCTGCCATGCTGACCCAGTGCGAACGCCGGGCGGAGGAATTCTGTTATCCGCTGCTGGCGGTCCGTCCCGGCGACGGAGCGGTCTACCTGCCGGAGTACGAACCGGATTTTGTGTTCATGAACGGGCAGTGGCATCCGGCGACCGGGCTGGAAGCCGAAATCGAAACCGGCCGCGCCGCCTGGCGCAAGTCCATCGAAGCAGCGCTCAGTCTGCCGCAGACCGATTTTGACTTCAGGGACTATTTCGCCGCTCTGATGGTCGCCCGTCTGGCGGTGAGCGAGGATTACAGCCGCTGCCGCTCCGGAATCGGCCTGCTGCCCGACCGTCTGCACCAGGTCCGCTACCGCAACCAGCTGCGCGTCACCGTACTGCTGGTGCTGATTCTGGCGGCGCAATGGCTGTGGTCGGGCGGTGGCGACATGATTGCGAACTACCGGGAGTATTACCGGCTCTCGGCCGAACTCAACGAACTCAAAACCAAAACCCGCCAGCTCCAAACCCGAATGCGGCGCACCAGCAAGGAACGCAAGGAAAACCTCCGGGTGGCGGGAATTTCCGCCGGCGAACGCGATCTGCTGACCAAGTTTGCGGAGCTTTCCAAAGCCCTGCCCAATACGGTCCGCGTAACCAACCTGCGCTGGAATGAGGACAGCGTGGACCTGGTCATGCAGAGCGAATCGGAAAACCTCAATTTCCCCGCCATCTTTGAATCCATCGGCTATTGGAAAATCGCCCAGCTCCAGCAGCGCCAGGGCTGGAACAATGCCGTCAGCACCATCAACCTGAAACTGGAGGCGGTCACTCCGAAAACCGCCGCCGCCCAAAGCGGGAGCAAAAAATGAAATTCAACCTTAAAGAAGCTCTCGCCACACCGAAAGGACGGTTGATCGTCTCTCTCTGCGCCCTGGCAGCCTGCTGGCTGCTGATTCTGCTCTGGATGGCCGGCGATTTCATCCTGGCCGTACCCAGCGATGCCCGCCTGGCTTCGCTGGAAAACGAATTGCGCCGCCAGCGCAACACCTACGAAAAAGCCGCAGCCGAGGCCGAAGCGGCCGAGGCAGTCAAAGACCGCTACCGGGAACTGATCAGACACGCCTGGCAGAACGACCGTGACGGCATGGTCGAGACCGCCCTGCGGCAGAAAATTCTCGAGACGGCCCGCGGCATCGAACTCAAGCTCAACAGCCTCGGCGCGGTGCGGACCAGCCGGATCAACAACGAACTTTATTACGCCGAAATCGATGTCATGACCTCCGGAACGCTGGACGAAATCGCCAACTTCATTGCGGCAATTCAGGGGGTCGAACCCCAGCTGGCATGGCGCCGCATGGACATCCGGCCGGACAATCGGGCGGTCCGGACCTCCAACAACATCGTCAATCTGGCCGAACTGACTGAGCCGGAAGCCTCGCGCGTCAACTTCAACGGCGCACTCCGGGTAATCGGCTACGACGGACCGCCGCTCAAAACCGCCGCCGCCAAAACGCAGAAACCGGGAGAACGGCCGTGAAAAACTTCCTCATCATTCTCAATTTCATTCTGGCCATCCTGATCGGCTGGAACCTTTTCTCGGCACTCACCGGCGGAGAAGAATCCGAAATCGAAACTCCGCTCAGACGTTCGGTGCGCAAGCCGGCCGCCGCCAAGCCGGAAGCGCCGGCCGCCGCCGAAAAAAACACGCCGGCGCCGGCCGCCGATACCGTCGAGGCCCGAAACAGCCTGGCCAAAACCATCGTCGAATCGGATGTGTTCAACGCCGAGCGCAGTCCCGCCAGCGGCGGCCGGCTTGAACTCACCCTCGTGGGAACCTTTAAAATCGGCGATCTCGAAGGCGCCATCATCCGGATCAACGCCCAGCGGCAACGGCAGATAAATCCCTTTATGCGCATGATGATGCCCGGCGGTCCGGGCAACGCCTTCCAGCGGGGCGGCAACCGGAGCGGGGCCACCCGGCAGCGTTTCGGCGGCGGCAACTGGATGAGCAACTCCGGCAACAGCAACACCGCCGGCAACCGGCAGTACGTCCGGATCGGCGACACCCTCGACAACGGCTACACACTAACTGAAGTCACCCGGACCCGCGCCATTCTCGCACGCGGAAGCGACAAAATGGAACTCGAGCTTCAGGATCCTTCCAAAAACGCCGTGGCGCGCCGTTCCGGCGGCCAGCGCCTCAATACCAATCAGCAGCTGCAGCAGGCCCAGCTGATGACCCAGCAGATGCTGATGCGGACCCTGATGAACATGAACAGCAACCGCAACGCGCCCCGTCCGCAGAGTTCCACCCGCTCCGGCAACCGCGGCGGACGGCGCTGACCGGCTGCGCAGCCGGTTGAAATTCATACGAAAATCGCAAATATCAATAATATAACAACGGGAGATTTCAAACATGCCGGAAATGATCAGGCGCAATGCGGTCCGCAAATGCCGCTGGATGATGGCGCTGCTGTGTTCAATGCTGCTTGCCTCCTGCAGTACGACCGTCGATGACGACCAGGAGGGCGACAACAAGGCTGAGGAAAACCGCTTCGCCTTTCTTCGCACCGACGAAAAGGAGCCCTACCGGGATACCTACGAAAACATCGAAGCTGAAATCGTGCCCGACACAACCACCAACATCGGCGCTCCCGATGAAAAGCAGCTCGCCAAACTCAGCCGCAACGACCTCGGCAAAAAACCGGTTTCCAAACTTCCGGTGGTGGGAGACGCCAGGTTTTACGACGAATTCACCAACCTCAACGGCGATGAGGAAATTCCGGTTTCACTGATTTTCAACAACGCCCCGCTGATCGACGTGCTGTCGGCCTTCGCCGACGTGCTGGGCTTCAATTTTGTCGCCGACAGCGACATCAAGGGCGTGGTCACCATCAACCTCAACAGCCAGATGACCCGCCGCGAACTGTGGACCACCTTTGAACGCATGCTTCAGGTGGCCGGCGCCACGGCCAAGGCCGACGGCTCGCTGCTGCGGATCATGCTCCGCAACAAGCTGCCCGGCCAGCCCGAACTCAAGGTCGGCACCGATGGCGGCTCCGAAATCTATTACCGGGCTTTGCGCACGGCCACCGCCCGCGAAGTGGTCCAGCAGATGCGGTCATTTCTCAGCAGCGGCGGCGTCTGCATTGAACTGACCAAGCCCAACGCGGTGCTGGTCTGCGACACCAAGGAAAACATGCCCAAGCTTCAGCAGCTGCTCGAATACATCGATGACAACGGCAAATCCGGCTGGCCGCGCGCAGTGATTTCGTGCCGCAATATCCTGCCGAGCAAAGTGGCGGCGGAACTTCAGGAAATTCTGCCGGTGCTGGGCTTCAATGTCACGCGCAACAGCAACGACCGGAATGAACCGCCCGGCTCAATCCAGCTCATCGGCATCGACCGGCTGCAGGTGCTGGTCGCCGCCGCCGCCACCGAAGAGGCGATCAATCAGATCCGGGAATGGGTCAACCTGCTGGATTCCAGCGACATCTCCGATCAGGAACGGGTTTTTGTCTACAAAGTCCGCCACAACAAGGCCGCCCACCTCACTTATGCGCTGGCCATGATTTATGACACCCAGGCATCGAGCCTGAGCATTGACCCCGACACCGGCAACAAGCGGCTGGAGAACATCAACAGCCCGGCGGCGCGCCGCTCGTCCGCCGCCAACACCATCCCGGCGGCCAACCGCAACAGCCGCACCACGGTGGCCAACACCGGCACCAACGCCCAGACTGACGTCTATTCCAGCATCTTCGACAACACGGTCAAGATTTTTGCGGACGGTGTGCTCAACCGACTGGTAATCCGCACTACGCCGCGTACCTACGCCTCAATCAAGGCGCTGCTCGACAAACTTGACGTGGTGCCGGCTCAGGTGCTGCTTCAGGTGATGATCGTCGAAGTGACGCTGAGTGAATCCACCCAGTTCGGACTGGAATTTTCCGGTTCCGGGCAGACCGACAACGTCGCCACGCTCTTCGGCACCAATTATTCCGGCAGCAGTCTCAACCCCTTTACCACTGAATCAATCAAGGATGCCGCCGGCAACGTCATCACCAACACCCGACCGGCGGTCGGTTCCGAACGTCAGGACGGCGGCACCTTCCTGATCAGCGACCCCAACGATCCCCAGCGCAAATTCGGTTACATCCGGGCGCTGGCCGGCAACGGCATGGTCAAGATTCTCTCCTGTCCGCAGATTCTGGTCAGCAGCAATTCCACCGCCAAAATCAACGTCGGCAAAAGCGTGCCGCTGCTCAAGAGCCAATTCTCCAGTACGTCTTCCAGCGGCACCTCGCAACAGGAATACGAATACGAGGAAACCGGTGTGATTTTTGAAGTCACGCCGCAGGTTACCAGCACCGATCTGATTGCGCTGGAGCTTTCCCAGACACTCTCCCAGGTGCTCTCCAATACAGTGACCGCGCTGATTCCGACCCCGGAAATCTCCCAGCGGATCGTCGAGACCTCCATGACCATCGCCAACGGCCAGACCATGGTCATCGGCGGATTGATTCAGGAATCCAAGGAGGATTCGCTTCAGGGAC
Source organism: uncultured Lentisphaeria bacterium (assembly GCA_949298075.1). GTDB lineage: Bacteria > Verrucomicrobiota > Lentisphaeria > Victivallales > Victivallaceae > UBA1784. The sequence goes on from CASFVA010000048.1 coordinate 11,285, forward strand.
TGCCTTTCATCAACAAAGTCCCGGTCATCAACCGGTTGCTCGGCAATACCGACGCCACCGTGGAACGCACTGAAATTCTGGTCATGATCACCGGTTACGTCATCAACGAACGCAGCAATGTCGAGGAAATGATCAAGCGTTACAACGACGCGATCGAAGCCATGAATGATTTCGACAGCAAGCTCGGCGACCGGCCCGACAGCGACAAGCACAAACCGCAACTGATGACTGACAAGGAGTTCTGGCTGTGAGCGGCTCCGGCAACACGGCGGAGTCCCTCCGCAAACTCGGCGACTACCTGACCGGGCGGTTTCCCGGCTACAACCGGGAGAATCCCCGCGAGGCCGACCGGCTGCTGGTGCAGAGCGGAGCGGCGACCGAGGCGCGGCTGGTGACGCTGTACAACAAATATCTGGGAGCGGAACCGATCGACGAGGATGAATTCGCGCTGCCGGAGCCGTTTCCGAACGCCCCGGCGGAATTTCTCAACGCCCACTGCTGCCTGCCGCTGGAGTGGAGCGAGGATGCGATCACCCTGCTGCTGCCGGATCCCTATGAACTGGATACGCTGATCTTCATCGCCGCCAAGAGCTGGCATCTCAAGGTCAAAGCCCGGTTCGCCCGCCGGACATTCCTGGAACGCATGCTCAGCAAGCTGCAGTCCGCCGAAAACGACCTGGAGGACTCAGCGCTTGACGTCGAAGATGAAAACACGCTGCGCACCATGGCCGGCGAGGCCCGGATTGTCCGGCTGGTCAACGACATTTTCACGCAGGCCATCGAGCTGGGAGCCAGCGACATTCACATCGAACCGGGCGAGGAAACCGTTTCGGTGCGCTGCCGGGTGGATGGCGTGCTGACTGAAATCATCAGCTGCCCGATCAACCAGTTCCCGGCCATCGCCTCGCGAATCAAACTGATCGGCGGACTGAACATCGCGGAAAGCCGGCTGCCGCAGGATGGCCGCACCAACGTCCAGCTGGGGCGCCAGGAACTGGACATGCGTATCAGCACCATTCCGATTCTGACCGGCGAGAGCATTGTGCTGCGTCTGCTCAATCAGGAATCGGTGAATTTCGATCTCAGCCAGCTGGGCATGTCGGCCGAGCATCTGGAGCAGTTTGAAAGACTGATTCAGATTCCGCACGGCATCATCCTGGTGGTGGGTCCGACCGGCAGCGGCAAAACCACGACGCTGTACAGCGTCATCAGCCAGCTCAACGACCAGCGCAAGAAGATCATCACGATTGAGGATCCGGTCGAATACAAGACCAAAGGACTCTGCCAGGTGCAGGTCAACGCCAAAATCGGGGTGACGTTCGCCGCCGGACTGCGGTCGATTGTGCGCCAGGACCCGGACATCATTCTGGTCGGGGAAATCCGCGATCGCGAAACCGCCGACATCGCCATCAATGCGGCCCTGACCGGCCACCTGGTGCTGAGCACACTGCACACCAACGACGCGGTGGGTGCAGTCACCCGGCTGCTGGACATGGGGGTGGAAAACTTTCTGGTATCGAGTGCACTCTTCGGCGTGCTTTCTCAGCGTCTGGTCCGCAAGACCTGCACTGAATGCGGCGGCAGCGGCAAAGTCGGCTCCGACAAGTGCCACCGGTGCAACGGAGCCGGATTCAAAGGGCGCTGCGGCATCTTCGAGCTGCTGTTCATGAATGACGAACTGCGGGCGGCGGTCAACCGGAATGCGTCAAGTTCGGAACTGGAGGCCATAGCGGTCCGCCACGGCATGATCACCCTGAAGCAGGATGGCGAGGCCAAAGTGGCCGCCGGCATTACCACCATGAAGGAATTGAACCGTTCAACCGCCGAACTCTGAAGCGCGGCGGACTGAGGAACCTGCCAATCCATGGGACTGTACAAATACATCGCAGCGGCACCCGGCGAAACGCCGCATGAGATGCTGATCGAAGCCGACAGCTCCAAAGAAGCGCTCGACAAGCTGCGCAGCCGGAACATGGTGCCGGTCCGCTTTCTTGGCGAATCCGGAGTCGGCGGCAAGTCGGTGTTCGGCCGGGGCCGGAGCCGGGTTGACACCTATGAACTGACCCGGCAGCTGGCGCCGCTGCTGGATTCGTACATTCCGCTGGAGCGGGCGCTGTCGATAATCGCCGAAGGCGCGGCGAACCGGGAGCAGCGGGATTTCGTGACCTCACTGCGCCAGGGGCTGCACGAAGGCAAGAAGTTTTCGGCGCTGGTGCGGTCGCACGGCAACTTGTTTCCGGGCTACTACGCCAATCTGATCGAGAGCGGCGAAGAGACCGGCTGTCTGCCGGAGGTGACCCGGGAACTCTACAAGTTCATGGGCGAAAGCAAGGAACTGAGGGACTTTGTCATTTCCAGCTCGATCTATCCGCTGGCGATCATGGCGATCACACTGTTGGTGACGGTGCTGATGTTCACGGTGTTCGTTCCCAAATTCGCCAAGATTTTCATCGACATGGGACGGGAGATTCCCGGTTCCATGCGCATGCTGCTGGGTTTCAGCGACTTCATGCTGTGGGCCTGGTGGGTGATTCCGGCGGTGCTGATCGGCATCTGGCTGCTGCTGCGCCATCTGATGGGACCGGAGGCCCTGCGGTTTGAAGTCAACCGGAGGATGCTGAAACTGCCGCTCTTCGGCCGGATTGTCAGCGATCTTGAAATGTGCAAGTACATCCGGACTCTGGCGATTCTGGTCGCCAACCACGTTGAAATCATCCGGACAGTGCGCATCTCGGGAAGAATCATCCGCAACCCGGTGATCGCCAAAGCCTTCGACGGACTGGACCGCAAACTCAAAGGCGGTGACAAGCTGTCGGCGGCGCTGTCGGGCAATCCGTTTCTGCCGCCGAGCATGGTGCCGATGCTCCGGGTGGGCGAGGAGTCCGGGACCGTGGGCGAGATGCTGGTCAAGATCGCCGGCAACCTCGAAAACGACACCAAACTGAAAATCAAACGGCTGCTGAGCCTGTTCGAACCGGCGGTGATTGTGTTTCTCGCGCTGGTGGTGCTGGTGGTGGTCGTATCGATCTTTGTCGCAATGATGGAAATCAACTCTATAAGCCAGGGAGGGCCCGGAGCATGAAAAAGAAGCAAATCAACCGTTATCGTCAATCATTCACCCTGATTGAAATCGTGGTGGTGATCGTCATTCTGGTCACGCTGATGTCGATCGCCACACCGCTTTACATGAATTACGTCAAAAAGGCCAACGTCGGAGCGGCCAAAACCCAGGTGCAGATGCTGGTGCAGGCCCTGGACAGCTACCGGCTGGACGTCGGCAGCTATCCGGAAAGTGACGTCGGACTCCAGGCGCTGGTTGAAAATCCCGACGACAACGAGAAGTGGGGCGGTCCCTACATCAAGAATGTCCCCAAGGACCCCTGGGGCAACGAATATGTCTATGTGAGTCCGGGCGAACACGGCGATTTTGATCTCTACAGCATGGGTTCCGACGGTCAGGTCGGCGGAACCGGAGACGCCGCCGACATCACCAACTGGGTGGAAGAGAGTGACTCCTCTCGGTGAGGGAAGCGGAACCGGCCGCGGCCGGTTCCGGACTTCCTTCACGTTGATTGAACTGGTGGTGGTCATGACCATCATCGCCATCAGCGTGGCGATGGTGGCGGTGTATGTGAGGGGAGAAACTCCGGCGCAGACGCTCAACGGCGTCACGCTGGAGTTTGAATCGTTCTGCGCCCGGGTACGCTTCCGGGCGGCCGAGGACGGACACGACTGGGTGGTGCGCTACGACCCGGAATCGCGGATATTCACCGCGGAACGACCGCTGAAACGCTCCACCGCGCCCCGGATGAGCGACTCCGATCCGGGCTCGGAAGAGGAGGAACGCTATTCTCTGGTGCAGGAGGTGGTCGAGGAGGATCCGGATGACCCGCTGCCGCCGGTGCTGAAGTGGCAGCTGCCGGAGCGCTTCGAATTCATCACCGACCTCGGAACCGAGGAGGAACTTCACCCCGGCGAGGACTTTGCGGTATTCCGTTTTTTTCCGGACGGAGCGGCTTCCGGCGGTGCCCGGCTGGTGTTTAAATTCGGGGAGCTGGCCAAAAGTTTTGAAATGTCCAAACTGACCGGTCGGCTGCTGGTGCGCGACGGCGACATCACCGAGGAGGAAGAGGACGGCGAAGGAGTGTCGGCGGTGCACAACACCACCATCATCCGCGAATAACAGCGGAATGGCGACAATACAGCGGCTTATGAGCAAACGAATTTTCACCCTGATTGAAATCATTGTGGCGATGGCAGTGCTGACCCTCAGTCTGACCGGACTGTTCCAGCTGCTGGGATCGTCGCAGTCCAAACTGGCCGGAGCGCTGGAAAAGTGGCATCACATGCACATGGCCACCCAGGCCGCTGAATACGTGCTCATGCACGCCGACGAAAACGTCGAACTGCCCGTCGATTTCTTTCCTTACCGGGGATACACGGTCAACATCAGTTTCGACGACGCTGCCGGACTGCCAGATGAATTCTCGTCCCAGACCGACCAGCTGCCGCTGCGGCGCTGCATCATCGAACTGGAACGCGACCGCGACCGTGAAATTGTTGAAACCATTACTGTGGACCGGCTGGGAGATGACACGACGACAAGCCAATAAGTTCCGCCGGCCGTTCACCCTGGTCGAACTGGTGGTGGCCATGGCGGTCATGCTGATGGTGGCCATGATCATCGGCACCGCCTCCACGGCGTTTTACCACAGCTACCAGCGTACGCTCCGACACACCGACCGCCTCAAGGAATACATGGCGATCGACCGGATGTGGGATACCGGCGTGCGCAACATGGTTCCTTTCCAGTGGCGTGACAGCGAGGACGAGGTGCGGTTCGTCTTTGAAGGCGAGCCGGACACCATGCTGTTCGCCACACTGCGCCGGGCCTATGGCAACGATCCGGGGGCGCTGATGTTCGTGCGGCTCCGGCTGGACGAGGAGGGCAGCCTCGTCGCCGACTACTCCTTCTATCCCCGCACCCAGTGGGATGAGGAGGGCGAGGACAACCGGGAAATGACCACCGAAGTGCTGGCCACCAAAGTGGCGGCAATACACTTCCAGTACGCCGAAGTTTCCGACGGCGAGGACGACGCCTTCGAATGGTTCGAGACCTGGGAGGAGGAAGAGCACGCCGCCATTCCGCTGGCGGTGCGGCTGACCGTGGAGTGGGAGGACGGCACCACCGAGTACTGGCTCCGCCGGGTGGCCGGAGTGAGCGGCAAAAGCACCCTGGGCATCCGGGAGACGGTCAGCGGAGACTCGTCTGATTCCGGCACTTCCGGCGGCACGTCCCAGTCGGGTTCCTCTTCGGGTTCGCGCTCGTCGTCCTCAGGAGCGCGGTCATCCTCCCAGTCGGGTTCGCGCTCGTCATCCTCGTCCGGCTCGCGGTCGTCATCAGGCGGAGGTTCACGATGACCGGGCGACGCGGCGAACGGGGATCGGCGCTGGTGGCGGTGCTCTGTTTGATTTTCACGGCAGGCATCATCACGACCGCGGTGCTGGCCCTCTCCAAAATCGGCAGCTTCACGGTGGCGGCGCATGTTGAGCTGCAGCGTTCGATGTATGTGGCCGAGGGCGCCGGCAACCGGGTGCAGTGGCTGCTGGCCGCCGACCGCAGTCTCAATTCCGACCGGACGCTGGGCAGCACGGAATACAGCGACGAAACCGTTGAACGGTTTCTGGCCGACGGCGTCGTGCACCAGCTGGACTACTACGGCCAGCCGGTGGAATTCGTCATTACCGACACGGTCAGCGGAGTGGATGTGAGCGGAACCAATTTCACATCGTCGCTCAACGAGCTCTCCTCCAACATGGACGACGAGGATGAATGGCTGGAAAAAGTCAGTCTGGCCGTCACACTGCTGACCGACTACGTCGACAGTGACGATGACATCACTCCGGACGGCCGGGAAGCCGGTGATTACGAGGAAATGGGCATGGCTCCGCTGCCGCGCAACGAGGAATTGCAGTACCGTGAGGAAATCTTTTACATGCCAGAGATTCTGAGCGTGCTGCCGCCGGACTCCGATGGCCGTCTGAGCCGGGTGCGGCTCATTCCTCCGGACGGAGTGACCAACCTGACGGGCACCGCTTCGCTGTTTTCAGCTGACAAGGAGCTGCTGCGCACCGTGTGCGGACTTGACGACGAGGAAACCAAGCTGGTTCTGGCCGCACTGGACGAGTGGAAAACCAACCGCACGCAGATCAGTGAGTCGCTGGATCCGGAACTGTACGCCAAACTGTCTCCGCTCTCCAAAAGCGAAAGCGGCAATTACACGGTGCTGATCCGTTCTCCCAAGACCGAAAAACGTCCGTTCCGGAAGCTGGTGTTCAGCTACGTCGGCTACGACACCGGGGGACCGGAGGACGGCACGCTGAAATATCTGGAGTGGATGTATCTCTGACCGCCGCGCCACGGCGCGGATGACAATATTCAAGGAGACCAATGCTGAGTTACCGCAAACCTCTGATTCTGTTGGCGCTCGCCGCGCTGCTGGTGCTGCCGGGACTGGCGCCGCGGGCCCGGGCCATGGATCCGGTGACCATGGCGGTGCTGGCGCCGATTGCGATCAAGGCCGCGCAGATTGCGACGCCATACGTCATGCGCGGATTGCAATGCGGGGCGGTGCACGGCTTTAAAATCGGATACGACATTGTGGACATTCTGCGGCTGCCGCTGGGGCTGCTGCAGGCGTCGCTGGGTGCTCCGCTCGGATATTTCCGGGTGGGGCTGAGCAACATCTGCCTGGGCGGGATGGCTCCGCTTAAGCTGGTATGGGACATCGCCACCTGGCCGATTGCCCTGACCGGTGTTTCAACCGGGCGGATTTGAAGCCGCAGACGCAAAAGCGGCAACACAGGAATTACGGGGAACTGAAAATCATGGCACTTCTGAAAGTTGAAGAGACCGCGCTGGTGATGATTGACCTGCAGGAACGGCTGGTTCCGGCAATGAGCGGCGCCGCGGCCGTGCTCGACCGGTGCGGGCTGCTGCTGCGCGGCGCCGCCGAACTGGGAATGGACGTCATCGTGACCGAACAGTATCCGAAGGGACTGGGACCGACGCTGTCGGAGATTGCCGGACTGCTGCCGGCGAACACCCCGGTGATCGCCAAGACCGGTTTCTCGGTCTTTGCCGAACCGGCTTTCCGGACGGAGCTGCAGAGCCGGCGGCGGCGGACGCTGATCGTGGCCGGCATCGAAGCGCATGTCTGCGTCTATCAGAGCATCACCGATGCGCTGGAACGGGGGTTCCGGGTGGTGGCAGCCGCCGACGCGGTAACTTCACGCCGGCCCGCCGACGCGGAAGCGGCACTGGCCCAGGCCGGCCGCCTGGGAGCTGAAATTCTGAGTGCCGAGGCGATTTTGTTTCTGTTGCTGGGCGATGCCGCGGCGCCGCACTTCAAGGCGATATCCCGACTGGTGCGCTGAGAATTACGGCAGCGGATAAATTGTAAAAATCCGGTTGCGGTGCTATATTAAGTTTCCGGCAAACTGTAACGCCGTTCCGGTCCCTCCGGCCGGGACATCCGAACAACAACGCTGAGGTGATGATGTCTCTATTCGGCAGCGGAAAATATTCGACCCTGCGCTCAGGCGCCCGGCCGCACCGCATGGTGGTGCCCGACGGTTCCTGGGTGAAATGTTCGCATTGCGGCCAGACGCTCTACACCGACCGGCTGCTGGACAACCTGCTGGTCTGCTGGTATTGCGGCTACCACCTTCCGGTAAACGCCAAAACCAGAATCACCATGCTGACCGATCCCGACAGTTTCGAGGAGTTCGACGCCACTCTGCATTCGAGTGACATCCTGAAATTCGTTGATTCCAAGCCCTACCCGGTCCGGCTGGTGGAAAATGAAAAAAAGTCCGGGCTGCCCGATGCGGTGGTCTGCGGAAAAGCCACGCTGGAAAAGCGTCCCTACATGCTGGGAGTGATGGATTTCAGATTCATGGGCGCTTCGATGGGCTCGGTGGTGGGCGAAAAAATCACCCGACTGGTCGAGCGGGCGACGACGGAAAAACTGCCGGTGGTGATTGTAACCGCTTCGGGCGGCGCCCGGATGCAGGAAGGTATCCTGAGCCTGATGCAGATGGCCAAAACCTGCGGAGCACTGGAGCGCCACGCCGCCGCCAATCTGCCTTACATTGCCATTCTGACCAATCCGACCTACGGCGGCGTCACCGCCAGTTTTGCGGCGGTCGGCGATGTCATTCTGGCCGAACCCGGTGCGATGATCGGCTTTGCCGGCCCCCGGGTGATTCAGGAGACCACCAACGCCAAGCTGCCCGAAGGATTCCAGACGGCGGAATTCCTGCTGGAAAAGGGATTGATCGACCGGGTGATTGAGCGCAAGAATTTGCGCAAAGAATTGGCTCTGCTCCTTGAATTTTTCCAGAAATAGAGTATTGTATGTGAGGCGGTGCGACCGCCGGATGATTTCAGATTTTTCCGCCGGGCGGACCCCGTGCGTTGTCAAAAGTACCAACCGGGTCAGGTGGGGAACCAAGCAGCCCTACGTAATTTTTGACAGGCCGCGGGTACTCTGTCCGGCGGATTTTTCATTTCCAACTTTTGCGGAGGATGCCCCGACAAATGCGTAGAATTGACGGACGGGCGGCGGATGAACTCCGGCCGGTAACCCTCGAACTGGACTATCTCGCCCATCCGGCGGCCTCGGTGCTGATCTCCTGCGGCGGCACCCGGGTGCTGACCGCGGTGACCTTTGAGGAGCGGATCCCGCTCTGGATGAAGAACCGCCAGGAGCCGGGCGGCTGGATCACCTGCGAATACGGCATGCTGCCGGCCTCGACCGGAGAACGCATGAAACGCGAAGCCGCCGCCGGCAAACAGGGTGGACGCACGGTGGAAATCCAGCGCCTGATCGGGCGTTCACTGCGCATGTCGGCCGACCTGCTCCGGCTGGGCGAACGGACCGTTCTGATTGATTGCGATGTCATCGACGCCGACGGCGGCACGCGATGCGCCTCCATCACCGGAGCGGCGGCGGCGCTGGCGCTGGCCTGCCGGCGCCGGGCCGTCCGGACTGGCGAACCGGATCCATTCAAGGAGCTGGTGGCGGCCGTGAGTGTCGGCGTGGTGGAGGGGGAACCGGTGCTGGATCTCTGTTATGCCGAGGATTCCACGGCGGAAGTGGATATGAACGTGGTGATGTCGGAGTCCGGCCGGCTGATTGAAATTCAGGGGACGGCGGAGGGCAGGCCATTCTCCCGGTCCCGCCTCAACGAGCTGCTGGACCTGGCTGAGCACGGTCTGCATCAGCTCTTCGCCGCCCAGCGCGCCGCGCTGATCCGGACCGGATTGTGGCCGGCGCCGAACTCCGGAGAAGCGTCATGAGCGAATATCAGGTAATTGCCCGCAAATGGCGTCCCCAGCGGTTCGCCGACGTGGTGGGTCAGGAACATGTGGTGCGGACTCTGCGCAATGCGATCATGCAGAACCGCACCGCGCACGCTTATTTGTTCGTCGGACCGCGCGGAGTCGGCAAGACCACGCTGGCCCGGATTTTTGCCAAGGCGCTGAACTGCCGGAATCCGCAGGAAGGCGAACCGTGCTGCCAATGCGAAAGCTGCCTGGCAATCGCGGCGGAACGCAGCCTGGATGTCATGGAAGTCGACGCCGCCAGCCGCAACACGACCGCCGACATGAGAGAACTGGCCGAAGATGTGCTGACCCGTCCGGTGGGCGGCAAATACAAGATTTACATTATCGACGAAGTCCACATGCTCTCGAAGCAGGCCTGGAATGTGCTGCTCAAAACGGTGGAGGAGCCGCCGCCGCATGTCAAATTCATATTTGCCACCACCGAGGTGCATCAGGTGCTGCCGACGATTATTTCCCGCTGCCAGCGTTTCGACCTGCTGCCGATTCCGACCCGGCTGATTGCCGAGCGGCTGCGGCTGATCGCCGACTCCGAAAAAGTGGCGATTGAGCCGGCCGCGATCACGGCCATAGCCCGGGCGGCCGAAGGCGGCATGCGCGACGCCCAGTCGCTGCTGGATCAGATGCTGGCCTTTTTCTCCCAGGGGGACGGTTCAAAAATCACCGGAGATCAGGTGCTGTCGCTTTTCGGCCTGACCGATCGGGGTGATTTGGAACTGCTGTTGACCGCCATGCTCCGGAATGCGCCGGGCGATGCGGTGTCGGTGGTGTCCAGGCTGGCCGCCCGGGGCAAGAATCTGGAAACTCTGTTTGACGATCTGCTGAGGGAGCTGAGGGCGGTACAGCTGGCCGCGCTGGTGCATGATCCGGCCGGACTGATTGACGAGGGTCCGGAAGCGGTTGAACGCTACCGGGCTTTTGCTCAGATGGTTCCGGCGGCAACCCTGCAGATCATGGTGGAAATTCTCGCGCCGGTGGGGCGGATTCTGCACGACGCCCTGAACAAGCAGGTTTATCTGGAAACCATCATTCTCAAGGCAATGCGCGAGGCTCACGCCGTGCGGCTGGATGAAATTCTGGCCAAACTCAATCAGCTTCGCAGTGCCGGCGACCTGAAGTTTCTGGACCGGATACCGGACGACGACCGTCAACCCCGCGTTGTA
>CASFVA010000049.1 GCA_949298075.1 uncultured Lentisphaeria bacterium
TCCCGGGCCGTTTTTCCAGGCGAGGTAATCGAATCCGACATCGCGCAGAGTGCTGTCCCGCACTTCGTAGTAGTTGACCCGAACTTCCGCCTGCGGCAGGGGGCGGTCGAGCTGCTTGATCCAGCGCAGGGTGTTCAGTGACGCCTGATGCTCGTCGCGCCAGAAAATCGTATTGGTCTGGGCGTTGACATAGGCCCGGCCCTCACTGGAACCGATCAGCTGGTTGATGATGTCCTCAAAAACAAACGCCGCCCGGTAGCGCGGGGTGTAGGCAATGCGCGACACGCCGGTTCCCTCAATCACCGAACCGTAGGCGTCGGCTTTTCCGGGGCGGTCGATTTTGGCGATCAGGTCATCGACGTAAGGCAGAAATTCCCGGCCGGTCGAGATCAGCAACGCCTCGCCGCCGCCCTCGCCGTATTTGACGCGGCGGATGGTAGAATTGGCATTGTAACGCAACACGGCGCTGTTGACGTAGGGCAGGACATCCGTCGCCTTGACGTGTTTGAGCTCGTAAAGTCTGCTTGCGAAATAAACCTGGGCGTCATCCTGTTTGAGCCGGATGGTCCGGACCTCCTCCTCTTCTCCGAAGGCCGCGGCTCCGATCATCAGGCCGGCCAGCAGCGCCCAACCGGCGCGATTGCCGAAAACTGTCATAATTCCTCTTGACTTGAATTGAACTGCACGACCGCCGGGCGGAGCACTCCACTCGCGGAATGCTGCCGGACTCCGGCGCCATCCGGACGGGACTTACAGAAAACCGAAACTTACGATGTAAGGTTTGCCGTCAAGCTCCCCGGTCACCACCCGGAAAAGCGTTTCCTGCCGGAACTCCTGCTCCTGATTGAGCACGGCCTGGCGGCGGAACGTCACCTTCCACAGATGGGATTTGAACACCGGAGCATCCAGTCCGGTGATGAATTCAAATTTTTCGGGTGTGCCGATGGTTTCAGCCAGCGTGGCCCGGGTCCGCCTGAACTCGTCGGGACCGAACTGCCGCCGGGCATCCACCGGCAGCAGCGCAATGAAGCGGTCGGAATCATCGGCGATGAAAGCCTTCAGCAGTTCCTCCCCGGTGCTCCGCGCTTGCGTTTCGATCCGCCGGGCCCGGGCAGCCCCGGACTCCGAAACCGGTTCCGGAGCCGCCGAACTGCATCCGGTCATCCAGACCACCGCCGCCGCGACCCCGGCGGCAACCACCAATCCACACCGTTTGAGACTCATGACGCCTCCCTGTCGGAATCTATTTCTGCAAAGCACACAAAAACAGTTTAATATACACCCGGATTGTCCGGATTTCAAAAAAGTCGAATCCTCCGGATGAATCCGGGTTGAAAAAAAGGTTCTTCAAGGCTATATTGTTGCGGATTTTCAATTATGGACACACGCCCGTCGTCTCCGGCCGGCGCCCCTTTTTCACGGAGTAGTTTCTGTCATGAGCGAAGGCAGCAGCCTGAACCGCTGGATCCGCCGCATCACGCGCACCCTGGCCATTTTGTTTTTCATCGGGCTGGGCGGGGTGCTCTTCAATTTGGACCGCCTCGGTGACGCCGAACTCCAGCTGCTCAGATACAAGCGGCTGCTCCCGGCTCCGGTCCGGATGCTCCTGCCGGGTGAAGGCGCCCCGTCCGGGATACCCGCGCCGCTGGACGAATACACCGGCCGGATCATAGAAGTCCACGACGGTGACACGGCCACGCTGCTGTCCGGCGACCGCAAGTACCGGATCCGGTTTTACGGCATCGACGCGCCTGAGCTGTCCCAGCGCGGCGGCGCGGAATCCCACGATGCGCTGAGTTCCAAGATCCTGGGGGCCGACGTGGTGGTCTGCGTCACCTCGGTCGACCACTACGGGCGGGCCGTCGGCCGGGTGAAGCTGGGCGAGCGCGACATCAATCTGGAAATGGTCCGCGAGGGCCAGGCCTGGTATTATTCAAACTACGCCAAGGGCGACACCGCGCTGGCTGCCGCCGATGAGTACGCCAGGAGCCGCAAGACGGGGCTGTGGCGGGATCCGGCTCCTCAGCCGCCCTGGGAATACCGCCGGGCGCAGCGTGCCAGATAACCTGCATCCGGTTAATTCAACAAGGTGAATAATGACTAAAACCAATGCGGTGCGTCTCCTGGAAAGCGCCGGAATCGCCATCCGGCTGCTGGAGTATCCGGTCGATGACGGACGGATCGACGCTCTTGCCATCGCGGAAAAACTGGGCGAACCGCCGGACCGGATTTTCAAAACCCTGGTCACGCACGGAGCCCCGGGCTCCTATTATGTCTTTGTGGTGCCGGCCGCCACTGAACTGGATCTGCGCAAGGCGGCGCGGGCCGCCGGAACCAAAAGCATTGAAATGATTCCCCTCAAGCAGCTGCTGCCGCTGACCGGATATGTCCATGGCGGCTGTTCGCCGGTCGGCATGAAAAAGAGTTTTCCGACCTGGATCGACGAAACCGCGATTCTTTTTGACTACATCTGCGTGAGCGGCGGCCGGGTCGGCCTCAATATCGCAGTGGCGCCGGAAGAACTGGCCGGAGCGGTCGGAGCCCGGTTCGCCGATCTGGGAACGTGACGCCGGCCCCGCCGCCGGAACCGGATGAATCCGGAGCGGATTCAGGCGTGTTTGACAAAAAAAACGGTAAAACCGGTACAAATAAAACCGTATCCGGTCCGGTTCCGCCTCAGAGAGCGTCCCGGAATCGATCGGATACCCGGCAACCAATGGAGGTACGTCATGATGGAATCCAATGGAATTGATCTGCGGATCACCGACTTTCAAAAACTGCTCAGGCTGTCCAAATGGGCTTTGATCATCCGGGGGATTCTTCTTCTGCTGCTGGCGGGATTCTTTCTGTTCCGACCGTTCCAGACTGAAATGGCCGTGACCGTGGTGCTGGGCATCTACATTCTGCTTGAAGGCATCGCCCTGTTCGCCGCCGCCGGCCGCTTCCGGGGAACCGCGCTGGCCATGACTCTGATTAACGCCGCAATGCTGGTGCTGCTCGGAATTTTCGCCATCGCCGCACCGTGGCTGACGGCGGTGCTGTTCATCACAATCATCGGAGTGTGGATGATTTTCGGCGGAATGGAATATCTGCTGCTCCCCGCCCCGGCCCGGACCGGACGAACCCTGGCGGTCGCCGCCGGAATTCTTTCGGTCATCACCGGTCTGCTCTTTCTGATCTCGCCGTTTGCGGCGGCGTTGACCCTCGGCTGGGTGCTGGCGACGCTGCTGCTGATTTCAGCACTGGCGCTGATTGCGCTGGGAGCCGCTGTCCGCTGACGTTTCCCGCCCTCCGGGGGACGGCGCCGCCGGCTTCCGGACCGGAATGAGCGCTCCGGCACGCGGCCGGAAAGTCTCAGCACCGCTCCGGCTCCGGCACGCGGCCGCGGTCAGCTCCGGAACCGGTCCGGATTTTACCGATTGCGCCGCCGGTAATGCAGAGGCGTGCAGCCGAATCGCGCCCGGAACTGCCGGTTGAAATTGGGCAGCGAACCGTATCCGCAGATCCGGGCGATCTCCAGCACCGGGCGGACGGAATTGGCCAGCAGCGCCGCCGCGGTGTTGAGCCGGAGGTTGATGATGTAGGACTTGGCCGGGCATCCCATGGTCCGGGCGAACAACCGCCGGAAATTGGCCGGGCTCATGAAACAGCGGCGGGCGAGTCCGGCGACTTCGATCGGTTCCCGGCAATGGGCGGAAATGTAATCCAGCGCCGGCATGAGCCGGAGAAAGTCGCCGCCTTCCGGATACACCTCGGACTCCGGTTCCCGGTTCCGCGGTTCGCGCCGCTCCAGCAGCAGCAGCAGGCGCCAGACCAGCGCCCGGACCATGTCCCGATAGCCCCCATCCCGCCGGCGCAGCTCCTCCAGAATCATTTTAATGCAGAGTGCGATTTCCGGTTCGCGGCCGCCGTCGATCCGGTTCCGGAAACCGCTGCCGCAATAGCGGGAGGTATCCAGCCAGTCTCCGGTGGCGCGTTCGGCCAGCAGCCGCACCGGATCCAGATTCACAAACCCCCAGCCGGTGGTGCCGCCGGGATCCGCCCGGGCGACATGCACTTCGCGGGTGTTGATCACCACCGCGTCGCCGGCCTTGAACGGGAATACCTTGTCCGCGATGATGAACACCCCGCTGCCGTCGTAACAGTAACCGATCTCAAAAAGATCATGCAGATGAGGGGCCGTTCCGGGATGGTCGCCGCGCCGGTTGAAGTCCGGTTCCGTAACCGGAAATTCGGCCGGAACTTCGTGCGGAGCAAAACGCGAACCCTCCGGCAGACGTGGCATTTTTGAGCGATCAGGCATATTTTTTTGCTTATTCAGGCTTAGACAAATCCTTTTTGATAATATATACTATAGGCATGTTGAATTCAAACCGGAGTTTTACCATGCCAGAAGTCAAGCAGGTCGCCCTGGTCGGAGCCGGATCCATGGCGTCCTATCATGTCCGCGGCTTCCGGGCCGCCGGAGCCGAGGTGGCTGCTGTCGTCGACACCAGTCCGGAACGGGGCAGGGCTTTCGCCGCCCGGTGGCAGATTCCCGATGTCTGCGGCAGTCTCGGGGAACTCGGCCGGAAACATCCCGGCGTCGGAGCGGTATCAATCATCGTACCCAACCGCTTTCACCGGCCGCTGGTGCTCGAGGCCCTCGAGCGCGGCTTTCACGTCTTCTGCGAAAAACCTCCGGCGCTCAACGCCGCCGAAACTGCTGAAATGACAGCGGCAGCAGCCCGGCGGCAGCGGCAGCTCATGTTCAACTTCAACAACCGGGCCCGGCTCGACGCCGGCTTCGTCAAGCAGGAGATCGACGCCGGACGGCTGGGCCGGATCAATTCGGTTCAGGCGGTCTGGCGGCGGCGGACCGGAATTCCGGGATTCGGGGGCTGGTTCACCCGGCGGGAACTGGCCGGAGGCGGACCGCTGATTGACCTGCTGCACATGATCGACCTGGCGCTGTGGTTCATGGACTATCCAGAACCGGAATGGGTGCTGGCCCAGTGCTTCGATGATTTCATCAACGATCCCGATTTCAAAGGTCCGTGGGGAGCGTTTTCCGGCAACTCCGGAACCAACGATGTGGAGTCGTCATGCCACGGATTCGTGCGTTTCCGAAGCGGCCAGGTGATGACTTTTCACAACTCCTGGGCGGAAATGATCAAACATGAGGATACGTTCGTCGCGCTGCAGGGCACCCGGGGCGGAGTGCTGCTGCGTTCAGTCAACGACCATCACGACTGCGAATTCTACGCTCAGGAAAACGGCGTTTCCGTCGACCGCAACTACCGGTTCCCAGACGACTGCGACATGGGACGTACCCGGGCGCCGGAAAACTTCATCCGCGTGCTCAATCACGGGGCCGAACCGCTCACCGCACCGTCCGAGGCGCTGACGCTGATGCGGCTCATCGACGCCGCCTACCGTTCGGCCGCCGCCGGACGTCCGGTGAATATGAACGACGTTTGAAAACCGGTGCGGCGGCGCCGCAACGGAATCCGCCGGGCTCGGGGCAGCCGGCCGGATCATAATCCAAAAATCAGGGAGCAGACAACATGAAACAACTCGTTATGAAGGGACCGCGGACCAGCGAAATCATTGAGGTGCCGATGCCGGTCATCAACGATGATCAGCTGCTGGTCAAGGTCACTCTGACCGGCATGTGTCATTCGGAGTGGTATCCGTGGAGCGTGGCACGTCCCGGCGACACTTTCGGGCACGAAACCGTCGGCGTGGTGGCCGAATGCGGCCGCAACGTAAAAGATTTCAAGGTCGGCGACCGGGTCACCGGACTCGGCGGCGGCGGCTACAAGGAATACATCGTCATGGAGCCGTACAAGACCTGCCGTGTGCCCGATTCGCTCGCCGACGAGGACGCCATCGTCGAACCGCTGGCCTGCATTCTCAGCGCCGGACTCAAAATGGCTCCGGCCATGATCGGCGACGCCATCGCCGTGGTCGGCTGCGGCTATATGGGACTGGGAACCATTTCGCTGTTCAAGGCCATGGGTTACGCCGACATCGTGGCGGTGGATCCGCGTCCCGAGGCCCGGGAGAATGCGCTCGCCTTCGGCGCCACCGCAGTGTATTCTCCGGACCAGCTGCCGGAACTGAGCCGTCTGGGCTGGAAAGAAATCAAGGCGCCGGACCTCTCCCGCGACGGACACAAGGCCGATATTTTCAACATCGGCTTCCCGAACGTCATGGAATTCTCCGGTACCGAAAGCGGACTCCAACTGGCCGGCGACATGGTCTGCGCCCACGGCCGCCTCGGCATCGGCGGTTACCACAATGACGGCCCCCGGACCATCGACTACAAGCTCTGGAACTACAAGGCTCTGACCTCGATCAACTGTCATGAACGCCGGATCGCCTACGAAGCCGGACTCTGCCGCCGGGCGCTGATGCTGATTGAACGCGGCATCTGGAAGTTCACCGGCGTCACCAGGCATTTCTACAATCTGGATGAATTTGACCGCGCCAACGAGGATATGGCCTCGCACCGCGACAACTTCATCAAGGGAGCGGTCCGCTGCTGAAATCCCGAACGGCTCCTTCCCGCCCGGCCGCGGCCCGCGGGGGTCCCGGATTGAGGCCGGATCAACTCATCCGGTCGAGCAGGCTTTGAAAATCGTCGGGGACCGGAGCGGTGAACTCCAGCTGTTCTCCGGTGAGCGGATGCGGCAACGCCAGGTGCCGGGCATGCAGCATCTGGCGGCCGGCTCCGGTCACCGCACAGCGGGCGCCGCCATACAGGGCATCACCCAGCACCGGATGCCCGAGCCAGGCGAGGTGAACCCGGATCTGATGAGTGCGTCCGGTAGCGATTTCAACTTCAAGCAGACTGACCGGCACGCCGTCCAGACTGCCGGTGCGCACAACCCGGTAGCGGGTGATCGCCAGTTTGCCGTTGCGGTCCACGACCGCCATCTTCTGCCGATTGACCGGATGGCGTCCGATCAGGCCGGAGAGTTCTCCGGAACTCCGGACCGGCACGCCGCGCACCAGCGCCAGGTAGCGTTTAGAGGTGCGGCGTTCGGCGAAGGCGGTTCCGAGCTTGAACTGGGCTTCCGGAGTTTTGGCGACCACCAGACACCCGGAAGTATCCTTGTCGAGCCGGTGGACGATTCCGGGACGCATCCGCAGACAGGAAAACTCCCGGGCCAGTTCCGGATAACGCCCCAGCAGCGCGTTGACCACCGTCCCGTTCGGGTTGCCGGCCGCCGGATGCACCACCACTCCGGCCGGCTTGTTGATCACCAGCATGACGGAATCCTCGTAGAGAATCGGAAATTCAAAAGGTTCGGATTCCGGTAATTCGTTCTCCGGTTCCTCCGGCAGCTCCACCGCAATGCGCATGCCCGACCGCACCGGATACCGCGGCAAAGTCAGCGCTTCGCCGTCGCCACGCACCAGTCCGTCCCGGATGAGCTTCTGGAGAAAGCTGCGCGACGACCCCGGCACCAGCCGTGACAGGCAGCGGTCAAGCCGGGTGCCGGCGCTGCCGGAGTCGATGACAAATTCAAGCCTTTTCACGTTCATGGCGCCGGAACCAGATGAGCAGACCGACGCCGGCCGGAATCAGCACCAGGCCGATCCACTGCGCCGGAGTCAGACCGCCCGGCCGGGGATTGTCACCCCGGAAAAACTCATTGACAAACCGCATTGCGCCGTAGATAATCATGTAAACCGCCATGGTCACACCACGGCGGCATTTGCGCAGCAGCCAGAAAAGCAGAATGCAGACCAGCAGATTTTCCGCTGCTTCATAGAGCTGGACCGCATGCAGCGGCACGGTGCCGTAATATGCCGCCGGAGCACTTCCCGCCGGGAACACCACGCCGGGCACCAACTGCACCGGATGCCCGAAACAGCAGCCTTTGGTGAAACAGCCAATCCGGCCGAAAGCGTGGGCCAGAGCCAGCGCCGGTCCGAAAACGTCGAACACCCGAATTACGTCAAGTTTCTGCCGCCGGCAGTAAATCCAGAGCGCGGCCATTGCCAGAATAAAGCCGCCGTAGAACACCAGTCCGCCCTGGTCAATCCGGAAAATTCCCCACAGATTGTCCCGGTAATGGTCAAAAAACTGCACCACGTAAAAGATTCGGGCGCCGGCAATGCCGGCCACCATCGCCACCAGCAGAGTTCCGGAGGCCTGATCGGAACTCATTCCGGCGTATTTCCGGTTGAGACCGATCAGCAGACCTGCCGCCAGAAAACCCAGCGCCGCGCAGACTCCGTACCAGTAGATGGTGAATCCGCCGAGCTGCAATGCAATCGGACACATGGGCCTACTCCGCTTTCGCCGCGGCCGCGCTCTTGCGCCGCGCCGCCATTTCAATGCCCAGAACAATGAGCAGCCCCAGCAGGGCCGCCGCCGCAATCGCGGCGAACGAACGGTCCCATACCGGCCAGTCGTAAGCGAAACGCACCGGAACCGGTTCTCCTTTTTTGAGCATGGTTTCGGTCACATGCTGCCATGGCCAGAGCCGGGGCAGGCTGCCGACCATGAATCCGATCAGCGCGGCAATGGTGACCGCACGGAAATGTTTCATGAGATAATTGAGCAGGTGGACAAACGCTCCGAGTCCGAGCACGCACCCCAGGGCCATCCAGAAGACAATGCCCAGATCCGTCACCGAAAATTTCAGCGCCGCCAAATTGGCCACTGCACCCCATACCGCGTCGTACTTGCCGAGAATCAGCAGCAGGAACGATCCCGACAATCCGGGCAGAATCATGGCAATGATGCTGATGGCTCCGCAGAGCAAATACATGTACCAGCAGTCCGGAGTGCTGACCGGCACCAGCGTGATCACGCCGTAGGCCACCGCGGCGCCGAGCACGCAGCTGACCGCCGCCGGAACTGTCCAGCGGCCGAGCTGACGTTTGACGGTAATGACGCTGGCGGCGATCAGTCCGAAGAAAAAGGCGAACGTCAGCGCCTGATGCTCATCAAGCAGCCAGAGAAAGAGCTTGGCCATCGTGGCGAACGAGACCAGCACCCCCAGCGCCAGCGCCAGCAGAAAACGCCATGGCAGCGTACTCCGGAGGGTGCGTAACTCCAGGCGCAGCAGCAGCCGGAGCGTCTCCAGTGAGGCGACCTGCCGGATGGCGCCGACCAGTTTCTCAAAAGCGCCCATGATGAACAGCATGGTGCCGCCGGAAACCCCGGGAATGACGTTGGCCGTTCCCATGGCGAATCCGACAAAAAAATCCCATCCGGCCTCCCTGAGTCCGGTCATTTTTCCGGTGGCGCGTTCTGACATTGAAAATCCCCGTTTTTGGTTGAACTTGCCAATCAATATGATACGATGGCTTAATATACACTTTTTCCCGAAAAAAACGACTTGCCAAGTGGATTTTTCCGAAAAAAACACTATTTTATAGGAATGTCGGAGCGCTTCTGACGCATTTTGCCGCAACCCCGTGGTGTAATGGCAGCACAACTGGTTTTGGTCCAGTTAGTCTAAGTTCGAATCTTGGCGGGGTTGCCACTTCCGGAGACCGGCCGGTTTCCGGTATTTCCCTTTTTTTACCGGCCGGTGTGCTTGACTTCCGCCGGGAGCGTGATATGTTGTTCTCTGTCCGGGGCGGGACTGCTGCTCCGCAAGCCGGTTTTTCCAGGTTCCGCCGCGTCAGGTCCGGCAGCCGCGACGCGGCCATACAACCATGACTCAGGAGAATGCACCATGTCAGAGATCACCGACGTATTCGCCCGCGAAATACTCGATTCCCGCGGCAATCCCACCATTGAAGTCGAAGTCGAACTTGATTCCGGAGCCGTCGGCCGGGCGGCAGTGCCTTCCGGAGCCTCCACCGGCGAAAATGAGGCGCTGGAATTGCGCGACGGCGAGAAGAAGCGCTACGGCGGACGCGGCGTGCGCAAGGCGGTCGAAAACGTCACCGAACGCATCTTCCCGGAAATTGAAGGCATGGACGCCCTCGATCAGATTGGCGTCGACAACGCCATGATCGAACTGGACGGCACCCCCACCAAGGAGAAACTCGGAGCCAACGCCATTCTCGGCGTCTCCCTGGCCTGCGCCCGCGCCGCCGCCGATGAACTCGGACTGCCGCTCTACCGCTACCTCGGCGGCGTCAACGCCAAGGTGCTGCCGATTCCGATGATGAACATCGTCAACGGCGGCAGCCACTCCGATTCGCCGATCGCCTTTCAGGAGTTCATGATCCGGCCGCTGGGAGCGGAATGTTTTTCCGACGGACTGCGCATGGGGGCGGAAGTTTTTCACACTCTGAAACGCATTCTCAAGGACCGGAACCTTTCCACCGCAGTCGGCGATGAAGGCGGCTTTGCCCCGGTCTTTGCCGGCGGAGCCGAGGAGGCGCTCGACACCATCGTCAAGGCCATCGACCTGGCCGGTTACGCTCCGGGCCGCGATGTCATGATTGCGCTCGACTGCGCCGCCAGCGAATTTTACACCGGCAACCTCTACGATTATACAAAGTTTGAAGGCTCGGCCGCACCGCGCCGCACCGCCGAACAGCAGATCGCCTATCTTGAACACCTCATCGCCTGCTACCCGATTGACTCCATCGAGGACGGCATGGCCGAAAACGACTGGGAAGGCTGGCAGGCGCTTACCGCGGCAATCGGCGACCGCTGCCAGCTGGTCGGGGACGATCTTTTTGTCACCAACGTCAAATATCTCACCCGGGGCATTGAATCCGGAGCGGCCAACGCGATTCTCGTCAAGGTCAATCAGATCGGCACCCTGACTGAAACGCTGGACGCCATCGAACTCGCGCACCGGGCCGGCTACGAGGCGGTCATCAGCCACCGTTCCGGAGAGACCGAGGACACCACCATCGCCGATATCGCCGTGGCAACCAACGCCGGTCAGATCAAAACCGGTTCGCTTTCGCGCACCGACCGCATCTGCAAATACAACCAGCTGCTCCGCATTGAGGAGCAGCTCGGCGACCTCGCCCTCTACGGCGGCCGCTGAGCCGGAAAGCTTCCCGAAAGAGCGTCAACATGAGCGACACCAGCCGCTGGCGCGGGAGCCTTTGTCTCGAAGTCAACCCGCTGCCCAACACCATCATAATCTTCGGCGCCTCCGGCGACCTGACCGGCCGCAAACTGCTGCCGGCCCTCTTCAGTTTGTTCCGGCGCGGTCTGCTGCATGAAAAATCGCGGATTGTCGGCTGCGCCCGGACTCCGATGACTGACGACGCCTACCGGGAGCGTCTGCGGACCGGCTGGCTTGCGGAACTCCGTTCTCCTGAACTTGAGCGGTTTCTGGAACTTGTCAGCTACGTTCACGGCGATTACGGCGATGCGGACTTCTACGCCCGCATCGGGCGCCGTCTTGACGAGGTGGAGTCCGCCGCCGGCGGCGGCGGTTTCACCGGCCGCATTTTCTATCTGGCCATGCCGCCGGAACTTTATTCCGCCGTGGTGCCGCAACTCGCCGCCGCCGGACTTCTGACCGAATCCGCCTCCGGATTGCCCTGGCGCCATGTGGTGCTGGAAAAACCGTTCGGGCACGACCTCGACTCCGCCCGGCAGCTTGACCGCGAGCTGCACCGCCATCTCACTGAGCGTCAGATCTATCGGATCGACCATTATCTGGGCAAGGAAACCGTTCAGAACCTCATGATTCTGCGCTTTGCCAACACCATCTTCGAACCGGTCTGGAACGCCGGTTTCGTCGACAGCGTGGAAATTTCCATCGCCGAAAGCGTGGGGGTGGAACACCGCGCCGGCTACTTCGACCGCACCGGACTGCTCCGGGACATGTTCCAGAACCACCTGCTGGAGCTGCTGGCGCTCGTCGCCATGGAACCGCCGGCCGGATCGGACGCTGACAGCATCCGGGACGAAAAACTCAAACTGCTGCGCAGTCTGCGTCCGATTCCGCCGGATGCCATCGGCCGCCAGGTGGTGCGCGCCCAGTACACCGCCGGCGCCGTGAACGGCATCGCCGTGCCCGGCTACCGGGAGGAACGCGACGTGGCGCCCGGTTCCGAGACCGAAACCTGCGTGGCCATGCGCCTGTACGTTGACAACTGGCGCTGGCGCGGCGTGCCGTTCCTGTTGCGCAGCGGCAAACGGCTGGCGGCCAAATCGAGCCGGATCATCATCCGGTTCAAACCGGTGCCGCATTCGGTATTCGCGCCGCTGACCGCCGCCGACCTCGCGCCCAACCGGCTGGTGATCGACATCCAGCCCAGCGAAGGCATGCGGCTCGAACTTCAGGCCAAGGAACCGGGACCCAAGCTCTGCATGGGAACATTGTCGCTCGACTTCAAATACGCTTCAATTCTGGATGACGGGCAGAACATGCCGGACGCCTATGAACGACTGCTGCTGGACTGCATGCTGGGCGACCAGACTCTCTTTATCCGCAGCGACACAATTCTGCGGGCCTGGGAACTGCTGACACCGATTCTGGAGGCATGGCAGCGCGGCGATCCCGCCGCCGGAGAGCTGCTTTTCTATCCGGCCGGCAGTCCGGGACCGGTGGCGGCCGAGCGGAAACTGGGTTTTGCGCCCTGACGCCGCCAACCGCTTCCAGGCCGGCGGCGGAATTGCCGCCTGGCTTCACGGCCCCGGCGGCGGAATCGGTTTGCCATCCGGCACCGGAGCGGAACTCACGCCCGGGCGGTGCGCCGGAAAAACTTTTCCGGCGGCACCACGGCGTAGCCGGGATAACGGCGGCGCAACTCCGGGGGGGCGTCGGGCGGAATGTACTGGAAACGCTTGTAAAACCAGAGGTACTGATCGGGAAACCGCCGGATGTACTTTTCTGAAATCTGCATGAGCTCCTGGAGCACCTCGCGATCATCCGCATAGTCTCCGAACGGCCGGCTCAAATACTCGGAGTGCGCCGTCACCAGGCCATCCGGCGTCCTCACGCTGGTGCCGTAAACTATCACCGCCGGAATGCCGTGCGCGTCACAATAACGCTTGAGCGTCACCGGCGAGGCGCTGCTGGCCACCGGCAGTCCGAAGAAATCGACAAACATGCCGCCGTCACGCACCCGGGTGTTCTGGTCGATCAGCGTACCGACGCCCCGGCCGGAACGCAGCGCCCCGACCGCCGCCCGGATGGCTCCGTGCGAAAAAATGATTTCCAAACCCCTGACCCGTTCCCGGTTGCCGCGGTTGAGCAGCCGGTTGAGGTAGGGATTGCGCACCGGTTTGGCGATCGCCACCATGCTGACGTTGGCGTAAAAGGGAGCCATCACCCCGGACGCCTCCCAGCTGCCCAGGTGCGGATTGACGAAAATAATGCGTTCGCCCCGCTCGACATGCCCCCGGAGCCGGGCGGTGATGTCGTCCGGCAGCCGGTAACAGCGGCGAATGCGTTCCGGACGTCCCTCCAGCCAGATGAATTCCAGCATGTTGTAGGTCAGATGATGCAGAGAACGCCGCCCGATCCGCGCCGCCTCCGCCGCCGAATACTCCGGCAGCGCCGCCCGGATGTTGGCCTGTATCAGGCGGCGGATGCCCGGGATCAGATGCATGGTTTCGGCAATCGCCGCCGCCGGCAGCCGCAGCACCCGCCGGGGCAGCAACCGGATTAAAACATATGGAATCATTATCGCCGCATATTCGAGGCGATAACGCACGTCGATCAACTTCACCGCACCGCTCCTCCCGGCCTCATTCGCCAAGCCGGTTTACAGCTTTGATCCGGTTGCGTTCAAGCTGATAACGCACGCCGGGCTCCGGCCCGAATTCAATGTAATCTTCAGTTTCAGCGATCAGCATACCGATTTCACGGCGGCCATCCGGAAAAACGATTTCGCAGTTCGCCATCCAGGCCACCATGGGCGGATGGTGCAGCGTCTGACCCTTCTGAACCGTGAACGCGTAACGCCTCCCGACCGGTTTGACCAGCGGATGAACCACCGAAAACCAGTGCTCACCGGGAGTCAGCCGCTCCACCGTCACCGGAGCCGTGCCGTACTCACTGTCGCCGGACCGGATCTCGCCCAGCGAACGGCCATCCACAATCAGCTCCACTCCGGCCGGCACAATCGTCAGAACCGCCCGGCCGTATACGCTGATCAGATTCCGCTGCCAGCTGCCGTTGTCGCCGGCAGCGACCGCGACCACTTCGGTGACCGGATCGTAATCGGTCTTGACCAGCTTGAATTCGTAATTGCCCGGCGACAGATTTTCCACCCGGCAGGGAGTGACCCCGTGTTTGACGCCGTCGATGAAGAGTTCGGCCCCGGCCGGTTCGGTGGCTACGGTTATCGCCCCCGGCAGCGCCTGGAGCTTGCGGTCGACCCGCAGATTCTGCCCCCGGCTCAACACCAGTTTTTCCTCGGTGAACCGGTATCCGGAATATTCCATTTTCAGCGCATACTTGCCCTCTTCAAGTTCGACCTCGCAGGGCGTGATACCGATCTCCCGGCCGTCAAGCATCACTTTGGCGCCCGGCGGATCGCTGGTGAAGGAGATGCGCCCGAGATTATCCTCGAGATCGACCATGACATGCTGGGGACGCTCCGAATCCACCTCCCACTTCACCGTGCGGACCGCGTACCCGCGCCGGCTCAGCCGGGCGGTGTAACTGCCGGGGGCCAGATCGCGGATCACCAGCGGCGTCAGGCCGATTTCCTCATTCTGAAAAGTCACCGCCGCTCCGACGGGACGGGTGGAAATCAACACCTCAGAACTCACCGGAACCGGCTGAACCGTCAGCTTTTCCACCTGTCCCGGCGCCAGCACCGTCCGCTGCCACTGCGACCGGCAGCCCGGAGCGGAAAACCGCAGCAGGTAATGGCCGGCCGGCATTTTCAACCGGAGTTTTCCCCCCTGAAAATCCCGCCCGGCCACGTGGGTGACCAGTCCCGGAGGGCCGTCGATGTGCAGGGAGGCCGGAGCCGAATCACTCTCGCCGCAGCCGGCCAGAATCAGCGTCAACACCGCCAAAACCGCAAACCGCACCGGAAACACCATACTTCCATTCCGGCAGTCTCTTCCGAAACCAACAGAACGCCTGGCGGCAAACCGCACCGGAAACGTCATCTTTTCGTCCCCCGGTCGCTGCTGAGAATGAACAGTCTTTCGCGGGCGCGCCGGTAATCGGGTCCGTCGAGATCGTCCAGCTCCATGATCAGGCGGTAAATCCGGTGCAGGGAAGCCGTGTCGCTTAAATTGAGAGCACGGCTCTCCTGGTACCGGAAATCGGCCAGTTTGCGCTTCCGGATGCCCTCAGCCTCCTGCAGATGCTCCCGGGCGGTTTTGAGCATGGCGGGAGGCTGGGAAAACTGTTCAAGACAGTTGATCACCACCCGGTAGCGCTGAATCGCCTTGCGGAGATTTTCCGGACTGGCCTCCCGATTGCCGAACGCATCCTCGGCCGACAGAAAAGAGGACTCGGCCTCCTGCCTGAGCTGCTCCGGGGTGAACATCAGCGTGTGCAGCCCCCGGGAAGCCGCGAAATTCTGCACGGCCGCCTCCACCTCTCCAAAAGCGGACGGCACATAATCGCCGTGAAAATGCAGCTCCGTCACCCCGTCCGAATCCGCAAACACCAGGCGCCGGGACACGGTGTCGTCCACCCCCGGCCGGTCCGGTCCGGGACGGCACGCCCGGATTCCGGACCCCGTCACCTTGCTGCGCAGAATCCTGATCCCCGGCGCGTCGCGCAGAGTTTTGGAGTAATGCCGCAGCGATTTGATGTCGTCCACCGTGAACGTGGCTTCGTCATCCTCGACCTGAAGCGCGAACCGGAACACGTTGTCCCGGTCAATGATCCGCTTTTCAAAAAACAACGCGAAATCTCCGGTTTCCGCCGCCGCCGGCGCCGCCGGTTCGCCGGCGGGGTCCTCCGGCTCCGTCCCCCGGGTCAGAGCCAGCACCGCAAAAATCACCGCCAGTACCGCGAAGAATAAAATCGCGTAAAAGACCAAACTGCGATGCCGCCGGGGCTGATCGGATCCGGCAGCGCCGGGCGGAGGATCCGACGGCGGAGCCCCTCCGAAAATGGCATCGCCGTGCGAAAGCACATCCGCCATCGTGTGCTCGGCGGTGCGCTTGTCATCCACCGCAGTGCCCGGTGCCGCATTGGGGGTGAAATCATCCGGTTTGCCGACCTCGCGCAGTTCGGGCTTTTCCGAACCGACTACCGGCCGGAAGATCACCTT
Source organism: uncultured Lentisphaeria bacterium (assembly GCA_949298075.1). Lineage (GTDB taxonomy): Bacteria > Verrucomicrobiota > Lentisphaeria > Victivallales > Victivallaceae > UBA1784. The sequence continues at coordinate 16,123 of CASFVA010000049.1, forward strand.
GGGTGCGCCGCCGCTCAGATCCTCGACCCGAAGGATCTGCTCGCCGATTTCCACCAGGTCGTTTTCCGCGAGGATCCGCTCGCCGGAAATCCGTTCACCGTTGACCTTGACGCCGTTGGTGCTGTCCTGATCGCAAACCATCCAGCGTCCATCGGACGAAAGGGCGAAGCGGGCGTGGTAACGCGATACACCGGCGGTCGGAATCCGCAGCACATTGCCGTTCTCCCGCCCGACCGTGATTTCCGGCAGCGCAAACACCAGCTCGCGGCCGGCGCTCGGACCGTTGACAAAACAGATTTTCATACTCGCACCTTAACGGGAAAAGGTTTCATCTTTCCACATTTAACATAACGGTTCCGGCCAGTTTTTCAACTGTTTCGGCAGTCAAATTCATGTTTAAATTGAGATGAAATCCCACTTCCACACCGGCCGCCACCGCCGCTCCGGCGGGGACTTCGATCACCGTATCCGCCGCACGCCCTCCCCAGGCCCAGCGCCAGGGCGGAAAATGGTGGCGCACGGCCACCACCCGGCCCGCCGGATCGACAAAAATCAGATCCAGCGGCACCGTCATGAAGCAACTGTGCACCCCGGCGCAACTCGGAAACACCATCGCGTCAAACACCGGAGAAAATCGGCGGGCAATCATGCCGCGCAGCCGGGTCGGCCAGCGCAGCGCCCAGCGGGGATGGCGGGCCAGGTAACGGCGACTTTCCAGGACAAAAATCATACGACCTCAAACATCCGCTTCCCCTCCGCAGTTCCGGTTGCCTCTGCCATTGCCGAACCGGTTGCCGGAGGAAACGCCGAAATATATCACCCACCCCGGAAAATTGCAATTGTTACGGCAAAAAAACACCCGATCCCCAATGGAACCGGGTGTGGAATCACGGCGCGGATTTATTTATTTCCCACAAAGACATACAGCTTCGCCTCCGGGAAATTGGCCATGGTGCGGGTGAAAGTCCAGTCCGGATGCTTTCCGTCGCTGTTGCCGATGCCGAAATCCGGCCGGCCGGCCCGGAAGTTGTTGTACGCGAACACCGTCTGGCGGTTGCGGTAATTGTGCACCTGCATGGAACCGTAGCCGACTCCCGAATTGGAGATCTTGTCGTCAAAATCATAGGCGCTGGCGTTGGCGCCCGGCAGGTTGAGCTGGTTGCGCATGGTGTAGTTGTTCGGGAAAAATTCGATGTTGCCATCGGGAAACTCGCCGTTCAGCACACCGGGAACATTGCTGCGCACCATCAGATTTCCGACCTTGGTCTGGAACGAAGCCCCCGAAGCCAGGGTCGGAATGCCGATCTTGCCGGCATCAGTGGTGAACGCATCCATACCGGCCATCGCCCACTTCGTCGCGCCGGACTTGTCCCGGGCCACCACCAGATAAACAATGCGGTTGAAGTTGCCAGCCTCGGCGCTGCGGTCAACATCGTACTTCACATGACCGCCATCCTGAGGCGCCCGGTTGCGCAGGTTGTACTGGTAAACCAGCCGGTGGGATTTTGAAAGAGCCTTGATTAGAGCATCGGCGTCGGGAATCTCCGACTCGATCCGGAAAGCTCCGAGCGGCAGACCGCTTTCGTTGAACAGCGTGGCTTCTGCGAGCTGATCCCACATGAACCGCAGGTTGCACGGCTCATTGACCCGGTCGCTGCCAACGGTGACGGTGTTGCCGCTGATCTCGGCCGTCGCCGGAAAATAGACGCCGTCAGCGCCGGCGACTTCAAAATGTTCCGCCGGTCTGCCGTCGCGGGTCTTGAAGTTTTCCACATTGCGGAAAGTAAGCACAAAGCGTCCGTTTTCCACCTTGGAGTCAGCCAGGACCGGCGAGTCAGCCTTGAGGTCCTTGAATCCGTAGGTCCGTTTCAGCGCCAGCAGCGCCAGCCGGTGTCCGACCTGGGTCTTGTCGGCCGGATGAATGTCCTTGAGATCGCCGACGTCATTGATGACCGCCATGCCGACCGCGTCGCCGTTGGCTTCGGCAAACCGCTGCTGAGCTTCCCAGATCTGCGGCAGTTTGTCGTCATGCTTCTGCCAGCCGCCATAGCCGTAGGGCGCCAGCTGGGCGAAAAAGAACTGAAGATCAGGGTTGCGAAACACCTTCTTCCAGCCGTTGTAAAGCGCCTGCATTTTATCGGTGTAAAGCGCACCGTCGCCACGGTTGGCGCAACCCTGATACCAGATGGCGCCGCGCACGGCGTAGGGAACCAGCGGAAAAATCATGCGGTTGTATTTGGCCGTCGGCCGACGGTGGGCGTCGTACGGCACGAGCTGGCGCGGAAACGCCGGAGGCGGCGGCAGCACGGCCCCGGATTCCGCCGCCGCCTTGAACGCGGTCAGCCACTTATCATAGTCCCGGATGGTCTGTTCAGAAAACCGGCGGTATTCCGCGGTGCCGGGCAGCTTGGCATTGACTTCGGTCGCCATCTCCGCCAGCGCCGGAATGCCGGCGAAGCCCTCCGGCGGAATGAAGGGCTCAATGTTGGAACCGCTCCAGTAGACTCCGATCAGGCCGACCGGAATCTGGAGTTTTTCCTGTATCTCCCGGGCGAAGAAAAAGGCGACCGCCGAAAAGGGCTGCACCGTTTCCGGATTCACCGGCTGCCAGGCGATGTCCTCCAGATCAACCACCGGAACCGGCGACCAAAGCCGCGGCACCCGAATGATCCGGATCAGCGGGTAATCGGCCGTGGCCGCAATTTTGTCCCCGCCGGCCTGACGGAAACGGACTCCCTTGCCCCACAGCGGAAACTCCATATTGGACTGCCCCCCGCAGAGCCAGACTTCGCCGACCAGCACGTTTTTCAACTCCAGCGCATTGCCGGCTCCGGAAATTGTCATGACGCGGTTTTCGGAACTGGCCGGCATCGGTTCCAGCTCCGCCATCCAGGCGCCGTCGGCGCCGGCGACGGCGTCAACCGTCTGTCCGGCGAACTTCACCGTAACTTTCTCACCTGGATCCGCCTTGCCCCAGACCGGAACCTTACGGTCGCGCTGCAGCACCAGATTGTCGGTGAAAATCGGCGCCGGAGTCACCTGCGCCGGGGCGGCAGACGCCATCACCAGCAATACCGCCACTCCTCCCAAAACTGATAATCTCATCTTTTCCTCCAGGTTACCGCAACCGCCGGCACCGTATGACGTCTCCGGACGATCACCTTATTATTGTTATTCGCCAAACAGCGAAACGACCTCAGTTGCCGCCGATCTCGTTAAACCGGAAACCGAACTGCCCGGTTCAGCCGCCGAACACCCGGGCCGCCTGCATGACAATCGGCCCCAGCAGAATAATGAACACTGCCGGCAGAATGAACGCCACCACCGGCAGAACAATCTTGACCGCGGCCTCATTGGCCAGCTTTTCCGCCAGGGCGAACCGCTTGGCCCGCTGCATGTCGCTCTGAATGCGCAGCGAATTGGCGATGCTCACACCAAGTTCCTCCGCCTGGACAATGGCGTTGACCGTCGCGGTCAGATCGGTCTGCCGCACCCGGCGCGCCATGGCCTGCAGGGCTTCGCTGCGTTTGCGTCCGAACTGGATTTCCCGAAAGGCACGCATGAGTTCTTCGCTGAGCGGATCACTTTTCCGGCGTTCCAGAATGTCCCGCAGCGCCGACAGCAAATCACGCCCCGACTCCACCGAAAGCGTCAGCAGATCCAGCACGTTGGGCAGCGCTTTCATGATCGAGAGCTGGCGCTTCCTGATGACCGCGCTGATCCAGAGTCCGGGATAGAACGCCAGCAATCCGGCAATCAGGGTGCAGAGCAGTTCATGGCCGGTCAACAGCCCGAACAGAAAAAAGAGTATCCCGATCCCGATGAAAACCAGCTTGACCGCCACAAAATCAGCCGGAGTGAACACCTCTCCCACGCCGGCCATCCACAACCGGGGAGCCTCGGCCTCGCGCCAGGACGCGGCCGAAGGGCTTTCCGCCAGGCGCCGGGCCAATCCGCGCAGCGGCAGCCCGAGCCGGAGCAGCAAAGGCAGCCGGAGGTCCTCAGGTGCGGGAGCCGCCTCGTCACGGGCAGCGGCCACCATCCGGGCCGCCGCAACGAAAAAACAGCCGCAGGCGAGCCCGGCGCACAGCGCGATCAATCCACTGCCGAAATCCATGATTCTCAAACCTCAATGGAAGTTATTCTGCGAATTGTGAGGAATCCGAGCACTACCAGCACCACCACCACCGCCAGCGCGATCATGCCCAGCGGACTGTCCAGAAACATCCGGGTCGGCTCCGGACTGATGTACAGCATACCGGCCAGCAGCAGAAACGGCATGACCCCGATAATCAGCGCCTGAAGCCGCCCCATGGCGGTCTGCGACCGGACTTTGGCGGCGATCCGGACCCGTTCCCGGATGAGGCCGGCCACCCGTTCAAGCACAGTGGTGAGTTCTCCGCCGGTCTGCCGGGCGGTGATGATGGCGGTGGCGACCAGCTCGAAATCGTCGGATTCAAGCCGGCGGTTCATGTTTTCCAGCGCCTGGTCAAGGGGCACGCCGAGCCGGATTTCCTGCATGAGCAGCCGGAATTCGACGGCGATGGGGTGGATGTCCAGCTCGGAAATCTCCTCCAGCGCCTGATTGATGCTGAATCCCGCCTTGAGTGCGCCGGACATCATGCCGAGCGCATCCTCAAGCTGAAGATTGAATTTGTGAAGCCGGCGGCGGCGGATGGCCTTGAGCGCCAGCCGGGGAACCGGAAAGGCGGCGACACCGGCCGCAAGTGCAGCGGCCATAGCCCACTCCCAGGCGAAGGATTCCAGAGCGGCGGCGACCAGCACGACGATGATGGCGCACAAGGCGCTGAGGGCCAGACTGAGGTCGAGAATCCGGGCCGGAGGGATTTGAATCAGCACGTCGTCGAGTTCGGTGCGGGCCTCCTTGAGATAACGGCCGCGGTAGCGCTCGGCGAGATACCAGGCGGAATCAATCAGCGCCAGAGCGGCCAAAGTGATCGCCGCCAGCGCAAACAACGCCGGAAAGAATGAACTGCTCATAAATCCGCGGGCGCCTCCCCTGAAAAAACTGCCATACCTGTGAATATATCACCGTAATCCGGGAAAAGCAACCCAGACGAAGCAAATTGCCGGAACAATTCCAGCCCGCGGAATTTGCGGCGGCGCCCCCATCCGGCCCGCAAGGTCTGAACTTTCGCCCCGGCCCCGGGCAAATCGCCGGCTGCGGCAAGACAGTTCTGGCCTGCCGCTGTGCGGACACCGTATTTTGGACAAATCAACCAGTACCCACATCGCCGGCTGCAGAGTGCCTCATGCAAGGCCGTCCGAAGCTGACGCAACTTCAGCACGGCGGCCGGAAAAACTGACCCCCGGGCCGCGCACAGCGCCACCAGAAGACGCTGACCGCCCTTAATCTGAAAAACGCCGATCGCGTCCTGTCGGCGTCCGGCAGGACAATCCCTGGAGGAATGCCAGTGACAAGCCGATGCAATAAAACTCCGCCGCTCCGACTGGCCGGCTTCAAGAATTTGCAATCTCCTGGAGCCAACGCTATTTTATCGGCATTTAATCCGGCTACGATGATGCGGCCGGCACGGCTGCCGCCATGAACAGAATTTCAACTTGGGAATCAATCTGAAATGACACAGAATCAACTCAAACGCGAAATTCACGCCGCCATTGACCGTCGTGCTCCGGAGATTCTGGCGCTGTCCGAGGACCTCTGGCATCATCCCGACGACCCGGCCAGCCATCCGGCGGCGGCGGTTTTCTGTTTTCTGCTCATGGTGGGATCATGCAGGATATTGACCATCAGTTCAATCCAGTTCATGGTGTAGGTTTTGAACATGAACCAGCTTCCGGCCGCGATTCCGCTGGCTCCTCCCCCCATGGCTGCGCCGACCCGGTTGGATTTATTGTAAATACCGTTGGCTTTTTCCGAGGCTTGCCAGGCTTTGGCATAGAGTGCTTCTCTGACCTCTTCTGTGACTTGGCCGCGATGTTTGGCCAGCAGACACTTGTATGCGGCGATGATGGCGGCGGCGCGGTTGGCCCGTTCGGTAATGTTGAACATGAAAGTCAGGGCCAACCCGGCCTGTTCTCCGAATTGACGCATGACGGGTTTCAGTTCACTGGAAGCCGTTTCGACGAAACTGGCGTTGTCGCGGCCGTCGCGGTGCAGTCTTTCGCAGATCCACCGGTCTTCTCCGGCGACTCCGCGTCCGATGCCGTATTTGCCGTGAATCATGAAAGCGGTGTAAGTTTTAATGGCTCCCGGCAGAGCTGCGGCCATTTTCAGCACCGGCACCCCGATTTGAGCGGCGGCGGCCGGAGCCGTGTTGAAATTACCCAGCAGATTGACCACTGCGCTGGAAGTCCGTCCGAGGAACCAGACGGCGGTAAGACCCTTGACTGCTCCGACTGCGTTTTCAAGGGCGGACTGGGAGCGCACCTGTTCAAGCAAATATCTGGTGGCGAACTTGTAAGCGTTGGGGGTGCGCTCCGAACTGATCCGGTTCTGTTTGATGTAGTCATCATATTTTTTCCGCATTTCGGCCATTTCGCTGAAAAACTCCGGAGTTCCCGGAGCCAGATCATGATTGCGCCGTTCTTCAAAAAATTCCTGAAAACTCTTGTCAGTGCCGTTGATGGCATTCATGGCTTCGCGGATCATTTCATTTTTGGCGCGTCCTCTGGCGTTCGCGGTAATTGAAGTGAACAGCGCCTTTACCGGGTCGTTCCCATAGCCGACAAATACCGCGCTGCCGGTTCTGCCGTCGCGGTTGATTCGCCGTGCCGCCCGCATGCTGTTGCGTTCAATGTCCAGGGCCAGCTCACTGATAAGCTGTCCTTCATACAATGCCAGCGCCTTGGTCATGGCGGAATCGTCATGGTCAAGCATTTGTCTGATCTGATTTCTGGCATTGACGGCGTCGCTGCTGGTGCTGAACTGGATTTCCCAGCCGTTTGCGGTTTTAACGGCGCCGCCGGCTTCGATTGTCAGGCGGCTTTCTTCGGAAATTCTGCCGCTGATCACAACTTTGAAATCGCCGTCGCTGCCGGGCTGCAAGGTCACTGACGCATTGAACCGGTTGCGCAGATGTTCATGGGCGTTGCGCAGACTCTCTTCCAGCTCGGCGGCATGAAGCAGGTTGTCGGCCGCAAAATCAGCTCTTCGGTTTTCATTGACTCCGACGACGGTATAGCCGTTGCGCTTGAGCATTCTGATTTTGGCCATGGCCTGAAAACGGTTTTTCGCGGTGATCAGCACCGGATTTTCGCCGGTTTTGCGGGCGAACACGGTAAAGGTTCCCGGTTCGCGAATGCGCGGGAAGTAGTATCCGCTCCGGTCGTTGATCTTGCTCAGTTCATCGAGCAGGCTTATCGGGTCGGAATTTTCATCAAGCCGGAATGTCAGATCGTTTTCACCGGTTGCCCGGTGGTGCAGTTCCAGCATTTTGCGGTATTGGTTGACGTAAAGCAGCAGCGAGCGCCGCATGATCTCCCGGAATGTTCTGACGGCCTCAGCCTGGTTTTCGGAATATCCGGCCGCGGTCAGCGCCTTGTATTCGGCGTCAAATACCGCTTTCCAGGCGGATTCTTCGCTGTCAAATTGACCGATGATCCTGCCGTCCGGGTTCACCGCTTCAAACATGATCTGATTTTCATTGTTTTCATCCTGAATGGATCTGACCCGGCCGCCGCTGGCGTCGCGGTCTTTTTGCAGCAGATAGTTGGTGACTTTCCGGTAGCCGTCCCGGCTTTCCATAATCAGGCTTTTGAATCGGGAATATGCGGCCTGTTCATTGCCGTTGTCGTCTCCGGTGAGAATACGGCGCAGGTACATCCGTTCGCGCAGCGGCACGGTCTGGACGGCGTCAAAGACCTTTTTGAATTTGGCCGCGACTTTTTTCCCGCATTCCGCCAGGTATTTCGGCAGCCGGAAATTGATGTCGAAGTGGTTGAAATCTTCCGGCGCCGCCTCCGGTCTCGGGTTGAAAGCCTGACCAACTCCCCGTGCCGCCCGGTTTACCCAGTCCCAGCCGGCTCCGGCGGCGTCGCTCAGCATGCCGGCGGCGTCGCTGAAAATATCGCGTTCCGTCTCGTCTGAGACCTC
>CASFVA010000050.1 GCA_949298075.1 uncultured Lentisphaeria bacterium
CAGAACGAGCCTCAGGTGGTTGCGCCCGGCGTCTGGCGCGGCGCGGCGGGAGAGGGAGCGCTGTTCATCCATCCGGTGCTGCCGGAAAAAACGACGGTCGAAGTGATCGGGGGCCCCGGCAAAGAGTTCTGGACCAACGGCCGGAACTGGGAGATCAGCAACCACGAAAAAGCATTTTCCAGGCCGAACTGGCTGGGGCGCTATCGGCTGGAGATCTCGCCGGCGCAGGACGGTGAAAAGGCGCGTTTTCTGACGGTGCTTCAGGCGGCGGACGAGGACGTGCCGCGGATGGTGGCCGTCGAGCCGCTGCGCGATGCCGACCGCGACGGCGTGAAGTTCACGACGGCCGAAGGGCGCGAGTGCGAGGTGTGGTTCAACCGCGACGGCCTGATCGGCGGCCACATCACGATCCGGGAAAACGGCAGAACCGTGGTGGATCAGCCGCTGCTCAAGCCGGCGCCGGTAGTGAAACCGCGGGAAAAGGCTCCGGCTGGTTTTACCGTCGGCGCCGACTGGCGCGACCGCGTCCGGTTTGACGCCGCCATTCCGAACGGCAAGGTGCAGCTGGTTGAAAAGGATGGTTCCGCGGTATGGGAAAATCCGCGCTGGTTCGCACAGGGACGGGGAGCGCTGGTGCAGTTCGCCGGTGCTCCGGAGTGGCGCACCGGAAGCTGCAAGCTCAGGTCTGACGCTGACGGAACCCTGAAAATCTGGCTGCGCGGCCCCGACGTCCGCTCCGGCGACCGGAAACTCAAATATCTGGTGGAATTCGCGGAGTTCAATGTCAACGGCAAAAAGCTGCTGAGCGCTCCGGTCAGGGTTTGGCATAATGCGGCCAAGGCGCTTTCGATTCCGGTTAAGGCGGGGGAAGACCTGGAAATTACAGCCCGGTTCCGGACCCTGCCCGGCGGCGACCGTGAGTAGTTTTTCCGGGAGTGATCCGAAAAGAATTCAAATACTGTAAAACCTGTCTTATTCAACAGAAAGGAAAGTGATTATGAAACTGCGTCTTATGCTTCTGGCCACGTTGATCGGCGGCAGCGTCTGGGCGGCCCCCACCAAAGCTACCGCGGACCGCCAAAACCTCGCCCGGATCGACGTGCTGCCCGCCGAGGGCACAGTGCAGCTGGTCGAAAAAGCCAAGGACGTTTCCTGGGAGCAGCCGCGCTGGTTTGCGCAGGGGCGGGGCGGAGTCCTCCAATTTGCCGCTGCGCCGGAGTCCCGGGAGGGCAGCTGCAAGCTGAAGGCCGAGGCGGAAGGCATGCTGAAAATCTGGCTGCTCGGTCCCGACGTTCGCGGTGAAGATGGTAAAAAACAGAAATATTATGTTGAATTTGCGGAGCTCAACATCAACGGAAAACCACTGTTGACGGAACCGGTTAAAGTTTGGCACGACGCTCCGAAAATCTTCTCTTTACCAGTAAAGGCGGGGGAGGAACTGGAGATCACCGCCAAATACAAGACGGTTCCAGGAGGGGACCGGTAATGATTGCCACAGAAAAAACCATCGGGAAACCGCTTTTCGCCCCCTGGAAGGTTCAGGGACTTGAACCTCGCCCGGATTACTGGCGGGTGCGTCCGGACGAAATCATTGCCGCATGTGAATCCGTCCGGCGCGGACGGGATGAGGTAATTGCAACCACTCCGGGTGGTTTTCCGGTTCACGCGGTCTTTTACGGTGATTTCAGCGATCCGCCGCCGCAGAGCAACTGGTCGGCGGGATCCTCCTCCACGACCTGCGGGAGCTATTTCCGCCGGTCCGGCAAGCTGCCGACCGTGTTCTGGTGTTCGGGGATCCATGGTGCCGAGGCTGAGAGTGTCGCTTTCGCGGTGAATCTCATTGCGCTGATGGAGCACGGACAGGACCTGCTGGGAAGGAAGCATGAACGTCTCCGCGAACTTCTGCAGCACTACCGGCTCATTATCGTGCCGTGCGTGAATATGGACGGCCGTTCCATTTCACCGGACCATCTGCGCGGAGTGCCCGACGATGAATTCCGGAAAATTTCCCAGGGCATCTGGCTGGACGGATCACCGGTCGGCTGGCGCGGCAGCAAGGAATATTTTCCGCTGCCGCTCGACCGGGTGGCGTATCCGGGCGGCTATCCGAATGCCGATGGTTTCAACATCATGCACGATGCGTGTCCGGGACACATCCGCACCGCCGAAGCGAAAGCGCTGCTGCGGCTCGTCGAACGCAATTATGTGGATTTGGTGATTAACGGCCACTCGTGCGAATGCGAGCCCTTCATGCTTCCGCCGTCGGAATTTAACTACAATTCCCATGTCGAACGCGGGAAACGGGCCAGCGACGCGGTCAATCTCGCCCTCTTCAAAGCGGGATTGCGGACGACTCCCGGAACCGGCCTGCGCTCCGGCCGCGAGGTGAACCTGAACAACCTGTTTGTTCTGGCTTCGGGGGCGTTGGCGTTGACGCTTGAATGCACCGTGTGGCACGGGCTTTCATTTGAACAGATTCTGGATACCAACTTCATCACGCTTGAGACGCTGCTGGAGTCCGGACTTCAGGATCCGTTTGTCGATCGGAAGGCCCTGTTGCGTTGAACATGGGCGGCAAAAAAGTCATCCGTCCGGTTCCGAAGTGGAAAATTCTACTGGGAATCATCGTCGCGTTGAGCGTCTTCTACGCGACGATGCTGATATTTGCGCGCCTGGTGACGCCGGATACCACACCGGATCCCGACCGTTATTCCGCTGCCGAAATCGCCGCGGCCGAAGCGGCGCGCCGGCTGCCGGAAAACCTTGACGGCGTCCGGAAGCGGGTGGCTCAGGAGGTTCCAGCCGGGGATTACCGCCGCGCCGCGGAGTTTTTCCGGAAATTCCCCGCTGCGACCGGGGCGGAAATTGAAGCCGCGATCCGGGACGGCCGGCTGCCGGCCTGGTATCCGCGCAGGCAGAGTCCCATTCTGGAAGGGGCGGGCCTGCCGCCGGTGGCGGTGCGGACCGGTCCCGAGCCGGTGGTGATGCGCGGCGTGGATTTCCCCGGCAATTTCGGCGGAGTCTGGGTGCAGTTTGTGGCCGGTTCCAGTTCCGACGTTTCCGCCTCGACGACCCGGATTTTTTACGACCGGCTGTTCCGGTTCGGACCGGCCGGCTACCCGATTGTGCCGCACATCGCCAAAGGCTACGAAATGAAAGACGGGGGGCGGGTCTGGGAAATCGAACTGCGCGACATCCGCTGGAGCGACGGCGAACCGTTCACCGCAGACGACCTGCTCTATTACTGGAACGACGTGATGCTGTCGAAGTCGCTCGGAGGCGGCCGGGTCTACAAGCCGTTCACGGTCGGCGGCCGGCCGGCGACGCTGGAAAAACTCGGTCCGCACAAAGTCCGCTGGACCTTCCCCGAACCGCGTGCCGACTTCCTTGAGACCCTGGCCACGCAGATCACTTTCGCTCCGCGGCATTATCTGCGCAAATATCATCCCGATTACGCCGATCCGGCGTTTCTGGAGAAGGAGCTGCGCAAGTACGGCATGCCCAACGCCCGGTCGCTCTACAACCTGATGCGGACCATGAATCCGGAACTTCCGGGCCTGGGTCCGTGGATGCTGCGCAAACACACGACCATGTCGCCGTTTTCATTTGTGCGCAATCCGTACTATTTCGCCGTGGACGAGGCCGGCAACCAGCTGCCCTACATCGACCGGATTCAACTGGAATTCATTGAATCGATGATGATGCCGGTGGCAGTGTCCAGCGGCCGGGCGGACATGCAGTTCCGCTACATCCGGTTTGAAAACTACACCGAATTCATGGAGCGGTCAAAAAAACGGAATTTCAGCGTGCGGTGCTGGCTGCCCGGCACCCGCAGCGAATGGCTGATCTACCCCAACCTCAACCGGGCTGAGCCGCCGACCGACCTGCAGGCGTCGTTCAAGGCGAAGCTGCTGGGCGACCCGGAATTCCGACAGGGGCTTTCGCTGGCGCTCAACCGTGAACAGGTGGTTCGGGCGTTTTATTCGGGGCTGGCCGAACCGACTCAGGTCGATCCCGGCCCCTACTCCGAATTTCCTTCGGAGCGTCTGCGGCACGCTTTCACGAAGTTCGATCCCGAGGCCGCGAACCGCAAGCTCGACGCGGTCTGGCGGCGGCTGGGGCTGGATCCGACGGTGCGCCGGGACGGCTTCCGCTGCGGACCGGACGGGCGGCCGCTCACGTTTTATCTGATTTTCACGGACTTCACCGGAATGGGTCCGGCTCAGTTCGTCGCGGACGACTGGGCGCGGATCGGCATCCGCTGCCTTTACCAGCAGTGCTCCCGGTCGCTGCTGTCGGTGCGGAAGTCGTCGCGCAATTTCGACTTCTACATCTGGACCAGCGAATCGGAGATTGTGCCGCTGCTCTCGCCGCGCAGTTTCGTGGCGACCTCCTTTGAGTCGGCTTATGCGATCGGCTGGGGCAACTGGTTCAACCAGAACGGCATGTACGGTTCGGAGCAGTCGAAAAATCCGGGCTGCATCCCGGTTCCGGAATCCAGTCCGATGTTCCGGGCGCTCAAATGCTATGAGGCGGCGGTCCGGACTGCCGATCCGGTCCGTCAGCGGGAGCTGATGCGTGAAATCACCGACATCGCCGCTGAAAACATCTGGACCATCAATCTGGCCTCCGCACCGCCGAAACTGATTGTCGTCTCGGACAACATGCGCGGCGTGCCGGAAAAAGCGGTTGAAGGTTACTGTTTTCTGACCCCGGGCAATACGGCTCCGGAAACTTACTTCTTCGCCGAGCCGTCGCATGTGGCGGACGCCGATACTTTCGAACAGCTCACCACGGCCGACCGGATTCCGCCGATCGTCGGCCCGCCGCCGACGACGGGGGACCGGCTGTTCCAGGTGCTCGGACTGGCGATTGCGGGTTTGCTGCTGCTGCTGCTGATCCTCAAGCACCCGTTTGTGCTGCGCCGGCTGTTCATCATGGTGCCGACTCTGCTGGTGATTTCCATCTGCATTTTCACCATCATCCAGCTGCCGCCGGGCGACTATCTCTCCAACCGGATCATGCAGCTGGAGGAATCCGGAGCCTCGCCGGAACAGATTGCCGCTCAGATTGACGACCTGCGCACGCTGTTCCATTTTGACGATCCGGCGTGGAAGCGCTACTGCCGCTGGATGGGATTATACTACTTCGTCACATTCGACTCGGCGGACAAGGGGCTGCTTCAGGGCGAAATGGGTTATTCGATGGAGACCTCCAAAAGCGTCAATTCGATGGTCGGCGACCGCATTGTGCTGACGGTGCTCATTTCACTGGGCACCGTGTTGCTGACCTGGAGCCTTGCGCTGCCCATCGGAATCTATTCAGCCTGCCGGCAGTATTCGCTCGGGGATTATATTATTTCGGTGGTCGGTTTCCTGGGCATGTGCGTTCCATCGTTTCTGCTGGCGCTGATTCTGATGGCGCTGACCGGCATCTCCGGACTGTTTTCGCCGGAGTACGCCATCCAGCCCGAGTGGGACTGGGGCAAGGTCGCGGATCTCTGTCGCCACATCTGGGTGCCGATACTCGTGGTCGGCATCGCCGGCACCGCCGGTATGATCCGGGTCATGCGTGCCAATCTGCTCGATGAGCTGCGCAAACCCTATGTGACCACCGCCCGCGCCAAAGGAGTACGGCCGCTGAAGCTGCTGTTCAAATATCCGGTGCGGATCGCTCTGAATCCGTTCATTTCCGGTATCGGGACCCTGTTCCCGGCGCTGGTGTCGGGCAGCTCGATCGTGGCGATTGTCATGAGCCTGCCGACGGTGGGACCGCTGATGCTGTCGGCGCTTTTCAGTCAGGATATGAATATGGCCGGCTCCATGTTGATGGTGTTGAGTCTGCTGGGCGTGTTCGGCACTCTGGTCAGCGATCTGCTGCTGCTGCTGGTTGATCCGCGCATCCGGCTTGAAGGAGGGAAAACCCGATGACGTTTCGATTGTTCGCCCGCCGTCCGGAGCTGACTTACGACATGCTGAACCAGCGTCAGCTCACGCTGCTGAAGTTCCGCAAGCACAAGCTCGCGGTCACGGCCGGATTTCTGCTGGCGGGGCTCTATGTCATGGCGGTGTTTGCATCGTTTTTCGCGCCTTACGGAAAATACGAGCGCAACCTGGATTATATCTACTGTCCTCCGCATAAACTCGGTTTCAGCTGGGACCGGGGACTGTACGCAAAGGGACTCAAGCGGGTGGTGGATCCGGTGACGCTGAACAGCCGTTATGTCGATGCGCCGGAAAATGATGCGCCGCTGGGTTTTTTTGTGAAAGGGGTGCCGTACCGGCTTTGGGGGATTTTCCCGTCGGAGCGTCATTTCTTCGGAGTCGATCCGGAAAAAATTCCGGACTTCCGCCCCGGGGACGAGTTCCGCTACGTCTATTTTCTGGCCGGAGCGGACAAGTTCGGCTGTGACATCTGGAGCCGGATCATCCACGGATCGACCATTTCGCTGTCGGTCGGACTGGTCGGCGTATTTCTCTCGTTCATTCTGGGTGTGGTGATCGGCGGAGTTTCCGGATACTGCGGCGGGGCGGTTGATACGCTTATTCAGCGGGTGATTGAAATCATCAACTCCTTTCCCCAGCTGCCGATGTGGCTGGCGCTTGCCGCGGCGGTGCCCTCGGACTGGGGACCGCTGGAAACCTATTTTGCGATCACGGTCACTCTGAGTCTGCTTTCGTGGACCGGTCTGGCCCGCGTGGTCCGGGGCAAGATTCTCAGCCTGCGCGAAGAGGATTACGCGGTGGCGTCGCGGCTGCTCGGAGCAAGTCACCGGCGCATCCTCTTCCGCCACCTGCTGCCGGCCTTCGCCAGCCACATCATTGTGACGCTGACGCTGACGGTGCCGGGAATGATTCTCGGAGAGACGAGTCTGTCGTTCCTCGGGCTCGGCTTGCGTCCGCCGGTAGTCAGCTGGGGCGTGATGCTGCAGGAATGCATGAATGTCAAGGCCGTCATTGATTATCCGTGGCTGCTGGCGCCGGTGCTGATGCTGGTGTTTGCAGTGCTGTGTTTCAACTTTCTCGGGGACGGACTGCGCGACGCGGCCGATCCCTACGCATCGAAATAGGCGAAGTCATGAATCCGAACGTGTTGGAAATTGAGGACCTGCGGGTCAGCTTCTTCTCGGATGAGGGAGAGGCACGGGCGGTGAACCGGGTCCGGTTCGCCGTTCCGCGCGGCAAGGTGCTGGCGCTGGTGGGCGAATCGGGATGCGGCAAGAGCGTGACGAGTTACTCGGTGCTGCGGCTGATTCGCAAACCGGGGAGGATTGTGGGCGGACGCATTCTGTTTCACGGAGCCGACGGCGTCTCCACTGATCTTGCGGCGCTGAGCGAAAACGACCCCCGGCTGTTCGACATTCGCGGCAACCGGATCTCGATGATTTTTCAGGAACCGATGACGGCCTTGTCGCCGGTGCACACGATCGGCAATCAGCTTGAGGAAGTGCTGTTCACGCACGGCAAGCCATCGAAGGCCGAGGCCAGGGCGCGGGTGATTGAAATGCTCGGACGGGTGGGGATTCCGGCTCCGGAACGGCGCTACGCGCAGTATCCGTTTGAATTGTCCGGAGGCATGCGGCAGCGGATTGTCATTGCCATGGCGATGCTGAGCCGGTCGGAACTGCTGATTGCCGACGAACCGACCACGGCGCTTGACGTGACGATTCAGGCGCAGGTGCTGGCGCTCATGCAGAGCCTGCAGCGGGAAACCGGCAGCAGCGTGCTGCTCATCACCCACGACCTGGCGGTGGTGGCGCAGGTGGCGGACCTGGTGGCGGTCATGTACCTGGGCCGGATTGTGGAGCGGGGCGGGGTGAGGGAGGTCATCAAATCGCCGCTGCATCCGTATACACACGGACTGCTGGCGTCGTTGCCCGGACTTCACGGCCGCAGCGAGCGGCTGCCGTCGATTCCGGGCACGGTCCCGGGGTTGTTTGATCTGCCGGAAGGGTGTCCGTTTCATCCGCGCTGCAAGTTCGCGAAACCGGGCTTGTGCGACACCGGGGAGCCGCCGCCGGAAACGACGCAGAACGGACGTTCGGTCTGCTGCTTCCGGGCGGCGGAGATGGCGGAGCTGCTGAAATGACGGGGCGGGACGGAAGATGAATTACTACAGTATTGATCAAATCGGCATTCCGGAGACGAAGCCGCCGCTGCTGGCGGTCCGGGGACTGTGCAAGTACTTTCCCATCCGGAGCAACGGTCTGATCCGGCGCAAAATCGGCGATGTCCGGGCCGTGGACCGGGTTTCCTTTGATCTGTACCGGCACGAGACGCTGGGATTGGTCGGCGAATCGGGCTGCGGCAAGTCCACCACGGTCAGGACGATTCTGCGGGCGCTGGATTTCACCTCGGGGCGGGCCTATTTCGATCCGGAGGGGGATGGGCGTTACGTTGATTTCGGGGAACTGTCGGCGCGGGAACTGGTGCCGCTGCGCCGGTCGGCCCAAATGATATTCCAGGATCCGTTTTCGAGTCTGAATCCGCGCATGACCGTCGGAAGCATTGTCGCCGAACCGCTGGTGATCCACGGTCTGGCCAGAGGGCGGGCGCTGGAAGAGCGCGTGGATGAGATCCTCATCAAAGTCGGACTCAAGCCGGAGTACAAAAACCGTTATCCCCATGCATTTTCCGGAGGACAGCGCCAGCGGATCGGCATCGCCCGGGCGCTGGTGATGAATCCGCGTTTTGTGGTGGCGGATGAAGCGGTTTCGGCGTTGGATGTCTCGGTGCAGGCGCAGGTCATCAACCTGCTGGACGACCTGAAGCACGATCTGGGGCTCTCATACATTTTCGTCGCGCACGATCTCGGAGTGGTGCGCCACATCTGCGACCGGGTGGCGGTGATGTATGCCGGGCGCATTGTCGAAATCGGTCCGGTGGAAACCCTGTTTGAGCATCCGGCGCACCCCTACACCCGGCTGCTGCTGGCCTCGGCACCGATTCCGGATCCGGATCGCCGGATGACCCCGCCGGATCCGGGAGAAGTCGCCGACGCGGGCAATCTGCCGGCGGGATGCGCCTTTGCTCCGCGCTGTCCGTTCGCCTCGGCGGCGTGTCGCTCGGAAATTCCGGAACTGCGGGAGATTGCGCCAGGACACACCGCGGCCTGTCCGCTGGCGGAGGAGGCCTGACGGACCTGGGGCGCAGTGCCGGCTCCGGGAACTCCCGGAACCGGTTTTTTTGCGTAATCCCGCAAATAAATCCCGGCGCCGATGGACAAAGCGGTAAAATCATGCTATGTTAGGCGGTACCGCATGCGACCGGAGGCGGAGCTGAATGCCCCGGCGCGAAGTGCGGCATACATGAACCCGGCCGGCACCGGGCGGAACCGGAACCCGTCCGCCAGCCGCCATCAATCCGGAAAAGCGCATATGAGCAGAAAACGGTTACTTGACGGAATTTGGGACTTTGCTTTCTTCACCACCCCCCTGAATGAATTTTCGCCCGACGGCGTGGATTACAACAGCCTGATGAGCGTGCCGGGCTGCTTCGACACGGTCGAGCCGTACCGGCTCGAGCATGGACTCGGAGTCTACCGGCGCCGGGTTGCCGCTGCCGGGAACGTCCGGCTGACGGTGGGCGGCCTCGGCCTCCGGGCCCGGATTTTCTGGGACGGGCGCGAGTTGGGCGCGGTGGACACGCCGTTCATGACCACGCAATACTACCTGGACGCCGGAGCCGCCGGCGAACATGAACTGGTGATCGCGGTTGAAAATGTCATTGACGACACGCCGGGGTCGCAGTTTCACCGCAATTATGACTTCTATGCCTACGGCGGCATTTTCCGGAGCGTCACGCTGGAGGAGTTCGACGCCTTCTGCATCGACCGTGTGCAGGTCACTCCGCTGGACACAACGGCCGGAACGGTCGAAGTCAGACTGGAAATCGGCGGCGGCTTTCCGGACGGGGCGACCGTGGAATTTGATTTCGACGGAGCCGCGGCCGGCGAATTTCCGTTGAAATCCCCCCGGCAGACCTTTGAGCTTGCCATGAGCGCGTTTCAGCTCTGGAGCCCGGAACATCCTCATCTGCACACCCTGAACGTCCGGGTCGGCTCCGAAACCGCCGCCGCCGTTTTCGGCATGCGCACCGTCACCGCCGCCGCCGGCGAGATACTGCTCAACGGCCGACCGCTGAAACTGGTCGGCTACTGCCGGCATGACTGCCATCCGCAGTTCGGCTACGCCGTTCCGGAACACCTGGTGCTGGCCGATCTGATGATGATCCGGGAACAGGGCTGCAATTTTATCCGGGGCAGCCATTATCCGCAGAGCGAGACGGTGCTTGATCTCTGCGACCGGCTCGGAATCCTGGTCTGGAATGAATCCATCGGCTGGGGGAACCGGCCGGAAGTGCTCGGTTCTGAACTTTTCCGCGAACGGCAGTGCGAACAGACCCGGGCCATGGTGCGGTACAGCTGCAACCACCCGTCGGTGATTCTCTGGGGGTTTCTGAACGAGGCCGACACCCGGGCTCCGGAGAGCGTCGAACTGGTCCGGCGGCTCTGTGCGGCGATCAGGGAAGAGGACCGCTCGCGGTTGATCACATACGCCTCAATGTACTACGAGGCGGACCTCTGTCTCGACCAGCCGGATGTGATTTCTTTCAATCTTTACCCGGGGTGGTATGATTCGACCCGGCCCGGCCTGGTTCACTCCGAGAAGTTCAACGGCCCGGCGTTCCGGGAGGAGCTGGAGCGGTTCTCCCGGATTGTTTCCGCTCCGGAGCACCGGGACAAGCCTTTTATTTTCAGTGAAATCGGTGCGGCCGCCATTCCCGGCGACCACAGCGGTCAGCGCTGGTCGGAGGAGTATCAGGCCGCGATTGACACTGCCGTGGTGGAGTATGTTCTGGGGGATCACCGGCCCTGCGGCGTGGCGCTCTGGCAGTTCTGCGACACCAAGACCTACTCGGATTTCAACGCGGTAAACCGGCCCCGGGGCTTCAACAACAAGGGCGTGGTTGATGAATACCGCCGTCCCAAATTTGCCTGGCGGGAGCTGGGCCGGCTGCTCGCCGGCCGCTCGAAATAGCGGCGGCCCCGGCCGGGGGTTCCGGCGAATGGAATGAAAACGCCGGATCCGGTGTCAGCACCGGGTCCGGCGTTGTTCTGTCGCCAGAGCCGCGGCTCAGCAATGACGGTCGGCGGCGTCGCGGGCCGCCAGCAGGGCGCGGTTGAGTTCCAGCAGCTCGTTCCGGGAAACCGGCGGCGCGGTTTCTCCGGCGGCGGCCCGGACAAACGAGCCGAAAATGCCGTCCCCGGGTTCGGGCGGCACTTCATGTTCTCCGGTCTCGTCCAGCAGCTGCACCTTGCCGGCGGTGACTTCGATGACGCCGCGGCTGCCGGCCACCCGGACCCGGTCGTCGTCGTGGGTGGGGGCGGCGGATGGCCGGAAATAATCCAGATGGGCGGTGGCCAGCACTCCGTTGGTCAGGCGGCAGATCAGCGCCGCCGAGGTTTCCAGATCACCGAGGCCGGCGTTGTCCGAACGGTCGTGGAGCGCGTCGATGTATTCGAAAGGCGCGCCGCCGAACCACATGATCCAGTCGAGCGCGTGGCTGCCCACCCAGGGAATGGTGCCGCCGTAGGTGGAGCGGTCCCGGTAGAAACCGGGCCGCTGTCCGAGCCGGTAGGATTTCCGGGCACTGATCAGCCGGACTGTGCCGACCGCTCCGGCGGCAACCGCCCGGCGGGCGGCGCGCATCGCCGGTACGCATCTGAGTTCCTGCATCGGCAGCAGGATTCGGTGTTCCGGCAGGTCGCGACAGGCGGTCCGGAGCTGGTCCAGCTGTTTCCAGGTCAGCGCGACCGGTTTTTCACACAGTACGTGAGCGCCGGCCGCCAGCGCGTCGAGCGTAATGGCGGTGTGCAGTTCAAAGGGGCCGTCCACGACGACCAGTTCAGGGGACTCCGTGGCCAGCAGTTCACGATAGTCGGAGTAGATCCGGGGCGAGAATCCCTTTTCCGCAGCGGCGGCAACCATCCGGTCAGGAGCATCCGCGCAGCCGGTGGAAACGGCGCACCAGTCGAGATCAGGAAAATTGGCGATCTCCCGGGTGACGTATCCCCAGTGGCCGCGGCAGCCGATGACGGCGAGTTTACGCTTTTTCATAACGGTTCTCCGGTTTTCGGCCGGGGCGGCTCCGGAGGTTTCCGAAACATTGGGCCGCCGGCCGGGTTGATTTATTTGCTTCAATATGCCGCCGGTTCCGGAAGTGTTCCGGCCGGCGTTTTCACCATTCCTGTCCTCCGCCGAGCCGGGCCGACAGCTCCCGGGCGGCGGCAACGGTCAGCCCGGCCAGTTCGGCGGTGTGGGGCCGCAGGTAGAGTTCGGACCCCGACACGCTGATTCCGGCCACCGCCAGTCCGGCGGCGCTCAGAATCGGAGCGGCCACGCAGTAGACGCCCTCTTCATGTTCGCAGTTGTCGACGGCGTAACCCCGGACGCGGATGAGTTCAAGTTCATCCTGCAGCTCCGCCGCCGAGCCGATGGTAGTCGAAGTAAAGCGCTTCAACTTCAGTGCGGCGCAGATGGCGTTCCGCTCGGCCGGAGCCAGATGTGCCAGCATGGCCTTGCCCACACCCGTGCAGTATACCGGAGCCGTGCTGCCGATCAGCGAAGCCATGCGCACTGTGCGGCGGCCATCCACCTTGTCGATATAAAAGACCTGTCCGTCGCGGAGACTGGCCAGATGAACGGTCTCCAGAGTGCGTTCGGCCAGTTCTTCCAGAAAAGGACGGGCGACGCCGGTCAGGGGATGCTGGCGTTCAGCGGCTTTTCCGAGCCGCACCGCTCCGAAATCCAGCCGGTAGCTGCCGTTCCGGCGGCAGACCATGCGGCGCGAGATCAGGAACTTCAACATCCGGAAGGCGGTGCTTTCCGGAATTCCGGCGGCGGCGGCGATTTCCTTTCCGCTCAGTCCGCGGGGGCTGGCGGCAACGATGTCGATGATGTCGAACAGACGGGTCAGGCTCTTTTCACCGTCCGGCGGCCCGGCTCCCGGCCTCACCGTTGGGCCTCCCCGGTGGCGGCGGCGACAATGGCCTCCTGCACCGGTGCGGTATAGAGGTTGCCGAGATGGCCGCCGTTGGAAAACCAGGTCAGGCGGTCGCCGAATTCCCCGTCCAGAAAATCCCGGTCAGCCCGGGTCAGCAGAAAGTCGTCGATATTGTGCAGGACCTTCACCTCCGGCCGGCCCCGGAGCGCGGGAGCGAACGACCGCAGATTGGAACGGCGGTAAATTTCGTCAACCGTCAGTTCCGGATGTTCGGCTGCGACAAAACGGGTCGCGTATTCCGTTGCACTGACCCGGTCGATTTCCAGATAGAGCGCGTTGCGGTCACCCCAGCTGTAACGGTGTTCAAAGCCGAGTCCGCGATCGCGTTCGGCGGTGAACAACAGCGATCTCAGCGCGGTTTTGAGGTAGAGCCCGGCGAAACATTCCGCCTCGGCGTCGTCGACCTCGATGCCGTATTCCGTCGGATCCGCGATGTTCGGATAATAGACTTCCGGAGGCCGGCTGAACGCCAGAAGCTGTTTGCCCGCCACCTCGACCGTCCGGTCAATGGTCTCGGCCATTGACCAGTGGCGGCCGGCGGCTCCGAGCCGGTCGGCGGTCTCCACGGCGTGGCGCAGATCCACGGGCGGATTGATGGCGACGTAGCGGGAAATTCCCAGTTCCGGACTGGCGGCTTCCAGTTCGGCGATTTTGAGGGTGTGCAGTCCGCCGAAGCTGTAGCCGATCAGCGTGATTTCCGGAGCCTGGATCCGGCCGGCGTCCTTCAGGTCTCCGATGACCCGTTTGAGTGCCTGGCGGATTTGTTCGGCGTCGTCCGGCAGATGTCCGGGCAGCTGCCGGTTGCCGAAGGCTGCGGCAAACTGCCAGGCGAAAGCGCTGTCGATGGCGGCCACCGCCATGCCGTGGCGGTTAAGCAGTTCCGCCAGTGCGGTGGCAGTGAAGCCGAAATAGTTGCCGCCGATGCCGGGCATTAGCAGGGCGAGCCGCTCCGGCCGCGGCTGGCCGGAATCGGATTCCGGCGCCGTCCAGAAACCGTAACGCAGTTTCGGCGCGGATTCGACCATTTCAAGGTCGCGCTCCTCGCATTTCGCGGAAAAGTCACGGTTGAACACGGAGAGGCGCATGTACCAGAAATCGTCGTTGTTCTGCGCGGTGAACCTCACCACCCTCAGAGAGTCCTGCACCGGTCCGCGGCTGCGGTAGCCGGGAATCGGCACCCAGCTCCCCTGCAGTCCGGGCAAAGCCGGCACCGGTTCGGGTTCGGGGGCCAGGTGGGTGCCGGGCGCGGCGGCGGCGGCGGCCTTCCGGGTCCGGGCGGCCCGGAACAGGGCGTTGGCAGTCTGGTAACGCCACATGCGCAGCTGCAGCTCGCGGTTCAGCAGGGCCATTTCGCGGAAAGTCTTGTAGCGGTCGCTGCTGCCATCCGCCACCCGGGAGAAATCCCGGTGAGCCATGACCATGCGGTTGAGCGCGGTCGCCCAGCCGGCGTATGGAATGTAGGTCTTGCCGTCGAATGCCATGTCAAAAAGCGAACCCACGGTGTCGCGCACGTTGATCGACGAACACAGCGGCAGCATGAACGTGCAGCCCGGACCAATGCCCCACGAGGCGAACGCCTTGCCGAAATTGGCCTCGGTGGGGTGGAATCCCCAGCCGCCGGCCACGTCGAACAGTCCGGCGCATCCGAGGGTGGTGTTGATGAAAAAGCGGAGCGTTTCATCTCCGGCGCCCTCCCATTCCGCGCTCAGCAGGCAGCTGACCGCCCGGCCGGGAAACTCGAGGTTGAGGCAGGCATTGTGGATCGCCTCGATCACCGGTCGCGGAAAAATCGAGGTGTAAACTCTTCCCACCGGATCCGCGACGTAGTCCATGAGAAAGGCGTTCACGGCGAACATGGAGCGGTTGAATCCTTCGATCGGGTCCCGGCCGCCCAGGGCGTTTTCGATTTCCGACGGCGTCCAGGTGGTGGTGCGTTCAGTTTCGGCTGCCGGGACTTCCGGGGCGGGCGCCGGCTCCGGAGTCGTGGCGCAGCCGCAGAAAAACATCAGGGCCGCCGCGGCCGCCGCCCAGTTTCTCATTCCAAATCGCCGGAACATGGAGTCAATCCTCCGCAGTAACTATTGAGTGATTCAAAATAAAATACACCTGGGCCGGGAAAATCGCAAGTCATTTTCATGCGCGAGCTTTAAAAAAGCCGCTTGCCGGTATATATTATGCAAATAAACCAGAAACCGCAACCGTCATCAATATTTGGAGAGAAATTTCATGTTCAAGCTCAACGACATCAATCCGGCGCTGCCCGTCGCGATTGCCGCCGACCACGGCGGTTTCAAGGCGAAATCCGATCTCGCCGTCCGGTTGGAACAATCCGGACGCCGGGTCATCGACTGCGGTCCCTGTGAATTTGACGCCGCCGACGACTATCCCGATTTCGGCGCTCCGGCGGCCCGGGCGGTGGCGGTCGGCGAGGCCGGGGCCGCGATTCTGATCTGCCGTTCCGGCATCGGCATGGGGATGACGGCCAATCGTTTTCACGGAGTCCGGGCGGTGGTGGCCGCTTCCGCCGAGGCGGCCCGGATCAGCCGTGAACACAATGCCTCCAACGTGCTGGTGCTGCCGGGCGACGCGCTCGACGCCGGGGCGATGTGGAAAATCGCCGAGGCCTGGCTGGCAACGCCTTTCAGTGGCGACGAACGGCATCTGCGGAGGCTGCAAAAGCTGGAACCCGCCACTTACGATGATATTGCGGCGCTGCGGAATTCCGACCCCGAACTGGCCCGGATGATTGACTCCGAAGCCGAACGTCAGAATGACGGCATTGAACTGATCGCCAGCGAGAACTTCGCCAGCTGCGCGGTACGGGCGGCCCAGGGTTCGGTGCTGACCAACAAATATGCCGAGGGCTATCCCGGCAAACGCTATTACAACGGCTGTGAATTCATTGACGAGGTTGAACAGCTGGCCATCGACCGGGCCAAGGCGCTGTTCGGGGCGGAGGCGGCCAATGTCCAGTCTCACTGCGGCAGCGGCGCCAACCAGGCGGTCTACGCGGCGCTCTGCGAACCCGGCGACACCGTGCTGGCCATGAGCCTTGATCACGGCGGCCACCTGTCGCACGGGCATCCGCTGAATTTTTCCGGAATGACCTACCGCATCGTTCCCTACGGCGTCGACCGGGAAACCGAAATGATCGACTACGACGAAGTGGAGCGGCTCGCGGTTGAGAACCATCCGAAAATGATTCTCGCCGGCGCCAGCGCCTATCCGCGGGTCATTGATTTCCCGCGGCTGCGGGCCATTGCCGACCGGGTCGGGGCCAAACTCTTTGTCGACATGGCCCACATTGCCGGTCTGGTGGCGGCGGGTGAACATCCCAATCCGGTGCCGTACTGCGATGTGGTGACCACGACCACCCACAAGACGCTGCGCGGGCCCCGGGGCGGACTGATTCTCTGCCGTGAGGAATACCTCAAGGCGATCAATTCACGGGTGTTTCCCGGACTGCAGGGCGGCCCGCTCGAACATGTGATCGCGGCCAAAGCGGTCTGCTTCAAAGAGGCCGCCGGAGCAGAGTTCAAGGCCTATCAGCACCAGGTGCGGATCAACGCCGCCCGGCTGGCCGCCGAACTGGCGGCGCGGGGCTTCCGGATTGTGTCCGGCGGGACGGACAACCACCTTATGCTGATCGACCTGCGTCCGCGCGGCGCCACCGGCAAAGCGGTGGCCAACGCGCTGGATCTCGCCCGGATCACGGTCAACAAGAACATGATCCCCTTTGATCCCGAAAAACCGTTTGTCACCAGCGGCATCCGGATCGGCACCCCGGCGGTGACCACCCGCGGCCTCCGGGAGGAGGATATGGTCACGATCGCGGACTTCATCGACCGCGGCGTGGCGCATCTCGGCGATGAGGCGGCGCTGCGGGCGCTGGGCAATGAGGTCCGGGAATTCATGAGTGCGTTCCCGATGCCGCAGTTTTAATGCAGATTTCTTGCGAGGAATTGAAAAATGATCGACATGAAACTCATCCGCGAGCACAGTGATCTGGTGCAGGCCAACTGCACGAAGCGCGGATTTCCCATCGACATCAACGCACTGCTTCAGCTCGACGCCGAAGCGCGGCAGCTCAACCAGGAAATCGAGGCGCTGCGCGCCGAGCGCAACCGGCTGAGCAAGAGCTGCGGAGCGGATCCCGCCGCCCGGGAACGGGTCAAGCAGCTCAAGGTGGTGCTGGGGCAGAAGGAGACCAAGCTGGAAGCTACCAACAAGAAGATCATGGCGGTGGCGACCCGGATTCCGAACCTGCTGGCGCCGGACGTTCCGGAGGGGACCGACGACAGCTGCAACGTCGAAATCCGCAAGGTGGGCGAGCTGCCGCAGTTCGACTTTGAAATCCGCGACCATCAGGAGCTGGGCGAGCGGCTCGACATCCTTGACATTGCCCGCGGGGCCAAGGTGGCCCAGACCGGCTTTTATTATTGGAAAGGCAAGGGCGCGATTCTGGCTCAGGCGCTTTATTTCTGGGTTCAGCGGCTGCTGGTCGAGCGCGGCTTCACCGTGTTCATGACGCCCTGCCTGGCCAAGGAACGGACGCTGTTCGGCACCGGCTATCTGCCGTTTTTCGCCGACCAGACCTACAACCTCGAAGGCGAGGACCTCGCTCTCATCGGCACCAGCGAGCAGACGCTGGTGGGCTATCACGCCGACGATGTGCTGGATGCGGCCGATCTGCCGCTCTGCTATACCGCTTTCACGCCGTGTTTCCGGACCGAGGCCGGGAGTTACGGCAAGGCGTCGCGGGGAATTTTCCGGGTGCACCAGTTCCACAAGGTGGAGCAGATCATTTTCTGCCGTCCCGAGGAGTCGCCCAAGTGGCATGAGTTCTGCCTCAAAAACGAGGAGGACATTCTGCAGCAGCTCAAGATACCCTATCACGTCGTCAACGTCTGCGTCGGCGATCTCGGTGCACCCGGTTACAAGAAATACGATACCGAAGCGTGGTTCCCGAGCTTCGGCAGCTACCGGGAAGTCACCAGCAACACCAATCTGACCGGATTTCAGGCCCGGCGGCTCAACATCCGCTTCAAGGATGGCGACGTCCGCGACTACGTTCACACCATCAGCGCCACCGCGGCGACCGACCGGCTGGTCATTGCCATCATGGAAAATTACCAGCAGCGCGACGGTTCGGTGGTGGTTCCCGAAGTGCTGCGGCCCTTCACCGGCTTCGAAGTCATTGAGCCGGTCATAAAATAAGCGGCCGCGCCGCATCCCTGACAGAACGCCGCCGGATTTCCTTCAGAATTCCGGCGGCGGTGTTTTATCCTGCCCCGCGCGGACCGAACGTGTGAAAATTACAGCCGGGTGTTAGGCCATTTGTTTTATCCTGCCCCGCGCGGACCGAACGGCAGGCGACTTTACTTTTCCAGGGGCTCCAGAACCCGGAGCGCAGTGGTCACGTTGCCGAAGGGGGCGCTCAGCGCCGCTCCGGCGATTTCGTCGCGGAGGGCGGCCAGGTTTTCCCGGGCGATGGCGAGGCCGGTTTCGCGTTGGACGTCGCGGTCCGGCGAGGCGGCCATACGTCGCATCACGCTGTCCGGCACGGTGACACCGGGGACCTCGGTGCGCATGAATTCAGCGTTTTTCAGGCTGACCAGCGGCCAGATGCCGGCGATCACCGGGACCCGGAACTCCCGGAGCCGGTGAATGAAGCCGAGCAGTTTTTCCGGATCAAACACCGGCTGGGTCACGATGAAGTCGGCTCCGGCCTCGATTTTGCGGCGGGCGCGTTCGAATTCCCGGTCCAGGTCGATGGCGTTGGGGTCGACGCCGACGCCGATAACCGCCGAGGTCGGAGCGTTGAGCGGCTGGCCGCCGAGATCGACGCCGCGGTTCATGCCGTTCTGGAGTTTGACCAGCCCGATGGAGTCGATGTCAAAGACGCCCGAGCTGAAGGGATAATCACCGAGTTTCGGCGGATCTCCGGTGATGAAGAGCAGATTGTGCAGTCCGGCTCCAGCGTAGCCCAGCAATTCCGCCTGCAGTCCGATCAGGCTGCGGTCGCGGCAGCAGCAATGGGCCAGGGTTTCAATGCCGCACTCGCGCTCGATGGCCATGGCGGTCACCAGCGTGCTGATCCGGGAGCTCGCCCGCGGACCGTCGGGCAGATTCACCGCGTCGATGCCGGCGGCGGCGCACTGACGGGCGCCGGCCAGGGTTTTGGTCAGGTCGAAGCCGCGCGGGGGCGTGATTTCGACGGTAACGACAAATTCTCCGGCGGCCAGCTTGGCTCCGAGCCGGGAACGTTTCGCCAGCGGAGGCGGGTCCGGCAGCGGGGAACCGGAGCCGCCGCCCAGCTCAATCACCCTGGTTTCCGCCCGGACAATCGGTTTGACTGATCGCGCCAGCTCCGCAATATGATCGGGATTGATGCCGCAGCAGCCGCCGATGGCCGCTGCTCCGAGCTGGGCGTAACGCTTGGCGTAAGTGGAAAAGTATTCGGCGCTGGTCATGTACAGCATTCGGCCGTCCACCGTGCGCGGCGCACCGGCGTTGGGTTGGACGATCACCGGCAGCTCAGTGCGGCGGATCAGACGTTCCAGGTTGACGAGGGCTTCTTCCGGGCCGGCGCCGCAATTGAGGCCGAGCGCGGTGGGCGGAGTGCCGGGATGTGCCGCGACCAGAGCCAGAAAATTTTCCAGTTCGTCCTGTCCCGATGCGGCCGCCGCGTGGGAATCCAGCGCAAAGCTTAGCACATACGGCAGTTCCGGAAAATTCAGCATGGCCGCCAGTGCGGCGGCGGTGTCCGCCGTGGTGCGGAGTGATTCGAACATGATGAAATCAGCGGAACTCAGCGCCGCGATCTGTTCGGAAAGTATTTCCGGGCGGGATCGCCGGTCGGCGGTGCTGTCCGGCTCCCCGACCGGTCCGACCGATCCGGCGATCAGGGCGCGTCCGGCGGCGGTTTCCCGGGCGATCCGGACTGCGGCGGCATTGATTTGAGCCGTCCGGTCAGCCAGACCGAAGCGGGCCAGCCGCCGGGAGTTGGCGTTGTAGCTGTTGGTGGTCAGCACCTCGGCTCCGGCGTCGAGGTAGCGCCGGTGGATGTCGGCGATGACGTCGGGTTTGGAAAGCGACAGCTCTTCGTAAGAGGCATTGACAAAAAAGTTGCGGCGGTAAATTTCGGTGCCCATGGCGCCGTCAAAAATCACCAGCGATTCCGAAAGTTTCTGTTTCAGCGGATCAGTCATTGGACAGTTCATCCCATTCAGATTGAGGCAGCTCCAGCGTCCGGCAGCCGTGCCCGGATTCCAACATATAATATAATCGCGAAAACCGGCATTGCCACTGCCGGAAGAGCAAAAAACACCGTGCTCAGGGCGTCGCAGCCAGCGGCCGCAGATAGCAGGCGCCTGAACCATCCTCCCCTGCCGTCACCCACATGAGCCGGCGGCCGTCGGCGTCGAGGTAGAGATCACCGGAACCGCCGTCCGGGAGCCGGGATTCTCCGGAAACCGCTCTCCAGCCGCGTCCGGCCAGCGCGGCGTCCAGGGACGTGAAAACGTTCCGCCGGCTGCCGGAGGCCCCCCGGAATGCGCCGTAGACCGCGTCACGCCCGGCGAAGCGAATCACCTGAACCGGAGTTGCGCCATCCGGCGGCGGCGGCAGTTCCGCCGGCCAGGTCGGGTGGGGCAGCCGCTCCGGGGCGGCGACGGCAAACACCGTCACCGGAGCACCGGGACCCGAATCAATCAGCAGCCGGCGTTCGATCCAGCCGTCCGGACGCTGGAAAGTCAGCCGGATGGTGTCCGGTGCAACGGCGAGATTTTCCGGCGCGAAGCGACTTTTCAGAAATTCAGCCAGCCCGGCCAGCCCGGCCGGGCAACGGCCGGTTTCCAGCCGCAGCCGGACGCCGTTAACTTCGATATTTTCACTGTGCAGAGGGGTGTAACCCGGCAGTTCCGTCGCCGCGGCCCACCGCTGTCCGGAGCGGTTGCGCCACGGCCACAGCGTGAATACCTCGGCTCCGGCCCGAAGTCCGAGTCCGAGCGCCAGAAGCGCCGCCGCCGTCCGGAATGCCCGCATCAGGCTTTCCGGCTCCAGGAATCCTTGAGCGTCACCGTGCGGTTGAATACCGGGCGGCCCGGTTCGGAATCCGGATCGACGGTGTAATAGCCGTTGCGTTCAAACTGCACCGTGTCGCCCGGTCGCGACTCCGCCAACGCCGGTTCAATGAAGGCGGTGATCCGGCGGAGCGAATCCGGATTGAGCTGGGTGAGAAAGTCCGCACCGTCGGCGCCGGGAGCGTCCACGGCGAACAGCCGGTCGTAAAGCCGCACTTCGGCGGACAGCGCAGTGGCCGCGTTGACCCAGTGAATCGTGCCCTTGACCTTGCGGCCGTCGGGCGAGGAACCGCCGCGGGTGGCCGGATCAAAACTGCATTTGAGTTCGACTACCCGGCCCCCGTCGTCGAGAACCGCCTCTTCGCATTTGATATAGTAGCCGTAGCGCAGCCGGACTTCCCGGCCCGGCGCCAGCCGGAAATATCCCTTGACCGGTTCAAGCATGAAATCTGATCGTTCGATCCACAGTTCCCGGCCGAAATCCAGTTTGCGGCCGCCCGCCGCCGGATCCTCGGGATTGTTAACGGCGTCAAGCGGTTCGACGCCGCCCTCCGGATAGTTGACGATCGTCACTTTGAGCGGATCGAGCACCGCGAGAAAACGCGGCGCCGTGGCGTTGAGCTCCTCGCGCACGCAGTGCTCCAGCAGCGCCATGTCGGTGATGCCGTCAAACTTGGTCACGCCGACCTGCCGGCAGAAGTTCCGGATGGCGGCGGCCGGAATGCCGCGCCGCCGCAGACCGCTGAGCGTGGGCATGCGCGGATCATCCCAGCCGGAGACGTGGTGTTCGCGCACCAGCTGCAGAAGTTTGCGCTTGCTCATGACCACGCCGGTGAGATTGAGGCGCGAAAATTCAATCTGGCGGGGCCGGTGGGGATAGTCCAGCGCCTCCAGCAGCCAGTCGTAGAACGGCCGGTGGATTTCAAACTCCAGGGTGCAGAAGGAGTGGGTCACCCCCTCGAAGGCATCCTCCAGCGGATGGGCGAAGTCATACATCGGATAAATGCACCACTTGTCCCCGTGCCGGAAGTGGTGGGCCCGCCGGATCCGGTAGATCACCGGGTCGCGCAGATTGATGTTCGGCGAAGCCATGTCGATCCTGGCGCGCAGCACCCGGGAGCCGTCGGCAAATTCGCCGGCCCGCATCCGGCGGAAGAGATCGAGATTTTCCTCGACGCTCCGCTGCCGGCCCGGGGGTTCCCGGCCGGGTTCGCTGAGGGTGCCGAGATAGTTTTTCCACTCCTCGGGCGAGAGGTCGCAGACATAGGCTCGGCCCCGCCGGATCAGTTCCTCGGCGCACTCGTACATGCGGTCGAAGTAGTCGCTGGCGTAACAGATCCGGGTCGGTTCGAATCCCAGCCAGCGCACGTCCCGGATGATGGCTTCGACGTATTCGGTTTCCTCCTTGGCCGGATTGGTGTCATCCATGCGCAGATTGCATTCGCCGCCGAACTCGGCGGCCACACCGAAATCCAGGCAGATGGCCTTGGCGTGTCCGATGTGCAGATAGCCGTTGGGTTCCGGCGGGAAACGGGTTACGACCCGTCCGCCGTGTTTGCCGGCGGCCACCTCTTCCGCAACGATTTCCCGGATGAAATCCCGGCTTCCGGAGTTGCCGGTTTCAATATCACTCATGATCTGCTCCGTAACATAACTTGATTTCGTCTGTAATCAGTTTGGGGATAATATAATCCGCCCGCCCGGCATTTTCCACCGCCGCCGGGCAAAAAAAAAAAACGCATTCAGCTTGCATAATTCCTCGGCAGTCGCTATATTAGGTATTTGAAGTGTTTCGGTCGCGGGCGGTCGCGGCGGGAACGGCGCGGCGAAACGTTTCCGTCGGGGATGGGGCGTCGCCGGTTTCCCGCTGAGGAAAGTCCGGACTGCATAGAGCGGGGAGTCCTTTTGATAAAGAAGGATACCGCGGACGATAAGCCGCGGGAAGACCAGTGCAACAGAAAGCAGACCGCCGGACGGGAAGAAATTCCGGCCCGGTAAGGGTGAAATGGCGGGGTAAGAGCCCACCGGGCGTGGAAGCGAAAGCAGCGCCGCCGATGTA
Organism: uncultured Lentisphaeria bacterium; assembly: GCA_949298075.1. Classification (GTDB taxonomy): domain Bacteria; phylum Verrucomicrobiota; class Lentisphaeria; order Victivallales; family Victivallaceae; genus UBA1784. Next base: position 23,208 of record CASFVA010000050.1, read on the forward strand.
AACTCCTCCCGCAGCAAGACCAAATAGGGGGCGAGCCGCTGCTCGCGGCGTTATGAGCCCCGGGTTCTGGTCGCACAGACAGATGATCGCCGCCGTTCCCCGGCAGGGGGCGGAACAGAATCCGGCTTACAGCGTCCGGGGCACTTCACCCGATCCGGCATCCGGACCGGGCACAAAGGAGGGGTGGCGTTCTCCGGAGGCGCGGATGCGGTATGCTCCCCGGCGGCTAACAGCATGATTTTGCGTTATCCGGAACGGACGGGGATATGGCGCCCGCGGGCGCACAACGGAAAACAGCGGAAAACACGGTTTGCAGCGAAGATGCCGAAAATTGCAATTTTAAGTGACATTCACGCCAATTACGACGCGCTGAGCGTCGTTCTGGAAAAGTGCCGGGAGATTGAAGTCGATCAGTACGTTTCGCTCGGCGACATTGTCGGATACAACGCCGAACCTCTGAAATGTCTCGAAGCCATTCAGGCTCTGGGATGCAAGGCAATGGTGTTCGGCAACCACGACTACTACGCTGCCAGCGGCGACACCGAGGCTTCCGGATTCAACCGCAACGCCCGGCTCGCCATCCAGTGGACCCGGGAACAGCTTTCGCCCGAACAGCGCAACTGGCTGATTCAGATGCCGGAGGATCTCCGGCTGCCCCAGTGGAGCATGACCCTGGTGCACGCCACGCTGGACACGCCGACCAACTGGGGGTACGTCTTTGACAGCCATCACGCCGGCAACAACTTCGCCTATCAGCGCACAGTGCTGTGCTTCTGCGGGCACTCGCATGTGCCGATTGCGTTCTGCCGCAAGCCGATGTCGCTGAACAACGAGCGTTCAATCGACGTCATTCCGGGCTGGAATTTCAGCACAGTGGATCCGCAGTTCGATCACGATTTCACCCTGGCCGACGAGCTGCCGGTGGAGTACCGCAGCGGCGGCGCCCACAAATACCTTTTCAACGTCGGCAGCATCGGACAGCCCCGCAATGGAGACCCGCGGGCGAGTTTCGCCGTCGTGGATACCGCCGCCCATGTCGTCACCCGTTACCGGCTGCCCTACAACATCGCCGCCGCCCAGGAAAAAATTCTCGCGGCCGGCCTGCCGGATCGGCTGGCCGAACGTATCGCCCTGGGCAACTGACATTGTCCGCGCATCGGGTCATGACGCATTCCGGGCACACCAGGGACGCCGCGGCCGCCCGCCGGAAAGGGGCGGAGGGGCTTCCGCTGGCGGGACCGGTTCACCGGATTCTGATTGTCAAGCCCAGCAGTTTCGGCGACATTCTGCATGTGTTCCCGGCGCTGGAGCTGCTGCGCCGGCGTTATCCGGGGGCGCGGGTGGATTTTGTGGTGCACCCGGCTTTCGCCCCGCTGCTGGATTATTCGCCATGGCGGATCAGCCGGAAGATTCTTTTCCGGAGACAGAAGCTGGGCAGCTGGCGGACCATGATGCCGGAACTGATCCGGCTGGTGCGGCGGTTGCGGCGCAAACGTTATGATTTGATCATCGATTTTCAGGGGCTGCTGCGCAGTGCGCTGCTGACCGTGGCGGCCAGGGGCGGACCGGTCGGCGGATTTGCCGGTACACGCGAGCGCCTGGCGGGGTGGTTTTACCGTTTCCGGGTGCCGGCGGCGCCCGGACACGCGGTGGAACGCAATCTGGAGCTGGCCGATCGCCTGACCGGCTGCGGGCGGACGGTGTCGCTGCCGCCGCCGCCGGAAAATCCCGCCAACCGGCTCCGGCTGGGCCGGCTGCCGGAGCGTTATCTGGTGGTGGCGCCCGGAGCGCGCTGGGTGAGCAAGACGTTTCCGCCCGGACTGTTTGCCGAGGTACTGGAAAAAGTGCACCGGGATGAACCGGAGCTGGTGTTCATCGCCGCCGGCACCGCCGCCGATCGGCCGGCCGCGGCGGCGGTCGGGGCCCGGCTGCCGGAGGAGATCGAGTTTCAGGACTGGACCGGAAAGACCTCCATCGGTGAGCTGATGGAGCTGCTGCGCCATGCCGATGCGGTGCTCTGCAATGATTCCGGACCGATGCATGCGGCGGCTTTCCTGGATCGCCCGGTGTTTGCGCTGTTCGGTCCGACTGATCCCGACCGCACCGGTCCGTGGCATCCGGCGGCCCGGGTCTACCGCCGGGAGGTCGCCTGCGGAAAATGTCTGGCCCGGAGTTGTCCGGCCAACCTGGAGTGTCACAATCTGGACGCCGGTGAAATCGCCCGCGATATTGTCGCCGCCGTCAGGAAGCAGGGAGAAGCAAAATGAGAAATTCATGCCTGACCCGTCTCGGGGTTCTGATCGGGATCGGCGTATTGATTCTGGCGGCGGCTCCGCGGGCCGCCGCCTCGGTCAGCGTCGGACTTACTCTCAACCGGTCTGTTTACATGCAGTACGAAACCATCTACGCCTGCATCACGCTGCGCAACGATTCCGGCCGGGCGCTGGTGTTCGGCAAGGATCCGAGGCTGCAGGGATTCGTGCTGTTCGATATCCGCGACTCCCGCGGCCGCAGCGTGCCGAAGTTCGGAGACGCCGAGATTTCCGTTACCGGACTGGTGCTGGGGCCCGGCGAGGTCAAGCGCATGGTGATTCCGCTGACCAAGTATTACGAACTTGACCGGCCTGACGATTATGTGGTGCACGGCTTTGTTTCGCACAACCTGCTGGATCACGAATACCGGAGCATCGACCGCATGTTCCGGGTGGAAACCGGGGTGCCGGTCTGGCAGCGCACCGTCGGCATGCCCGATCTCTCCGGAGCTCCGGCGCCGACCACCAAAAGCCGGACTTATTCGCTCCGCACCCTCAACGAATCGCCGGGACGCTTCTACTATCTGGTCATTGAGGATGACCGGTCGGTGTACGGCGTCATGCGTCTCGGGCACATTTACGGTCAGGAGCGGTTTCAGATCGAAATTGACATGCTCAGCCGCATTCACGTCCTGATCCCGATGTCGCCAAAAATCTACCATTATCTCTCGTTTTCGCTCGACGGCACCAACACCAACAACTCCTACTGGAAAGTCACCAACACCATCCCCATGCTGTACCGTGATCCCGCCACCGGAGTCGTGACCCGGATCGGCGGCGAGGAGGCCAAGCCCGGTATCGATTTCCGGGATCCGGTCGCCGGCGGCATTACCGCTTCGCAGATCGGTGAACTCAACGAGTCCGGCACCGCGCCGGCGCCGCCCCGCAATTCCGGCCTCGTTGACATCGGAAAGGGCGCCGGAAAGTGAAGATTCTGAACTGGTACGTCACCCGGGGCTTTCTGGTCGCTTTCTTCATGGCGATCCTGGTGCTGACTTTCGGCATGACCGGCGCCAACCTGGTCAAGGTGCTGGTCTACGTTTCGCAGGGCGTGTCGTTCTGGGACTTCTGCCGCTTCACGGTGTCGATTCTGCCGATCATCCTGACGTTCACGGTACCGTGGGCGGTGATGGTGGCGGTGATGGTGGTATTCGGGCGTATGTCCGCCGACAACGAAATCACCGCCATGCGCGCCTGCGGCGTGTCCATCATGCAGATTGTGTCCCCGATTCTCATTATCACCTTTCTGCTGACGTTGCTCTGCCTGTATTTGCAGGTTGAAATCGGTCCGCCGCTGCTGGGACGGTCGCGGTCGATCATGAAGGAAGCGGTGATCAACCGTCCGATGTCGATTTTCGAGCCAGGCAAGCCGATTGAATACGAGGACACCATCATCTACATTGACGACAAATCCGGAACCAATCAGCTCAAGGGCGTGCAGATGTACCGCATGACCGACAACAACTCAGCCATCGCGCAGGATATTTCGGCGGAAACCGGTGAAATTCTGGTCGATGAGGAAAAACAGGTCATGACCATTGTGCTCTACAACTGCCTGATTTCCGATAAATTCAGCGACCGGACCGGCAGCATTGAACGGCTGTTCAGCAAGGAAATGCGGTTCGGTTTCGATTACGGCAGTGAAATCAACAACGCCCCGGTGACCAATCGGGCCAAGTTCATGCGGCTGACTGATCTCATGGGCCGGATTCGGCTGACCCGCGAAATCAACCGCGACACCACCGAGCTGGAGGTCGAACTCAATCAGCGCATCGCGTTTGCCCTGTCGCCGGTCGCCTTTCTGCTGCTGGGGCTGCCGCTGGCGATCCGGACCAGCCGTCGGGAGACTTCGGTGGGGTTGTTTCTAAGCGTGATTCTGGCCGGAGTGTTTTTTCTGTCCATCATTCTCTGCGAATCGCTCTGCTCGTACCCCAAGCTCTACCCGCAGTATCTGCTTTGGCTGCCCAATATTATTTTCCAGGCGCTCGGAGCCTGGATGACCTACCGTATTTCCCAGAGGTGAACCGGTGAACGGCGGCGGATATCTGAAATTTCTCGCCACGATGCTGGTGCTGCTCGTGGCGGTGCTGGGATATTTCGGCGTCACCGCGCTCGACCGCGCCCGTGCGGTCAATCTCAAGGTGCTGGACCGTCTGGAACGGCTCGAAGTTGCGGTTGCACGTCTGGAGACCCGGCGGCCGGAATCGGCGGCCGCCGCCGGCATCGCCGCCGGGGCTTCTGCTTCCGGCGGGAGAGCGGCTCCGGAATCCGGAATCGCCAACCGCGAGTACTACGATCCGGCGGCGGTTCCGGGCGGGCGCATCATTCAGGCGCTGGGCAATGAGCCGCCCAATCTCAATCCGATCATCTGCAATGAGGCCACTGCCGCGGCGCTGTACGGGCTCTGCAATGCGGCACTGGCCGAGCGTGACTGGGCGCATCCGGAACAGTTCCGGCCGATGCTGGCTGAGTCCTGGAGCATTTCGCCGGATCACCTGAGCTACCGGATCCGGCTGCGGCGCGGCGTCCGCTGGCAGGACGTCACGGATCCGGTGACCGGACGGGAATTCCGCAATGTCGAGGTGACAGCCCGGGATTTTCAATTCGCGCTGGAAGTGATCCGCGATCCCGCCGTCAATTGCGCTCCGCTGCGGGTTTATTATCAGGACCTCGACCGGATCGTGGTGGTGAACGATTATGAATTTGTCGTTCATTGGAAAGAGGCCCGGTACGGCACCTTGTCTTCGACGCTCGGCATGACTCCGCTGCCCCGGCATTTTTACGACTACGGCGGCCGCTTTGACGGGCGGGCGTTCAATGATGACCACCGCCGCAATCGGATGATCGTCGGCTGCGGTCCCTACCGGCTGGTGAAGTGGGAGCGCGACCGCCGGCTGGTGTTCGAGCGCAATCCGGATTACTTCGGAGCGGCGCTGGGGATCGCCCCGGCCATTCAGACGCTGGTGTTTGAAGTCATCAGGCATCCCAACACCCGGTTCCAGGCTTTGCTGAGCGGCGGCATTGACTGGATGGGACTCACTCCGGACCAGTGGCGCAACCGCACCGGCGGTGCGGAATTCCGCGAGGGCGTCCTGCGCAAGTATCACTATCTGCTGCCTCAGTACACCTACATCGGGTACAATCAGAAAAATCCGTTGTTTCAGGATGCCCGGGTCCGGCGGGCGCTCACCATGCTCATAGACCGCGAACGGATTCGCCGCGACCTCTACCGCGGCCTGGCCGTGGTCGCGGTCGGACCTTTTTTCCCCGGCGGCGGTTACGCTGATCCGGAACTTAAACCGTGGCCGTTTGATCCCGCCGCGGCCCGGAAACTGCTGGCGGACGCCGGCTGGCGCGACACCGACGGCGACGGTGTTCTGGAAAAGAACGGCCGGAAGTTTGAGTTCACCATGCTGCAGGTCGCTTCACATCCGCTTCAGGAACGCCTGATGCCGATGCTCAAGGAGTACTTCGCAGCGGCCGGCATTGACATGCGGCTGCAGACCGTTGAATGGTCGGTTTACATTGAACGGCTCGATCAGCGCGCCTACGACGCCTGCTGTCTGGGGTGGAGCAGCGGATTTGATTCCGATCTTTACCAGGTATGGCACTCCAGTCAGACGGCGGCGGGCGGCAGCAATCACATCGGTTACCGCAATCCCGCGCTGGATCGTCTGATCGAGTCCATGCGGATTGCCTTTGAGCCGGAGCGGCGGATTGAACTGGCCCGCCGGATCGGCCGGCTGCTGCACGAGGAACAGCCCTATACTTTTCTGTTCTGGCCGGAGTCGCTGGTGGCGTTGTCGGGGCGTTATCGCAATGTCCGGGTGTTTCCGGTCGGGATTCCGACGGAAATCATCTGGACGCCGCGCGACCGTCAGCTGGCGGTTCCGTAACTGCGGGCGGCATACCTCCGGTCCGCCGTGGCGGGGTCGGCCGGCCTCTGTGGAATAAAGGTTGATTCATTCCCGACACCAGGGCCTGCAACCGAAAAACGGGAGAGCTGTATCATGTGGAAAACATGTCTGATGCTGTTGACCGTCCTGGCCGCCGTCCTGCACTTGCCGGCGGCCGACAGCGTGGCCGATCCCTTTGCGATTGATCTCAGTCACGCGGATCGGATTGCGGCGGGCTCCCGGCTTTATTCCGAGGCGGAACTTAAGCGGGTGGCCCGGTATTATGCGGAAACGCCGGAGGGACAGCGGGAGTTCAGAAGCGCGGTCGGCCGGGTCCGGGAGTTCATACGGCTGCGGGATTTCCCGCCGCACCGGAATTACCGGGAATACATTTTCAGCGTCAACATGCAGGATCCCGGTCTGGTCTATTTTCTGACCGGCAACCCGGAACTGGGGCGCATCATCCATGATCTGGCGCTGAAACTGGCTGACATGCCGCCGGATTTCTGGCTGCATGCTTCCCGGTTTCCGCAGTTTGCGGAACACGGGCGGGCGTCATTGCAGACCGGAGGCATGCTCAAGCGCCTGGTCCCCGGACTGGATCTGGCTCATGACGTGTTCACTCCGGCGGAGCGCGCCCGGCTGGAGGCCGCCCTGCGGGAAAAGGGCATACTGCCCGGTTTCGGCTATCTCGAACTGGTCGAGAGCAAAAATTACATCATCAACTGGGCGGCGGTCATTGCCGGCGGAGTCTATCTGGCGGCGCGGTTCAACGGAGACGAGGCGGCGGCGGCCAGGGCGGCCGGACATCTCAGGCATTTCATCGATCACGGCTTTGAGGAGGACGGCAGTTACGGCGAGGGGCCGCAGTATTATTTCTATCCGGTAACGGAAATGCTGGCGGCGGCCGCCGCGATGCCCGGGGAGCTGCGCCGCGAACTCTTCCGCAGCGGCGTCATGGCCAGATCGACGGAATATCCGATCTATTCCCAGGTGTTTTCCCGGCTCAACGGGCAGACCATCCGCATCCAGTTCCGGGACGGGCAGCAGTTTGTTTCCATTTCGTCGCTGCTTTACGCCATTGCCTCCCTGACTGGCAGCCCGGTCATGACCGCCTGGGGGAAAATGTTCGGAGTGCCGGTTCGGGGCGGAGTGCTGCACAACCATCTGCTGCTGCAGTCCAACCCGCCGCCGGAGGGCGGGCTCGACCGGCTGCCGCTTTTCCGGGTGTTTGACAACGGTGAAGCCTACATCCGGGACGGCTGGGAACCGGATGGACTGGTCTTTGCCATGCTGTCCGGCGGCGGCAACCGGACCCGCTACTCCCATGACCGTCCCAACCGCAACGGTGTGGCGCTGGCCGCCTATGGCGAATACCTGCTGGTCAATCCCGGCCATTCCAGTTACCGGGGCAAAACCTATGCCGAGTGGGATTGGGCCACCCGCGGTTCCAACTGCATCACCATCGACGGACGCAACCAGAAATTTCCCCGCAAGATCGGCAGCGCTTCCGAGCCCGGCCGTCCGGTGGCCGAATACGTCGCCGCGCAGGATGGAAAACAGTGCGGTTTTCTGGTCAGCGAAGCACGGCGCTGCTACATGCCCAAACTCAAAACCGCGCTGCGGGCGGTGGTTTACGTCAAGGATCCCGGCTATTTCGTGATTTTCGACCGCATCGCCGGGCTCCGGCCCCACCGTTTCGACGCCTACTGGCACTTCAACAATCTCGATGGCAGGGCCCGCCTGGAGTCCCTCGGGAACTCCCGGTGGCGGCTGACCCGCCCGGCGGCCGGACTGTCGCTCTGGGTCGGCTCGGACCGGCCGGTGACCACCCGCACCGCGCCCGGCATTCTGCATGCGTTTTACTCCTATCTGCCCGGCGGCGCGGGCGAAAGCAAGCCGGGCAGCGCCTTTGAGCTGGTGGTGAGTTCTCCCGGTCCGGCGGCCCGCTGGGACACCGCGACGGTGCTGTTTCCATGGAAGGCCGGAGCGGAACCGGAGTTTGCGGTTTCCGGATCCGGTGCGGAGGTGACCGTCAACGTCGCCGGGAGTACCGGCCGCTTCCATCTCGACGGCAACCGGCTGACGGCAGTCGTGGACGGCCGCGAAGAGAGTGTGGAGTGGAAACAACCCCGTTGAGCCGGCGGAGCTGCCGGACCGTCAATCCGGCCCGGCCGCGGTCAACGGACGGGAAAATTCACAGCCGCAGAAACGCTGACGGTAGAAGTTGTGCTGCCGGGCGATTTCACAGCTGCGCCGGTAGCCGTCGCGTTTCTTGAAATCCCAGGCTTCGAAATGGGCGAAGCCGGCCGCTGCCGAGAATATCATTGCGCTTGACTTGCAGGGGCTGACGGTCAGTGTAGTGGTGAAATTCATTCCGAGTTCCGCTGCCCGCTGTGCGGTGCGCGCCAGGCTGAATCCGAAGCAGAACGGACAGCGGCGACCCCGTTCCGGCTCCGATTCCAGTCCGGCGACGGCGGCGAGCCAGGCGGCGTGATCGTAAGGATCGACCTCCAGTTCGAGCCGGTAAATCTGAGCCAGGCTCCGGACTGATTCCAGCCGGCGGTCAAATTCCGCCCGGTCGCCGAGGTTGGAGTTGGAGTAGTAAAGCCGCACACCGCGTCTCTCCGCCAGCAGCCGTTCAACGCAGCCACCGCCGCAGGGGGCGCAGCAGATGTGAAGCAGAATACCTTCCATGACCTCATCTCCCTGACGGGTACAGATCCGACTCCTCCGGCCAGTCGATCGCTTTTTTGTTTCCGTGTTCGTCGGTGGCGACAAAGACGCAGTTGGCCCGGAACCGCGGCACCCCCTTGACCAGAACGACGATGTCAAAGCTGAAGCTGGTGGTGCCCCGGCGCGGCTGATCGGCGTAGAAGTCCAGAATTTCGCCCAGCTTGACCGGCGAGGTGAATTCCACTCCGGAAAAGCGGCGGCTGACCATGGCGGGTTCACCGGTGCTTTGCCGGGCATAGATCGCCGCTGCTTCATCCATGAGAAAGAGCAGCCGTCCGCCGTACATGTTGCCGTTGACGCCGATGTCGCCGGTCAGACAGAGTTTGGACATGATTTTTTCCATGGCTGTCACCTCCCGGCAGCCTGCTGGATGAAAGCGGCGATTTCCCGGCGGAAGCGCTCACGTCCGAATCGGGCCGCCTGCATGACCAGTGTTTCGGTTTTCCAGCTGGTGCCTTCGCAGAGTTCGAGCGCGGCGGCCAGACTGTCGGCGGTCGGTTTCGAAAAGAAAACTCCGGTTTCTCCGGACTTGACCGTTTCCAGCGCGCCGCCCGCCTCAAACGCCACCACCGGAGTGCCCGATGCCTGCGCTTCCAGCGGCACAATGCCGAAATCCTCGACTCCGGGAAAGAGCAAAGCCCGGGCTCCGGCATAGAGGCTGCGCAGCCGCCAGCGGTCCGCCCGCCCTTCAAAAACAATGTTTTTGTTTCCGGCCGCCATCCGTTTCAGTTCCCCGGCTGCTTCACCGTCGCCCACCAGCACCAGTTTGCGGTTGAGCCGCAGACAGGCCGCTACCGCCAGGTCGGGCCGTTTGTAGCCGGTGAGCTGGCCGACAAACAGATAATAGTCGCCTTTGGGAGCCGCTGCCGGAGAGAAGGCTTCGGTGTCCACCGGCGGATGGATCACCGCCGATTCCCGACCGTACAGCCGCCGGATCCGGTCAGCCACAAAGCGGCTGTTGGCGATGAAATAATCGACTTTGTCGGCGGACGCCAGGTCGTAGCGGCGCAGGTATTTGGTGAAAAGCTTCATGCCGAGTTTACCGCCCCAGCCGGCCCGGGCGTAGTAGTCGGCGTACATGTCCCACAAATACCGCATCGGAGTGTGGCAGTAGCAGACGTGCACCGCGCCCGGGGCTTTTTCCACCCCTTTGACCGGACCGGATTCGCTCGAAAGAATCAGGTCGTAGTCATGCAGATCCCAGCGTCTGAGCGCCATCGGCATCAGCGGCAGGTATTTCTGACAGCCGCGACGGGCGCCCGGCAGACGGCCGATGAAACTCTCAACGACCCGGTGCCCGCCGAACGGCATGGCCGCCACCGCCGGATTCCAGGCGTGCGTGTAGATGTCGGCCCGGGGATACAGCGCGCAGAATTCGGCCAGAACGTTTTCACCGCCGCGCATATTGGTCAGCCAGTAGTGGAGTAAAGCAACTTTGGACATGGTAATTCCCTTATAGTTCAGCCCGGCCGCGTCCGACGGCACGATAAAGCGCGTCATGCGCCGCGGCCATGGCGGTCACGTTATAATGTTCGGCAACGGTTTTACGCCAGACCCGTCCCAGTGCGGGCAGCGAGGCGTAAAGTTTTTCATCCGCCAGCAGCGCGGCGAACGCGGCCGCATCCCCGGCCGGAAACAGCCGGCCGTCGCAGCCGTCGGAAATCAGCGAAGCGACGCCCGGAACGGCGGCGCCGATCACCGGCACTCCGCAGACGCCGGCCTCCAGGGCAATCAGCGGCAGTCCCTCCCTGCGCGATGGCAGCAGCAGCGCATCCGCCAGCGGCAGGAAACGCCGGGCCCCGGCCCGTCCGCCGCAGAAGATCACGAGATCGTCCAGCCGGGCCGTCCTGACTTCAGCCCGGCAGGGCTCCAGCATCTGCCCGTCGCCGATCAGTACGATGAGAGCGCCGGCTTTCCGCAGCGGCTCCGCCGCGGCCTCAACGGCGGCGATCAGGGTGTCATGGCCTTTGAGAAGTTCAAAACGGGCGATCATCATCAGGCAGCGGCGATGCGGAGGCAGTTGAAGTTCATCCTGCAGAGCGCCGGGATCCGCATCCGGAAAACCATCGAGCTCAACGCCGTTGGGAATCCGGACCAGGTTGGTCAGCCGGTAGTGGCGCTCAAGCCACTCCTGGTCCTCGGCGGTGAGCACAACATTGGCCGCCGCTGCCGAAAACAGCCGGCGCTCCAGGGTTCGGCGCAGCATGCCCCGCACCGCATTGACCGGTCCGGAACCGAATTCAAATTTCCGGGAATGCACACCGTGAATGGTGTTGACGACCGGTACGTCCGCCGGAGCCCGCAGCGTAGCCAGCGGCCTCAGATGGTGGCAGTGGATCAGATCGAATCCGGCCAGTTCCCGCCGCGACGGAGTCTTGCGGACGGTTCGGACATTGGGCAGGGATTCCAGCGCCGGCAGCGTGCCGCCGCCGGCGGCGAACACGGTAAAGCGGTGTTGCGGCAGGTGCGCGGCCAGCAGCCGGATGCATTCCGGACCTCCGCCGAGCGCCAGACGATCAGTCAGCATGGCAATATTCATAAATAATCCTACATGGTTGCCAGCAGCAGCAGATTGCGGCGCCAGGTGTTTTTCAGAAAACGGCGACTCAGGGCGGTTCGGCGCCGGGCGAAGAACCCTTGATGCTCCATGGCTGCATAGGCGGCGATGACCGCCCGGTTTTCCGCGGAAAGGCGGGGATCGCGCCCAAGGTGTTCAAGCAGAGCGCGGGCCTGCCGGACGCCCGCGAGGAATGCCTGTCTGCCGTCGCGCAGCTTCCGCAGCATGGCGCGGGGCGAAGCCGAGGCCGCCCCCATGACGTTGCCGCCATGCTGGCGGTAGAGCACCGTCCGCTCCGGACAGAATGCGATGCCGCCGAGCGCTGCCGCGCACAAAGCCACCCAGCAGTCGTGCATCAGTGCTTCCGGAGCGATCGGCAGCGCCGCCTCGCGCAGGGCGCGGTTGAACAGCATGGTGTTGCCGCCGATGATGTTCTGGGTCAGCAGCTGAGCGAGTTCGGTCCGTCCGGGGTCGAAGTTCTGAAACCGCATCGAGGAGTCGCAGATAACCCGCAGATTGCGGTCCACAATGGTTTCATCAGTGAATATCAGCGCCGGAGTGTCGGAGTTTTCCGGAAAGTTGCGATGGAAACACTCCAGCGACACGGCAATTTTGTCCGGCTTCCAGATGTCGTCGTGGTCGGAAAACATCACGAAATCCGCGTCGGAGGCAGCCAGCAGCCGGGCGAAGTTTTCCGCTGAGCGGTAACGCCGTTCCCCGGGGAGGATTTGGAAACGTCCGGGATGGTGTCCGGCATATTCGCTGAGCAGCTCCGGCGTACCGTCCCGGGAACCGCCGTCGCCGATGATGATCCGAAAATCAGAATGATTCTGGTTCAGGATCGAATCCAGTTGCTCCCGCAGAAATTCCTGCGAATTATAAGTGGCCAGCAGAATGTCAATCATCGCGTTTCACCATGGGCATGGTCAGGCTTCGGCAGATAAACCATTGCTGGCGGCGGCTTTCCTGCGAACAGAACGTGAGCACCAGAAATTGCACCAGCGCATTGGCGGGCAGGCTCCAGACCGCTCCGGCCAGTCCCCAGGTGCGGCTCAGCAGCCAGGTCAGCCCCGCCGCACTCACCGCTCCTCCGATCGCCTGCACGAACAGCAGCGACTGCTGGCCGCGCACGACGCACCAGCGGGAAAAAACCATGAACACCGCGTTGAGCGGCAGCGCCAGCATGGCGATCCAGAGCAGACGCCCCGATTCCGCATAGCGCGAACCGTAAAAAAGCGTAATGACCGGTTCGCCCAGTAAAAATGCCACCGCGACGGCCAGCATGCCGCCCCAGAAGGCCGCCGCGTACAGCCGGCCCAGCCGCAGCTCGAACAGACCGGGCCGGTCCGCCGCCGTGATTATCGCCGGGAACAGCGACAGGGCCAGTACCTCCGGAAAGATCAGCGAACAGGTCAGCAGCTTGGCGGTCACAGCGTAAAAACCGACGCTTTCATCGGAACAGACCGCCTTGAGAATCAGATAACCCGCGTTGGCCGCGATGCCGGTGAGCACCATCTGGGCGAAAATCCAGCCGGACCGGCTCAGAAGTTCCCGCATTTTCCGCAGAGAGCCGCACCACAGCAGAATCGAACCGAATTCGCGCCGGAAAACCAGCAGTTTGCCTGCCGCCGCGCTCAGCACAATGGCGCTGTTGGTCACGGCAAAGAAATACAAACTGAATTTGAA
>CASFVA010000051.1 GCA_949298075.1 uncultured Lentisphaeria bacterium
AAAACATTTTGATTTCATCATTGCCAATTGCAGGAGCAACAGTATGAGTTTGACCCCCCGTCCAATGACGGACCGGGACGTCCGGACTTTCCTTGAATCGCTTTGTTGAGGCCGCCTCCCCTCATGCTTTTCAGAAAAAAATAAAATATATAAATATAAGAAATACGGCAGGCAATGCCTGCCGGGTGCAGGGAATGCAGCCCTGCCGAGGAGTATGAGGGCGAGCAGCCCTCAGGTTTTTATGAAAAGAATAAAAAGACAAATCAAAAATGACGTCTGGCAATGCATGCAGGGTGCAGGGAATTCAGCCCTTCAGTGGAGTATGAGTGCGAGCAGCGCTCTTGTTTTTTTTGCTGAAATATAAGTTGCATCCAGAACCATCATCTTTCAACTTTTTCTTTTCCTATGGGATGGCTGTGCCTTTTTTTTGAGTTGACAGTCAACTCTGCTTGGCGCGGAGTCGCTTTTCGGGTATTATGAACATTGGTGGATCAGTTTAATGTGAACTGGATACATTAGGCATGTATTGCATTTTTACGGCTGATATGGTATAATATAAAAAATTTTTTTTAAATGACAATGGGATTTTTGCTGTTATATTATAGGATTTTTGCTGTACAATGTTCAGCCACCTTACTCCAGACTCCGCACTGAATTTAACTGTGCGACCGTCACAAAACCGCATTCCGGAGATTCCGTTGCCGTTTTTTCCGCGTTCATTCGGGCATTTCCGGCTTGGGGCCGGGGTGACCGAGGAAGTTCCCTGCGGAGAAAAGCAGTTTGTTGAATTTTTCTGGGTGATTGCCGGAAGGGGGGAAGTTTACCTGAACAACCGATGGTGTTCCGCCGGGGCCGGAGATTGCTTTTACCATTTACCCGGGGACGCTCATATCCATCGGGTGGCCGGCGAATTCTGGGAGTATCGCTGGATGGGATTTGACGGCCCGGGGGCTGCTGATTTCATGCAGGCATACGATTATCCCGGAGGCGTATTTCATTCGGGGCCGTGCCCCGCGGAGCTCTTTTCGGAAGTGGGACACCGCCTTCGGGAACGGTCACCGCTGGCCTGGCGGGAGATGGTGGCCGTAATTGCCAGGATTCTGGCCTTGGCCGGCGAAGAGGCCTCCGAGGCCGGCAGCCTGGCTGCACGGGCAGCTCGAATCTGTCAGGAACAGTTCCATAATCCGGCTTTGAATGTGAATCTTCTGGCGGAGTTGCTCGGGGTGGAACGTTCGACCTTGCTGCGGCGTTTTCGTGAGGAAATGCGGATCACACCATCCCGGTATTTGGCCCGGCAGCGTTTGCAGTACGCCCTGGGGCTGTTGAGGCAAAATCGGGGGAAACTGGCAGAAGTTGCCCGAAAAAGCGGATTTTCCGATGCCAATTATCTGTGCCGGGTGGTGAGACGGGCCACCGGGATGAATCCCGGCCGATTCCGGCTGGGGTGAAGCCGGAACCGGTCTGGACATTGAGGTTGCGCCACAGAAAACGGACTCTGGGGTAAGCGCCGCCTTAATTTACCAGCGTGTTTTCAGGAAACGGAATTCCCGCCTGACGGTAACATTGCTCCATTACTGCAACCCGTCGCCTAATCTGCTCAGGTGTGATTTCCTGTACTCTGCCGTTGCGGACAGCCTGATATAATCCGGCGTAAAGACGCCGCACCGGCTCCGGCGCCGGTTTAGCTCCGGCCCCGGTATCGCCATGGCGTTCCGGGGTCCATTGCCCAATTTGGAAATCCAGTTTTTCCGAACAGTATTTCCGGTCGGCCAACGGATGGAGATCCAGGGAATGATGATTATACTGACGCCAGTCAACGTATTTCCACTCCAGTTTTTCGGAGGTTCCGCGCAGGGTGCCGGCGGTTCCGCGTATCAGCCACTTCTCCGGTTCGAATGCACTGGTCGCCGTCAAGTTCAGCTCCACATCAGGAGCGTCATTGCCCCGAAGCAACAGACTGAATTCATCTTCGGCATCGCCGCTGGAAAGTGCGTTCCGGTGGCGGAAAGTGACTTCCGGCTCCGTGGCCCCGAAGAGTTCCATGCCATGGTCCACCAGATGGGGGCCGTTGTTATAGAGCTGGCCGCCGCCGAACCGGCGGCTGGTCTGCCAATCCCAACGGCGGCCAAAGCCCCCCCAGCACAGCCGGATGTTAAGGATTTTTCCCAGAATGCCGCTTTGGCAGATTTCCCGGACCTTTTGAAAATCCTCCTCGTAACGCCGCTGCTGAAACGGCTGAAGAATCCGGTGGTTCCTCCGGGCGGCGGCGATCATGGCATCGACATCGGCGGTGGTGAATCCGAATGGCTTTTCACAAAGCACATGTTTGCCGGCATCCAAGGCCTGCCGGGCCAGCAACGCATGCTGGTAATTGTAGGTTGCCACCACCACCAGTTCGATCTCGGGATCGGCGAGGAGTTCGCCGGCGGCAGCGTAGGCGCGGGCATGCGGAAACGCCGGGTGATGGCGACGATCGGGCAATTCGTCGCAGATGGCGGTCACCGTGAAGGTCTCCGGCATCAGTGCAATCGCATCAGCATGAATGCCGCAGCCGCTGCGTCCAAATCCGATAATTCCGGTCTTGATTGGATTCATGGCAAATCCTCCTGCTTTCAATAAAGAGATAAAATATTCTGAATGGACAGCCGGGTCGCCTCAACGGCATTGTCTCCCTCGTATTCCACCGCGGCGGAACGGATGGTCTCCAGAGACTTGAATTTTTCCAGCACGTCAGCCAGTTTCAACGCGCCATCACCGACCACAGTATCAGCGTGTTTCCCATCGCGGGACCAGACAAAGTCCTTGAAATGGATGCCATAGGTCCGGGAGCCAAACTTGTCCAGCCACTCCGCCGGGTTCTCCATTTCGGTTTGAATGCACCAGGCGGTATCCAGGCAAAGCCCGATTCGGCATGAGGTTCGGGAAAACACATAGTCCAGAATCGTGGAATTGCCCAGCCAATTGTAACCGCCATGATTGTGGATTGCGGTAAGAATATCATATTCACTGCTGAGCTGCTCAAGTGACGCGGTGGTTTTTTCCCACTCCTGCGGCTGAAAGGTGACGCTGATCAATTCGCTTCCGGCCATCCGGGCAAATTCAAAGAACCGCCGGTTCCAAGCGGAATCCGGGCGGGCACCGACCACGCCGATTCCGGCAATGACAATACCGTTGTCTGTATATGATTTTATCACGTCCTGCCAGGTTTCCGGGCGATCGTAATCGACGTGAACTCCGGAAAGATCTACAGCTGTGCTGCCGCAGGAAAGAATCGCCTCGGCGCAGCTGCGGTTGTCGGTTATAGCGCGAAACGAGTAGGATTTCACCCCGATTAATCGCTTGAGATCAAACATTGACACTTCTCCGTACCTTTGTTTTCCCTTCCGGCAGCCGTGTTTCGAGCTGCTGACATAATATAGATATCCCCGGGGACAGCCGCGTTCACTAAAACATCAGCAATGTACAAAAAATAATCAAATTTTTGACGGGGCCAAGCCAAATTCATGTCGGAACGCCGAGGCGAAATGCTGACTGGAAGAGAATCCGGTCAGAAAAGCTACTTCTGAGATGCTGTATCCGTCGCGCAGCATCCGGAGCGCAGCCCGCAGGCGGATCCGCCGATAATGGGCCATGGGTGAATTTTGGTGAATACGATGAAAATAGCGCCCGAGACCGGCTTTGGAGACTCCGGACAATCTGGACAGGCTGTCCAATGACAGCACCGGCGACAAATTGGATTCCATCAGTTTTTCCGCAATGCCTACGATTCGGCGGACTTCCAGTTCAAGATTCCGGTACGGCAGCTTGGCCTCACCGACCTGGCTGAAATCTGAGCTGAACAATTCCAGACACAGGTAATTGAAACGCACCAGACGTTGCGCAAATGGCACGGCATCATTTTGAATGCATTCCGCAAGCTTGACCGCGACTTCAAGCTGGGCGGGGGCAAGATGAAATTTGCGGGCGGCGACTGCGAATCCGGGATCGTCGGCGTCAAACACCGCCACCAGTCCCATTCCGGAGGTGCATGCCGAGCGCAGGGAACGGCTCCGCCCCGGCGGAATCAGAAAAGCATCCCCGCTTTTCAGTCGGCAGGACGAGTTTTCCAGTCGGTAAATCACCTCGCCGTCGATAATTATATACAATTGCGGGTAACGATGCACATGCGGAGGATAAAAAAAATCACCGTTCAATCGGGTGGCATGCAGATCGAAAGTCTGGAACGGCCAGTTTAATCGGTCAGCCATTTCTGATGTGATCCAATACTTTTTGGGCGACAGACTCGCCGATGCCGGGCACCCGCTCGGCAATTTCAGCGGCAGTCGCCTTTTTGAGATTGCGAATGCTTCCAAAGGCCCGCAACAATTCCTTTTTGCGCACATCGCCGACGCCGGGGACTTCGTCGAGCAGGGAGTGCTCAATGCGCTTGTTGCGCAGTTCACGGTGGTAGGAGACGGCAAAACGGTGCGCCTCGTCCCGTAAAGCCTGAATCAGCCGCAATCCGGGATCATGGCGGCTCAGAACCACCGGTTCCGATCTCCCCGGCAGATAAATTTCTTCATTGCGTTTGGCCAATCCGATGACAGGAAGCGGCGGAGTTCCGACAGCGATCAAAGCATCCACCGCCGCCGACAGCTGTCCTTTGCCACCGTCAACCATGACCAGATCAGGGAGTTTCAGTCCGTGTTCCAGCAAACGGGAAAAATGACGGCGGAGAACTTCAGCCATCATGGCAAAATCATCACTTTGGTCAACGGTTTTGATCCGGAACCTCCGGTAACTTGACCGGTCCGGACGACCATGCTTGAAATCGACCAGGCTGGCAACGGCCAGCGTTCCGAGAATATTGGAAATGTCGAAACCGATAATGTGTTCCGGTAAGCGTGACAGTCCCAGCGCCTGACGCAGTGACTCCACCCCGGATTTGCCCGGAGCGGTTTCCGGCAATTCCGGACGTTCAAAAGTGCGGTTGCGGCGGCCGAATACCGCCTCAAGATTTTCCAGCACATCCCTATAACGGGCGGCCTTTTCGAAACGCTGTTCCGCGGCGTTTTCGATCATCAGACGGCGCAGTTCCTCCCGGATTTCGCTCAGATCACCGTGCAGAATACTCAGGGTCCGGCTGAGTCGTTCCCGGTATTCAGCTTCGGACACTTCTCCAGTGCAGGGACCGCAGCAATCTTTGACAATGCGTTTGAGACAGCGTTTGCGGGTTTCCGCAGCCGGCTCCGAGGTGCGGCAGGCCCGGAGACCGAAGTAAGAAAGCAGAAATTCCAAAGTGCTGTGCAACGCCGACCCTTTGGGGAAAGGGCCGAAGTATTCAAACTTGCCCGGCTTTTTGATCCTGGCGAGTTTTAAAGTAGGAAAGCGTTCGCTGTGATCGATTTTCAGCAGCAGGTACCGCTTGTCGTCCCGCATCAGAATATTGTAGTGGGGGGCATAGCTCTTAATGAGACGCGATTCCAGGATCAGGGCTTCATCTTCGGTGCGGACCGTTTCAAAACTCCAGCTGGCGATCGAGTTGATCAGAGATCTCAACTTGGGGTCGGCAGTACGCAGACGCGACGGTTGAAAATAGCTGGAAAGCCGGCGGCGCAGATTGCGGGCCTTGCCGACGTAAATCACTGTTCCGAACCGGTCCCGGAAGACATAAACCCCGGGTTTGGCCGGTACTTCTGAGGGGTGAAACTCCCGGGTTTCCGGCATGGCTGGCTCCGTTTATCTGAGTTCGGCGCCGGTTTCCGGATCCACCAGGCGAAACTCTTCGTAGTGCAGCAGCGGGTCAGCTCGGAAACTCAGGTCATGTTTGTATTTGTTTTCCAGGTCAGTCAGCAGTTGGGCGTCTTCATTGCGCAGGCGTGCCAGTACGTCCGGATGCATAAACACCCGTACCGACACCCCTTTGTAACGGACGTTTTTGAGGACTGATTCCAGCCGGCGTTGAATTTCGGCGCTCATGGTTACCGGCGATTTCACCAGCCCGGTTCCCGAACAGTAAGGGCAGGGGGAGTAGACCTGGTCCAAGATGCTTTCGCGTTCGCGCTGCCTGGTCATTTCCATAAGTCCCAGTTTGCTGATCGGCAGAACCTTGGTTTTGGCCCGGTCGTCTTTGACGAATTTCTTCATGGCGCGGAAGACCTCATCGCGGTCGCGGGCGCCACGCATGTCAATGAAATCCAATACCACCAGGCCCCCGACGTCACGAAGCCGGAGCTGACGGGCAATTTCTTCTGCGGCTTCAAGGTTGGTCTTAAGGATGAATTCCGGCTGGTCAGCGCCTTTGCGGCCGCGTCCTGAATTGACATCGATAGCGATCATGGCTTCCGTCTCATCAATGACTATGGCTCCGCCGCCGGGCAGTTTGACTTCGCGTTGAAAAACCTCCTTGAGCTGATCGTTGATCCGGTAATGGTCGTATACTGGCTTGGAGCCGTTGTAGAAATGAACCTTTTTGGCCATTTTGGCTCCTCCGATCCGACGCAGGGTTTCAATGATTTTTTTGTTGGCTTCGGCATCATCCACCACAATGCCGCCGATTTCCTCGGTCATGAAGTCCCGGATTGTGCGTTCAATCAGATTGGGTTCGGTAAACAGCAGCACCGGAGCGTTGCGCTTGTCCATGTCGGCTTCTATTTTTCGCCAGTAGTCAAGCAGCAGATTCAGATCGCGCTTGAAAAATGTCGAACGACGTCCTTCGCCAACCGTCCGGCAGATCAGCCCCATGCCTTCCGGCAGCTCGAGCGATTCCAGAATTTTGCGGAGCCGGTCGCGCTCGGTTCCACTTTCGATCCGGGTTGACAAACCGATGTTTTCGCTGTAAGGCATAAGCACCAGATAGCGTCCCGGGATTGAGATGTCGGTGGTAATCCTGGCTCCTTTGGTGCTGATCGGAGCTTTGACCACCTGAACCAGTATTTCCATGCCTGGCTTGAAAATTTCCGGTATGTCCGCCACCGAAAGCTTTTTGTTCTTCCGAAGTGCGGCTGCAGCGTCGGCCTTGCTGCCGGCCGCCGGAGTCTTGCGCTTGCTGCGCCGGGACTGAATTTTTTCACCGCCGACCGTTTCCGCCTGATGTTCCTCCTGAAACTTTTCAATCAGATCGTCATAGCCGGGCAACATGTCATGGTAGTGCAGAAAAGCGTTTTTCTGTGCCCCGATATCGACGAAAGCGGCCTGCAAAGAGGGGTCGAGATTGACAATGCGTCCGAGGTATATATCCCCGACCTTGGGTTCAGTGGAATCGCGTTCAATCTGGTATTCTTCCAGCTTTCCGTTGTTTAGCAGCGCAAAACGTCGTTCCAGTTTTTCGCAGTTCAGGATTATTTCCTTGCTGCAGGTTGGGTTTTCCATGGTTGTTCCATTCGTGTAAATTGGTTATGGCGCAGTCACCGGGGACTGCGTAAATTTCGGTGATTCGCCGCGCAGACCATTCAGGAAGCCGGCGGCATTCATGGTGCGGCTGCCGGCCGGGGCCAGTTCGAGAATTTCCAGTGCCCGACGGTCGCCGCATCCGACAATGAGACGGCGTGGCAACCGGGCGGATGCAACTTCCCCCGGAGCCAAATCCAAACCGTCGATAATTGCCACGCGTCGCAACGTCAGCGTACAGGGACCGCGTGACGTGACCGCTTCACAACGCGCCCCGGGCCATGGAGTATAAGCCCTGACCATGGCCTCAATACGCCGGGCCGGGTAATTCCAGTCCACGCAGCCATCCGGTTTGCGGATTTTGCGGCAAATTATCCGGCGGGACTCGTCCTGCGGGCAGGCAATCAAGGCTCCGGAGGCAATTCCGTTGAGAACCTCTTCGGCATGTTCTGCGGCAAGTTCTCCGAGTTGCCACTCCAGCTCTCCGGCAAATTCGCGGTGATTCAACAACTGCTCAAAAACCGCGTAAACCGGACCGGCGTCCAGCGCCGCTACCATACGCATAAAACATACCCCGGTTCGATCATCGCCGTTCAAAATGCATTGTTCAATCGGGGAGGCTCCACGGTAGAGCGGTAAAAGAGAGGCATGGACGTTGACGCAAATGCAGCCGGGCAGCTCCAGGAGTTCCCGTTTCAGAAGTTGGCCAAATGAAACCACCAGCAGTATTTGCGGATGGCGCTCCCGCAACGAATGAACGAATTCCGGCGTATTGACATCCGGGATGCGTTCCGGGTACAACCCCAACTCCAGCGCGGCGGCTCCCAGCGGAGTCGGAGTCGGTCGCTGCCGGCGTCCCGCCGGCCGGTCAATCTGGGTTCCGACTCCAACCAGTTCAATGCCGGCGGCTGTTGCCAGGCGGCGCAATACCGGTATGGCAATATCGCCGGAGCCGAGAAAATATATTTTAAGTCGTTCAGACATGATTTACGGATTCCGTTCTTGAAATAAGCGATGTGACGCTGTATGCTATATAAACCGGGCGGTTATTGCGTCCTTGTCATTAATATACAGCAATTCGTGGTAAAAAGCTAATTTGGTTATGACAAATACCTCAAAAATTGCATTATTGCTGGGTGGTGATCTGGGGGATACCGCTAAAATTTTCGATCAGGCGGCAAATGGGCTGACGGCCGGAGGCGTGACCGGACTGCGGCGCAGCCGCCTGTATCGGAGCCGACCGGTGGATTGTGTGCCCGGCACTCCGGATTTTCTCAATCAGGCGGTGGTCGGAGTGTGGCATGCTGACGCCGAGGCTTTGCTTGAGCTTACCCGCCGCCTGGAGTCGGACGCCGGACGGCCCCTCAGGCATTCCAGCCGGGAAGCGCGGGTACTGGATTGCGACATTATTTTGTTTGGCAATGAAATCCGCCATGATCCCCGGCTGACATTGCCGCATCCCCGGGCCGCCAGGCGTTTGTTTGTTCTGCGCCCGTTGGCGGAAGTGGCGCCGGACTGGATTTTTCCGGATACCGGATTGACCGTAACTGCGGCATTGGCCGGATTGAATCCCGGTGATGACGATGTGGTACCGATGGAAAATCTGAGCGGGGACAAGGAATGACGGCGGATCAGATCCTTCCGGATTTGTGATGCACCGGTCCCGGTAAAAAATTGACAGTCACAATTCTGTTTTGTTCATCCGGGGTGTTTTACTCAGTCCGCCGAACGCAGCTTCCTGGAGCCGTCACGGCAATATTCGACCGTCCGGATCGGCCTCCAGGTGCCGTCAAGACGGAAGAACAATCCGCCCTGCCGGTTGTGGCCGAAATTGCCAGCGGCGAAATCCGCCACCGCTTCCGGAAAAACCACATGGTCCCCGGCAATTTTAAGACGTTCCAAATTGAGGCTGGCCAGCTCCCGCAGCCGATCGCGATACGGCGGTGCGGTGCGACTTTGAAAGATGGCTTCAAGTTCGGTCACTGGCGTCCCCTGTAAATCAATTGGAACCGGGGCTGAGATTCCCAGTATCGGACCGGAATCCATGTCATCCCGGCCGCTGCCTGAGTAGGGCTGAGCAAGAATAACACTGCTGCGAAGCGTTTTTTCCCCCGCCAGGATCGCCTGTTCAACTGGCTTGAAATGGAGTCCGGCATAACAGCGGCGTCCGGTTGTGTCCTCGGCGGTAAGGTCACCGGGATGAACGTTGAGGCAGGGGATCCGGTCTGCCAGATTGGTAAGCGGAACAAAACCAGCCAAAACAATGAATTGTACTTCATAGGGCCGCAGCGCAGTCTCCAGCCGATCGCTCCACCGGTTGCGTAATTCCCGGCGGCGCGGCGTATCCAAACGAATGGAATCCTCGCTATTGCTTCGGTAAAACTCACGAATGTCCGACTCAACTAACGGCAGGTTGAAATGACGAGCGAGTTCGCGGGCACGACTGGTTTCAGGAGCGTCGGTGACAATCACACACGGACGATAGGAGGTGCCGGGAGCCTCTGCTCGGCGCAACAGAACTTCTGCGTTGGTGCCGCTGCCGCTCATGAAAATGGCGCATCGGATCGGAGCAGTGGAAAGACTGGTGAGAAAAGGTGTCACAGGGTTGTTCACGTCGACGGTTTTCAGATTCAAGGTATAATTGGTTGTTGGCCGGTTTGCCCGGGAGGCGGGCGTGATATTTATATAAAATGCCACCTTTTTCTGTTTCTGCAAGTATTTTCCCGTTATTTTCTTGTCAATAGGCGGAAAAAAGATTTGCCAATCGCGGCAATGGCCATTATATTTATTTATTAGAGATATTTTGTATTTGCGGATTGTGCCGTCGCTTTAATTTATTTTTCGGAGGATATGGTCATGAGCAAGTCCGGTCTGGTTAAATTGACGCTTTGTCTGGTTGCAGCAAGCTGGTGTGCCGGTTTGGCGGCCGCGCCGTGGACATCACTGGGTCCAAAGCGCCGGGTTGACACCGTGGTATTGGCCGGCAATTACAAGAGCACCCGACTCATGGCAGACCTGATTCAGGCTGAATCCCACCAGCCTTATATTTTGTTGCCGGCGGCCCAGACTGACGAGCGGCGGATTTTCTTCTGTCCTCCCCCTCCGGCCAAATCGCTGGAAATCCGCGAGCAGAGGCTCAACGAGTTTATCCGCCAGCTCAATCCGCGGCGCATCGTAGTGCTGGGCGATGAAAGATATGTACCGGAGAAGTACGTTGATCTGCTGGATCACAACATTCCGGTGGTGCGCATTGTCGGAGCCAACTGGAACCGCGTAGCCGATGAGTTGACTTTTATGCTCAATCTTAGCAATCTGTCCAAGGAATATCGCCGTCTTCGGGAAAAACTGGATACGACCTACCGGCCGGTCAGTTATCCCGGGGAAGCTCCCGCCAAAGAGCTGACCGCCCCGATGCCGGGGGCTGCTGCCGATGCCGGAGCTGCCGAAGCCGGTGACGCCTCGGAAAACGCCTCGGGGTCGGAAACTGCGGAATCGGAAAATGCCGCCGCCTCGCAAGTCGAGGCCCGTTGAAACCGGATTGTGCTTTATAAACTCACTGCGGTCGCCTGGAACAAGTTATGTTCAATCTTTTCAGAATCGCAATCAATGCTTTCCGTGAATCGGTACGCGAACCGGTTTATTTTCTGATGTTGATTGCCGCGCTGCTGCTTATTGGTCACTATCCATCCATGGCGATATTTGCGTTTTCCGAGCAGTTGAAGCTGGTTGTGGACAGTTCAATGGCCACTGCGCTGATGTTCGGCCTGGTGGTGGCGGTTTTGTGCGCCGGCACGGCGGTGGCCCGCGAGATGCGCAATGGTACGGTGCTGCTGCTGTTGGCAAAACCGGTGTCCCGCTGGAGTTTCATCCTGGGCAAGATTGCCGGAATCGGTGTGGCGGCGGCGCTGTTTACCGCTTTGTGTGCCTTTGGTACCATAGTCTCGGTTTACATCGCCGCAGTCGATCAGTTCCGGCCGGATATGACGGTTTATGGCTGGTACCTCGGGGTGCTGGCCATCGGATGTCTGTTCGGTATGGCGGTCAACTTCTGGCGGGGAGGGGCATTTTCGGAGGCATCGGTTTTCGCACTGGTATTTCTGGTTCCGCTGTTTGCCCTGTGGTGCTGGATTTTCCGGACCGCTCCCAACGTTATATCCCTGACTGACCTTGCCCTGGCGCAGATTATGGTCGGGTTTGCCGTAACGGCAATGGCGGCAATGGCGGTTATGTTTGCCACCCGTCTGGATGTGGTTCCCAACATGTGTTGCTGTGCGGCGCTGTTTTTCCTCGGGCTGATTTCCAGCTACCTGTTTCAGCGGGAAACCGGTTGGTTCTGGCTGGATGTGCTGTTTTCCGCCCTGTACGCTGCGATTCCAAACTGGCAATACTTCTGGTTGGCTGACGCTTTGGCGGTGCAGCGCCCCATTCCGATATCCTACGTCCTGACAGGATTGCTTTACTTGCTCCTGTACATCGGCTTTGCCGCGATGTGGGCGGTTGCCCTGTTCCGGGAGCAGGAGGTTGCTGCCGACCTGCGCAACTGACGTGAGCCAGATGGCGGTATGCGGAAGTGAATGTTATGAATGATACCCCCGGCGCCGTATCGCCCCCGGTAACATGGCTTGATGAAGTTGATTCCACCAACAGTTTCGGCAGGACCCATTTTGCGGAACTGCCAGATGGGTCACTGGTGGTTGCCCGTCATCAGTATGCCGGACGCGGGCGTTGCGGGAGGTCCTGGCAGTCTCCTCCCGGATGTTGCCTTACTGCTTCCGGTTGCTTCGGAAGGATCAAACAAGGATTTCATGCCGGAGTTATAATCGGTCTGGCTGCGTTGGACGTGGTGCGTGAAGCACTGCCCGGTGTCCGGGTCTATTTCAAGTGGCCCAATGATCTCTATGTTGCCCACTTCAAACTCGCTGGAATTTTGTCCGAAGGCGTGATCTCCGGAGGGCGATTGATCGGCGTGGTGGCGGGAGTAGGTTTAAACGTCAACCTGGATGAGGGGGCGCTGCGGGGAATTGGCCGTCCGGCCACATCGCTCTGCATACTGGGAAATCGGCTATTTAGTCTCGAAAATCTTGCGGAACGACTGGCACAAATCGTGTTTCGGTATTATATTATATATCAACAAAATTCCGGGATGGTGCTTCGACGCTGGCGTACAGAGAATCGTTTAATCGGTGAAACCATCGAAGTGGTGGATCCCATGGGGCGAAGCAATTCCGGTATTTTCAGACGAATTGATGCGGATGGCGCTTTGGTTCTTGAAGATGAAACCGGTAGGGAACGGCCTTTCAATTGCGGCGATGTCCGGATTGATTTGCAACATATTAATTTTGATGAATTGGATTTCAGTTTACCTGATAAAATAATATAAGGGAGGAGTTCGGATTATGGAATTGATCCTCGACGGATGCAAACTGATGATTTTCGGTGTCGGCTGGGTGTTTTTGTTTCTGATAGTGATGATCGTTGCCGTTAATGTGATGGCCTCGTTGCTTAAGCCTTTCGCCGCCCGTTTTGAACCGGTTCCGGAACCTCCCAAGGGTGTTCGTGCCAACTCCTCAGATGACGATGTCAAGTTGGCGGCAGTGGCCGCAGCTGCCGTCGCACGCGAATTGGGAAAATAAATTCCGCTCTTGAACCAGTCGGTTGGAAATCGAAACGGGATTTTTTTTAATTTTTCAGACCATACAAGTTCATACATATAATAACAATGTAAGAAAGAAAATGTTATGAAAAAAATTAAATTCATGGATTGTTCTTTCCGCGACGGTTTTCAGTCCCGTCTCGGAGCCCGGGTGCGAACTGATGACTTTCTGCCCGCGCTTGAGGCGGCGGTAAAAGCCGGAATCAATTATATTGAAATTGGTGGTGGAGCCCGTTTCCAGAGTCTTTATTTTTATTGTCAGGAAGATGCGTTTGAAATGATGGACCGCTGCCGCGAAGTGGTCGGTCCGGAAGTCAACCTCCAAACTCTGGCCCGCGGTGTCAACGTAGTTGGACTGTCGTCCCAGTCATCCGACATTATTGACCTGCATGCCAAGCTCTTCAAGAAGCATGGAATTACCACTATCCGCAATTTTGATGCCCTTAATGATATTCGCAATCTTTCCGGATCCGGCCGCAGCATTCACAATGCCGGACTCCGTCATCAGGTTACCGTCACCATGATGGGGCTGGCTCCTGACCTCAAGGAAAGCTATGCCCATACTCCGAAGTTCTATGCCGACCGGGTACGGGAAATTCTGGAAGACGGCGTTCCGTTTGACAGTCTGGCCTTCAAGGATGCCAGCGGCACCAGCACGCCGGCCACGGTCTATGAAACCATCAAACTGGCTCGTGAACTCATTGGAAACGACAAGGAAATCCAATTCCATACCCACGATACCGCCGGCATGGCGGTGGCCTGCAATATGGCTGCGATTGAAGCCGGTGCCGATGTCATTGACTTGGCGATGAGCCCGATGTCCGGCGGCACCTGTGAGGCTGATATTCTGGTCATGTACCAGCGGTTGCGCGGAACGGAATATACCCTCGACATTGATCCTAACAAGATTCTCGCCACCGAGGAAATCTTTGAAAAATGCATGGATAAATATTTTATCCCGCCGGAATCCATGCAGGTGTCTCCCAAAATTATTTTCAGCCCCATGCCGGGCGGGGCTCTTACTGCCAATACGCAGATGATGCGCGATACCAAATGTCTCGATAAATTCGGCAAGTGCATTGAAATGATGCGTGAAGTTGTGGCCAAGGGCGGTTTCGGAACATCGGTAACTCCGGTTTCACAGTTCTATTTCCAGCAGTCCTACAACAACGCCATTCTCGGCCCCTGGAAGAAAATCAATGATGGCTACGGCAAAATGGTGCTGGGCTATTTCGGTAAAACTCCGACTGCTCCTGACCCGGAAATTGTCAAGATCGCTTCGGAGCAGCTTGGTTTGCAGCCGACAACCGAAGCCGTGGTTGACATCAACAACCGCAACCCCAAACTTGGCGTAAAGGCAGCTACGGATCAGCTGGTTGCGGCCGGTTTACCGATTACGGATGAAAATATCTTCATCGTTGCCGCCTGCGGCGATAAAGGGCTGAACTTCCTCAAAGGTGACAAGCCCAATGGCATTCGTTACAAGGATGACGTCGTTCCCGCCAAGAAGCCGGCGGCATCCGGTGCTTATACCGCTACGGTGGATGGCAAGGCGGTGGTGGTTGAAGTTGACGCTGCTTCCGGCACCTATACAGCCAAGGTCAACGGCAAAAGCTTTAAAGTTGCTGTGACTGCCGGAACGGCAGCGGCTCCGGCAGCGGCCTCCGGTGCCGCCAAGCCGGTAATTTCCCCGCTTCCTGGCACGGTCATGAAGGTGCTGGTGGCGCCTGGCGATGAAGTCAGCTCCGGTGACACCATCATGGTGTTGGAAGCGATGAAGCAGGAATCCGCGATTACCGCTGAGACTGCGGGTGTGATCCGGGAAATCAATGTCACGGTCGGAACGGTTGTTGCCGATGGCGATCAGCTGGCCACGTTGGAACCAAGGTAAGGCATGATGCGTAAATTTACGATATTTGCGATGATGCTGTTTGCCACGCTCTCGGTGGCGGCGGCGACTGAGCCCGAGGTTAAAACCGCCGTTCCGGCAGCCGGTATGAGTCTGCCCGGCGATGCGAAACTTATCGCCAAGGATAGTGACAAACTGTTCTCCTGGTATAGCGATGCCAAAGAGCCCGGTCTGCACTACCTGGTATATAGCTGGCCGAAACCGGCCTATGTTTATACCCTGAACATCGCCAAAGGGAAAAAGCTTTCTCCTGGAACTGAGATGATGGTGGTTCAACCCAAGGGACGCAGCAAGGGCAAGCTCAAGGCCATGAGTTCTTTCAACGTTGCTGCGTTGAATCCGGCATTGACCACGGCCGCCCGGCTGGAAGAAGGCATGGTGTTGGGGTGTTTCCTCTCCACCGACATCATCCATGATTCGGTTGACAATCAGGAGTCTGGCCGGGTACAGCTGCCTGGATGGGGCGAGGCGATGGGTAATCTGTGGCGCAGCACCGGTATTTATGATCTGTGGCGTCAGAGTAACAGCGACTTTGCTTCGACTTGGAATCTCGGGCTGGGGCGGGTTTTCATGATGCTGGTAGCACTGGTGCTCATTTACCTGGCCATTGTCAAGGAGTTTGAACCGCTGCTGCTGCTGCCGATCGGCTTTGGCGCATTGCTGGCGAATATTCCGCTGGCCGGCATTTCCGGTCCGGAAGGAATTCAGGGATTGATTTATGCTGTCGGTATTGAAAGCGGGGTGTTCCCGTTGCTGATTTTCATGGGAGTCGGAGCCATGACCGATTTCGGCCCTCTGATTGCCAACCCCAAAATGTCTCTGCTCGGCGGCGCGGCCCAGCTTGGTATTTTCTTCGCTTTGCTTGGCGCACTGGCGTTGACCATGTGTGGAATCGGTATCGATTTTGATATTAAGGATGCCGCCAGCATTGGTATTATCGGCGGGGCCGACGGCCCGACTTCGATTTACCTCACCACCAAACTTTCGCCCAAACTTCTGGGAGCGGTTGCGGTGGCGGCCTACAGTTACATGGCTCTGGTTCCGATTATTCAGCCTCCGATCATGAAGCTTCTGACTACAGAGGCCGAGCGCAAAATCAAAATGAAGCAGTTGCGTAAAGTCGGACGGCTTGAAAAGATCTGCTTCCCGCTGCTCATTACGTTGCTGTGCGCGTTTCTGCTGCCGGATGCCGCTCCGCTGATCGGCATGCTGATGTTCGGCAACCTGATGCGTGAATGCGGAGTGGTGGAGCGTCTCAACCAGACTGCCCAGAATGCGCTGATCAACATTGTGACAATTTTCCTGGGCATTGCGGTTGGCAGCAAACTCTCTGCTGACCAGTTCCTGTCACTTCAGACGTTGGGAATTCTGGTTCTTGGCGCGGTGGCTTTCTCCGTCGGTACGGCCGGAGGCGTTATCTTCGCCAAAATCATGAACCTGTTTTCCAAGAATAAAATCAACCCGCTTACCGGTGCCGCCGGCGTCTCTGCGGTGCCGATGGCGGCCCGGGTGGTCAACAAGGTCGGCTTGGAAAGTGATCCACACAACTTCCTGCTGATGCATGCCATGGGGCCCAATGTCGCCGGAGTTATCGGATCGGCGGTTGCGGCCGGCGTCCTGCTGAACTTCCTCGGCAAGCTCTGACCTGGCACGGCTTGAAAACGACCGGACGGAATTCTGTTTCCGTCCGGCGTTTTGTGTTGTCGCGTTCCTGAGGCGTCTTGAGGATTTTTGCCGCATGGGGCAGTTCGGCTTGTCCAGTTATATCCGGTGACGTATCATGAAATTCAAGTTGATTTCCTGTAACGTGTTCCGAGAGGAACTGGAGTCACTACTTCCGGCTTGCCCGCACCAAATTGAGATGCAGTTTTTGGAGCTGGGCGAGCATGCCCGGCCCCAAATGCTGCGCCGGAAGCTTCAGCAGCTGATAGACAGGGCGGATGACTGTGATGCCATTCTTTTGGGATATGGTTTGTGCGGCACCGCCACTGATGGTCTGAACGCTCGACACATTCAGCTGGTGTTGCCGCGCAGTCATGACTGCTGCGGGATTTTGCTTGGCAGCCGCAAGCGCTTCGAAGAACTTTTTAAGCCGATGCCAAGTACTCCGTTTGCCTCCATTGGTTTCATGAAATCCGGAGAATACTATTTCTCTGACGGAGAACTGGTGGTGGGTGATGGTTATGCTAAATTGGTCGCTGCTTACGGGGAGGAAGACGCCAGGTATATTTGGGAGGCGATGCATCCCCGACTGGATGGCCGGCTTCAGCCGATTTATTTTATCCATACGCTTCCAGCGGATGATCTGGCAGAGCAGTGCCGGGCCAAAGCCGCGGGAGAGGGGCGTGAATTCAGATCGCTTAACGGTGATTTGCGTTTGCTGCGGATGCTGATTCAGGGAGAGTGGCCGCCTGATGAGTTTCTGACGGTCCCCCCTGGCTCAGTTATCAGACAGGTCGGAGATTGGGATCAAATTATTACTGTCTGACCGCTGCGCTGCTGCGCTTACAGCTTGAGGCGGAGTCCGTGCAAAGATGGAATAAAAAACGGTTCGAACAGAAGTTCGAACCGTTCTCATTTCCGGGGCAGGGAGTCAGAATGTTTCAGCCAGATAGTCAATGGCGTTACGGAAAATCACCGCGCCATCACCCTCAGCCGGAAGTTCGGATTTTCCCATCCAGTCCGGAGCATTGTATGGCGACAAAAAGGCCTCAGGATGGGGCATCAGGCCAAAAATACGGCCGCTCGGATCACAGATCCCGGCAATGGAATTGAGTGATCCATTGGGATTGTCAGGAAACTCGGTTGCCGGTTTGCCGGTGGCGTCAGCGTAACGTACCGCAAC
The DNA here is from genome assembly GCA_949298075.1 of uncultured Lentisphaeria bacterium. Taxonomy (GTDB): domain Bacteria; phylum Verrucomicrobiota; class Lentisphaeria; order Victivallales; family Victivallaceae; genus UBA1784. The sequence continues at coordinate 17,776 of CASFVA010000051.1, forward strand.
CAGGTTACGCCGTTCAATTTCAGCCAGTACTTCCGGAGCTGCGACAAATTTTCCTTCGCCGTGGCGAAGCGGCAGACGGATGGAATCGATCCCACGCGTAAAAATACAGGGGGAGGCCGGGTTGGCTTTCAGGATGCACCAGTCGTCCCGGAATACACCGCTGTCATTATGAGCCAGCGCCGCGGTTTGCGTAAAATAATCGCCATCCAGAGCAGGAACCATGCCCAGCCTAGTCAGGGTTTGAAATCCGTTGCAGATGCCGATAATCAATTTGCCGTCCGCAATGAATTTTTCCAACTGGTCGTGAAGTTGAAACTTCACCCGGTTGGCAAAAACCGTTCCAGAGCCCAAGTGGTCTCCGAAAGCAAAACCGCCGATGAAAGTAAGAAAATGAAATTCTTCCAAACGGCGCTCGCCGGCGATGAGATCATTGAGATGAACCAGTTCCGGCACAGCTCCGGCCATACGACATGCCGCTGCGGTTTCTTTTTCGCAGTTAAGACCGAATCCGGTGATTACCAAAACTTTTATGTTTGACTTTTTCATACGGCAACTTTTCTCTCTCAGGTGTGATAATCCGCATTTATTTTAACATATTCGTGTGAGATGTCGCTGGTCCATACCCAGTAGCCGGACTGTCCTTCCTTGAAATCGATTCGGACTGTAAACTCCCGCTTGGAAACAATCGACACCAGTTCCGACTCCGGTACGCCGGAGTCACCGCCGTTTTTGACGACCGGAGTGGCATCATAATAGATATCACATTGATCCGGATTGAACACAGCTCCGGAATAGCCCAGAGCTGCCACCACCCGGCCCCAGTTGGGATCGTTGCCATACCAGGCTGTTTTGCAGAGCAGTGAATTGGCCACGGCTTCCGCTGCCAGTCTGGCGTCCTTGATGCTGCGGGAGTTAACCACGTCCACCGTTACAAATTTGGTTGCGCCTTCACCGTCCATGACCATGCGGCGCGCCAGGTTTTGCATAACAGCCAGCAGTGCTGATTTAAACAATTCACCATCCGGCGTTGCGGCGGCAATCCGCACTCCGGACGTTCCGTTGGCCATCACCAGCACGGTATCATTGGTGCTCATATCACCATCAACCGTAATCCGGTTGAAGGAATTCTCCGCATTGAGGGTGAGCATTTCTTGCAGGTCGGCATTGGAAATTTCCGCATCGGTTGCAATCGCGCAAAGCATGGTGGCATGAGGAGCCCGCAGCGATGGATCAATCATTCCGGCACCTTTGGTCATGGCGCCAATGGTGATAGTTCTACCCTGAACTTCAAGTGTAAGGGCGATCGCTTTGGGAACGGTGTCGGTCGTCATGATCGCCTGCGAGGCGGCGGCTCCACCCTCGGGACTCAGGGCCGGCACGGCCAAGTCAACGCCGCGCGAAATTATATCCATCGGAAGCTGCACCCCGATCCGGCCAGTGGAACAAACGGCAACCTCGGAGGATTTTATGCCGAGTTTGGAGGCGGCCAGATCGCAGGTTTTCCGGGCTGCCGCCAGGCCGGCGGCTCCGGTACAGGCATTGGCGTTGCCGCTGTTGAATACAATCGCTCTCAAATACGGAGAATTCAACACCCGTTCTTCGCATAAACGCACCGGCGCGGCAGCGAATGTGCAAGAAGTGAAGACACCGGCGAAGTTGGCCGGCTTTTCCGAAAACACCAGAGCAAAATCGGGGGCTCCGCTGCGTTTGAGTCCTGCCGTCACACCTGCCGCCTTGAATCCGGGCACACTGGTCAGTGAACCGTCTTCAATAAATTTGAAATCAGGCATCAATTTTATCTCCATAAACAGCTTTTACGTTGATCGCGATACCGCCTCTGGGGCGGAAACGGCCACTCACTTCCGCACGCCGGGGAGCACAGGCCGCCACTACGGCGTCCAGAATGGTATTGACTGCTTCTTCGTGAAACGTGTTTTCGTTCCGGAAGGAATAAAGATAAAGTTTTAACGACTTGCTTTCAATGCAAAGTTTATCCGGAACATAACGCAGCACAATATGACCGAAATCGGGTTGTCCGGTTACCGGGCATAACGAGGTATACTCCGGGCAGTCAAACTCGATGACATAATCGCGATCGGCGTAAACATTGTCAAAAGTTTCAAGTCTGGCTTCTGACGGATGCTGCGGATAGCGGTGCTCCGAAGCGCTCAGCAGAGTGAGCTTTTCAAATCTTTTCTTAGAATCTTTGTTCATAATCCACCGCAAATGATCAACCGTATAATAATATAGCATGCCGCCCGCACAAATACCACAGAAAAGACGGGGTTTTATTTAGTCTTTGACTCCACCAGCATGGTAACCGGTCCGTCGTTGTGAATTTCCAGCTGCATGTATGCCCCGAACCGGCCGGTCTGCACCGGAATGCCGAGGCGGCTGACCGCTTCGATAAAGCGTTCATAACATGGAATTGCGGTTTCAGGACGGGCCGCTCCGGAAAGGGAAGGGCGGCGACCGGCAGCGGTGTCGGCGTACAAGGTGAACTGCGACACCACCAGCATGGAACCTCCAATCTGTGCCAGTGATAAATTCATTTTACCGTCCTGATCTTCAAAGATCCGAAGGTTGACGCATTTATCCGCCACGAAATCTGCGTCAGCTGGCGTGTCGTCCGGCGCCACCCCCAGCAGCACTACCAGCCCGGGACCGGTTTGGCCCACAACCTCACCATCAACGCGAACCGTGCCGGAACTCACCCTCTGAATCAGCGCCCTCATCGAATCAGCCTGGTAAATTCGTTGCGGGTGGCCAGTTCACGCCGGAACGACCCCAGCATTGAACTGGTAGTCATTACTGAGTGCTGCTTTTCCACTCCGCGCATCTGCATACAGAGGTGCTGTGCTTCAATAACCACTCCGACACCGGTGGCGTTCAGAATCGACAGCAACGCCTGGGAAATCTCCCGGGTCATGCGTTCCTGAATCTGAAGTCGGCTGGCAAACATGTCAACAATACGGGCAACCTTGCTCACACCGATGATTTTTCCGTTGGGAATATAGCCGACATGGCACTTGCCGAAAAAAGGCAGCATGTGATGCTCACACATGCTGAAAAACTCAATATCCCGGACGATCACCATATCGTCGGATTCCGCCTGAAACAAAGCCCCGTTAACCACGTCTTCCAGATTCTGGCGGTAACCGCGGGTCAGAAACATCAGGCTTTTTTCCACCCTTTTCGGAGTGTCAAGCAATCCCTCCCGGTCGGGATTCTCCCCGATTTCAATCAACAGTTTGCGAATTTCTTCCTGCATGACTCAATCCTCAAATGAATGGCGTCACCGCTGCCAGCCAGGCATCGGCCATGAGCTGATGCCCGACCGGAGTCGGATGCACGCCGTCGCGTAAAATTACCGCCGGATCTCCGGCCGCTTCAGCTCCCGCTGATACGATTGATTGAAACGGGACAAATATTGCGTCGTATTCAGCAGCCAATTTTTTGACCATGGCCGAACGGGCCTTCATTTCAATCACCCAGGGCGGTTCCACCACTCCGAACTCCAGCACGAAAGGCTCACAAAGAACCAGTTTCACCATAGGCAGTTCCCGGCGGGTCCACTCCAGCAGCATGCGATAAATTGTTTCGGCCCGCTCGACCTCAACTCCGTTCTGCCTGGCAAATTCATGCCAGGTGTCATTGACGCCAATCAAAATACTCAATACATCTGGTTTGAGATTCAATGCGTCAATTTTCCATCTGGCGTACAGATCGACCACCCGGTTCCCTGAAATGCCCCGGTTGATAAATTCCACTCCGGAACCGGGATGATCGGCCTGATAACGGGCCGCCACCATGTAAGGGTAGCCAATACCCAAAGGCAACGCCTCCGGATTACCGGTGCGCTGACAATCTGTGACGGAATCCCCCTGAAATAATATCAGTTTTTTCATGGTCTGCCTCTGCGTGGTTAATCTCTCCGGGCCAGAACATCGCGCTCATACTGTTTTACCTGCATCAACCATTGCGGTCCGGACGGAACTCCGCAACGCTCGCAGTATTCTTCCCATACCGGGGCGAAGTTCATGGTTTTAGCTTCTTCGAGCCAGGCGAAACGGCTGGTGAAGTCGAACTTTTCTTCGGCCTGACGCAGAAGGTCCGCCGGCTCCAGCAGGGCCTGCAGCAGGGCTTTGGACATGTTGCGCATGCCCAGTACCCAGGCGGCGATGCGGTTGATCGAAGCATCAAAATAATCCAGCCCGATGTGAACCCGGCGATCAAAATCATGCCGGATTATTTCAGCGGCAATGGCATTGAGTTCATCGCTGAGGGTGATGACGTGGTCACTGTCCCAGCGGACGCCCCGGCTGACGTGCAGCAGGATGTCGTCCAGGAAGAGCAGACAGCTGCTGATCTTATCGGAAATGACTTCAGTCGGATGAAAATGGCCGGCGTCCAGACAGAGCAGCTTGTCATTTTTAACCGCATACGCAAGATAAAACTCATGTGACCCAAACGTGCAGCTCTCGGCTCCGATTCCGAAAAGTTTGGATTCAACTGCGTCAAGATTGTATTTTTTATCAAATTTAAGTTCAAAAATCGTGTCAAGCGACTCCTTGAGCCGGGCCCTGGGGGCCAGACGGTCGTAAGGAGTATCTTTAAAACCGTCCGGAATCCAGATGTTGGTTACGCAGGTGTCGCCCAGTTCGCGACCGAAATCAGCAGCAATCCTACGGCAGGCATTGACGTGGTCAATCCAGAATTTTCGAATCGCAGGATCCGGGTGAGTGAGCGTCAAACCGTTTTTGGCCATCGGGTGGGAAAACATGGTCGGATTGAAATCCAACCCCATTTTGCGTTCCTTTGCCCAATCCAGCCAATTCCGGAAATCGGCTGTAGTCAGGGCGTCCCGATCGTTTTTCAGGCTGCTTTCCGCATAAATGGCGTGCAGATTCAGTCGCTTTTTGCCGGGAATCAGTGTCATGGCGAAATCAATGTCGCCGCGGAGTTCTTCCGGAGTGCGGGCGCGCCCGGGATAATTGCCGGTGACCGCAAGACCACCATCCAGCGAACCGGCGCTTTCAAAGCCGCTCACATCGTCCCCCTGCCAGCAATGCATACTCACGGCAATGGCGTCCAGACGCTTGAATGCGGCTTCCACGTCCACCCCCATCTCGGCATAGGCTGATTTTGCGGCTTCAAACATTTTTCCCATGATGAAATCTCCTTGTTCATGCTGTTGGTTATGCTAAAAATGCGTTGAAATTGCTACCCGATGGCCAGTTTGTACAGTTCGCAATTCAGACCGGAAACGAGCGCCTCCGCCAGCTCTGCGGCGAGTTTGTCCGCGCCGTTTGCAGTGCCTCCGGCGTATTCCGTAATAAAGTCAAACATATCAGGCAGAGCGAGAATAACCGGCAGCGGCTGCGGCGCGGCAATGCGTTTTTCAATGGCTGAACGGGCGGCTTCCAGCTCAGCACCGGCCACGTACAGCAGCGGTTCTATTTCCAATTCTGTAACCGGAGCCCGAAGCTGGAACACTTTTGCAAAGCGGTTCATCATGAAAAAAAAGTGAATTCTGGCAAACAACGGTGTGATGCCATTGATCCGCAAAACCCCGGCCCGGCACAATGTGGCGGCCTTCTCTGGCAGAAGATTGATGATTTCAGCCTGAGTCAGTGTGACTCCGGGGGTTGGCAGACAGGCCTGGGGCGCGGTTTCCAAGGCCCGCCGTCCAAAATGTCTGGCCAGTTCCAAATACAAATGCGGTGAGGCAGAGGCTATGTCCAGTTTGCCGGCAGCGGCGACTACGGCGTCTATGACCGCTTCGAAACGATCCTCCGGGCAGGCCAGATATTTACGCAGCAGTTGCGCCAGCTCCGGCTTGGTGGCTGCCACTTCAATGACGCTTTCCGATCCGCCTTGACGAAACAGGCGGGCAATGTCGGGAAATCCAGTATCTTCGAGAGTGCGTATTACTGCGGCATCCAATTCACCACGGCCAAAAACCGGCTCCGGACGCGGAGCGTGCCGCAGGGTGTATTCCACCGCCAGCGCAATATCTTCTGCCATATAGCTCGAATCCGGCCGTCCGGCAGCAATAAAACACCCGATCAGCCTGGTTTGCAGGGCCGCAACGTCAAAAAAAGACCGGACTCCGTCAAACTCCTGAATCAGAACGGCATTATGTGCGGTTTCAGTCATATATTGTCATCCGGCAAAATTAACTGACCACCCGGAAATCAACTTCAAATTCCGCCAGCAACTCGTTGCTGCGAAACTCCACTGTAACTCCCGGCGGCGGAGCCACCGCTATCTCGATGGCATGTTCCCCGGTCTTGCGCCACTCCACTGCTATGCGTCCATGGATGGTCGGTCGGGCTCCGCGGGCCCATTGCAGTCCGGCCGGGCAGGGCGAAACCAGAAAATGTTTGCCACCAACCCCATCGGGGATCAGCCCCAGAACCATTCGGGGCAGAAAGTACAGCGGAGCGGACGACCAGGCGTGACAATGGCTTCGGGTTGGGAATTCCCCTGATGCCGGGTCAGACGGAAAAGACTCCCACACTGAGGTCGAACCAATATCCAGCATTTTGAAATAATCCCGGCGAATGGTTTCGATTACAGCCTCCTGCTGACCGAGCTTTTCCAAAGCTTGATAGTAGTAAAATGCAGCGAATGGTGAAGATATTGGAATCAGCTCGTGGCGCGGTGAGACAGTATTGGTGCGCACCGCCGCTGCCTGGTCGCCGCCGGCGGCGTCATAGAGTACAGCCAGCATGCTGGTGTGAACCGCGATATCCTTGCTCGGCCGGCCCTGGTCATCCAGGGAGTCCGGATAAGCCAGGCGCCTGGTGTCCCAGACTCGATCCAGGGCGGCAGTCAGCCGGGCAGCCAGAGTCCCGCAAAACGTTTCAAAGTCGCTGTCGTCCAACATCGCCGCCAGGCGTCCGGCGCTTTTCAAGGCTCCAATCATGAAAAAACTGTTCTGCAGCATCAGATCTGGACGGCAATCGGTTCGGCTCCAGTCAAACAGATTCCAGGCGCAGCGCCGGAAGAGGTCGGTCCGGTCATCTGTCATGGCAGCGGCATTGCGCAGATTTTGTTTTACCGCCGGCCAGATTTCGCGGGTAAAGGCCAGATCTCCAGTCTCAAGATAATAGTCCTCCACCCCCATGCTCCACATGAAGCTCCAAATCGGGATAAGGCGAGTCCATCCCGAGGGAACCTGACTTCCGACCAGCGGCAGACGTTCCAGCGATTCCGCCCCCAGGCGGATGCAGTGGCGCACCAGGTCATAGGCTCCGAAAGAAGACATTGCAAACAGAGCCTCACTGCGGGCGTCGCCAATCCAAAGGGTCTGCTCGTAAAGCGGACAATCCGTAAAGGTATCCTCCATGCACATCTTCAAGGTGCGCTGCGCAATGGAGTATACTTGGTCCAACCGGACTTCGGAACAGAAAAATTCTCCATCCGGAATGACCGGATACGTCGATTCCACCAAACGGAAAGATTGAAAGCGCACCGGTGCTTTCACATTGCGCAAGGTAATGAAAATGTAGCGCCCGCTGCGACGCTGATAACTGGTGAACCGGTTGAAACCGGATCTGCAGATGTAGCGCATTGAATTGCGGTATACCGGGAGCGTGTGCTGAATTTTCCCGGAAGAGGTGATGTATTCGACTGCGGCGACGTCCACAACCGTTCCTCGGGGAGCAAACAGCGTAAAGTTCCAGTAGCCGACATTTTGTTCACCCAGATCACAGCAGATCTCCACGTCACGATCTGGAACGGGGTTAATCACTGTACAACGATCGTCGGGGTAGACCAGGTACTGGGGATGGAGAACATCGCCGGTTTCAGCCGGCTCTGCCGTTCTGAATTCAAAATCCAGGTGCGGCGCCAACTGGCAAAGCACCGGTGCATGCAGCAACTCGGCTTTCCGGAAATGTGCTTTGAAAGCCGCCATATCATTGATTTTCAAGGCTTCAGCCAAGCGTTGCTGATATTGCAGCCAGTTGGATCGGTAGAGTTCAGGATTTTCCTCAAAATCATGTTCAACTACCACTAAATCATCCCACTTTGCCCCGTAGACCTCTCCGAGGTCAGAATTGCTGATGCCACTGTCGAACGGAAACAGAACGGATGCATCGGCCCAATGTCCGCTGTCCACGGCCAGTCCCCCCGCAAAAAAGTTGGCTCCGGCCCGGAGTTGCACCTGGCCATCCGAACTTGAGGGCGTCCCGTTGACGGAACAAGTCAGATTAAAAAGTTTCAGCTTGACAGTCTGAGCTCGCGGACTGGTGAATTCAAAAGCAAATATTATGGGGAAGGTTTGAAACGTTTCCAACCGGCCGGGATCGGGATCCAGCCACTGGCGTGCAGACAGACCAATTGAAGCGGATTCCGGCATTACCCGATGAATCGCGCAGACCCGGCGAATATGAGCCTCCTTGCGAGTCATGAGCGGAGTTTCCCGGGCAGTCAATCCGCTCCAGGGCGGATTGCTGACCGGGCTTGCCGGTTGCCAGTTTTCCCCGGATCCATTCGAGGCATCGAAAATTTCATAAGGACCCTGCTGAATGGAAAGCTTGGGAGCATCAGTTAGCAGGTTGTGAATCCGATGCGCCTGCCATTGCGCATCGGTTTTTATGATCTGACATCCATCCGGGTAATCCATTTCCAGCTGCGCCAGAAACCCACCCCGCAAGGGAAGCTGATGAAACGTGGGGCAGCCGAAATACCGCACCTCGGCTTCAATGCGGTTGATACCGACCCGCAATATGCCGTCCAGACACAATTCGTCATAGGAATAGTGATTCGGGTAGGCCCTGGCCGGGCCGTCATTCAGCCATTGTCCATTGACTTTCAGCCGATACCTGGTGTCGGCACTGATTGCCAGCCGGGCGTTGGCCGGAAGGCTTTCCAGCCTGAAATCCCGCCGAAAGGCCACCATTTGATTATAGGAGGTCGCCGGACATCCATCTTCCAGCCAAATCCACTCCGCGGAGATATTCATATGATAAAGCACCTTTGCATTTGAACTGTACCGGCATCCGGCACAAGGAATTTGTCGTTTCTCATATAATATATCTTGCTTAAGGTGATTGCGCCATGACGTTTTGTGCAAAAAAGAGCATTTTTTGTTCAGCGTCCTGCGGATATGCCGTGTTCGGGCCTGAAGTGCGGCTGAAGGCTGCGGTCCGGACGGTTAAACCTCGGCAAACTGTCAGGCTGTTCGGGATTGAAGAGCTGGCCGCCGGAACTGAAACCGGCTTTTCCGGAAACTGGTCTGGAAAATATAAAGCTTAACTTTTCATCATTTCACTTGACGATCTGCTGATTCGGGTGTATGCTTCTATCGGAAAGTCAGAAGCCCTTTGTCCGGTTTACGGAGGGAGGGGGACCGAGATACTGACGGCGGAGCCGGGGCAGTTGGCCGCCCCCGCCATTTAATCTGCAAGAGGAAGAGGATATGTTTAAAAAAGCATGGTTGCTGGCCGGCGCCGTTGGGCTGTTGACATCAGCCGGAACTGCCGGAACGGAGATTTTTCGATGTGATTTTGAAACGGGAACCGGGCAATGGGACAACCCGGAGAGTGCTGCAACAGTTGCGCTTGCGTCGACCGCCGCTTCCGGCCGAAAATCCCTGGAGGCCCGGTTCGATCCTGGCCGTGCAGCCGGACGCAGAGGCAATAATGTTATCCGTTCTGTAAAAATCCCGGCAAAAAAGGGAGTGTACAGGCTTGGGGCCAAAGTCCAGCTTGCCGAAAATTTCGGTTCGACTTTGGGGATTGAATTTTTCAATGACAAAAACCAGAAAGTCGGCAACAACGGGGTGTATTTCGGCTGCAAACCGGATTCCGTTTCCGACTGGAACGATGTCACAGTGACTGGATACGCTTATGCCGATGACACCAGTTACGCCCTGATTAAAGTCTGGATGCCGGTTCATCTGCCGGTTCCGCAGGTGCTGAGGATTGATGACATCCGGCTGGAATCTGCCGACTCCGGGCCGACTCAGCCGCCATGGAAGCCGCAATACAAGATCCGCCCGGAAGAGACCGCGAGGTTGACGGCGGCGGATTTCCCGGGACCGGATGGAATCGTTTATCCCGATTTTTCCCGTGCTGGAGTGCGTCCCGGATTTCACGATCGCAAGGAAGGCCGGAGGCTGAAAATTGCTGATTTCGGTGCGCAACCGAACGATGGGAAGGATTGCTTCGAAGCTTTGAGCAAAGCAATCGCCGCCCTGCCTCCTGAAGGCGGGGTGATTGAATTTGACGCCGGCCATTACCGGCTCAGTCGTTTTCTGACCATAACACGTGATCACGTTGTGCTCCGGGGGGCTGGCATGGACGCCACCCGGCTTGATCTTGACTATGACACCGGCGATGGCCGGGTGGATCTCTACGGCCTGAACGACGGAGGCGGGGTGGCCCCCCACCAGCCCATTCACCTCTACGCCCGTCCGCGCAATCTCAAGCAGCTGGTCCTGAAAGCGGATGGCCGGGTATTCGGTACGCTCAGTCTCTCTGTTCATTCCGGAAACCGGTCCTATTTGTCCGCTCGGCTGCCTGAAGACCTGAGTCCGGGCCGCCATGTCATTACCGGAACTGCGATTTATCAGGACGGATCCAGTTTTTCTCAATCCAAAACCGTGATGGTGACGCCCGGGCTGTCCGACACTTTGCCCCGTTTTACTCCCGGCGGTGTAATTCATTTTCGCGGCATGGGATTCCACGGGGGGATTATCTGCTGGCCGTCGACGGCAAACGCGGGGATTCAAGTGTAATACTCCGTGACGAACGTCATCCTTTTCAGCCCGGAGACGCAGTTATTCTGCGTGCCCCGGAAACGCCGCGCCGCAAGGCCGAAACCCGGAATGCCTGCAACTGGGGAACTTTCCGCAGTACCATACTCTATGTCGAAAAAGTTAACGGCGCTGAAATCACTTTTAATCAGCCGCTGCGCATTGATTATCCGATCCTCGACGGGGCATTTGTCCGTGGCGTGGACCTGATTAAAGGAGGAGGGGTGGAAGATCTGACGGTGGAGCAGAAAACGGACTACTGGTCATCATCGGTTTTATTTGATTTTGCCTCGGATTGCCTTGCCCGGAATGTGAAAGTCATAAAGTGTGGCAGAAATCCGATTTACGCCAGCAACGCCAAGTTTTGCTCAATCATTAATTGTAAATTTGATGATGCCTGGTTCAAGGGGGCGGGGGGAACGGCCTATGCCGGATGGGAGGTCGCCTATGACTGCCTTATGGATGGCATCGTCACCCGTCAGCTCCGGCATGCACCGATGGTGCAGTGGTCGGCTTCGGGAAATGTGATCCGCAATGGGGGTGTTTTACCACAGCGATGCCCAGTGGCACTCGGGATGGACCCATGAAAACCTTTTTGAGAACTGCACGGTGATCTCCGACACCTGGGAAAACGGCGGTTATGGCAATGCATTCTGGGCTTCGGCTCCGGAGGATGGTGCGCACGGTCCGAACGGACCGCGCAATGTAGTGTACAACTGCGATGCTTATTCAATGAAAACCGCAATTTGGCTGGGAGGAATGAACGAGGGCTGGATTTTCGCGTACAACCGTTTCCGGGTCAAAGACGGCGGCGGACTTTTCGTCAAAACTGCCAGCTTTGACCACATTCTCAGGGATAATGTATTTCTGCTGGAAGACAGGACTTCTCCTCTGGCGACTTTTGCTTCTCCGGATTGCGGAGGCATTGAACTGATCGGAAACCGGATTTACGGCGGCCGGCAGCTTTACCAGGGATTGCAGCACCCTGCCGCCGCCCGGGAAAATCATTTTTACGAATATGAAGCCGATGTGCCCCGGCCCCAGCCGCCGGTTGCTTCGATTTACGAATGGCAGCGGCGGCAGCGTGGATTGAATTGACCGGAGGCTGAACACATTCTGCCGGCAATGGCCGGTACACTGCGGCTGGTTGACTGATTGCAGCTCATTCGGCACCGGAAGGCGTCGAAATGACAGTGCATGGATCCGGGTGGGAGAGGCGGGGACCGGAAACGGGAATTTACTCCGGCTGAGCTTGAATTTTTCGGGCTCCAAACGTATTTTAAGAAATTGTCAGAACATATTGGCCGAGGAGTTTGTGTTATGCCGGAAAAAGAACCCGTTTGGAACCTTGAGGCACTGTATCAGAATGCCGAGGACTGGGAAGCCGACTTTAAACGCATGCGCCCCCTGGCCGAGGCCTTTGCCGCTTATCGGGAACGCCTTGGAGAGGCTCCGGAAACCCTGGCGGCAGCCATTGCCGCCAGGGATGACTACTCCAGACTGGCCGAAAAAGTATACAGCTACGCCCATTTGCGCAGTGACGAAAACGTAGCTGACAGCACCAATCGCGCCAGAGTGGATCGGGTGATGGCCTGTTTTGCCGGACTGGCTGAACTGGAAAGTTGGTTTGAACCGGAATTCATGCGCATTGACGAAAACCGCCTCCGTGAGTGGTTGACTCATCCGGCATTGATTTTCTATCGCCGCAGTTTGGAACAGCTGATGCGGGAACGGGAGCATACGCTTTCTGAGCCGGAGGAGAGAGTGCTGGGCGCCCTCTCCGACGTAATGGGGGCGCCGGCCAAAATTTTCGGTATTCTGAACGATGCCGATTCGGATTTCGGGCGGGTGACCGGGGAGGGCGGGCGCCGCCTGGAGCTGACTCATGGCAGTTACCGCCGACTCATGGAAAGTCCGCAGCGGGAAGTCAGAAGGCGTGCTTTCCGGAAACTGTACTCCTTCTACCAGGGTAAACGCAATACTTTCGCCGCCACCCTGGACGCCACGGTCCGGCGTCATGCGACTATGGCCAGATTGCGGCGTTACCCTTCCGCACTGGCGGCGGCGCTTGCTCCCGACAATGTTCCTGAAAAAGTATATCGCAATCTGATTGACAGTGTTCATTCCGGATTGTCCGGGTTTTACCGCTACATGGATCTGCGTGCAGAAGTACTTCATCTTGACCACCTGGATATGTACGATATGTACAATCCGCTGTTGCCGGATTATCGCCGGGAATATCCTTTCAAATCCGGCGCCGCAGTGGTCAGGGAGGCTTTGCGTCCATTGGGAAAAGAATATCTGACCAACCTTGATCTGGCCTTCCGGCAACGCTGGATAGACGTTCCAGAACGCAAAGGCAAACGCTCCGGAGCTTATTCCGGCGGCTGTTACGACAGTTATCCCTATGTTCTGCTCAACTACAATCGGACCCTGAATGATGTTTTCACACTGGCGCATGAGCTGGGGCACTCCATGCACAGTTTCTACAGCAATTCCTCTCAGCCCTACCACTACGCCGACTATGAAATTTTTGTCGCAGAAGTGGCCAGCACCACCAATGAAGTGCTTTTGTTTGAGCATCTGCTGAAAAACACCGATGATCGTCTGGAACGCTGCTTCCTCTACGGCTATCTGGCCGATGAAATTCGCGGCACCATTTTCCGGCAGACAATGTTCGCGGAATACGAACTGCTTATGCATGAGACAGTCGAGCAAGGCGGAACGCTTGACGCCGACCTGCTGTCTGAGCGCTATTATGAATTGAACCGCTTGTATTACGGCCCCAGGGTGCTGGCGGATCGGAGCATCGGATTGGAATGGTCCCGGATCCCGCATTTTTATTACAACTTTTATGTATACAAATATGCCACCGGCATGTCGGCCGCGCTTCAATTGGCTGAACGGCTGCTGAGCGGTGATGACGACGCCCGCCGCGCTTATTTCGGGTTCCTCCGGGCCGGAGGTTCCAAGGATGTGCTTGATATTATGCGGGATGCAGGAGTCGATTTGTCAACTCCGGAACCGATTAAGGCGGCGCTCGCATACTTTGACCGGCTGATCGATCGGCTCCGGGCGGAACTGAATTCATGATGCTCGACCGCATATTGGCCAGGGGAGAAGCCGGAGCCGGACTTTCCGCCCGGGAGTTGACGCAGTTGCTGAACCTGGAGGATCCGGCGGAACAGCAGGCTCTGTTTGACGCGGCCTACCGGGTAAAACTGCGCCATGTCGGCCCATGGGTCCGGCTCCGCGGGCTGATTGAAATGAGCAATTTCTGTATCCGCGACTGTTATTACTGCGGTATCCGCAGGAGCAATCGCCGGATTAATCGCTTTGAATTGTCATTCGACGAGATTCTCGCTGCCGCCAAAAATGCGCTCGGATTCGGATACGGGTCCATTGTCCTCCAGAGCGGCGAGCGCAGCGATCCGGATTTTGTCGAGTTTATTGAGTCGGTCACTGCCGCCATCTGCGCCTTGCCCGGATGCGCCGGCATCACCCTGTCGTGCGGCGAACAGACCATGGAAACGTACCGCCGATGGCGTCGGGCCGGAGCTGAACGCTATTTGTTGCGGATTGAGAGTTCAAATCCCCGGATTTTCCGGAGCATTCACCCTGCGGATGCGTCGTTCGATGACCGGGTCGCCGCCTTGCACCGGCTCCGGGAATGCGATTATCAGGTCGGCACCGGTGTCATGATTGGCCTGCCGGGACAGTCCGGGGCGGATTTGGCCGATGACATTGAGTTTTTTCACCGGCTTGACATCGACATGATCGGCATGGGTCCCTGGCTGCCGCATCATGATGCTCCGCTGCGGGATGTTGAGCCGGAAACTCCGGAGCGGGCCCGGAAAAGATTTGAACTCGGATTGCGGATGATTGCCTGCACCAGACTTCAATTGCAGGATGTCAACATAGCTTCCACCACCGCATTGCAGGCTCTTGCCCCCCGGGGCAGGGAACTGGGGCTGCTGGCCGGAGCCAACGTGATCATGCCCAACGCCGGCGGAATTGAACATCGGGCGGACTACACGCTGTATGACAACAAGCCGGGACTGGATGAGAATGCATCGGAAACCCGCCTGGCCCTGGAACAATCCATCGCTGAGATCGGGGAAAAAATCGCTTATGACGTTGCCGGAACGTCACCCCATTATTTAAAACGTCAATCAAGTCAGGAAAAGCAACCGTCGCCGGAGCCGCGTATCGGCGATTAAACATACATCAATTACCCGCCGGGACCGTGCGGATTCCCGGCGAAGCTGTGAGGATGCAACACATGTTTGGATTTTATCGGATCGCTGCCGGGGTTCCGCGTCAGAACGTCGCGGATGTGGACTACAATGTGGAGCAGATACTGAAATTAGCAGAGGCCGGCCAGGCTGAAGAAGCCGCGGTAATGATTTTTCCTGAGCTTGCGGTTACCGGCTATTCCTGCGCCGATCTTTTTCACAATCGCATGCTGCTGACGGCGGCTGAACATGGAGTCCGCCGCCTGTTGCGGGAACTCCCGGACGGCCCGTTGTTTGCCATCGGAGCTCCGGTTGAATTCCGCAATCGGCTGTTCAACGCCGCCCTTGTAATCAGAAATCACCGTCTGCTTGGCATTGTTCCCAAAAGCAATTTGCCCAACTATCGGGAGTTTTACGAAAAAAGGTATTTTTCCTCCGGCTGGAATTTAAGGGGGGAAACGCTGACGTATGCCGGGGAAGACCGGGTTCCGATTGGCGTTGATCTGCTTTTTGAAACCCCGGACGGCGTTCGCATCGGAGTGGAAATCTGCGAGGACATGTGGAGTGTTATCCCCCCAAGCTCCCGCTTGGCTCTGGCCGGTGCCACCCTGCTGTTGAATCTTTCCGCCAGCAACGAATTGGTTGGCAAAGCGGATTACCGGCGCGGACTGGTCGCCCGGCAGAGTGCATCCTGCGTGGCCGTTTACGCATATGTTTCCTGCGGTGTGCACGAGTCCACCACCGACGTGGTATGCGGCGGTCACGCGCTGATCGCTGAAAACGGAACCGTTATTCTGGATTCTGAACGTTTTGGCCGGGAGAGTGTACTTTATACCGGCGATGTCGATTTGGAAAGAGTCGCAACCGCCAGGCTTTCCGACAGTCCTTTCGCCTCTGGCGTCGAAATGTCGGAAAACCAGGTCTGGCGCCGCCTTGACACAGAGGCTTTGCGCGCCCCCTCGGCTTTGCGCCGCCAGATTTCTCCGCAGCCATTTGTGCCCCAACAATCGGCGGTCCGGGATGAGCGTTGCCGGGAAATCTTTGCTATTCAATCCGCCGGACTGGCCAAGCGCATTGAACATACCCGGGCAGAAAGCCTGGTAATTGGCATTTCAGGCGGATTGGATTCCACTCTTGCCTTACTGGTGTGTGTCAATACCATGAAATTGCTGGGGCGCTCCCCTGGTGAGGTGATTGCCATAACCATGCCGGGATTCGGAACCACCGACCGCACTTACAACAACGCAGTCGGACTCTGCCGCAAACTGGGCGTCACCCTGCGGGAAATCAGTATTAAAAACGCCTGTCTTGAGCATTTTGAAGCCATTGGACATGATCCCGACAAGCATAATGTGGTCTATGAAAACTCCCAGGCCCGCGAACGCACGCAGATCCTGCTGGATGTCGCCAATCAGACCGGAGGAATTGCGGTCGGAACCGGAGATTTGTCGGAACTGGCGATGGGGTGGTGCACATACAACGGCGATCACATTTCAATGTACAGCGTAAATTGTTCGGTCCCCAAAACCCTCATTCGCTATGTTATCGGATGGGTTGGCGACAACTCCGATGCTGAGGTTAAAGCGATTTTGGACGATGTGATTGCGACCCCGGTCAGTCCCGAATTGTTGCCGGCGCAGGAGGATGGGGCGATCAGTCAGAAGACGGAGGATATCATCGGACCATATGAGGTGCATGATTTCTTTCTTTACCACTTTCTCAAATACGGAGCCGCTCCCGAGAAACTGCTTTATCTGGCGGTTGCAGCCTTTGGCGACGTCTACTCTGAAAGTGCGCTGCGAAACTTTTTGAAAACCTTTCTGCGGCGCTTCTTCAGTCAGCAGTTTAAACGCAGCTGCATGCCTGACGGGCCGAAAGTCGGCACTATCAGTCTGTCTCCACGGGGGGACTGGCGTATGCCTTCAGATGCCGCGGCCCGGCAATGGCTTGAATCTCTGGAAAAATAGCGGCAGAGAGGAGCGCATGGCTGAGATCAGCAGACAATATGTTCCTCATGGGACATGATGATTCCTGCCACGGCCAATCCCGGCAGAAACAACAACGCGGCGCCCGGAATCATCAGCAGCAGATAGGCGGTTACTCCAAAGCCAAGCACCGACATTTTGTGACCGGCCGCCCGGATCCTCAAGTCGGATACCTCCAGCATTCGGTTGAATCCGGCGGGAAAGAGGTAAGAAATACCGAGACGGTAACCGAGTATTCCGGCAGCCAGCAGCAGGGCAGGGGTTGGCAGAACCAGGCTCAGCAGAAACAGGGGCAGGGCAATGACTCCGGAAACGAGGCCAAACCAGGTGCACTCGATGGTCAGGCGCAGATTCTGAGACCATGACAGGTAGTTTTCAGGAGTCCGATAAAGTTCCAGTTCGCAACGTCTGGAAAGACTGTCAAAAATGAGCGAACCGAACATTTCATACACTCCGGCAAAAGTTGCCGCAACCACCGCCATCCCCAGCAGCGCAGCCGTGAATTTAAACACCCCGCGCAGAAAAAAATATAGCCATTCCAGCCATTCCGGGGGAGACGCGGATTGGTCCGGAGCAAAGAGCCACTGCTCGAGTGCCGGCACCAGCCAGCCGAAAAATAGTATGGCAAGCCCCAGATACAACACCACCGCCATTACCAGCGGCGGAGTCGCGTAACGCCACCAGCGCGGGGTGGAGTAAAACAGTTTGATTCCGTAGAATACATAACCAGCGCCGCGGCAAAAGGCTTCAAAAGCATTCTTCATGTCAGACGCGTTCCGGTCGCGGTGCGGCTGGCAATTTGTTCGGCCAGCTGCGAATTAGCCAGCTGAATTCCCAGGTCATCAGCCAGGGCGCAGGCTTCAGAGTAATGGTCCCAGACTTGCTCCGGATGATGAGCATCCGAGCCGAATACGGCTCGAGCTCCATTTTCAGCCGCCAACTCCCAGAACCGCCGCACCGGGTAGCAATAGCGGCAGCCGCCATCGGACAGCTGCTTAAGGGGGCGGCGCATACCGTTCCCGTTTATTTCCAAGGGGAGGTCAAGGCTGACTGCAGCTTCAATCAGATCCTTGAACATGGCATCATGTTCGGCAGTCCAGTCTCCAAAAGCCATTGCCGGCATATCTGGATGCGCCAGGTAGTCAATCAGACCGCTCTGCATGAGACGAATCGATTTTTCAATGAAAAGCCGAACCTGATCATTCGAAAGTTCGCGTCCGTTCTTTCCCCCCACCGGAGAGACGATTCCGGAATCAGTTTCATAAAAGTGGACCCCTCCGATCAAATAATCAAAATGATATTCACCCCGATAGGTATCTTCGTAAAAAGCGAGGCTGAGATCATTTCTTAAGTCGATCTCAAGTCCGGCCCAAATGGTCAGGTCCGGAAACAGTTCATTGGCATTCCGCACCGCCGAACAATAGTCGCCAAGCTGGGAAAAACGCATGCGTGAACTGTCATATGCATTGTCAGGGAAGGGGGAATGTTCTGAAAAACCAAGCACTTCCAGTTGACTGGCAACGGCAGCCCGGGCGTAATCCTCGACTGTCCCGGAACCATGATTGCACATATAAGTATGAGTATGCAGGTTGATTCGTCTCATTTCAATCGAAGCATCACTCTTGCTTGAACCGGTGCCTTTGGCGTTGACGGAAACAGGTACTTAAACTTATCCGAAAATACTATAGCATTTAATTACGGAAAAACAAATAAAGGTTTGAATCAAAATGCTGATCAGCATTTCCTGTACTCGCTGTATTTCAATAATCCGGAGACTTTAAGTCTTTCTCCAGACCGGTAACCGAAAAAAACGCCATGAAAGCCTCCAATCTCTCATGGCGATTACTAACCGTTTGAAGCTGAAATGCGTCCGAACCATCACAGGATGGCCGATTTCAGCCAGTTTATATCATTTTTCCAGCAAAAGCCCCTGGTTGCCAGCCGGAATCACCATTTTACCTTTCCAAAATTCAACTGCTCCGGGATTGCCTGAGAGTTTAGTCGCCCTGGCAGGAATCGGTTTGGGCTTTCGGATATTGCTGATATCAAATACCCTGATGTCTCCGGTCGCACGCTGGCTGGTAACCAGAATGTTGCCGTCGGTTCGAGGAATTCCCCCTATGTATTGGGAAGAACGGTAGACCGGCCATTGTTCCGCCGGGCCGGGTTGGTTGGGAGCAAGAAGCACATATCCGCCCTTCATGGTCAGCAATACCTTGTCATTGATCGTAGTCGCCCCATCCAGGTGACCGGCGCCCAAACGCTTGCGGTCCAGATTGGCGACTTCCGGTTTGTCGCCGGATAAATCGTACCAAGCAAAACCGCCGGAGTGCCAATTCTGAAACAGATATTTACCACCAACCAGCTCAGGTGTAATCAAATCGCCATATACAAGGCTGATTTGTCCATATTGTCTGACGACTTTTGGATTCTGAGGATCAACCAGATCTATGAAAAAAATCAAGCCGCTGTTGCCGCTGGCTATGGCAAATCGTGATCCGGCTGGAACCCACAGTTGCCTGGCCAACATGTTGCCGGGCAGTTTGACTGCCCCCAGTTTTACCAGCTGATTTCCCGAAACAATGCGATAAACATTGACACCGGCTTCACCTTCTGCAACGATCAGCAGATCTTTTCCATGCCTTTGGGCGTCAAACGCGTAAGGAATATCCCACTTACGCACCGGGATTATGCCGTTTCCGGTTAATTTAACCAGATGCAAGCCGCCGCGCGTTGCTGCTACCCAGGCCAAGTCTCCCCTTATCGCCACACTGCGAACCTGTCCGCCGGGGTTGAAGGTGAAAAATTTGGCATTGGGGATCGGCGGCGGTGCCGGAGGAAGAACCATCGGTGTTTTCCGCAGCGGCTCAATCTGAGCAATTCCCGGGAGTTCAATCATGAAAAGTCCGGTATTTGCTCCAGTTATGTAAACCACGCCGTCGCCGACTGCAATTCCCGACATCGGATCCGGAAGCATCAAATTGGTGCTCACCCCGTTGAAATCGGTTGAAACGGTCGGCCTCTTCTCCAGAGTTGCCCAAGCTACTGGTTTCGGCGCCTTGGGATTACTGATATCAATCAGGAAAAAACCGTTGTAGGTGTCAGCGACAAAGGCATAGTTGCCGGCAACCCGAACTGTCCAGAAATCATTGGCCCGTGTCCAAAGCGTCGGAAATTCAATTCTGGAGAGACGAACCGGCTTGCGGATATTGGAAATATCATGAATTTCCAACCCGTGTCCATTGCCGAAACGGGATTCCGCAGGGCCGGATTTACGGTGATGACCGGTAGCGGCAAAAACCAGGTTGTCACGTACCGCAATGCCGTCCCCATAGCCATCAAGCTTGATTTTTGCCAACTCAACCGGCTGGTATGGATTGGAAACATCGATAATTGTAATCAGACCTCCACCCCAATCTCCGGAAAACAGTTTGCCATCAACATAACGCACGGATTGAGCTTCATTGGTCTTAAAACGGCTCAGATAACGCGGGGAGGCGGGATTCGAAATATCTTGAATTTCGATGCCGTACACCCGGTTGCCCAAAAACAGCAAGTCCCCGGCCATATCAATACCGGTAGCCAGCTCAATCGCATCACCCAGCGGCAGCATTTTAGGGTGGGCAGCATCTTTTACATCAATCAGCCAAACTCCATGGGAACGAGCGCTGACACCGACTAATCCAGGCTTGACAGCCAGCTGCCGACTTTGATGCAGTCCGCTGATTTCAGAAAGCAGACGGGGCGCCCTCGGTGCGGAAACGTCATAGATATATAGTCTGCCATCTCCGCTTACATATAATTTTCCATCAAAAAGCTCAACGGCTGAAGCCCGCTTCGGTCCGGGAATTTTCTGCAAGCTGAGTTCTTTGCCATAAGTCGAACGGTTGTTGCGATCTGGTTGAGTGCTTCCCCAGGTCAATGCGGGTAACACCAAAGACACGAAGAGTAAAAACCATGTTTTCTTCATGAGTTGTCTCCTTAAAGCTATTTAAAAAGTGGCAACGGCAGCTTGTCCGGCTTCCATATTTTCCGGCAAATGAATCTGCCGGGATTTTCCCAACCATGCGAGAGTCATTTGCTTCAATTTATGAGTGGGATCAGCCGCAAATACCTTGCGTTCGGAGGGGTCAAGCAGAAAAACCCCCGGAGAATCTGTGGAAAAACCGGCGATACTTCCCGGCACATAAAAAACGGCACCGATTTTTCCATCCGGCAATTCAACAGCCTGAAGTTCGGGCGTGTTGCTCAGAAATTTGACCGGGGGAGGGGGCTGACACCGGCTTTCCGGAACTCCCGGCATTATTACATACTCGTAGCTGGCATCGCGGCATCGGGTCCCGTGGTCAATTGTCAGTGTAAAAATTTCCGCTTCCGGCGCTGGATTTGTCAGCTTGGCGCCAACAACATTCTGCCAGTCGCCGCGCACCATTTTGGTGCTGTATTTGAAGCCGCAGCCAAAATAGGCTGTTCCATCATGCCAGACATAATCCGGACCGGATTTGATCGGACCGTTGAGCCGGCACTGGTTGACGGTGGTGGCAACCGGGAACGGCGACTCAGACCTGATGCCGCTCCCCAAGGCCGCAATTACTCCCGGAGCAAAAAACCAGGCTTTGCGCGCAGTAACTCCATCCAGCTTCATTTCATAAACCGCGGCGGCGTTGCGTCCGGCAGTCACCGCTCCGGTAAAGTCGCCTTCGCCCCGGTTTCGGCGTTTTTTGCTATGGGTGAAGGGGGAGGCGACTTTAATGTTCTCCTTAGCCAGTTCTTCTCTTGAATAACGGGGAGTGGCGGGCAGGGTTGTCCCCGGAATCCGCGTCCAATCCCAGCATGGCAGCAGCTCCCGGTACTCATTCCCGCTGCGCATCAACATCAGTGCACCATCCGAAAAGTAGCGTCCCAGCATGTTGTCGGAGTTGACATAATCCTCGATCGGCGCGGTTCGCGTAGACACCATGCGCAATGAGGCGTAATATTCAGGTTCTCGGACAACCAGCAAATCAGAGTTCCAGAAAAACTTGGTTCCGATTTTATCATTTTCCGCATTCAATTGGTTGCGGGCAAGTATCGCGTCATAAACTGGCTGATTTTCGGAATCGATTTTACGCATTCTCTGAATAGCACGCAAAATGGTATTGCACTTGGAAATCTGACTGTTCGGAAAAAATTGACGTCCCTGCGCTTGGAGATCCATCCGTCCCTTCCACATTATCCAGTCAAACCCTTCAGTTATCAGAAAACGCAGAATATTCACCCGCTCCCGGGCCAATGCAAAGCTGGTGCCGGCTACGATTTCACCGAAACCGGTCAAAGCATGAAGATAGGCGGTGCCATAATTGCCAAACTGGATTTGCGGACCGTGCTGATGAAAGCATCCATCCACATTAATGCCCTCGGCCTCTGGCGGAGCAATACGAATTTCATCGTTAATGGCAGCCAGGGCCTTGCGCATTTCAGCATGATTTCCGGACAACAGCGCCCGCCGAAAGACAATTTGAGATAGCCAGACACGATTCTGGCCGGTCATTCCGATTTTGACATGTGCGATTGTATCCAGTGCAGTTCGCCGGTCATTCGGGGCACTGAACAACTTGTCACTCAGCAACAACACCTCCGTGGCAGTCGAGGGAACTCCGATTTCGTTGTACCACCAGTTGGGACATTTGATTTTTCTGGTGCTCCAGAAAGTGATACCGCGGCGAATGATCTCCCCCAGCTCCGGAGACTGGAAATAAGTGCTTTTCGGCTTTGCCCATGCCCAGGCCAGAGAACGCAGGTTGGTCATATGGTGAGAGGTACGCCATATTGACCGATTCTGATCTTCGTAGTTAACACCTTTAAAAGAACCGTCCTCCCGGGCGGATTCTTTGATTTCAGCAATGGCTTCAGGGGAGGGGGAAAGGGTGTTCAGCAATGTGTCGCATAACCGATGGCGAATGATTTCCATGTCGTCGCTGCCGCAAAGCTGAAAGGACGCCATGCCGGCCATCAGCAGCAGGACAGCCCACTTGATTGCAAAACCTCTCTCTCGCATTCTTTTTTCCTTTGTTATTATTGGTACAAATCAAGCACTTCATCCGGAGTTTAAATACCAAATCAGGAATACAATATCACCCGAAGAATGTTTTTTCCAGTGAAACTCAGAGGTTTTAGGTTATAATTCTCTTTTTCAAGCATTCAAACTCAAACTGCCCAAAAGACAAAAACGACTGCCAGATAAATCTGAACAGTCGTTTCAAATTCAGCAAAATCAATCAGCCTTACCAATGCTTTTCCCGGGGCGGACGCTCTTCCCTGGGGCGGGCCTCATTCACCACTGCCTTGCGGCCGCCGATCTCATTGCCATTCAGCGCTTCAATCGCCTTGCGAGCCTCAGCTTCATTGGGCATTTCGACAAAACCGAACCCCTTGGATCTGCCAGACTCACGATCGGTGACAATACGGGCGGCGCTGACTTCGCCGAAAGCGGCGAAAACTTCGCGCAATTCATCGCGGTCGGTGCCGTAGGGCAGGTTGCCCACATAAATGTTCATTCTTTCACAATCCTTTCTTGAATTACTCTCTGTCCGGGCCCCGTACCCGGATTTGCGACTTGTTTCCTTGGAATTTTTTGGGTTATCTACACAATCTCGCCGCAAAGACCGAACCGTCAAGGAAATCAAGTCATCGAGGAAAGCAGTCGGAAGTCACGAAGAGATTTTATCCGTTATAGTCGGACAAGCCTAAAAATCGCCTTGAAAAGACACCTGAAATTCTGTTTTTTAATCATCCAAAAAACTGTTACTGATAAATTATATATGATAATGATGCTGTTGTCAATAGCAGAGTTACAGAAAAATCAACAAAAAAATTGTTTTTCTTGTTAAAATTCCCGGAAATCGATTAAAAGATTGCGTTTTAATACAGTTTGCATGGTAGATAGGTAATATATATTTTCCATATTCATTGTTCATTTATCTGTATATAAAAGATTTGTTATCCTCCGCCTGCAAACTTATCATCAAGTTATTAACAATTGCCGCCATCAATTATTGCAATATTATAATAATCATTTAATTACGTATACAACGCCTCCCCGCGTCAGCGACATGAAATTTAACATAACATATATTATGCGACATTACATTAATCTTAAAAACCGGGATTTACTACAAGAAATTCTACCCATTCGACTTCTTGTAAACATTCTCTGCGGACGTCACACACGTGGACTTGGATTACAGATGGCAGCATGAATCGTCAGAAACTTTCTGACGCCAAACACTGCTGAAAAGGTCGGAGCTTTGGCGCCTTTATTGCCCAAACAGATTAGCTTTTGCCTGAAGCTGATTGTTTCACGCTTGAAAATAATTTTTGATATGATTCCATCGGCAGAAAATTTTCAGCCGGACAGAGCGATTTCCCGTTTATCAACTTCAATGTACAATTTTTGGCGTGAAAAAGTTCCTTCCACTGGGGAAGGTTGCCTGCCTTTCCCTTCTGGTACGAGATCGAATTTCGCCCCCTGCCCGGCCGGTAAATCGTGCCTGCTGATAAATTCGGCGTCCAGATTATGACGAGTCCGATGTGATTTGAATACCGGCTAAACCTGCAGAATTACAGTCCTGCGATCCGGATTTTTTCGATATCAGGCTCTAAAACAGGTCTCCGGCGAAATCGGGCAAGTCAATATCCAATTGCGCGGAGTTGCTCTGTTCCTGCGCCTGAAAGCGTCATCATGGACAGCGTTTCAGCAATGTCCCCCCTGCCGATCACCTGCTTTATCTGACAGTCATTTGGAGGAAGACAAGGGAACCGCCCGTTCAACCATCAGAAATCGTCCGCCCTCAATATCGCACAGTTTTCCAGTAAAATTACGGGGAACTCCATCCGGGACCTTTTCGGCGATTTCCGGACTGAGCACGGCAAAGGCGTTGATTTTTTCGCCGGTGACCGATTTCAGCGCATAAGCCGGAGTTTGAATCTTAGTGAATTGTCCAGAACAGTCCCTCCCCTTATCCAGCGCAGCGCTGAAGCTGACGGCTTTGCCGTTAAATATTCTGTCGGTGTCATTGAGTACAACTTCCGGATTCTTCAGCACAACAACCCGGTCCGGCAGCAGCGGCGTCAACAGGACTAAAGCTCCGTACGCCACTCCCAGGGCAACGAAAGCAGCCACAAGACCGACTTTAAGCCAGTTAAAAAAAGTTACATGTATATGGGAACGTTTTTCCAGCATGCCCAGTGCGACAATATTTGCAGTGCTTCCGATCATGGTGATGTTGCCACCGATGCATGCTCCGAAAAGCAGCGCCCACCACAACGGTAGATCCTTGATGCTGATCGCCAGCTGCTCAATTACCGGACTGAAAGCCGCCACAAAGATCACGTTATCGACAAATGCCGATCCGAGAGCCGCGACAAGCAGAATAAATGGAATAAGTACAGTGTGACTGGTGCCGCATATATCTGCAAAATAGCCAGCCATTACCCGATCAACGTGAGTGTGCTCCAACGTACCGGCTATTGCGAAAAGCAGCATGAAAAACAGCAGGGTCCACCAGTCGACTTCCCGCTCGACGTAATGACGGGCCCGATCGCGCCGTATAATCATGACAACTCCGGCGCACACCAGCGGGGCAATCAGCAAAATACTGTTTTTTCCTAGTCCAAGCAAGTTTTCCA
This sequence comes from uncultured Lentisphaeria bacterium, assembly GCA_949298075.1. GTDB lineage: Bacteria > Verrucomicrobiota > Lentisphaeria > Victivallales > Victivallaceae > UBA1784. The sequence continues at coordinate 43,431 of CASFVA010000051.1, forward strand.
GCGGATGGTGCGAGGCAATGGCGATAACCGTCACGATGATCAGGGCCAACCCCTGTTTGTATGGCACATCCACCACTGGAGCCAGAGACAGGTTTCTGGCCAGACGCAGCTTCAGACTGGCATCAAAACGGGCCAGGTCCCGACGGTAAATCCACACTGTAAGCAAGGTGGTAATCAGAAGCACCAGCAGCATGATCGGGAAAGCCATCAGCATGAAATCTCCGAATGTCAATCCGCCTTTTGTGCCGATGTAAATGCCGACCGGGTTGCCCATCATCGTTCCCGCACTGCCGACGTTGGTGCAGAATACGCAGATCAGGATGTAAGGCGTCGGATTCAGTTTGAGGCGATCGCAAACCTGGAAAATCAGCGTTGAGATGAAGATAATCGAAGTAACCTCATCAACCGCGCAGGCCAGAAGGGCCGAGGCAACTGCGGTCACCACAATAAATTTACGACCAGAAATATTCGGCATGGCCACAATCAGCTGAACAATCCAGGTGAAAAAGCCCAGATCCCGCAGCGCTCCGACAATAATCATCATGCCGACTAGAAACAGAATGACTTCCAGTGCCGATGACTGGACAAAGCCGGCGACATCAAGGGAATTGGAACAGATCAGCACGGCCAGTCCCAGAAAAGCAATCGCCAGACGGAAATTCCAGAAAAACAAGGTTCCCAGAATGATCCCGAGAAAGACTCCGCAGGCAGTGGCCTGATGAGGTTCCAGAACCGTCAGTCCGCCGGCCAGTCCGGCTCCCACGCTCACAATAACCAGAATAGCCAGCCGACTGATCAGTTTGCCGGTTGAGAGTTCAACTGTACTTTCTTCACTCATAATACCAACGCAGCCTCCCCTTCCCCGCTTATTCCCAGAAAAGATTTGCGCAGAAATCTTTCAGCTCAACGATCCCGGCCAATTTTCCGCCGGAATTAACCACCACCAGACGCCTGACATTGTGAATGAGAAACAGCTTGGCCAGTTGAATGGCCGGCACATCGGCATCAACCTTGAGGAATTCCTCGCGCATGATGTCAGCCAATTTGGTCTCATCAGCGGTTTCCAACACTTCGGCAAAAGGTTGGAAGCGGTAGATCGGCGCAAGATTGTCCATCCATAAAATGTGTTCCGGCAAACTGAATTTCAGGATGTCGGAAAGCGAAATCAGTCCGCGCAAGTCCCCGTCGTCATCCATGACGGGAATATCTTCGATGCCGTTTTTGGCAAACGTTTCAATTGCAGTCCGGAGGGTGTCGGTTTCCTTGAGGGTGATAAAATTTTTCTTCATCACATCTCCGGCTTTCAGAAATGGCGATATTTCAACCTCGGCCTTGGAGAAAAACTGCATGACAGCGTGGGCATTTTCCAGCATGGCGACTTCGGCTATCCGGTTCAGCTTGCCAAATTCCTTGGCCAATGCCGCCAGTACCTGCAGGTGCAGCCCCGGATCCTGCTCCGGGGTCAGCACCAGGACCACAACCTTGACAGGAACTCCGTCGTCCCTGGGGAAAGCAATTCCATGTTCCGACGTCGCCATGGCCACCAGCATCTGATTCAGCTCCGGCATTTTGGCGTGCGGAACCGCCAGACCCGGAGCGATAATTGTCGGCATTACCTCTTCGCGTTCCAAAACCCTGGAAATCACCATGCCAGGTTGAATTCCTGCGGTGTTTCGCGCCAGCAAATGTGCCAACTCGGCGATAACGTCAGCGGAAACGGTTTGCTCGGAGTGACAGATGATATTGCCTTCCGCCAGAAAATTATAAAAATCGGAATTATTTTCCGTTCCAGTTGACATGCTCACTCCTTTCCCCAAACTATGATTTTGCAATTCCTTCCAGCTCGGCAATCTGCCGAAATGAATATTTCTGTATAATAGCACAGGCAAACGCTTTTTTCAATTGCAGTATCTGCCGGGAACAAAAAAAATCCGATCCGGGAAAACCGGATCGGATCTGGAGAAACTGGCCGTTATGCCAGAATTTCCGGCAAAGACGGACTGATACCTTTACGGTGAAGGGCTTCTGCGGCCGCAAACGCCATGATATATGGGCCGAAAGAATGCTCGTCATTGCGGTTCCACCACCGGTTGCTGTAATCGGCCTCAGTGCCGTTGCCGGGGGCGAGGCAGCCCGGGCAGCAGTTGTTGACCGAGCCATCGTCTTCAATGTACTCCAGCAAGCCTTTGATGCCGCGCAGGAAAGGTTCGACGCCATTTTTGGCGGAAATAACTCCGCACTCGATCGAACGTCCGAGGCCGTACATGATCATGCCGGTGCCAGAGGTTTCGGGATAGCTGAGCAGCTGATTAACCACCTGGTGGAACATTCCTTTCTCATCCTGCCAGGAGAGAGAACCGGCCATGGTGTCAAGAAAAGCCTCGACAATGGTCTGGTAACCCGGATGATCCTTCGGCATGTCCATGATCATGTCAATCAGGCCATGGATTCCCCAGCCCTGCCCCCGACTCCAAATCGCCGACCAGCCGCGCAGAGAATCCCGGACGTTGACCGCCTGGTGGTATATGCGCAACTCAGGATCGCGCAGACGGGTATGGTGGCCCATCATCTGCTTGACAGCCTCGTCGTAATAACGCTTGTCACCGGTTACCCGCCCCATGTAAACCAGGAACGGACAAACTCCGAACACCGTGTCGATCCAAATAAAACCGCGGCTGTGACTTGCTCCCCCATGGCGCATGTCAAAAATTCCCTGCAGATCACGGGACTGCTCAGTCATCAGCAATTCCACATGCCTGCAAAGAATTTCCCGGGCTTCCGGCATGACCCCCTTGTACAGCAAATAGGCTGAGGCATTACCCCCTACCCGGTAAACCGTCGGGCCATAGGCTCCGCCGACATTGGCGATTTTATCTTCGATGAAAGGTTTCAATTCACTTTTCACCCGGTCAAGAATCGCCTGGTCCTGGTTTTCAACCGCGTAACGGGCTATCGCATGCATACTCAGGGTACAGGCATATGATTTATCCATCGGATGGCATTCAAGATGCTTTTCCCAGGCCTTTTTGGCGACATCTCCATACGATTTGAAGTTGCTCATTTGTCAGGGTAGCTCCAAATTTTCAAGTTGCGTTTGATAATTATGAAACCATGATTCTCTTAACGGCCCATCCAACCGCCATCCACGAGATAGATGGCGCCGTCAACATAATTGGACGCCTCCGAGGCCAGGAACACCGCGACCCCCTTGAAATCCTCGGGAGTACCCCAGCGTCCAGCCGGAATGCGCTCGAGAATTTGCCGGCTGCGGGTTTCATCGGCCCGCAGCGCGGCAGTGTTGTCGGTTGCGATGTATCCGGGAGCAATGCCGTTGACGTTGACCCCCTTTGAGGCCCACTCATTGGAAAGGGCCATCACCAGTTCGCCGACGCCGGCCTTGCTGGCGGCATAGCCCGGGACCGTGACTCCCCCCTGGAACGTCAGCAGACTGCAGGTGAAAACAATCTTTCCCTTGCCCCGGGCCACCATGTCGCGCCCGAATTCCCGTGCCATGATAAACTGGGAATCCAAGTTAATAGCGATAATTTTATCCCAGTACTCGTCAGGATGCTCGACCGCGGGTTTACGCAGAATGCTGCCGGCATTGTTGAAGAGGATGTCCACCCGAGGGTGCTCCCGCTTCACTTTGGCAATGAATTCGTAAAGGGCCTTGCGATCGGAAAAATCACAGGTATAACCCCAGAAATTACGTCCGAGAGCTTTGACTTCCTTTTCTACGTCACTTTCTTTCTCAAGCTGGGCGCTGACACCGATAATGTCCGCACCGGCTTCAGCCAAACCCACTGCAATGCCGCGGCCGATACCGCGACGGCATCCGGACACCAGGGCGATTTTTCCATCAAGTTTGAATTGATCAAGAATCATTTTTTCACTCCTCATCGCTGCATTTGATTAAGGTTTTAATCGCGGTGGCATTGCCCACCATGGATCTGAATCCGGCCTCAATGTCATCAAGGTCAAACACACCGGTGATCAATTTGCTCAACGGCAGTTTACCCTCGGCGGAAATCCGCAGCGCAGTGTCGAAGTCTTCCGCTTCATAGAGGCGCGCGCCGAAAAGCCGCAGCTCCCGCCAGAAGAATTTGTGCATATTGACCGGCACCGGCTTGCTGTAAATGCCAACCGCGACAATCCGACCGCGGGTACGGACAACTTCCGTCATGATCGCCGCTCCGGGTTCGGATGCCGTCACTTCAAATAGCACATCCGCACCGGCTCCGCCAGTCATGCCATTAATGGTTTCCACCATGTCGCATTCCTGCGGATTGACCACTTCAAAACCGCATTTCCGGGCAAAATCAATCCGGTAGGGGTTGATCTCAGAAATCACCACTCTTGCGCCAGCGGCTTTTGCCACCATGGCAATCAGCAGACCAATCGGCCCTCCCCCCATGACGAGAGCGAATTCTCCAGCCTTGAGTTCGGAAATCCGCACGTCATGGCAGGCCACCGCCACTGGTTCAATCAGTGCGGCTTCCTTCAACGACAAGCCGGCCGGAACCTTGTACAAAGTACGTTCCTTGACCGCCCAATACTCCTGAAAGGCGCCAATGCTGTCAATGCCCATGAATTTGAGGTTCATGCAGATGTGGGAGAGTCCGGTGTTGCAGGCCGGGCAGTCTCCGCACCAATCCAGCGGTCGGATCACCACCCGGTCGCCGGGAGCGAACCTGGTTACACCGGAGCCGACAGCCGCCACCACCGCAGAGGCTTCATGGCCGATCACCTGGGGGGGATTAACCCGTTTGTCCATTTTGCCATGGAAAATGTGCATATCCGTACCGCAGATACCGCAATAAGCGACCTTCAGCAGCACTTCATCAGCGGCCGGAACCGCTGCCACGGCGTCATTTTTGACTTCGAAATGACCTTCGCTAACGTAATAAGCAGCTTTCATTTTGTTTTTCCTTAAAATCAAAAACGAATTTCCGCCGGATCGGCGGAAAAATTTCGGTAAAATCCCGGAGTCCGCCGGCCCTAGAAATAGCCTCCCTGAGCCACCACGTCCGTAGGCTTCATGCCAGAACGGACCATGCCGCGGATTCCTTCCTCCTTCTCAAGAATCTTTTCCGCTTTCACCAGCACATCGTAGGCAATGTCCTGCGGGATCCGAATCACTCCGTCGATGTCTCCGAGAATCCAATCTCCTGGAGTTACGACCACTTCGCCGATCAGCACCGGCTTCTGATAGTAGTACATCCGGAACCGTCCAAGCATTCCGACGTTGGTGCGGTATTTGTGAAAGATGGGAAACCCCTGCGCCAGAATGGCGTCCGTATCCCTGATGCCATTGATGAAAGCGCCGCGGCATCCGGCTTTAATCGCCGCCATCGTCATGATTTCACCCCACTGGGCGGTGACGGTGTCGCCGGTGCAGTCCCACATTACAATGCTGTCTTCGTGCAGAGCTTCGAGCATCTCGGCCCGCATTTCGAATTCACCGTCGGTGGTAATATCCGGCGCCCCCTTGATGGTGAATGCCACGCCGCAGAGTTTCATGTCCCGATTGAGAGGGGCATAGTCTGAGGGCAAGGCGGCGTTTACTTTGTAATCGAAACGCATAATGTCGTTGACCGCTCCAGTGTAAAGCCGGAGATAACGCTCTCGCATTTCAGATACAGACACGGGGTATTTCATCGTCGGACTCCCTGGTTGCGCAACCGGTCCGACCAAGCCGACCGGCTGCGATGGTGTTGGTTATTTCTTATCCTTTATAAGGAAATTGATATTGTCAAAATTGATTTCGCGAATCATCACATAATCCGGCTGGTTGACCACAAAAGCGATCACGTTGGCCACATCAGCCGGACGCAGAAACTTCTGCCGCTGCACCACCCGGTCGCCCCAGTAGTTGCTGTCGACGGGCCCGGGATTGATATCGGTGACTTTCACATGATACTGAATGCATTGATCGGCCAAAGCGCTGTTGAACCCCCGGGCGGCAAATTTGCTCGAACAATACAGCGGAGCACCCGGATTGGTGCGCTGGCCGGCCATGGAAATCAGCGTGAGAACGTGTCCGGACTGCTTGGGTTTCATAATTTTGAGACATTCCCGGGTACACAGGAAAACCCCCTTGACATTGACGTCAAACATGGCGTTGAATTTGGACACATCAGTTTCCGAAAGATCCGGTGTTGCCAGACCGATTCCGGCGGAGTTGATCAGGACATCAACGGTCCCGAATTTTTCCACACAGGACGCCACTGCATTCTTGACAGTAGCCTCATCGGTAACGTCACCGGCGACTCCGGCGAAATTCGGGCTGGCGATCAGTTCGCTCGTTTCCTTCAGTTCATCGGCCTTAAGAGTGAGAGTAAACACCTTTGCCCCCATCTCCACAAATTTCATGGCGCAGGCTCGACCGATTCCGCTTCCGGCTCCGGTGATGAAAATTACCTTTCCGCAGACATAGTCCATAATGACCTCCATAGTTTATGGCATGCTCAATTCCAGCATTGGTGTATGAATACCTAATTTATACTGAACTTGACGAAAGTCAAGCGGAAAATGACTTAAATTACGGTTTTCGACCTGTTATTTTTATGGATAACTTTCACGTCACCAACAGAATGCTAAAAAACAAAACTGCCATTACAGGCTAATATTTATTGTATATTTTTCACTTTAACCTGTTGCCGTGATGAATAAAACATCCCGTCAGCACAATTCAGCATTGCTTGATAAATTTATTTTTGAAGCTGAATTGTCGTCTGCTTTACTGGAAGCGCAGAAGCATTTTTCAATATCGCTGATTTCAATATACACCGTCGGGCGCAGATGTCAACCTGTCCCGAAGCCATTATTATGAAAAATTCCCGGCTGCCGCCGTCTGCTTCGGACACTATTTAGTAAAAAACATATTAATACTTGCAGCAGCCTTGCTATTCAGTTATATTACATGAAATGCGCTTTATACCAAAAAGGGAGGAGAGTCAATGCAGATTCACATTCTTGGCAGTTGTTCGGGGACTGAGCCATGGCCAGGCCGTGACTACACGTCATGGATACTGGAGGAATCTGGTGGAGACCTGCTGTGGTTTGACGCCGGCGGAGCATGTGCTTCAAAGGCGTATGTCAAGGGGCTGTCATCACTGAAGGCAAAGGCACTGTTTCTCTCTCATTCCCACTTTGACCACACTGCCGGGCTGCCTGGAATTTTTCAGCTGATCCACAAAGAAAAATGGCTTCATCAGGATCGCTCCTTTCAAGAGTTGCCGTGCTATACGGCGGAGGCTGCGGTCATTACTGCGGCAGAGATGTTTTTAACCGCCAACGCCGGCGGGAATGATGATGACTGGAAATTCCAACCGGTCGTCCGGACATTGTCTCCCGGTGCAATTTACCGTGACGATGAAGTGGAGATAGAGGCCTTGCCGAATTGCCACATGCGACCTGATTTGCGCACTGGGAAGCCCTTGAGCTACTCTTTCCGGATTCAAACTCCGTACGGTAACATTGTATATACCGGGGACGTGAAATCGCTGGCTGAATTAACCGTCTGGCTGGAACAGCCGGTTGCCTTGCTGATGGCGGAAACCGGACATCATCATGCCGATGCGCTGTGCGCAATGATCCTTGAGCGGCAATGGCCGGTTCATCAGGTGCTGTTTTTGCACCATGGGCGGGCTATTCTCGAAAACCCGGCCGAGGAAAAGGCCAAGGCCGATGCTGTTCTGGGCAAAAGTGTGATACTCGCTGACGACGGACAGACAATCTGCTTGAATGACTTTCGAAACAATGGATGACAATTTCAGCTGATCGCGGAATCCGTACGGGACAATATATGCAAGTTACCGGAACGTGGCTGCTGCGGTGCCGTAAATAATCAGACCGGCTGAAAAATCGGACCAGAGAATTTGCGCAGGGTGTAAAATATTTTAAGTCGCAATTATTAAAAACTATTTAAAAGGTATTGCGTAAAATGAGCTTTGTCGCATTCATCCTGATTTTTATTTCAATTTTCATGCATGTGGCATGGAACATGATTTCCAAGAGTGTCAAACCCTCTCTGGCATTTTACGGATTGATGTCGACCACCGGAGCCTTGATTTGGCTGCCCTTTTTCATTGTGTCGGACTGGAACTGGAGCGCCCTGCCCTACCGATTGTTTTTCATGATCCTGGCCAGCATTGCAGCTGAAGTATTTTATGTCGGAGGCCTGGCCCGGGGCTATGCAATCGGCGAAGTCTCGTTAATCTACCCGCTGGTCAGAGCCTTGCCGGTACTGATGGTGGCCGCGCTGACCGGGTTGACCGGGATCGGCACTCCGTTGACTCGGGTGGAGTGGCTCGGCATGGCGGTGGTTTCAATCGGATGCCTCACCATGCCGCTGCAGACTTTTCGGGAATTCAGCTTCAGGCGCTATACCGGACGCGTCTACAAATATATTCTGATCGGCGCTATCGGTATTTCAATTTATACAATCATGGACGGCGGAGCGCTGGAGATTCTGCGCAAACAACCCGGAATAACGTGGCGGACCACAGACGTTCTTGCCTATTTATTCATCATAGAATTCGGCCTCGCAACCGGGACGCTGTTTCTGGTGCTGTGTGACAAGCGTGAACATCGCTGCCTCCGGGAACTGGTTCGGAAAATTCATTATCCGATAATGGCCGGTTTCTGCAGTTCCGGTGCGTATGCCCTGATTCTGGTCGCAATGGGCTACGTCAGCAACGTGGCCTACATTCAGGCTTTCCGGCAATTAAGCCTGCCGCTGGGATTCCTGGCCGGAGTGCTGATTCTCAAAGAAGCCTTCTCGGCGCCCAAGGTGGCGGGAATGCTGCTGATCCTGGCCGGACTGATTCTGATCACATTGGGATAAAAAAATGGAGCGAGTGACCGGAATCGAACCGGCGACAATCACGTTGGCAACGTGATGCTCTACCAACTGAGCTACACTCGCACTGACAGCATTGCAATGGAGCGAGTGACCGGAATCGAACCGGCGACAATCACGTTGGCAACGTGATGCTCTACCAACTGAGCTACACTCGCTTGAAGTTGTATTATAATATAGGCGTATTTAAGCTGGTTTGCAAGCTGAAATTTGAAAAAAACACGACTTTTTACATCAAAGTTTGACAAACGCCTCCCGGAGAATCCGGACCGGAGCCTGCCGGACATCACTTAAAGTGCTTTCCAGTTCAATTTGAAACTCATTCCAGTCCTCCGGAACAGCCACCGGCACACCGCCGTTTAAGGAAAGAGCTCGCCGTGAAGCCTGGACAGCCTGTGGAATATCCTTGTTTTTATAATGCACCAGCATTGCCACCAGCTCGCCAAGCGGGGTGACACTCGAACTGAATCCCAGGGTTTCCAGGGCCGCCGCTCCGCTGCCATCCCGGTACAGAGCATAAGCCAGGCGTGGTACAAATCTGTCGGCGTCACGTCCCAGCGTATTCAGCTGGCGGTAATACCAGGTGGCGGCCTTCCAGTCCCGGCTGTGTTCCGCTTCGGCAGCGGCTTCGGCCAGAAACAGGGCGGTCTCACGCCGCTTATCGAGAAATTCACCTAAAATCGGTTCCAATTCCAAATCCGGCGCGGCGCCGAGAAGCCGGGCCTTTTCGTAAATGCGGGCCGCTTCTTCAAGCCGACTCGGATAATTGATCGCAATCAATCTGGCCAGTTCAATTTTCGGTTCCAGCTCCCTGGGGGCCAAACGCATGGCAAATGTCATACGTTCCTCGGCCTTTTTCAACTGCCCGGTGGCCGCCAGCGCCCTGGCGGCCGTCACCTGCAACCGGTAATTTTCGGGGTGGTTCTTCAACAATGGTTCCACAATCGCCTGGGCATTGCCCCCCCGGCCGAGTCGCAGACAGCTGTCCGCGGCGGCCAGTCCCAGTTCAACGTTGCCGGGGTCGGCGGCTCTGGCCATGCTCAGCAAGGCGGCGGCGGCTTCAAAATCCTCGCGCTTGAACATGATCGTCCCCAGACGCAGGGCGGCAGCGGTGCAGTTTTGATCCAATTTCAGAGCCTTGCGGTAATTCCATATGGCAAGCTCAAGGTTGCCGTCGGATTCGGCAATGATCCCGGCTGCGACCAAATCTTCCGGCTGCTCCCGTTCCGTCGGCAGAATCGTGTCGGGATCGCCGGCCAAATCGACTCCCGGAATCAGGGAACGTCTCCGTAAGGTAAGTTCCTGTTCCAGTTTTTCGTTGGTAGCCACCAGCTCTGAATTGAGCCGGTTGACTCTTCCCAGCTCATCTTTGATCTGTTCCGATTCGGATAACTTCCGCTTGAGTTCCGCCACCTCCCCTTCCAGGCCCTTGGCGCTCACCAGTTCACGATTGAGCGTTTTCAACCGCCCCAACTCTTCTTGCAGCGTCGTCAACTCGAGCAGCTTATTCTTCTGAGACAACGTCTCGCTGCGAAGCCGGTCGGCCTGGGCCACCATCTGGCGGTAATTCTTCTGAAGTGTTTCCAATTCCTGATTCAGCCGCTTCATGTCATTGTCCAGCTTTTTATTCTGAACTTCCAGCTCCCGGCCGGCACGGGCCTTGACCAGCAATGCTGGCTGCTGCTGCTTCAGCGCTGTGAGTTCTGCTGCCAGCTTGTCAGATTCAGCGGCCGCGACCCTGCGTTCAGCCAGCTCGGACCGCAGTTTTTCAATCTCCTGGCTTCCGCTTTCCAGCAGCCGCAGCCGCTCCAGTTCCGCATGATATTTATTCAGTCGGCTGATTTCACGCTGGTATTTTTCAGCCTCGTTCCGAGCCGTATCAAGTTCGGCAAGAACCTCAGAGTACTGTTTTTTGAGGTTGCTTAACGCTGTATATTCAGCTTGTATCCGATTGAAATCGTCCTTCAAACTCCCGTATTTCATCGTTACGCCTTTAAGCGCGTTCAGCTCTTCGGCCTGGGAGGCCTGAAGCGCCAGCAGTTCCTCATTGAGTTTTTTCGCTCTGATCAACTCGCCCTGGGCGCTTTCGGCCTCCACCAGAAGACTTTTTAATCTGGCCAGATCGCCTTCAGTGTTTTTGGCCGAAATCAATTCCGTATTGAGAGCCTTAAGGCGCTCGATTTCTGCTTTCATCGATTCTATTTCAGGAGTTTTACGCTTCAAAGCCAGAAGTTCAGACTCCATTTCCCTGGTTGCCGCCAACGCATTTTCCAACCGTCGTTTTTCAGCCAGCAGTTCACTGTTAAGCCGCTGTTCACTGCCCAGCCTGGCTTTCAGCTGTTCCAATTCAGCCAGGCGCAATTTTATTCTGGATAGTTCGGCTTCACGGGGTTTGGCGGCCTCGGCCAGCAACCGGTTTTCATCGTTTTCGGCTTTAAGTGCAGCAAAATTTTTACGCAGTTCGGCAAACTGATCCGAAACGTTTTTCATCTTGTCCAAAGCAGTGCTGGCATCGAGCAGTTGCTGCTTTACTGTGTTAAGATCGGAAATCAGGCGCTGATTTTCGTCCGCAGCGGCGGTGGCTGATTTGCTCAATCGTTCCTGTTCAAGTTTCAGCGAATCCCGTTCGGACCTGAGGCTGACGAGCTCCAACTGAGCCTTGTCAAAGTCAGAGTTGAGCCGGTTCAGCTGTTTCTGGGCGGCAGTCAGATTTTGAAAGTCCTGACTGGCACGTCTGGCCAGCCGTTCTTCCAGTTCGGCGCAGCGTTCGGTTATCGCCTTGAAATCGGCTTCAAGTTTTTCATAACGTGCGACCGCCTGTTGCCCCGCCTCGGAAGAGGTTCCGGAGTGGCCGGAATCAGCCAGTGCCTTCTGGGTTTCGGCAAGCTGCCGCTCCAATTCCCGGCGGGCGTTTTCCGTACGCTGCAGGCTTTCAGCCAAAAGTTTGTGCTGTTCCTGCAGGATGTCATGCCGGGAGCGCTGGCGTGCGCTCTCGCGGATTGCCTCTTCCAGCTGGGAACGGATTTCATCCAACTTTTTGTGCAAAGAGCTGTTTTCATCCAGGATCGCGCTGTTTACGATGGCTTCTCCTTCCGGAGTCATAGCCTGATAAAGCCGTTGACGAATTTCGGACAGCTCATTTTCGAGTTCAGCCGTGCGCCTGACCGCAGCTTCAGTTTGACGGCGGGCCTCGGAAAGCCGGCCAGACAGTGCCGTTTCGCGTTCAACCGCGACGGATTGAAATTTTCGCAGCTCAACTAATTCGCTGTCCAGGCGTTTTAGTTCGTTCCCGCTGTCCCGCAGAGAATTTTCTGCGGTCATACGGGCGCGGCGCAGGTCGTCGTTATCTTCTTTTGATTTGGCAAGTTCGCTCTGGATTTCCAGAAACTGCTTTTGCAATGCACTGTATTTCAAGCGTTCGTTGACCAGCTGCCGGTTCACCTCGTTCAGGCGTTGATCCGGAACGCCGCCCCCCCGGGAAACGGTTTGCAAACGCCGTTCCAACAGAGCGTATTTTTCCGCTGCGACGCGCTGATCCCGGATCAGATTGGCGACTTCAGACTCCAGGTTGCGTTTTTTTTCCAATTCTGCACGAAGCTTAGCCAGTTCAACCCCGGAGGCGGCCAGTTGCTGCCTGAGCACCTCGTTTTCCGATTTAATCGGCGCCTCATTTCCGGGCGACGCCTCAGGACCGGCTGCGGCGTCCGGTAAACTCTTACCCAGCAAACGGGCAGTTTTGGTCAATTCACGGCGGCAGTCCTCTATGCGTTCATCGATTACTTTCTGATTCCAGTCCGGACGGGCCTTTTTTACGCTGCTGTAATGTTTCAATGCCGCCTCGAACGCTTGGTGTGCCCGGGTATACTCACCGCGGTCACGCAAAGACTCCCCCTGCTCATAACTGGTATACCCCATTCTCCAGGAATCCCAGGGCGACAGGTCGCTTTCATCCACAGCGGCAGCTCCGGCAAGGCTCCAGAATGCCACCCCCATCAATAACAACTTTAAAACAACCGGTTTCATATCAAATATTCCGAAAACTTGTGATAATGTCTGGCATCAATGGCGAAAACCATCTCAAGCGAACCATCTTCCGCATACTGTTCCTCGTAAACAGCGCCATCGGAATGCGCCAAGGCAATCAGATCGTGCCGTCCCGGCGGAAGCAGGACGCGCACAGTACGGCGTTCGACACCTGCCAGTTCAACCAGGCGGCGCCGCAACTGCGCCATCCCCTCACCGGTTTTGGTTGAAATGTACAGGGCATTGGGAAACAAGCCGTGCAGTCTGGCCAATTTCATGGCATCCCGCCCCGGAGTCAGTAAATCAACTTTATTGAATACCACTTGAATTTTCTTGTCTTCTGCGCCCAGCTCGCGCAAAACGGACAAAGTGGTTTCCCATTCGTTGTCCAAACGCGGACTGGAAATATCCAGCACCAAAATCAGAAAGTCGGCCAGCACTGCCTCTTCCAGCGTTGATTTGAAGGCCTCGATCAGACTGTGAGGCAGATTGCGGACAAAGCCGACCGTATCCGACAGAACCACCTCGACGTGCCCCTCCAGCATGACCCGGCGGGCGGTGGGATCCAGAGTGGCAAAGAGCTGATCCTTTACCAGCAGATCAGCACCGGATAATGACGAAAGCAAGCTGGATTTTCCCACATTGGTGTATCCGACAATCGCCCCCTGCGGCACCGGACGGCGCAGCCTCGCCTTGCGCTGAACATCACGGTGGCGGACCACCTGACGCAATTCTTCACGCATTTGCTGAATGCGGCGACGCAAAAGCCGGCGATCGGTTTCAATCTGGGCCTCGCCTTCGCCCCGGGTGGTGGCTCCTCCGCCGCGCTGCCGGGAAAGGTGGGTCCACGCCCTGGTGAGGCGCGGCAAGTAATATTGCGCCCGGGCCAGTTCGACTTGAAGCACCGCCTCCCTGGTGTGGGCCCTGGCGGCGAAAATGTCCAGAATCACCTCTTCCCGGTCGATGACCGGACACTTGGCCAACCGTTCCCAGTTACGCTGTTGCGAAGGAGTGAGACGGCAGTCGAACACAACCAGATCAGCTTCACACTCCTGAGCGACCCGTGCGATTTCGGCGGCTCGACCGGAACCGATCAGGTACTGAGGGTGGACGTCACGCAAAACAGCCACCTCGGGATTAAGCGGAGCAAAACCGATGCAAGACACCAATTCGGCGAGTTCGGCAAGCTGTTCGTTGATAACGTCGAGCGTTTCATTGTCCGGTTTGACGCCGACCAGAAGCGCGGTTTCCCGTTTTTCTCCGGCGATGATATCAATCATGTTGAAACTGAATCCGACTGATGGTTCACTGTAGTACCCGTCAGCCGGTTTCCCGCCGTTTCAATCACGCCGGAAAACCGACATTTGGCAATATAACTCCTAAATCCCGAATATTCAACCCGATTAACGGCCAGCCGGCACAAAAACCGCGTTGCCGCGGGCAAAATCAATCCGGGCAAGACGCAGATAAATATAGTTGCCAGGTTTGTAGACTATATCGCCGTGCTCCTGACGCAGCGAGCGTCCACCGCGACGAAATCCGCCATGCAGCTGCTCGAGCGGAACAAATCCATACAACCCCAGTTCTCCGACATCGACCTGCAAACCCGAATTCATGACCCGGGTAATGACCGCCTCGTACATGTTGTCACCGCCGGCCTCCAGCTTCTCCTCCAGATAGCGCAGCTTGAAACGATCAGTCGCGGCGTAATAAGCTGCATCATTGTTTGCCTCCTGATCCGATGTACGGACCGCCGCCCGTTCCAGGGTGGCAATGCTTCTGGTGCGCACTTTGGTATCGTAGTTCCACAGCTGCTGGTGCACGAGCAAATCCGGATAGCGCCGGATCGGACTGGTGAAATGACAATAACAGGTTTTGCCAAGCGCGAAGTGCAAACTGGCTTTGGCTGCGTATTCCGCACGAGGCATGGCACGGAGCAACCAACTCAAAACCACAGGGCGGCGCGGATCGTCCGGAAGAGAAGCGATAAAGCGGTTGCATTCATCCCGATCTCCCAGGTTTCCCGGGATCAAACCGAAAGCCTCATGCACCAGATCAGAGAATTCAGTCAATTTATCGGGGGACGGTTCAGCATGAACCCGGAAGATTCCCGCAATACCCCGGCTGGTAAGTTCGGCCCCGACAGCAGAATTGGCCGCCAGCATGCACTCCTCGACCAATTGTTCAGCCTCCCGGCTGGTTTTGACGGAAAGACCTGAAATACTGTCGGCGTTTTCATCGCAGAGAACCCGGATTTCAGGGAGTGGCAAGTCAATGAATTTTTCCTGTTCAAACCGGTTGTGACGTAATTTTCTGGTCAGCTCGACCAAGTCTTTCAGGCTGGATTTGAGCTGTTCACTCCACTGCGCCGGAGCAGTTCCGGTATCAATAAAATCCTGCACTTCATCGTAGTTCAACCGGTGATCAACCCGGATAGTGGTGTGGCTGCGCCGTGTCGAAAGAATACGGCCGGTGGCGCGTTCGATTTCGAAAAAAACACTGTGAGCTGCGGAAAGTTCTCCGGCCCGCATACTGATTCTTGCAGTCAGACCGGGTGGCAGCATGGGCAGAGTGCGTCCAGGCAGATAACAGCTGAAACCGCGCAACTCCGCCGAGCGGTCAAACTTCGATTTTGGAGCAATGTAGGCCGCCACATCGGCGATATGGACTCCCAGCTGGAGAGTTGCCGCCGACTGTCCGGGAGCAAGCGAGATGGCATCATCAAAATCTTTGGCATCAAAAGGATCAATGGTCAGAGCAAAAAGCGGAGTGCAGTCCTCGCGGGCAATTTCCCGGGGAACCACCGCCAATGCCTCGGCATCATCGGCCTCGGAATAACGCGGCGGGATGTCGTATTGCGCCATAACGGCATCGAGATCACCGGATAGCACACCGGCTTTGCCGATTTTACCGGCTACTGTCCCGAGCCAGGAGCCATCCTCGTCCTGCCGCAATTTCAATTTGATCCAATCCCCGCGCCCGGCACCCTTGCGCGGGCCGCAGAGCCGGATGTCATCCGGCAGCCTGGGGTTAAGCGGACGGGCGACATTGCCGGCCAGAAGCTCGGCGACAATTTCCTGCTTTTCCCGGGAAAGTACCGCAATGATCCGGCCCACCGGTCCCCTGTTGTCATCAGGATGCCCGGGCCGCGGCGGCAAGATTTCCCCCTTGACCCGGTCACCGTCGAGAGCGTCCCCGACAAATTTGGCCGGGATGAAAATGTCCTCCTGAGTTGCTGCGGGGACAGACGATTCCGGGTTTTCCGATTCCGGAGTCACAAATCCGAATCCCCCCTGGGCCATTTTCAATACGCCTTCAAACTTGATGGTTCTGCCGCCGGACCGACGTTTTTCCGCACGTTCAGCCAGACGGCGCAAATGTTTTTTGCGTTCTTTTTTCATGAGTTCATCCCCCGGCTTCAGCTAAAAGTTGGCAGCTTTTCTCCCCCCTGACTACAAAATAGCATTATTCCGGACGAAGTTCAAAAAAAAGTTTGCAAAAAATTGCTTTTACAGCCATATTATGAATATTAAGCGACACGGCCGCGGCTCCTGAACAATCACTACCGGATTTTCATTATGAACAAAAATAAAATTACTGTCAGCGCGTTTGCCAAACGCAAGGCGTCCGGCGAAAAACTGATAATGGTTACTGCCTATGATACTCCGTCTGCAGCCGCTGCGGCCGCCGCCGGCATCGATCTGCTGCTGGTCGGAGATTCGGTCGGGACCACGGTGCTCGGATATGAAACGACGCTGCCGGTCACCATGGCTGATATGCTGCATCACACCGCAGCAGTACGCAGGGGGGCTCCGGATGCCTTTGTGATTTTCGATATGCCGTTCATGAGTTATCAACCCTCAGACGACGAGGCCCTGCGCAATGCCGGACGCGCCATCAAAGAGGCCGGAGCCGATGCGGTCAAGCTCGAAGGCGGAGCGGAACATGTCGGATTGATCCGCCGTCTGGTGGGAGCAGGCATTCCGGTGATGGGGCATCTCGGACTGTTGCCTCAGCGCATTCAGTCGGTGGGAGGCTACCGGGTCGCCGGCCGCACCGAAGCTGCGGCCGCCCAGTTGCTGGCTGACGCCAGAGCATTGGAGGAGGCCGGGGTTTTTGCCATCGTGTTTGAATGCATTCCATCTGAGCTGGGCCGCCGAATCACCTCGGAGCTGCAGGTTCCGACCATAGGAATTGGTTCCGGACCGGATTGCTCCGGTCAGGTTCAGGTGATTCATGATCTGCTGGGGCTGCTGGATTTCACTCCGAAACACGCCCGGCGATACGCAGAGCTGGGCAACATGATGCGTGAGGCGCTCTCGGCTTATGCTCAGGACGTCCGTTCCGGAGCATTCCCATCTGAAAGCAACTGCTTCAAATAATCCGTTCGGAGACAGCGCACAATGAGGTTCCTTCCGGTGGCGGCGGCAGCGGTGCAATTTCTGGCACTGGGTTCGGGATGCAAATCGCCCCAGGAGATTGATCGGATTGACCCGCCGACTCATGTCAGTGCATTTCTGCCACGCCAGGATTTGCTGATTCGTCAGCGGAACCGCTTTCCCTTTCATTACATGTACATGGCTGATTCCACACACAACTATCAAAACGTCTATGTGGCGCCGACAGATGTCGTGTCATTATTGAAAACGATCAACTGGTCCGGGATTGATGACAAAAAGGCCAGCCAGCTGCGACGGGAAATCAAAAGTCTGGGCGAATACTTGACGGAGCAATTACGCCGGGAGTTCCAGACGGTCTGCCGCCGTCTCGGAATGAAGTTGGTCGACAGCCCGGCTCCACCCGATACTTTGGTAATTGAGGTGGCGATTACTCAACTGATTCCATCCGGGACTGAGCTCAGCGACCTCAAGATCCCGGTGAATCATTTTGCTCAGGATCTCAGTTTGGCCACCCGGCAGGCTTTGCAAGGAAGCCTCTGCGTTGAATGCCGGATCAGCGATGCCTCCACCCGAAAAATAGTGATCATGTTCGCCGATCGTGAACGCGGTTCGAATGATGCCGACACGGGGCGGTTTCTCTGTGCTTCAGCCCGAAGCAGCCTGCTCGTTGTTGCCCGTAAAACCGCGGCAATTTTCAGCGGCCCCAACGTGGCCGCCATGCGGAGGGACCTTCCGGCTGCGCTCCGGGAAGCGGATAAGTCGGAAAACCATTCCAGCCACTGAAGCACCTTTACCGGTATGCGCCATCAGGTGCCATTTGGCAGACCCACCGGCGGCCAATGGAAAAGTTGCCCAGGCCAAGTCATTGATTTTTCAGATACTGCCTGATCGGGATCCCGTCGACGAGCAGATCCTCCAGCATGAAATTGCCATTGGCATAAACTTTGACAAGCGCAGCAACCCGGTTGGACGGAAACTTGATGCCGCGCAGCAGGTTTTCTGCTTTGGGAGCCAATTCCTCGTTAAGGTAAAAACGATTGAATGGCAATTGGAACCGGTAGTGATACGGCCGCTGGAGCCGACCTTGTTTCCAAGTGCCCCTGACGTAGACTTTAGAAACCCGAATCACGTCTCTTCCTCCGGGCGGCACTGCGCCGGCCGGCAACAATTCGGTAATGGCGGCAAATCCATCTTCCCCCGTTGTCAGAACCGCCAGCATATCCCCCTTGAATCCGGGAGAAATTTTCACGTCGTCCGGAATCGACAGTCGTTCCGGCAGAAGTGACAGGCGGATGTAACGCCCCCGTAGCGGATCATAAGGGTCATACGCTCCAGCTTTAAAGCGATAAACACCAGGTTGAACTCCGGGGTACTCAAAGGACATGATAAGGCGAATCGGATAAATCAGAGCCAGTCCCACAAAAATCAGATAACAGATCAAACGGATAAGGTCAGTTTTTTTCATGGTCAGGCCTCCCGACGGATGCGTCTTGAGAAAAACCAGTTGGCGCCTATGAACCCCAGGCCCATAACAATAAAACCGCCGGCGCGGATCAAAAGTCCCAAATCGTTGTCAAAGAAACGACATCCGACCAATACGGTAAGCATCAGCAAGCCTCCGTTGAAAGTCAGAAGTTTTTGATGACGTCCGCCATCAAACATCAGAACCACTCCAAACAGGGCCAGATAAATATTGGAAAACCAAGTCATGTCATCCGGCTGGAAAAACCATCCGGCAACGCCCAGCAACAACAGCAGAGCAAACATTATCCGCTTTCCGTCCCAGACGCGCCTGAAATACAGCACCACGGAAAGTCCCAGCATCAAACCGACATCCACCCAGTAATAGACCAGCCCCTCAACTGATAAAGCCGGTTTTACAGTCCAGAAAGATTCAGATCCGCTGGCAAAACCGAGCAGAATCAGCAGCACGGAAAACGCGCCGGGCAGCCATGGATTGCGCAGCATGTTCTCCTTGCGGTTGTGGTATTCCCAGCCGGCCAGCAGAAAGACGTTGCAATAGACAAAAACGGTGAAAGGCAAATTGGAATACCCCAGTAAGGCAACTATACAGAAAAACAGAGCCAGCACCATGACCAGGTAACGCATCCATATTTTGCAGAAAGAGCCGGGGCGCAAATGGTACAACACAAAAGGAGTCACTCCGAGTCCGTACCAGAAATAACGGGCTACACCCTCAGGTCCGTCCAGCAGAAAAAACAATCCGCCGACAAAAAGCGAGCCGAGAGCGACACTGTTGAAGACATAAATAAAAGGCAGAACAAACAGCAGCAGCAGAGTCATGAAATCCGAAAGCTGTCCTGCGGTGTTGTAAATTCGCGAGAGCATCCCCAGCAGAATCGCAATACCGGCGGCAGTCAGCAGGGCTGAAAGCTCCCTCATCAACCGGCTTAATCGTCCTGCCAGAGTTATTATTGAAACCACCGCGGCCGTCAGCAGCGGCAAGGCCGAAACGGCGATCTGCTCCCCGCGCCGGAGCATATCCCAGTTGTAATTGAAAAACAGAATCAACCCGGCTGCTACCAATAATCCGCCGAACACTCCGAGGACAAAAGCGAAATAACGCTGGTGCGGCACTTCAGCATTGGAGAGAATTTCAGTATAATGATCCGAAAGCCGTTTACGGTTGTCGGCATCAATAACACCGAGATTCTGCAATCTTGGCAGTTCATTCAACAACCAGTTGATCGTATCAATTTTATCCACAACTATGCCTCCAGACTGAAGCCAACTATTGTTTATGATAAAATATAGCACAACCTGGCCGGAACGCAAGTGTTTTCCATTCAACGCGAACTGCTAACGGACGCCGGACAGCCCGGCATCGGAAGCTGTCGGGAAACGATTTTTTATCGGACAAAACAGCTGCAAACGGTTTCCGACTGAAGTACCGTCTGTCCTAAATCAGACCGCCCCGTCGGAGCGAATGATTTAAGCCAGAGGCCGGTAGGACCGATTCCCCCGGGAATTGACAGCAACGGCTTCCATTTCCACCAGCCAGGCCGGACGGCAGACCGGGGCGCGAACCACCGTCAGTGGAATACCAGCCGGAAGCGCCTCTTCAATAACTGCGGTCACCAGTCCGGCATCAGCCGAATCCCTGAGGTAGACGGTGGCAATTTTCAAATCGGTCATATTTCCGTCACCTTCAGCAAGAAGTGCTTCGACATTGGTCAACATGCGCCTGGTCTGACTTGCCACATCCCCCGGATAGAGCACCTTTCCGTCCCGATCAATGCTGGCGGTACCGGAGATATAGTAGTGCGAACGATCCCCCCATACCAGTCTGGTCGCACGTTCAAAGCTCACACCGTATAGTGAAGTCGGCGACAAATAATCCAGTGCGGCCAGGTACTGCTGCTGGCCGGCAGTCAGGCCGAGAATACTGAACGCCTCCATACTGACCAGTCCGGCCGGATTTTCCATCTGTCCTTCGATTCCGGTACTGGCGATGAAATGAGTAGAGGGATTGAGCCCGACGCCGTCAAAAAAATCGTTTCTGGCTTTGACCAAGCCGCTGTAATTGTTATCCACATCACGACAGTAAAGCCAGGTGCGAACCGTGTTGTCGGCAACGGAGGCGCCGCGTTCAGACAAGTCGAGCTGCAACTTTTCAAAAGCCTCCATGGTCTGATCGTAACTGCCGGATTTTTCCGGCGGACCGCCATGCCAAAAAGCCCGGTAATGTTTTAAATTCCAGGAAATTCCCCGGGGAACGGCTGACTTTTCCCCGCCGCACCAATGCCAGGACTCGACGGCAATCCGTCCACTGGCAGGAGGTTGTCCAACAATGGAAATGTATGAATTACGACCGGCGAGCAGTTCGCGCAGAATAACGCCTTGATTGGTCACGTCACTTAAATGGAAGCGCAGCAGCAGCTCAGTGTCAACTGAACATCCATACCGGGCAATCCCCTGTTCATATTCTTTCAGCAAAGCGATCGCTTCGTTGCGGAAGTCTCCGCCTGACGCTCCGGAACACGCGAAAAAATGTTCGGAAATGCCATCGGCAGATTGGAAGCCGGAGTGTTGCATAATCATAGTTCAGCCTTTACATCAATCATTACGGTTGGCAGATGCAATGTATTTTTAGAGCGTTTGACAGTTCCATCTTTGGCGGTCATATCGTATTCATACAGCACGGAAAAAATCTGGGGAAAACGCCGGATGGGCAAATCCGAACTGGCATTCAGGGTAAATTCGATTTTATCCGGAGTATCCTTGACGTCCGAAACGCTCATTCCCGGCAACGGTTCAAACATGACCACGCCGCAGGAGGCATTGGTCCGCAGCCGTCCGCGCTTGACAATTGACAACCTGGCCTTGCCGCCGGGCGCAATCGCGATTTTGTGATCAAAATGACGCGGCCAGGCAAAATTTTCGCCGCCACCGCCACGCCACATGGTCACTCCCCAGAGAGCCCCCGACGGGATCAGGTGGTTGTAAGCAAAAGCCTGCATGGTTTCATCGGCCGGAATGACCGGATGTTCAATTTCTCCGGAACGGGCAAGTATTTCTATTTTGCATAAGCGGGTGCGTTCCCGATAGTCGGAGGTCAGGGTCAGGTAACTCTTTCCGCAATCCGGGAACGGAACCTGTACGCCGCACACCGATTCAAAAGCGTTGGCCGATTCGCCGCCATCCGGCAGGATGTTGCTGCCGGAAATGGAGAAAATGCCGGGGGTCTTGACGTACAATTCAATATCGCCGCGGTGGCCATCCAGACGTTCCACCACAACCCCCAGGGGCTCGTTGCCGTAACGGCGTTGAATTTCGATGCCCGATGGAATAACGTAAACCCGGAAATCCGGACGGGGACGGTCCACGCGCAACACATAACGATAGTCGACGCCTCCGGCGCCGGAGGTGTCGCTCAGCTCTACCCGATACACACCGGATTTGGGAGCGGCGAAGCGTAAATATGAGTCGGCATGATGGTAGATCATGCCGACTTTGGGACGGGGAAAGTCGTCATTGACCGCAAGCAGATCGCCATCCGGACCATAAAGTTTCAATATTGAATCCAGAGGAGACTTCAGCCGGCGGGCGAAAACCTCCAGCACGGCCTCCTGCCCCTGATCAAGTTGAACTTCGAATTTTTCCACCGCCTGCGGTTTTCCGACAGTTCCGCTGACCAGCGATGGGAAAGGCGTCCGTCGGTTTTCCGGCAGTGCGGAAGAAGTCGTCTTGGGGATCGGGAAGTCCGGATCCGGCAGAAAAGCGTATGGTTTAAAACCGTATTCTGCGTCAATGCGGTAAACAAAATCATCCCTGCCACGAAACAGCGCATCGCGAACCAGCAGAGTATAAGTTCCGCTGGACTGCGCCTTGAAACGCAGGACCGGATCAGGATCAAAATATTCGTCGTCGGCAAACGCCACTTCACGTCCGCCTGGATCCAAAACCGCCAGCACCGGCTGAAAATGCCCCGGCACCCCGTCTCCCAGAAAAGGCAGCAACCGCCGACCGTGCATTGTGAATGAAATTTCCTGTCCGATGTCAGCATGAAATTTAAACCGGTCTGTTTCACCCGGCATAATCTGTCCATTCAGGGCTCCGGGGATGGCAAAAGTGGTAATCCCGGTTTTAGCCGGCGGCGGAACAAAACGCGCCTCACAGAATTCCGGCGCCGTACCGATATAAAACGGAATCGGATTGCTCATGGCCGGCCGCCGTTTGGCCGCACCGATAAAACGCAATCTCCTCATTCCGGGTTTTGCATCAGGAGCGATTTTCAGCCGGACAATGGCCCGTTGGTTGATGGACGGACTCATCTGGAGCGGATCCCTCCGGCGGAACAAACCTATGCAAACCATCTCAAACTGAATATCTGACAGCTGATCGATTTTGAACCAGTACTTTTTGGAGTGATCCCAGCTTGACGTATCCTCCGGCAGTTTCGGCCCCGGTTGGTTGTTGTAAACCGCCCTCACCCACTTGGTGACAAAAGCCCGCTGATCACGGCTGGCAAAGACAAACAAAGCCGGGACAGTTTCCACATTCTCAACGATGATGTCCTGGCTCGCGCCGTCGTCAACGATAACTTCCTTCAAGGCGCCCAGGGCTTTGCCGCCAATTACAACCTCAAGGGTTTCGCCAGCTCGCCCGCCCGCCGGATAAATGAATCCGACGTGCGAGGCTGCGCTGCCGCAGAGCGTCCACAACACTCCCAAAAAAATTCCGTACCGGCGCAACTTGTTCATGGCTTATACTCCGGATCCTTATACAACTCAACCAGCCGTCCGTCCCTTCCCTCCAGAGGAAGGATCGTAATATCGAGCCCTTTGGGATTGGGCAGTTTTCCGGCGGGATCAATTCCGGCCAGTTCATACAAACTCCACAACAAATTGCCGGGAGTCACCGGACGGGATGCCGGACCGATTCCCAGGGCGTCCGAGGATCCGACCACCACCCCGCCTTTAATTCCGCCACCGGCCAGTACGGTTGAAAACACCTTGCCATGGTGGTTGCGACCTCCCATCCAGGGCTCCTGCCAGTCAATCTTGGGAGTACGCCCGAATTCACCGGTCCACCAGATCAGCGTGGTGTCAAGCAAATCCTTTTCCGCCAAATCCTCAAGCAGCGCCGCAAAGGCCTGATCCATTTCCGCGGTTCGCTGTTTCATTGTCTCAAAATGCCGCTTGTGCGAATCCCAGCCGGGAGCGTTGATCGTGATGTAAGGCACTCCGACCTGAACCAGGCGCCGTGCCACCAGAAACGCCTGCCCCAGAAAATTGCGACCGTACTTGTCGCGCATTTCCGGTGTTTCCTGGGAAAGGTCAAAAGCCTTGACATCATTGCTCTGCATAACATTCCAGGCGTCTTCCCCCGCCGCGTCAAATTCATCAAGCACCGGATGACCGCTCATTTCGCGCCCCATCCGGTCAAGATCACGGGCAAGCTGATTGCGCCGCAGCAGCTGCTCCTCGGAAAAATTTCCGGGCGGAACAAAACCATCCACCTGAAACCGTTCGGCATTGGGATTGCCCCCGGTAGCCAGCGGCCGGTAACGTTCAGCCAGAAAACCGTTTTCTGAAAAACGGCCCTTGTTGATGACCAGCGCAATGTAAGGAGGCAGCTTGCCATGATAATCCCGGCTTTTAAGCATGGCAATTACCGCGCCGATGGCCGGATAAGTTACGCCGCCTCCAGGCATACGTCCGGTCTGCATCAGATAGGTCGCGGTTTCATGGGCGTTGATGCCATGGGTCATACTGCGGACAATGGAAAATTTATCAGCCTGCCGGGCCAGTTTCGGCAAAAATTCACTGACAGTGATTCCGGGCACATTGGTTGGAATTTCGCCATATCCGCCATTGTATTCCCGGGGCGCCCCGGGCTTGGGATCAAAGGTGTCGAGGTGAGACGGTCCGCCCCACACCCAAATTTCAATTACCGACTTGGCCGGCTTCATTTTTTCAGACGCCGGTTGGGCCGTCACAGCGACGGGGCGGCTCCCGGCGGATGGCGGCGGATTGTCAGAAGCCGCCCCGGTGATACCCAACATGACCGCAGCGGTCAGGGGCAGGGAAATTATTGACTTCATAGCTGTCTCCGGCTTGCTATTAATGATGATACAGAAATTCTTTGCTGTTCACCAGCGCCCACAGCAGGTCGATGGCGATTTGCCCCTGGCGGGATCCACTGAAATTGTTGTCAGCGTAAGCCATCACAGTGGCAATTTCCTGCTGGGTGGGCGGACGCGACAAGGTCATCAGGTAACAACGTTCAATCAGTTTTTTCGGATTGCGCAAAGCTTTATCTTTTCGGAGCCGGTTCCGGTAGATGTTCTGCAGCCCGGAATATATTTTAGAGGAATTCATTAAAAACAAGCGCTGGGAGCCATTGATGCGGTTGTTGCGTTCGCTGAACAGCCCGGAATCCCTGGGCGGTCGGCCGAAACTGTCCAGCATGGTGCTGGAAATGCTGCCGTCAGAGATCCAAATGGCTCGGGTCGTCGGAGGCATGATGGTGAAAGGCTCCGGAATCACGCTTGTGTATTGCTCGCGCCGTCCGGTCAAGTCGCCGATGAGATCGATAATCAGTTCGGACTCCAGACGCCGGGCCGGATACACGGCAAAATGTGCAGTCGCAGCGGCGATTTCATCCGGACGGGTTTTCCAATCGGCCTGGTAGGAGGCGCAATTGTAGATCAGGCGGAACAAATGCCGGACATCGTAATTGGAATTTTTGAATTCTGCGGCCAGAATTTCCAGCAACTCCGGATTTACCGGTTCCGCAAATTGCCCCCCTCCTGAGCAGAAACTCAACTTACGCCACCAGTTGCTGCAGACCGGAGGAGCCATGTCGTCGGCCGGTTCAATCAAGCCGCGCCCGAACACCCAATACCAGGCGCGGTTGACAAAAGCCTTGGAAAAGGCCAGATCACGATCCTGCAGCAGCCAGTCAGCAAACACCTGCCGGGGATCCGTTTCAGGAGAATTGATGTGAAAAACCATACCATCCGGAGTTGCCGCCGTCAAATGCTCGGGCAGCGGATCAGTATAAACCAGTTCCTCCTTCCACTCGGCAGTGCTTTTATATCTGATCCGGCTGAAAAAAGCAGCCATGTCGAGCTGAACGTTTTCCGGCATTTTTTCCAAACGCAGATTCAGAAAAGTCAACGCCGCCACTTTGGCCAGCCCCAGCGGGGAACGGTCAGCAGTGGCTCGGAAGAAATTGGATTCCGGAACCCGGAAATTGCTGCCGGAAGCAGTCAGCAACGCCCTGGCCATCACGTTGTAAGGCAGGTTCCGGGCAGCAGAATCACGCAGATAGCGGAAATAAAGCTGTACCGCATTGGGCCACAGATTAATGGGAAACTCCGATTTTACGCGTAACATATCCGCATATCGCATGGCCATCATGTCGGCATATCCGTCGGAAAGAAGCAGCCGATCGATCAGTTTGCGGCGTTTGTCGGGATCCCGGTCAGCCAAAAAATTCTTAATCTCATTGACCGGAGGAATCCGACCGGCAATGTCCAGCCATGCCCGCCGCAGAAAAACCTCATCCGATGAGCTTGGAACCGGAGTTAATTTCTGATTTTTCCAATCCTTTTCAAGAGCGGCATTTATCCGCGCCAAAGCGGATTCAGCCCCCAAAGCATTCATGACCAGCATAGCCGAACAGATGGCAAGATACGCCAAGTGTCTCATAAGCGCTTGTCTCCCAAGTAAATACTCCCGAAAAAGCCTGATTCATTCACCATCGTTCGAGTAAATATACATCACCACTTTGCTTTGTCAAGTCTGAACAGAGAGGCAAGATGCTGTATGGAACACATTGTGACAGTGTTCCATTTTGTCGTCTCCCGCATGTATTTTTATGAAAGCACGTCCCCGAAGTGCGAGCCCATGTCGGCTTCCGGCACGGTCACTGACACGTTTTCTGCACTTGAAAGTTTTGTCAGACGTCGTCTGTACATTCATTCAAACGCAGTCTAATGGTATTTTATTTCATTGACACACCATTTTATCTCATAAATTGGTCTTAAATTCAGGCAAAATGAATAAAAATAACGCTTTTTTGCAATAAAAGGGTTGACTTATCCAGAAAAAAACGTACAATATAGACTGTTCAAGGTTAGTTTATTCAGGCTCCTATACGCAATTTCTCCTCTTCATAATTACTCCTCTAAGTGTCTGAATGGCTGACCTTGAATTTTTTGTATTCTGGGCTTAAATTATCTCCCGGCACGCACGGCAGCCATAAAAGTGTTCAATGTTTCAACAGAAAAGGCCGTTCTGGTTGATCCGGCCGTGCAGGTTTGAGAACTTTAGAAAATGATTGACTGACTTTGATGAGTTCCGGAACCGTTGTTTTAATAGACGCTTACAGTCAGATTTTTCGGGCTTTTTACGCGCTTCGCACTTTAAGCGACTCTTCCGGGCGACCGACCAATGCCATATTTGTATTCACCCGACTGCTAATTGGCATTGAACGCCAGTTTTCCGGTGAACTGGGCGGCATGTGCTTTGATTGCGGCAAAGTCGCATTCCGTCTGGCGCTTAATGCCGCCTACAAAGCCAACCGTCCTCCGATGCCCGAGGCCCTGAGCCGGCAGATTCCGGCCATTGGAGAATTGATTGATGCCTTTGGGTGGCCGCGGCTGCAGGCCGTGGGTTACGAGGCCGATGATCTCATCGGCGGATTCTGCCGGTCGCTGGAACATCACGATATCAAAATCATCAGCTCGGACAAAGACCTTTCCCAATTGGTTGACGACCATGCCAGGCTGCTGGTGCCAGCCAAAGGAGGTACATTTGAAGAACGCGGGCGCGATGAGGTCATGAGCAAATTCGGGGTGCCCCCCGAACTGATGGCGGATTATCTGGCTCTGGTCGGTGACAGCTCCGACAATATTGCCGGTGTGCCTGGAATCGGACCGAAAAGCGCGGCGGAACTGTTAAACAGTTGCGGTCCGATTGAAAACTGGCTGAGCGCTCCGGAAAAACTGCCTTGCAGCCGTTACGCTGCCAAACTCGCCGGGCATGATGATTTATTGCGCCGCAATCTGCAGCTGGTGCGGCTGCGCACTGAGCTGCCGGAGCAATTTGCCATTCCGCTGGCGGTGCTGAAGCGGAAAAAACCGGATTGGGAACGCATTGCCGCAATCTGCCGCGATCATGAGTTGAAAAGCATTCTGCGGGAATTGCCGCAGGGCTCTCTCCACCCTACCCCGGATGCGCCGGATGATCTCTTTGCTGCTGCAAACCTCGTGCCGGAAGCGGCCGACAATGACCGCCACCCCAATGAGGCGGAACCGCAAATGGTTCAGGGTGAATTATTTTAATGTGTTGATCTGTTTGTTTTATTCTCGTCCATAGTGCAATCAATTTTAACAGCGAGGACACCATGTACTCTCCATCCAATGAACGTTATTCCGTCATTCCCTACCGGCGCTGCGGAGCAAGCGGGTTGAAGCTGCCCGTGATTTCACTGGGATTTTGGCACAACTTCGGCTCCGTGGACCGGTATGAGAACTGCCGTGAAATCGCCCGAGCGGCATTTGATCACGGAATTACTCATTTCGATCTGGCGAACAATTATGGCCCGGTTCCCGGGTCAGCTGAACAAACCATGGGGCGGCTGTTAAAAGATGATTTCGGAGTCTGGCGCGACGAACTGGTGATTTCGACCAAGGCCGGATATCACATGTGGGAGGGCCCATACGGCGACTTCGGCTCCCGCAAATATCTGATGGCCAGCTGTGATCAGAGCCTTAAACGCATGGGGCTGGATTATGTGGACATTTTCTACCATCATCGTCCGGATCCGGAAACTCCACTGGAAGAATCCATGCTGGCTCTTGATGCCATTGTGCGCTCCGGCAAGGCGCTTTACGTCGGAATATCCAACTATCCGGCTCCTGAAGCCGCCCGGGCCATTGCCATGCTGCGCGACATGAAAACGCCGTTCATAATCCATCAGATGCGGTGCAACATGCTTGATCGCAACCACGAAAGACAGGGGCTCTTTGACTTGCTCGAACGGGAAAAAGTGGGTGGGATTGCGTTTTCTCCGTTGGCCCAGGGCATTCTGACTGATCGATATCTCAATGGGATTCCGAACGACTCCCGGGTTGCTCGCGGCGGTTATCTAAAAGCGGCGCAACTTACCGATGAAGTTCTTGACAAGGCTCGGAGGCTTAACGAATTTGCACAGAAGCACGGCCGCTCCCTGGCTCAGCTGGCCCTGCTCTGGGTGCTTAAACGGCCCGGAATGACCTCCGCCCTGATCGGTGCCAGCCGGACGTCTCAGCTACTTGAAGCAGTTGAAGGCATCGGGAAAGGAGATCTTGAAACCGAAGCCTGGAACGAAGTGGAGAAAATGATCAGCTAAGCGGAGGGCTCCGGAACTGTCCGGAGCCCCTCCGTGTCTGCCCCTCCCAACTTGTCGCCGGCCGAAGCGGAGTCAGTTACTGGGAGGAGGCGGCAATTCAGCATGATGCGGAGGAACCTCACGTTTTTTTTCGCCGTGCCGACGGGGCGGCGGCCCGCCAAACCAGCGAAACGGAGCGCCTTTCAGTATCTCTTCAACTTGGACCGCAATAATTTCATCTGCTTTTGCGGACCGTTTATCCAGTTCCCGCTCCAAGTTGGCGGTACGGCGCTTCATATTTTCAAGCTGCAGCCGGTTTTCCGCCAAGCGGCGATGAAAATCGGATTTCACCATGCTGGAGATTTTGTCCTTTATTCGTTTTTTTTCATCCGGCGACTCCTGTCTTGCATACTCGTCCACCAAAGCCTGCAGGGTTTTGACCCGCGCGACTTCTTCCAAATACAACGCATCGGTCTTCTCTTTCATCACCGCTCGGAATTTTTCCGGATCAGTGCGCTGCAACACCATCAGAGCCTGACGTTCGTTTTCAGTCATCTGAGCCATCACCCGCCAGGCCCCCGGCCCACGCCTAAAACGCTCCCGGCCATCCGGCCGCTTTTTCACGGTCGGCGGCTGGTCGTTAACCGGACCGGCAGGCTCCGCCGGAGCTCCAATCAGGGTGGCGCCCCAAAAAGCACCGCAGAGCAATGCCATCATCTGAAACTTTTTCATATTGTATCTC
This sequence comes from uncultured Lentisphaeria bacterium, assembly GCA_949298075.1. Classification (GTDB taxonomy): domain Bacteria; phylum Verrucomicrobiota; class Lentisphaeria; order Victivallales; family Victivallaceae; genus UBA1784. The sequence continues at coordinate 73,303 of CASFVA010000051.1, forward strand.
CTTACATCATTGCAGAGACAGCTCTGACACCGCCTGAGCCCCGGAGTTCAGACTGAAATAGAGATTGTAATTTTCCTGTTCCAATTTGGACCAATCTGCCAGAGCCAGCAACTCTTCTGTCCGCGCCTTCTCTCCCCTGGCCGACGTGGATTCAAAGTGCTGAATCCAGATAATTCCCACCGCAGCCACCACCGCCGCAGCCGAAACCAGCGACCAGATCGCCCTCCCCCATAACAGTCTGCGCCGTGCGATGTCCCGAGCCCGGGCTGTAGCCGCGGCCAGAATCCGACCATCGAGTTCAGCCGGAGGGTCGGCATGAATCAACACATCGAATCTATCAAAATCTTTCATAATCCACCTGCCTTCTTCCAGATATTGCAAAAAAATTCACTCCAGCAAACCGCCCCTATCAATTCCGGCGATGAACTTCCGGAGGTTTTTTAGCGCATACTGCATACGACTCAAAACGGTGTTGATTGAACACCCCTGCACTTCGGCAATCTCTTTGAAAGCCAAATCCTGCTGACGCAGCAAAAAAACCTCACGCTGCTCCTCCGGCAACCGGGAAACTGCCGCGCCTATGACACTGGAGAGTTCATTCAAGTCGAGCTCCCGGGTCGGGCTGCTGCCCGGCGGCGCAATTGTTTCCGGGAACTCTTCCGGGTCCACCGCAGTCAGCAGACGGTTGCGGCGCCAGCGATCAATGAAAATATTGCGCGCCATGCGAAACAACCAGGCGCTGAACCGGCCTTCATCCCGGTATTGGGGCAGTTTGTCGATAACCCGCAGCCAGGTCTCCTCAAAGACCTCGTCCACTTCTCCGGAGTCATTGCCAATCAGGTTGTTGAGGAATCCATAAAGCTGTCTGCGGTAACGATGATAAAGCAACTCAAATGCGTATTCATCGCCTTTCCCGAAAGCTCGTATCAATGCTATATCACTGGATTCAGTCATGGTTCCGTACCGGGCATTTTCATATCACACCCTTTTAACGGATTCGGTCGGCAAAAATTGTACAATCAACGCGAAAAAGTAAGAAATCGCCAGAATTCCACATCCGCCGGCAACAAGTCAGCCGGTGTTTCAGAGGTAAGCTCGGTCCAGCAGAACCGCTGTCCCTCCTGGGGGATGATTACCGCATCCGGAGCAACTCCGGTCCGCATGAAACGTATTTTCACCCCGCCGGAGGTACGAATGCGGTACATACAGTCAAACACCGTTGACTCTACCCCGAGCTCTTCTTTGAGCTCCCGGCGCAAAGCCTCCGCCGGAGTTTCACCTTGCTCGATTTTCCCGCCGGGAAATTCCCACCCGGCGGGGGGTTTGTCCGGCGGGCGCAAACATAACAACACCTGGTCTGCCCGGCAAATGACCGCGGCCACCACTTCAATTTCCGCCATGCCTATGCCACTCCTACGCCAGCCAGCAGTCTGGTAATCCAGTATAATTCTGTTTCGCAGATAAAGTGGGCCAGATCAAACAACACGTTGAAAGAAAAAATCATCAGAACAATCAGCAGAAATGTTGCGCCGCGCACCCATTCCGAATCCCGTTCCGTCAACCTCGGGCAAATTGAGCTGAGCACGCTCCAGCCATCCAATGGGGGCACCGGAAGCAGATTAAATATGCCAAGCACAATATTTAATACAGCTCCGTAAAACAGCATGCGTATGGCAAACCCGTTGTCCTCTGCCCAGATACAAACCGCATAGCAAATCAGCAGAAAAAATTGTGACAACAAAAGATTCGTCACCGGGCCGGCCACCGCCACAACCGCCGGACCATAACGCCAGCGCATCCGGCGGGGATTGACCGGAACCGCACCCCATGCCAATCCGACAAAACAGAAAGTCAACAACGAAATCCACCCCATTTGTTTGAACGGACTGAGGGTGAGATGGCCGCGTTCCGCTGCCGTCGGATCGCCGCATTTCAAAGCGGTCCAGGCATGCATGTACTCATGGCAGCAGACGGACAATACCACAATTATTCCCACTGTGAAAAAAAACTGGGGATCCTTAAAGAGATAGTGAATGAAAAGCTGCATATAATATTGCGGCCCGCTCAGGCTTCGTTTTCAAAAGGCAGGTTGACGAGTTCAAAGATATAACAGGCCGGAGTTTCATACGGATGATTCCGACGCAGCGCGGCTTGAACGTCTCCGAGATGGCACTCCGCCACCAGGGTTTCCAGCTTGATTTCCGGCACCCGGGCTGTCACGCCGATTTCTCCGACCGCAGGCGAACTGCCGGGCTGCGGACAAAACTCCCCTTGTCCTGCGACGGTCCAAAAACATCCGGAGTAGTTGCCGTAACGTCCGGCGCCGGCGGCAGCTAACGCCGCCTTTAACGCCTCCGCCGCGAAATCCGGCACATAAGTCTCCAGTTTATAGTACCTCATTTCAACAACATGCAGTCACCGTAGCTGTAAAACCGCATTTTTTCCCGTTTGGCCAGCTCGTAAGCAGCCAAAACCTTTTCCCGATCACAAAAACACGAAACCAGCATCAGCAAAGTACTTTTCGGCAGGTGAAAATTGGTCAGCAACATATCAACCGCCCGAATCCGATAAGGTGGATACAGAAAAATGTCAGTTCGGTCATGCCGCCCGCTGACGCCACCGTCAGGGGCGGCACAGCTTTCCAAGACTCTGACGGTGGTGGTCCCGACCGCCATCACTTTCCGTCCAGCCGCATGAACGGCATTGATCTGTTCCGCGACCTGATCCGGCAACCAGAATTCTTCAAAGTGCATCTTATGTTCTTCAACATGCTCACTGCTAACGGGTTTAAAGGTCCCGGCCCCGACGTGCAAGGTGAGTTCAGCGATGCCGACCCCGCGGGCTGAAATCCGGGATAAAACCTCCCGGGTGAAATGGAGTCCGGCAGTTGGTGCAGCCACCGCCCCGGGAGCTGAAGCGTAAACGGTTTGATAACGCTCCTCGTCTTCCGCTTCCGCGTCCCGGTTGAGATAGGGCGGCAATGGAATGTGGCCGTAACAGCGGTGCAGACGCTCTATGTCCGCCGAAGAAAAAACAATCCGATAACTGCCATCGGCGTTTTTGCCATCCACAGTAAAAAAATCCCCGACGGAATTGGGGCGGCCTTTCCGGTCAAGCAAAACAGCCCGCACTCCGGTTTTGGCTCGCTTGCCAGGCTTGAGCAATACATTCCAGGCCGCCGGAGACACCCCGGCGCAAGGCTCCAGTAAAAGCAACTCGAAACGCGCTCCGCTCTCCGCCTTGACGGCAAACATCCGCCCCGGCAGGACCCGGGTGTTATTGCAGACCAGCAAGTCCCCGGGATTCAAATAATCAACCACATCCCGGAAAGGGTGGATCTGCGCCTCCCCGGAGCAGCGATCCAACACCAGCATACGCGACTCGTCGCGCCGCGGAGCCGGATAACGTGCAATCAGCTCCTCAGGGAGATCGTAATCGAACCAAGCAGTCTCAAGCATGAAAACTACCGCCCTCCCCGCATCTCTTCGCGGGCGCGTTTAAGCCTTGACAGCTCATATTCGGTCAGGCTGTTGATACCGGTGCTGGAAATTTTATCCAGCAAAGCATCCAATTCAGCCGAACTCACCGGCCCCTCCTGTTTGCCGGATGCGGCGCCTCCCGGCGTCCGGTATTCACTTCGACTCCAGTTTTTGGTCCGACTGTCACCGGTAATGCGTTCTTTTCCGGGACGCCAAGCCAGCGGATCCCACGCCACCCGGCGCCCGAACAGCATTTTGATGAATATATACCCCCCCAGAAATCCCCCCAGATGCGCCAAATGGGCAACGCCATCCGAGCGTCCCATTTCCATCAGGACCTCCAGAATTGTATAGCAAACCACTAAGGTCGAAGTCTTGAGCGGGGTAAAAGGCAGAAAGAGCATCACAAATTTTCGGTCGGGTTCCAACATCGCCGCCGCCATCATTACCGCACAGACCGCACCGCTGGCTCCGACCAGCATGGCCGGCTGCCCCCAGTTAAACACGAGAAATATCAGATTGCCTGACAATACGCCGACGACATAGAGAACGGCCAGATTAACCGCTCGCATATAGGGCACAACCAATCCGCCAAACAAATACAGTCCCCACATGTTGAATAAAATATGGGAGAAGTCAGCATGCAGAAACCCTGCTGTCAGCAACTGAAAAAACTGAAAACCGCCAGGCGCACAGGTCAAAGCCAAACGGGTATACCAGCCGGATCCCGGTGCGGCAAAGATCAAATACATCAGGACATTGATGCCGATCAGAATCCACATCATGCCGTATGATGACAATTCAGAATCACGCCCGTCCCCTTCCGGGCGCGAATACCCCCGGTCATAAAATCCCATAAAAATACGCTCCCCTCTCCTCGGCTCTCCCGGCCTGCGGACTACTCAATATATTCAATACTGCGAACCGCGAGTCGTCCGTTCTGGGGATTGCGGGAGAAGGTCACCAGCATTTTCACCTCACCGGTAATCTCATCAAAATATACCGGCAATCCGTCGTCGGTCGACTGGTCGTTATCCATGTCAAATCGGCCAATCCGGCAGTTCCTGGAAACCGTTTCCACCTTTCCCTGATAAGTATAAGGCCGGGTTACATTGACATCCCCGCCGGTTCCACCGATGTCATTGATGGTCTGGGCCAGAATAATCGCCCGGATTGTCGTCGGCAAACCACCGCGTGCGGTAGTCAAGGCAATGAATTTACCGATAAGTTCTTCCTGACCGGCATCGGTTTTCTGAATGCTGCTGTCGCTTAACTTAATCAGTTCCTGCCACAGTTTTTCCCCCTGATCGCCCTGCAGGATTCCGGCACGGTTGGTCAACCCAGTAAATTTCATCAACTCCTCCGCAGCATTGGCCACGTCGGAAGCGGTTAATTGCCTGGCCGGCGCAGTTACCGCCGTACTGAATTCACGCTTGGTATCACTGAATGTGCGCAAGTCCTCTCCAACCAGAATATTGGTCAACAAGGCCCGGGCCATCTGCTGATTGCCGGTGGTGTCATTTGCATTGCTGAGCATGTTGATGTCAACTTTGCCATAGCTGCGTGCGTAAGGCGTCATCTTAATCTGGTCAAGAATAGCGCCATCACCATCGGCATACGAAGTTCCGCTTTCTTCCCACTTATCGTTGCCAATCGCCTTGTGCGGGAAAGACTCCGCAGCCTTTATATTGATGGTTTCCCAGGCGGCGCCGCGATGAATCGCGCCGATCTCCCAAGGACTCTGCATCGGTTTGTTGCGAATGAAGGCAGTGGAAATACCGGTTTTATTGGTTGAATCCCAAGCTGGATCGGTTACCGTTTCCGGATCAAATTCACCTTCGTTCAGAGGGCCGGGAGCGCTGGGATTCGACTGTGAATTAACCTTCCCGGTTACCGCAGTCAGGGAATTCTTCAGAGTGTCACTCTCGACAAATGACGCGGTAACGCTCATCGGAACATCGGCCCCGGCATCCATCCATTTGAAAACCGGGTCAAAAATCCAGTCCGACTTTTTGTAGTCCGCGGCCAAAGTACCGGTTTTTGCATAGTCCACTTTAATATTGAGATTCTGCCTCGGATCTTTGACCTCCATGCCGCCAATCATGAAAAGCTGATTGTGAGCAGTTCCAACCGAACTGTCAACCTTGATTTCCTTGGCGTCAGAATTAAATGTCACCTCTGCATCCTGCTTATTGGTAAAGTCAACATTGTTGCTGCCATCATTGAGCATCAACGGACCAGCGGTAAACTTGAAACTGTCTGACTCCACATTAACAGTGTATGAAGTAACTTCAATGCTGTCGGCAAGCAGGGTCGGCTGTTTGGCACGGCACGCGCTCTCAATATCACTGCGGGAGATGAGAACAGAATTGTCTTCAGCCGGAAATTCCTCCAGATCGACACTCCCGAAATAATATCCTCCGGAAGAGGTAAAGCTGTTTATAATGCCATCTTTGGCATTGGCCATTGAAAACGTTTTGGAGCCAGATGTGGCAACAGTGGTGGTGTCTGTCACCGGATTGCCGTCAGCACCGCTGTACTGAAACTTCACACTGCATTCGCCGGAGGCCGCCATTTCCATGGAGGCCAAGCGGGCCGACAGGCTGTACGTTCCGGAAACATCGCCATATATGTCGATCAGCTCCGCTGCAATGGTCGGAACAATTTTCACCTTGAGATTACAATCATCCACAACAGTGCGCACCGATCCGCCAATGCCAAGCTCATTGATGTACAATGTCCTTTCATTCCCGGAGTAGTTCACGCTGCTGTCCAGAGTCCAGCTGCTGGCCTGGGGTTCGGCCGTCGGTATCGAGTCATCATCGCAGTAATCGTTGAAATTAGCAGCCACCTGCTTACGACGGTTGACCAGTGAATCGAAGGACTCCGGTGAATCGCCAATCCGGCGCAAAAAAGGCAGTCCGCCGGGTGATGACTGCTTGCCGTCGGAACCGGTTTCCGGATAATCGTCCCGATCACCTTCCAGATAACTGGCATTATCCACCGTCAAGTGCTGACTTAAGAGGGCGTCTGTGTTTTCATTGCCGGTGGCGCCATTAAACCGTGCATACCAGCTGTCGGAATCCAGCAGATTACCGACATTAAAACGGTGATACATCAATTCGTCTTCACTGTCATAATAGGCTTCAATGGCTTCGGGTTGATTGCCCTCTGCAAACCAACGCATAAACCACTGCTGGGTTTCTGCTTCCTCCAACTTTGGCAGGTCATTTTTGTAGGCCATAAAAAACGAAGCAAAGGAATTTGGTATGACCTTGGCATCAGTAAATAAGGTCTTCCAGCGGGTAGGACTACCGGAGTCAAGATAGCTCACGTCATTGATGTACAGTTCCTCAATGTCCTTGCCGCGGCGATTGGCCCAAGGAACCATTTTGTCATCTGTGACCTCGGGCTCATTTTCCACCGCTCCACCCAACACAGCAGCAAGATTAATCCGCCCGCTCGGCAATACCCGGTAGGCAATCCGCCCAATAATCCGACCGTCCGAAGCATCTCCGGAACCTTCCGATATGCCGCTTTTGATATAAATCCACTGCGCCTTTTCCGAATCGGTATCAGGCTCTTCAAATTTATAGGATCCGATATACCACAATTTTTCCTTTAGCTGATCCAGATACTCGTCATTGGTTGAGTCAGAATAACTGCGAATTGAGGTAAAATCATCGGCCGCCAACATGCTGGAAGAACTGCCATCTCCGCCGTCAGAGTTCACCAGTTTGTTCTGAAAAATCATGATGGCCATAGCCACCCGATTAATCGCGGTCTGCGCCAAAGTCTTGGCCTGAGTCCGGTTGCCATTGTTGGCTGCCACCTTTTGCGACAGCAACGCTGAACTTACAAAAGCCAGCCCCAGAACCAGAAGCAGCGATAAAATACCCAAGGCAAAAACAAGCGCAACGCCGCGTTCGTCTGAGCTGTGCAGTTTCATATTTTTCATAGCTGTTAACTCCGAAGACTGTTATTCCTGACGCCACCGTTCACCGATAAAGACCGTCCTGGAAAAAATCCGTTCATGCTGTTTGCGGAAATCTTTTTTTGCATCGGTTCCATCGATTTCATTCATTGTGTCATAACTGTCTTTATCCATGAGCCCCATTCTGATTTCAATCAGCTGCGGAGGATACCCCATGTCCTGCCTGAAGCCGGCATCCTGGCTCTCGTCTATGATGTATGGAATGAAATCCAGCGACGTAACCCGGCGCACGATTGGCAACTGCCGGGAGGAGGAATCATCCAGAATCGACCGGAGGTTGGAGTTGCGCGTCGACCACGCTTGGGTGGGGTTGTCCACATAGGGCGGAAAGAACTTGTAATAGTCATCATGACTGGTCTGAACAATATTGGCCGTTAACCGGTCTCCGTTGCGCCAGAGCTTCACGAAACTCACGGATACCGGATCGTCGGTGTTGCCAAGCAGGTCGCTCTTCAGCGAAGTGGCAAAATACAACGCGTCATTACGCGGATCCCCGGTTTCATTGGATGGATCGAGATCAAACAGAAAATCCCCATCTTCCGAATAATAGGTTGCCATCAGCATGCTGGACATAATATCCATGGCGACCCGGGCGTCAGCATATAAGTCATTGTTCTGTCCGCCTCCGGTCACCAACCGCTGGGCCCCACTGAAAAATTGCATGACCAGCAGCAGTATGAGCGAAAAAACCCCCATTGCAACCAGTAATTCCACCAGAGTGAATTTACGCGATATTTTACGATCAACCATTTCCATCACTCCGTGGTGTCAAGGGCTTTGGCAAACTTATCATTGAAAATTTCCAAACGGAAATAACGTTTTTCACGTTCGTCATAAGGCATCTCCGCCGGCCAGCTCAGTTCCAGACACAATGCCTTGCAATATTTTTCGTAATCTTTGGGCTTGCTGGCTTTTACCTGCTCAAACTTCACAGAACTGGGATCGAAGTAATACATGTCATCAAAGTCACCCTGCCACGCCTGAACCACCATGGCAAAATCCTCGATGTCATTGCCATCATCATCCTGCGACAACTGTCGGAAAAGGTAAACGCCATTTCCTTTGCGAATAACACGCTCACCTTTATGCGAACTGGAATTAAAGTCATCGTATTCGGCTTTCGAATCGGGATAGGACGAGGGAAGATTAAATCCGGACGTTCTGACTCCATCATCAGTCCACTGCGAAGCCACTCCCGCCTGCAGAAAACCCAGCATATATTCGGCAATGTCAGCGAGGTTGTTTTCCGCAACCGCAGTTTTATTGGCATTGACACCCACCGGAAACAGCACCATAACGCTGGAAATTCCGATACTCAAAACCGCCAGCGCCAATGTAATTTCAATCATATTGAAGCCGCGGCGAACCAACTTCCGTGCGTTAATACGCATAGTCGACCCTCCCGGTATATTTGCTGATCTGCAGAACCTTGATGTCAGTCGGATTGCCATCCTTATCAACCGATCTGAATTCAAAATCGTCATCGCCGCTGTCCAAGGCCTCGGAGACATATAAATAAACGTAAGTATCGTCTATTCCGACCAATCCGCCATAGGGCGAAAACACCAGCGCGCAACCATAACGGGTTTCACCGGCCCCATCACCGTTGTAATTGGCGATATCCAAAAGATCGCTGCCTTCAAATTTGGAAGAAATGTCCATGTCCTTAACTTCAAGGCCATCGCCGGATTCAACCTCAGGGGTGTCGGAACTGCTACGTTCCACTTTCAACAGTCTGGCTCCTTCCGCCGGCGGTTTCCATTCCGACTCGGGAATCCAGCGGACAAATTTGTATTGGCCGCCGCTGTCCTTGTTAACAACCGCCATCCGGAATCCTCCGAGACACAAAGCCCGATTCACCGTCGAATTACTGTCATTGGCGTATGAATAGGACGAGCCCTTGCGGACTTTTTCCCATTGATCAGAATTTTTCGATCGATCATTGGGGAAGATGATCGCGACATATTCACGCCGGCTGACCGCATGCGACTGGGCTTGCTCCAAGCCAAGCTTGATATTGGCGGCCAGTTCGTTGACCCGATTTCCGGCCATCATTCGGCTGAACGCCGGTGCCACCAGCCCGATCAGCAGGCTGATCAGACCGATCACCACCAGCAGTTCAATCAAAGTGAATCTGTTTCGCGTCATGAGTTCCCCCGAGGAATTAATGCTCAGTCACTATATTATAGTGTAAATTGCCGTTTTTTCAATAGTCACGCAAAAAAAACGGTTTTTTTTTTGAAAAAACACCTATGAACGCCGCAGCCAGGCTTCCACAAAGCGGTCAAGATCGCCGTCCAGAACCCCGGAGGTATCGCTGGTCTCCACCTCGGTGCGGAGGTCTTTCACCATCTGATACGGTTGGAGCACATAACTGCGGATCTGACTGCCCCAGCCGTTTTCCGCCTGATCGTCCCGGGCGGCATCGGCCGCACTGCGCCGTTTGGCCTCTTCAAGCTCATACAGACGGGCTTTGAGCATTTTCATCGCCGTCGCCCGGTTTTTATGCTGGGAACGTTCATTCTGACAGCTGACCACTATCCCCGTCGGCAGGTGGGTGATGCGAACCGCACTGTCAGTGGTGTTGACGTGCTGGCCGCCGGCTCCGCTGGAGCGATAAGTGTCAATGCGCAGATCCGCCTCATTGATTTCCACATCAATATCGTCGTCCAGTTCAGGATAGACCTCCACGGAGGAAAAGCTCGTATGCCGCCTGGCATTGCTGTCAAAAGGCGAAATCCGCACCAGCCGGTGGACTCCGCGTTCCGACTTGATATAGCCGTAGGCAAATTCTCCGGTGACATGCAACGTCACACTTTTGATGCCGGCCTCTTCACCAGGCTGAAGATCAATGATTTCGTCTTTCCAGTTTTTGCGCTCGAAATAACGCCTATACATGCGCAACAACATGCCGGCCCAGTCACAGGACTCGGTACCGCCTGCACCGGCATGAATGGACATATAAAAATTGTTGCGGTCAAACTGTCCCGACAGGAAGCTCACAATCTCCAGCTGATCCAGCTTTTTAAGAATATCATGACAGGAACTCTCACATTCTGCCAGAAAGTCTTCATCTTCGGCAGCCAGTTCCAGTGCAGTTTGAAAATTTTCGAACTCCGCCGTCAGCTTGCGATACGGTTCAATAACATTGCGACAGGCAGACAACGCCGCCACGGTATTTTGGGCGCTCTCCTTGTTATTCCAGAAATCGGGGGCATTCATCCGCCCCTCCAGTTCAGCCTGCTCCCGTTTGCGATCGTCAATATGCAGAAAATCCCCCAAACCGGCAATCCGGTTCTGCAAATCGCGCTCCGCCGCTTTCAATTCTTCAATCGTCATTGTTTTGCCGACTCCAGTTTCCACATGTCGTCCAGCAGGTGCTGGATATCCCCCAGGCAGGCCCCGCAGGCCCCTCCGGCTTTGCAATAGTTGGTGACTTCTTCAGCTTTATGCAGATTGTTTTCCCGGGCAACCTTGAGAATCTTCACGTCGGTAACGCCAAAACACTTGCAGACAATCCGCCCCTCATGGTCCTCATTCTGCTCAAACGGGTTGGGCTCGCCCCGGTAATCGGCGATCGCCGCCTGCAACGCCTCCATACCCATGACGGAGCAGTGCATTTTAGCTTCCGGAAGAGTTCCAAGCAGTTTGACAATGTCCTGATTGGTCACCTTGGCGGCTTCGTCCAAAGTCATTCCCTTAATTAATTCAGTCAGGGCCGAACTGGAGGCTATCGCGCTCGCGCATCCGAAAGTACGGAATTTGACATCGGCGATCCGTCCCTGATCGTCCAGCTTGAATGTAAGTTTAAGCGCATCGCCGCAGGCGGCGTTGCCAACTTCTCCAACCCCGTCCGGATTTTCGATTTCTCCGACATTGCGCGGATTCATGAAATGATCCATCACCTTGTCAGTGTAATTCCACATCTATTTACCCTCCTCTGAAATTTTCAACGCCTCAGTTTTGACTGCGGCTGAATTCTTTTGCTGTCGGATGCGGCTACGCTCGCCCGCCTTTGCCAGCGCGGAACGCACCAACGCCGTCGCGGCCGGATCGGCAAGCTCCCGGCGGGAGAGCATTCCCTCCAGATAAAAAAACACCAGCGGATGCGAAGCCGCGTTGGCGGTCAGAGAACGAAATGCCGCCGCAGTCAACAGGAAATTGCCGAATTTGCGTCGTTCTTCCGCCGTCAACTCATTTCCCCGTTCCCGAACCTGTTCCGCCGTCATGATTTCCCGCCGTTTCAACTCATTGACAATTTTCAGCAGCGGCTCCCGCCGTCCTCCGGTAAAAAACTCCATCCACAACAAATCAAGATCCCGGGGTTCTTTCACCGTTGCCACCGGATTCAGCGGATTCTCATTGCCAACCTTTTCCAAAAACAGCCGGGTAACCGGATCTATCTTCAATTTTTTCTCCTTGTCGGGATCCACTCCGGCAGCGTTAAGCAGCAGCGCGACATACTGCTTGAACACGTCCTCCTCCAAAGCAGCCGCCATTTCAACCAACGGCTCCCTCAGCTGCGGATTATTGCGGAGGATGGCGGCAAATCCAGACAGAAACAATTCCGGAAAAGCATTGCGCTTACGGCGCAGTTCCGGTTCAAGCGCAAAAAAACCCCGCAACGCTGCAAAAAAGCGTTCCGGATGCGGCTCCCGATAATATGTCATCAAATAGCGGGAGAGCTCGGATGAGGTCATTGTTCCCGAATCATATGCCGGCTCAGACAACCTGAATTTAATGCTGCGCTCAATCGCCTTGGGTTCGTTGCGGTCATGGACCACGACTTCCAGGGTATAATCACCCAGCGGCTCATCCTCATCCAGCGTCACCGTAAAATAAGACTGGGAGCAAAAAAACTCGTTGCTTCGGCATTTGCCGCGCACGCCGATAATATCTTTGGACAGTTCAACTGTCGAACCATCCGGTTTACGCAGAAGCGCACTCCAGCTCACATCTGCTTCGCCGGATTTTATCGACGGCCGCATAACGAACAAATACAGACCAAACGGCTGGTTTCTGACCACCGTCGAAGTTGTCGGCACATGCGGCGGTCTGCCCGTGGGAATAAACTTGAACTGGTCGTGAATGTTGGCGGCCAGAGACACCGCCGGCCTGGCTTCAATGGCAGAAGACGCCACCGTCGCCATTATCATTACCGCAAACGCCAACCAGTTCCAATTCATACCCCCTCCGGATTGTCCACCACAACTCTGCCGCGTCACTCCCGGAATGAACGAAGTGATTTTTCAATTTCGGCAGTCACCAGCTCAACCGCACCGGAGAGTTGGATGCGCACGACCTCCCGGCTGCCGCGCCGCTTGAATTCAGCCTCATCAGACGCCAGCGTCTTGGGGGAAATCACCAGACGCAGGGGGATCCCCAGCAGATCCGCGTCGCTGAACATGAAACCGGCCTTCTCACCGCGATCGTCATAAAGCACTTCCACTCCGGCTCCGCTGAGTTCACGGTAAAGTTTCTCAGCGGCGACTCCGACCGAACCGTCTCCCTTGGCAGGATCCAGAGCACAGATCTGCACCTGCCACGGTGCTATTGACATCGGCCAGACCGGCCCGTATTCATCATGCGAATGTTCAATCACCGCCGCCATGGCCCGGCCGACACCGATGCCATAACACCCCATGACCATCGGATGGCTTTTGCCGTCACGGTCCAGATAATTGCAGTTCATTGACGCAGAGTACTTGTCACCGAGCTGGAAAATGTTGCCTACCTCAATTCCACGCATCATTTCCAGCGGCTGCCCGGTAACCGGACAGGGATCCCCCTCCCGCACAGTTGCAATTTCAGCTGTGATGTATTCAACGCCGACCAGATCCCGTTCGGCGTTGAAATTGCGGTAATGGAAGTCCGCCTCGTTGGCCCCGACCACCAGATTGGAGGACTCAACCACTGAACGATCCAGCACAATTTTTACTTTCGAACCATCCAAAGCCAGCGGACTGGCATATCCTGGCACCGCTCCAACTGCCTCTATGGCGGAGTCATCGGCAAACTTGAGTTCCGGAACTTTCAGCAGGTTGCCGAGCTTGCACTCGTTGACCTCGAAGTCACCGCGAATCATAGCGAAAATCAACTCTCCCGTGACAGCGTTCTGGTAAAAAACCGCTTTCCCGGTGTTTTCGGGAGTAACGCCGAGAAATCCGGCCACTTCTTCAATGGTTTTGCATCCGGGAGTGCTGACTTTTTCCAGCGGGAGCGCCGGCTTCTTTTCAAATTTCCACGCCGCAGTGGCAATCTCCCGGTTGGCCCGGTAACGCCGGTCGGGAGAAGCAAAAATCGTATCCTCGCCGCAATCGCAGATGGCCATGAACTCATGGGAAACCTTGCCGCCCATCATGCCGGAATTAGACTCTATACTCAGAACGTTGTCCAGACCGATGCGCCGGAAAATCCGCTCATACGCCTCGTGAGCGCGCTGATAGTAATGCTCCAGATCCTGCTGATCGGCATGGAAACTGTACGCATCCTTCATAGTAAACTCGCGGGTTCGGATCAATCCGGCCCGCGGACGCGCTTCATCACGGTATTTGGTCTGCAGCTGGTAAAGCATGACCGGCAGCTGCTTATAACTGTTGACCTCGGTTCTGACCAACGCTGTCACGCATTCCTCATGAGTCATGGCCAGCAGCATGTCCTTGCCATTGCGGTCCTTGAAACGCAGCAACTCGGTCCCGACACTGTCAAAACGGCCGGACTCCCGCCACAAATCAGCGGGGAGCACCACCGGCATCATGATTTCCTGACCGTCAATCCGGTTCATTTCCTCCCGGATGATCGCCTCAATCTTGTCAACAATCCGTTTGCCGGCCGGCAACAAGGAATAAATACCGGCTGAAACCGGACGAATGTAACCGCCACGGACCAGGTATTGATGACTTATGGTTTTGGCGTCTTTGGGCACCTCTTTCAGGCGCCGTCCGACTAATTGGCTCATTTTCATATTCAATTATCCTTTTTTTCAACCAGTTCCCGATGCAGGGCAATTTGTGCCGTTTGGAAGTCATCGCGTTCTATGATAAACTGCATGTTGACCTGACGCATGCACTGATCGAGCGCCAAAATGTTAATGCCGGCGCCGGCCAGAGCCTGCGCTGCCCTGGACAGGAATCCCGGTAGCTTCATGTTGCTGCCGATAACAGCGATGATCGCCACTTTGCGGATTGAAATTCCGGCATGGGGAAAGTTCAGCTTGATTTCAGCCAGGCATTCTTCCAGCGCCGGAGAACGCTCCGACACATAGTGGGTAATTGTGTTGGCATTGGTATTTTTGGCAATATAACTGATCTTGAACCTTGCCAGGCTGGACATGATTTTGTAGTCATATCCGCTCTGCCCCACCATTTCCGGATCAAACACCTCAATGGCAATGATGTCCCGACGCCCGCAGATCATATCCACCCTCGGCTCCGGCGACACGTAATCCCGGCTGATGAGGGTCCCCGGATTACCGGGATCAAAGGCATTGTCCACCCGAATCGGGATATTGTGCAGTTCCATGGCCTTGGACGCCTTGGGATGAATCGCCTCCATCGCCATGTCGGCCAGCTGGTCGGCAATGTCGAAATTGGTGTGCCCGATAGTCCGGACCTTGTCGACGCCGATCAGCTTGGGATCCCCGGTGGAAAGATGGAACTCCTTGTGAATGATTCCTTCCCGCGCCTTGGTGACAACGGCGATTTTGCTGAACGTGATTTCACTGTAACCACGATCAAATTTGGCCATCACTCCCTCGGCACACTTCGCGTATCCGGTGACGATCGGCATGCAGGACGCAAAATCCAATCCGGCCAGATGCTGGGCAATGGTTTCCTCCATCGTGCCGGTCTCCTGATCCTTCCAGCCGGAAAGATCCACAAATACAGCATTCACACCATGCCTTCTCAAAATCTGAACCGAATTAAACGCACTGTGCGCCTCACCAACGGAACTGAGCAGCTCCCGGGCCGGAGGCAGATAATCCTCCGGATGGAAGTGACCGAAACTGCGTAATTGCATAAGGTTGAGCAGACAGCTTTTCACCCCTTCCATCCGTTCGTTGACAAAGCAGTCTGCGGCGGCAACGTCCAGCCCGAGCCCGGCGAAACTCCGATTGAGTTCAAGCAACCGGGAGCGGGTGGCTTCAAGCTTGTTCTGCCATCCGCGGTTGTCCCCGGCAGCAAAGCTGCCGTAAATCCCGGGTTCGGCAGTTTTCTTGTTTTCAAGCAGCAGGTCAGTCACGCCGCCGTAAGCGGAAACCACAAAAATCCGGTTGTAGAGTTCCGCTCCGCTCCGCTGACCGATCAGAATATTTTCCATCAGTTCGCCGAACCGCGTCATGCTGGTTCCGCCGATTTTTTCCACCGTGTGATTGCCCATGGCGTTGAGTTTCCTGAAAAATATTGGTGTCAGATATCTTCAATTCGCAGCAATTTGGCCGGAGCCCGGTTGTTGTCAAGCGCGGTAATTGCCTCCAACGCCCTGCGGACTTCGCGTTCAATCGCCGGATGAGTGAGTATCACCAGCGGAACCGAGCCGTCAGAAGCCTTGCCCTCATGCTGGATCATGCTGGAAATGCTGATCCGGTGATCGGCCAGAATCCGGGAGATGCCGGCAATTACGCCGGGACGGTCTTCAACCTGGAGTCGCAAATAATAGCGCGAAACAATATCTCCGATGTCACAGACCCGGGCGAACTGTTCTCCGGGACGGAATGACGGAATCCGACGCACCGCGCCACTGGCCAGGTTGAGGCAGGCATCTATCAGGTCGGCCACCACCGCACTGGCCGTCGCCCGGCGTCCGGCACCGCGCCCGTAAAACAAAGTCTGACCGACAAAGTCTCCATCCACCATAACGCCGTTGAAGACTTCAGAAATATCCGCCAGCAACGCCGTTTTGGGAATCAGAGTCGGATGCACCCGCATCTGAACGCATCCATTTTCATTTTTAATGATACCCAGCAGTTTGATCCGATAGCCCAGTTCGTCAGCGTAATGCAGGTCTGCCAACGCCAGATCACGGATACCCTCAACCTGAAGATGCTCCATGCCGAACCATTTCCCGTAAGCCAGGGAAGCCAGAATGGAGGTTTTATGCGCCGTGTCAAAACCGTCAATATCAAGCGACGGATTGGCCTCAGCGTATCCGAGCTTCTGGGCATCAGCCAGTATCGGGGCAAAGTCAGCCCCTTCCCGCTCCATCCTGGTCAGGATGTAGTTGCAGGTTCCGTTCATGATTCCGTAAATCCGGTTGATCCGATTCGCCGCCAGCCCCTCCCGCAGAGCCTTGATCACCGGAATTCCCCCTGCCACACTGGCTTCGTAGAACAAATCGACATTGTTCGCCTGCGCCGCGGCAAACAGCTCCGGCCCATGCAGCGCCAGCAAAGCTTTGTTGGCTGTAACCACCGTTTTCCCGGAGTTGAGCGCGGCCAGAATAAATTTTTTGGCCACAGTAGTGCCGCCGATCAATTCCACCACGATATCCGATTCAGCAATAGCGCGGTCAGCATCCGTGGTGAGCACGCCATCCGGAACCATTACTCCGCGATCGGTATCAATATCAAGATCCGCAATGCGATGCAGCACCGGACGAATGCCGGTTCGCCGGGCAATGACATCACCATTGGACAGCAGATTTTCCACCACCCCGGCACCGACGGTGCCGAAGCCGATAACGCCGATTTTAAACTCTTTCACGTTTTTTCCCAGACATATCTTGATTTATTGACTGCAAAAAGCACTGATTCAAGCTATAATATAGCATATTTTCGGGAATTGTAAAACCCTTCGGGCGGTTGATTGCAATAAATTGTCCGCCCCGCTGACATCTTCGGCGCCAGCATTAATGGCAGACGATATCAGCGTCCGGCAGCCTCTTCAACTACCAATGCCCCCTGGCGCAAAATCACCGGCGTCTCACCAGTTGCATCCACCACCGTGGATGCACGGGCTCCGGGCGGCAGCCTGCCTGCTTCAACCGCGACATCCGGACTTCCGGCTAAATCCGACGCCGCTGCGGTTGCAGAACCGGCATCAGGGTGCCCAGAGAGATTGGCGCTGGTCTGACAGAGCGGCTCGGGAATCCGGGCCATAATTGCCGCCAGCAAAGGATGGTCCGGAATTCTGAAACCAACCGTTCCGCCTTCCCGCAACGGGGCAATTATGGTGATCGCCCCCGGACAGTAACGCCGGGCCAGTCGTTCAACCCAACCGTCAACCCTGACATTCCACTGTGGCAAGCGCCGCCAGTCGTCAACAAACCATCCCAGCTGTTTGGTGCCGGACCGCCGTTTCATCTCGAACACCCGTTCCCTGGCCGCGGCATCGGCCGCGCGGCAGATTAGCCCGTACACGGTCTCGGTCGGTACCAGGGCGACGGCTCCGGGCTGCTGCAACACGGCCGCCACCCGGTCGGCGGCGGCCGGAATTCCGCATGCGTTCAGATCAATCAGTTCCATAAGATTACGAGCCTCCTGTCGAACATAAAATATATCGCGGCGCCTTGCGATTTCAACTGTCGCGCGTTATATTAACTGCAAAGCGCAATAATTTACTGAAATGGATGTATGTCAATGACTCCTCAACTCAAACTCAGCCGTCCGCTTGCTTTATTTGATATTGAAAGTACCGGAGTGGTCCCACTGCGCGACCGTATCGTGGAGATTGCCGTTCTGAAACTGTTTCCGGACGGAACCAGTCAGACTACCGTCCGCCGGCTGTACCCGGAAATGCCGATTCCCCCCGGAGCGACCGCCATTCACGGCATAACCGATGCCGATGTTGCTGACTGTCCGACCTTCAGCGTGATTGCGCCTAAACTGTATGCCTATCTGGAAGACTGCGATCTGGGAGGTTACAACATAACCGGATTCGATATTCCGATCCTGGAAGCTGAATTCAAGCGCGCCGGCCTCACTTTCCAAACCGACAACCGGAAAGTGGTCGATGTTTACAATATTTTCTGCAAACTCTATCCCCGTACCCTCACCGCCGCCTATAAATTCTTCTGCGGCAAAGACCTGGACAGCGCTCACAGCGCCGCAGCCGACATTTCCGCCACGCTTGAGGTCCTGCTCGGTCAGCTCAACCGTCACACCGAACTGCCAACCGATGTGGCGGCGCTCGCTGATTTCAGTACCATTTCCGATCCCGATGCGCTCGACCGTACCCGGCGCTTCAAATGGAACGGCGATGAGGTCGTGGTCAATTTCGGAAAAAACTCCGGACGCACTCTGCGTGATCTCGCTGAAAATGACCCTGGCTTTCTGCGCTGGATCACCCGCAATGATTTCCCGGACGATGTCAAGGAAATCGCCGCCAATGCGCTGACCGGTAAATTTCCGGTCAGAGAAAAACCAGCAACCGATCAGTGACCGTTTTCATTTCAGATGCCGCCATCACCGGAAATAACCAGACTGATTTCGCTGCTGGACGACGAGGACGAAGCGATCGCGGTCAGCGCCATGGCGGAACTTCTGTACCGCGACCGTGAACTCGGCAGTCTTCCGGGAGAACTGCAGGAAAGCGACAATCCGTTGGTACGCCGGCGCATTCACCAGCTGGAAGCCGCGCTAACCCTGCGCCGTCGCCGCCGCGATTTTCTGACCAAACTGTCTGCTTCGCGGCTGGATTTCATTGACCTCCTGATCGACATTCACCTGCAATGGTTCGACAATGACTCGCGCCTGGATCTGCAACGTCAATACGCCGGATTTCAAGCGGATTTCGGCAAGTCGGTCATCGGCAGTTTGAACGATCTTGCTTATGTCATGCAGAAGTTCGGATTTTCCGCTGAAACGGAAACCACGTTGAAACCGGAAAATTACTGTATCGGTTCCATTCTTTCCGACAAGATCGGTTCCGGAGCGGTTTTATGCGGCATTTGCCTTGCCGCGCTGGGTTCGCCCCGGAACCTGCGCATAGTACGCGCCTGGGGTAATTTCGCTATCAGCGACGGAGAACAGCTGATGATACCCGTCGACCACTGGCAGGTACGGGGGCTTCCGCCGTTGCGTGAAGTTGAGTTTTTTGAAGAACGCGCCCTCTTGAAATATGCCTCGGTCACCTTGTTTTCCTGCGCTGTAAACAGTGACAGCTTCCGCTATGTGCTGACCATTTTGCAGGCGCTGACCGGGCGGGATGATGATTCACCGCTCGGCTGTATGCCTTATCCTTATCATCCGGAAGAAGCGACCGCGGGAGGAGAGCCGCCCGGCAACAGGCTCTGACCGCGATGCCCCCATGTCAATCACAATTTAAAACCAGCAAAAGGAGCAGTCATGTCCGAACCACGTTACGCCGAGGTCAAGCGAACCACCCGTGAAACAGACATTACCGTCGCCATCAGTCTGGATGGTTCCGGCAGGAGTTCCATTCAAACCAAAATCCCCTTCCTTGACCACATGCTGGAGCTGTTTGCCAGGCATGGTCTCTTCGATCTCAATGTCCGGCTGGATGGCGATATTGAAGTCGATTATCATCATTCTTTCGAGGATCTCGGTCTGGTACTGGGAGAAGCACTGCTGCGTGCTGCCGGAGACAAATCCGGAATCCGCCGTTACGGCAGCATGCTGCTGCCGATGGACGAGACGCTGGTGATGATCGCGCTTGATTTTTCCGGACGCCCGGGGCTGTACTGGGATGTCGAACCGCCGGCGCCGGCGGTCAAGGATATCGACGTCCGGCTGTTTCATGAGTTTTTCCAGGCATTGTGTGTAAAAAGTGGTCTGAATATGCACGTGAGACAAATCGCCTCAGAGGAGGTTCACCACCTGTTCGAAGCGATTTTCAAAGGCTTTGCCAAGGCGCTGGATCAAGCCCTCAGCATCGACCCGCGAATTACGGGAGTACTTTCCACAAAGGGTACGCTTGAGTAGGCGGTATTCCGCCTTGCCAAACGGCACGAACAGGCCCACCGGACGTCGGACGGACTTCACCGCGCCGGAACAACAATGTTAGAGCAGCCATATCCGCTCCTCCACTCCGGGCTGATCCGGCACGGAAAAGTCGCCTCCGGCTCCATGTTTTCAGCTACGGGGCGGTCGCATTTACGCCGACCATAGGTAATTCCGCCATACGGAGCATGGTGCATCCGTAGGGAATCAATTCCATGACCACCGGATTTCCCGCTGGAGCGTTTGATTCCGGCAGCGGATTGCAGATCGCCCGGAATCCGGGCTTAATTTTCCATTCGACCGGCACCAGCCGGCCGCTGAGCGTTACCGGCGGCTTATCCGGCGCAAACGGAATTTCCGGAACCGGGTGTTCATGGCTTTCGAATTCCAGATCGGCCAGTCCGAACCGCCATTCGCCGGCCGGAGCAATCTCATAATCGCAATAAGGATAACGACGTTCCACCCCCTCTGAGACATACTCACGAGGTTCCGTCACGCCTGTCACCGGCAGAGCAAACAACAACGGTCCGCGCCATATGCTGTATAAACCATTGCGGGAAAGCGATGGCCGGGGCGAAAATTCCAAATCAACCTGAATTTCTTCACACTCCCGCCACACCTTGAAAATACGATAAATCCCTCCGCACTCCACTTCCCGTCCGTCAACCCTGGCCGAATCCGCAAATCCCGGAATCGCAATTCCGAATTCAAATTCAACCGGCCGGCCAGAAGTGATGACGTAATTTATCCGAGAGCGGAATGGGTAATCGGTGCGGCACTCGATCCGAACTTCAACCCCGTTTATCTCCAGATCAGCCGCCACAGGCAAATGCACTGCCGCAACTACGCCGGAATCACTTCGCAGCAGGGACGACAACGCCAGTTTCGGCCAGCCCTGTCCAAAATTGGCGGTGCAGCAGCCAAAGTGAGGCTCCAAACCAAAGATGTGAGCCTGCCCGTTGTTGGTAGTCCAATTAAGTGCGCTCTCGGTCACCGCGCCGATCTGGTTGCTCTGCTGAACGTATTGATGCGCCCACATATCCGCGGTGGTGGCCGCCGGCAATCCGTTAAAAGCCAGGCGCTCCAGCCGGTCCAGCCAGCGCATGTCGCCACCGGCGGCGAAATTCAACTCAAAGGAATACATTGCCTCAACAACCGAACAAAGCTCGCTGCCCTGTATCGGACTGCAGCCGGCCAAACATTCGTCCCCGGTAAAATGACCATAGCTGGTACCGTGAAAATGACGCAGAAACTGAAACAGTTCTTCAGAAGCGCATATTTCACTATTCCCGGTGAATTGTCCATACAAGATCGCCGCTTTAAGCGCCATGGCATAATTAACGACATGATTGTCCCGGTCCCATTTTTTCGACGGCTGCGTCAGACGCTCCCGGTTTTCAGCAATCAGCCTTGAATAATCCACGCCTTGCCGGTGGAGTTTGCGGGCCAGCTCATCCAGCCATGGCTCCGGATCAATTTGCTTCAGAGCGGTCAGAGTGACCAGTCCTTCAAACCAGCGAAAACGCCCCCAGTTGAACAGCGGATACTGGTCAAGATGCTGGTTAAGCTGCCGGAATGCCCCACGCACCGCGGTCAGCGCCCGCCGGTCTCCGGTACAGTCATAATAGGAAATCAACACCTTGCCGATGAGCAGTACCGCCCAAGTGTCGTATTTCGGACGCTCTGATCTATTGCAGGGGCAAATCCATCCGTCTGGCTCCTGACGGTCAATGATGGCGTCAATGTAACGGGTCGCCCGGTGTTTCAGGCCCTCATCGTCAAGCATCCAGGCCAACGGAATAAAGCCATCCAACCAATAAGGCACCCGTTCCCACCCTTCGCGGTCACCGCCAATCCAGCGGCTGTCCCGAACATCCGGCCAGACCCGATCAAGGTTGCCGGCCAGGCCAGACGCCTGAATCTGCAGTTGTCGCAGGAGCCAGCCGGAAGGCCGGATGACAGCAGGACTTAAAAAACGCATATTATACTCCTTTGCATAAAACAATCCGGAACGCCGCCGGTACTATTCCGGCGGCTTCCGTTTAATTCCGGAGCCTGCAGCTGCCGCCCCGACAGGCAATCATCTTTCCGGAACGCGGTCTTTCAACCGGGACGATATCTGCAGAATCGCACCTGCCGCCGCAGTGACAAGTTCAGGCTCAGCCGAATCAAGAAATGAAATCAGCGCCGGCAACTCCGCCTCTCCTCCCACTTCCCCCAGCGCGGCCAAATGAAAACGAATCTGCTTTTCCTCAGCCTGGAGTCGCAGATGCTTTTTCAGGCTGACAACAATTTCATCCGCGGAAATCTTTCCATGCCTGGCCAAAGCCCACATGGCAAATACTCCGGCGATGGAATTGGGCTCGGTATTCATAATTGTCACAAGCGACCGTCGCCTGGCTTCCGGCAAATCGGGCAGAAAACCGGCGGCATAAGCGGCAGTAGCCCGCCCGTCCTCCCGCTCCGCCAAAATCAGATCAAGGCGCTTTTCCGCTGCCGGATCGCCATTGGCCGCCAGAAGCCACAACGCATAATACTGACCGGGGCTGCCCCGGCTGATCTGCCGCCATAATTGATGACGCTCTTCAGGATCATATTTCAATCCCAGCTTGGCAGAACTTTCAAGTGCATGCAAATGACCGGGAGCGGCCGGATCCAGTGCAGCCCGATGGAATTCCCCGACGCCATCGTAATTCCCGCCGGCAATGCGCACCCGCAATTCACCAAAACGCTCCGGCGCGGTGGTTTCACGCAATTCGAAATCAGGCCGGGGAACGGGATCGGCCTCAGCCGCCCGAATTCTGGCATACCCCCTGCCCTCCCGGATCCGCTCACTCAATACCGCCTTGGCCCGGCGGCTCCCGTAATCGGACCAATCCACACCGGAGGCACAGCCGCCAGTCGTCACAAACAACGCAGTTGCCAGCAACAGACCGATCCAGGCGGCGGCAGCTCCTCTTTCACCGACGCTGTTCATTCAACGCAACGTTTTGGGGTTAAAATCACTTTGTTCAACTTTATCTTTCCGGTTCCAGCGGCTCCAGATTACATAGCGCCGGGTTTGGGGATCGGCGCCGCCGGTCAGCAAACTGTATCCATAGGCAACCACAAGAATGGTAATGGTGGTCGGCAGGGCGACCAGCATAAAACTCCAACGCTCACTCGGTTCCGCGAGCAGATAACGGAAAATATAGGAATAAATCACTACCGGAGCACCCACAATCAAACCGATAACCATCCCCCTGGCACTGGTCCGGTAGGTCAACAACCCCAGTAGGAAAATGGCGCTGGTAAATGTTCCAATCATGCCAAGAATCACATTGGAAACCTCAAGCAGCGGGATGTCCCTGCCGCCAAAAATCATCAGAATGCTCAATCCGAAAACGCAGGCGATCGTACCAATGGCAAAAGTGGAAAGCTTGGCTGCCTTCACATAGTGCTGGTCGTCGCGATTGGTGACCAAAACCCGCTGATAAACGTCTTTGACCCACACCGTGGCCAAAGAGTTTTCCACGGCGCTAATGGTCGACATCACCGCCGCCATAATACCGGCCACCAGAATCCCCCGGGTCCCGACCGGCAGGTAATGCGAGATGAAGTGACAGAACGCATTGTCTCCATCGGAATTCGACGCCAATTCCGGATGCAGAACTTTGAAATATGCAAATACCGCCAAACCGGAAAAATAAAATATGAAACAAATAAACGGATTGCAGATCGTCGAGGTACTGATGGCCCGGGTCACCTCTTTAAAATTTTTACAGGTCATGCAACGCTGCAGATTGATTTGTTCGGTGGCCGGCAGAAACATGGCAAACGGCAGACCAATCAGCCACGGCCAGATCGTAATACGCTCAGTCATGGAAATGTCCCAAAAACCGGAATCCGGTCCAATGTTGAACGTACGATGATTTTCCTGAGCGATTTCCCAAATACCACCGATTCCTCCGGGCAATTCCCAGGCCACCACGCCAATGACCAGCAACACTCCGCCCAGCAGAACCACAAATTGCATCACGTCAGTCCAGATGGTGGCTTCCATGCCGCCGAAATAGGTGTAAATGGTTGAAACCACCCCAGTCAGCAAAATCGCAGTAAAAGCTGAGATGCCGAATGTGTGAGTCAGCAGCATGGCCGTAGCGTACAAGACCACTCCGAGATAAAGGCATCTGGCCACCAGGAACAGACTTCCGCAGATAATCCGAACCGTTACAGAAAAGCGTTTTTCCAAATATTCATTGATAGTCCACAATTTCATATCGTAGAAAAAACGGAGAAAAACAAACAGCATCACCGGCAGAGCCAAAATATTGATGATTCCGCCTAAAGTCAGGGTGCAGCCGAAATTAAAAGCCTCCCCGGGCATGGCAATATAGCTTATGGAACTGAAGAGCGCGGCAAACAGCGCAATGGCTACCGGGAGCCACTTCATATTGCGTCCGGCCAGAAAATACTGCTCAGTGGTGGTTTGCCTGGCATGCTTGCGGCATCCCAGCAAAACGCTGAACAGAAGATATATTCCAATAACGATGTAATCAATATAGTTCATATTTCACTCCAGTGAAGGGCACATACAAATGAAAAGAACGACACAGGTTAATCTGATCGGATTCCCCCGGCCATTGGCAATCGGATCGCCTCCAGGCGCACAGTTCGGAGCAGTGGCGGGCAGTCCAATTCGTCACAGACAGTCCGTCACGCCGTCAATCCGGACGGGGAAGGCACTTTACTTGAAAAAACGCTCAACGGCCCGGCCTGGCGATTTGAGCACAAACCGGGCAACTGCGTTCAACCGATGTACTCATCCAGGCCGGCTTCAGAAAGTTCGCGCCGGAACTGTTGTTCATCGGCCGGAGAAAGTGGTTTTACCGGAGCGCGCATCGGGCCCATATCAATGCCGGCAAATTTCATAAACGTCTTAATGGAATGCAGCCCATACCTGCCGCTGATCGCCACAGCCCGGTGAGCGATGGCCATCATTGAACGCGCCTTATCCAGATTTCCGGCGTTGAAAGCATCAAGAACTCCGTTGTAAACCCGGGGCAGATAATTGTAAGTAGTGCCGACTCCAGCAGTGGCGCCCATGGCCAAAGCCCCAAGCAGCATTTCATCCCGCCCGAACATCATCTGAATGCGGTCAGAAAGTGCAATGCAGCGGGCGAATTCGCAGAGATTTTCGTTCGTGAATTTCACTCCGGCAAAATTTGGCACCTCATCCAGCATGATTTTGAGAAAATCGACCATGGAAACATGGCAGCCGGTCATTCCGGGAGCATGGTAAATATACAGTGGACGTCCTTCGCAGGCCGGAGCAATGCTTTTCACGAAATCGGCCAAATCCCGCGCCCGCGTCGGAGGAAAATAAAACGGGGCAATCACACACATGGCCTCGGCGCCGATGTTGACTGCGTGTGCAGCCAATTCCCGGCAGTCCTCAGCACAGCAGGAGCCGCAGTTAACAATCACCGGAATCCGTCCGGCCGCCGCCTTGACGTACGCTTCAGCAATGGTTTTCCTTTCCGCCATAGTCAGGGCAGTGAATTCCCCGGTCGAACCGTTGACAAAAAGACCAACAAAGCGGTTTTTTATAGTGTAATCCACGAATGGCGCCACCATCTCCGGCGCAATGGAGCCATCAGCGTGCATAGGGGTATAGACCGGTGAAACCAGTCCGTTAAATTTGTGAAACATTACGAATACCTTTGATTTAAATAAGTTGCCGGCGTTGGTCGCTCATCCGGGCCTCGGCTCAGGCAGTGCAGAACTTCTTCGCTGCCCCGTTCCGTCAGCGGCAGACGCAACGGAACGGAGCAGAATCCATGCGCCGCGCCCTCGGCGCGGCGTCAACCGGGACCCGATTTTTACGGACGGAAAAACGCGCCTTCCAGGAAACAGTTGTCATGCTCGGTGTCTGTGAAGTAATAAACACAGAACACCTCGCCGTTATCCAGCTCAATTGCCACCGGATAACCGATGTCGCCATTGCGTCCATTATTACGGATGATTATCTCGTTGTCCATATCCCAGGTCAAGCCGCCATCCTTGCTGACGCAGGCACGAACCCCCATAGGCTCGTACCGATAACCATAGGTGGCCAACAAACGTCCATCCTTGAGCGGAAGCAAATGCTGCGGAAAGCCGCGTACCGGTGTCTTGACCGGTTCCGACCAGGTCTTGCCGCCGTCAGAGGACCGGCTGATGCGCATGTAACCATCTCCCGGAGGCGGCACCCGGATCGCAGTTACCAAAGTACCATCCGCCAAAATAGCGGTATGGGGCTCCTCATAACTGCCCTCGCCCCGATTCAGAGAAGACTCACCGACCAGACCGATCCGCTTCCAGTCTTTGGCATCAGCACTGCCGTGCCAGAAATACACCTGACGTTTACCATTGTCATTGCCGAGCGACGGCTGCCCGAATGAACCATCCGGAAACACCACCGGGCCATGCGGTGCAAAAGCCGGAACTTTGATCGGGGCGCTGAAAGTCATGCCCCCGTCGTCAGAAAAAAGGTAACGGCAACCACCGAAATTTTTCTCACCGACCGCTTTGATATAAGCTGAGGCTCCGGGGAACTGATTTTTGGTATCCTGATAGGCCATCCAACTGTTCCAACCGCCATGGGTGACCAGCACCCGGCCGTCAGCCAAAGTTTGAATGGAGGGGTCGCGCTCGTCACTGGCCGTATCTGATATGGAAACAGGAGCTGACCAGTTGGTGCCGCCATCCTTGCTATACACAATGCAGATCCGTCCGTAAGGGCAGACATGAGCCTGGCCTTCCCTGAACACCGCAGCCAAGGTTCCATCCGGCAGTTCAGCCACGCCGGGAAAAGCGAAGTGGCGACCGTTCATCGCGGCAACCGTCACATGCCGGACGCCCTTGGTAACAGCAACCATTTTGGGCAGGTCTAGCGGGGTTGCGCTGCTGAACGGAGTCGTAATCCGGAGGTTGCGGATCATTCCATTGAACCCGCGATCCGATTTCCCAAGCGAGGTCGATCCGAGCATGAAGCGCAACCCGCTCAACTTGATTCCTTCCGGCAACCGGATGGCCTCGCTCTTACCGTCAAACGTCATTGAGGCGCCGCCTTGAGCCGGATCAATCACAACCGCGACTTGATACCAGGCGCCCTTTTTATTTGCCGGAATGGGGAAAACCGCCTGCTTGTAGGCACCTTTTTTGCCGTTGAGCAACAGTTTTACCATGTGAACCGCGCCGCTGGCATCCATATGAACCGAAATCGGATTGCTGTCAAACAAACGCGGGAACGAATTGCTCTGAGCCTGATCAGGTGAAAATTCGAACTCAATCTTGGCCCCTTTGGAAAAATCGAAGGTGCCGGGCAACTGCGCTGACGTCGCCTCTTTTCCTGCCGCCTTGAATTTGAGTGTTTCGCCCCAAACGTCTTTAATGACCTCGGGCGAACGCTCTCCCGGCGTCAGGTTTTCGGGAGTCACCAGCAATTCGGCGGCGGCCAAAGCTCCGCCGGCCAGCGCCGCAAACAACAGAACAGATGTTTTCAAACACATAAATATCACCTGTGATTGTACTGTAATAAATTTTAAATGGCTGCTTTATCTCATCCCGGAAACCAAGCCTCAGGGCGTTGTGATCTTCACATTGCGGATCGAGCCGGAAAACCCCCGGGTGGACTTGCCCAGTGCCGTTGACCCCAGAACAAATCTTACTTTATCAAGTTGGGCACCGGCCGGTATTTCAATCCGACGGGGCAAGGTATTATCAAGCTGGAACCGCGCGGTCTTCGCGGCGGGATCAATTGTCACGGTCACTTTGTGCCATTGATCGTCCTGGTCGGGCAATTTTGCCATAACCTGCTTGTATTTCTTGTCTGCACCATTGAGCAGCAGCTTTACCGCCCGCCCCTCTTTCTCGGAATCAAAGAGCTGAATGGAAATGTCACGATTGTCCAAAATCCGGGGGAAAGTGTTGGTCTGAGTTTTGTCAGCTTTAAATTCCAGTTCGATATCAGCGCCCTTGCTGAGATCGAAAACCGTCGGAATCAGAGCGGCGGAGGCGGTGGTGTCCCCAGCCTTGAACACCAGAGCATTATCCTCCAGCGACGGAGAAATATCACCGGTTTGCAGATTTTCCACATCAAGTGTATATTCCGCAGCCCCCAACAGACTCCCCGCAGCCAAAACTGCTGCAATCATCGACTTTTTCATGAATTTTTCTCCTTGTGTTTTGATTAAAGTAAAAGTCTATGTGTCAAATCATGGTTTGCCATTTTTGTTATGCCAGCTATTGGGCCAGAACAGGTGATTGAGACACCACTCGGTTTCATCATCAGTCATTTCAAAGACAGTTTGCGATTCACAATGTCCATCCGCCCAGACGATGTTGGTGGAATCAGAATGAATATATCCAACCCGTCCGGTGTTTTCCCGGATCTGCACCGGGCCGTTGATTCCTTTGTTGAAGCCGTCGTAGACATTGTTAACCAGCCAGTTCTGATCAATATCGAAAAACAGGGCTTTACGGGATGAAATACCGATCTTATTGGCATTGACAAACAGGGTCGGATCTTTGGACTCAGTTGAAAAATTGGTGATCGGTCCGTAAAAAATCGTGGTATTGGCCGGATAGCTGTGGACCACGACCTCCTTATCGCCATTAGGCCCGTCATAAAGAGCACAGCTGTTTGACGGGATGGAACTTTTGAGCGCGGCCGAAACCGGACATTCAAAAACTTTATTGCTGCTCCCCAAATACGGGAAAAGCGCATCGGGCAGCGGCAGCTGTTTGTTGTTCTTGGTGTAATAGACTGCTTTTGGGTAAAAACCGGAATAATCACCGAGATAACTGCTGGTCGCAACACCCAACTGTTTCATATTGGCCATGCACTTGGATTTTACCGCAACCGACCGGGCGTTCTGAAGAGCCGGCAACAGCATGGACGCCAGAATGGCGATGATCGCAATAACTACCAGCAATTCAATCAGGGTAAAATGAGGCATTTTTCCAATTTTCACCGCAGATCCAGGATAATTGCATGCAATTTTCTTCAAGACACTCATTTCCATCTCCAAATTTTTGAATTTATTTTAGAAAGGTCTTTACCAAAACGTCCCTGGCTTTGGAAATGTGGGAAGCCATTCGTCGGGTAGCCGCTTTAACATCACCGGATTCAATGGCATCAACAATCGCCGAATGCTCCCTGAAAATCACCCGGTTGCTGCGACCGTGAAACGCCCGGTTGCGAAACTGATCAAGCGTTGAGTTGAAAAGCATAAGAATAATGAAACTGTTGCGGGCAAACCGGCTGATGACGTCCGAACCGCAGGAATTGAAGATCATGTTGTGGAAATCCCGGTCAGCCAACTGCTTATCAACTCCGTTGTTTATTCTCAGACGCTCACAGCATTCCCGCAGCCGCGCTATAATCTCCGGTGAGGCTCCGGATTGAGTAAGTTTTTCAGTTGCAATAACTTCAAGAGCTTCGCGCAACTCATACATATTGCATAGCTCCTCAATGGAAATCCTGCGCACCCGGCATCCGGCGTTCCGGGTAGACTCGGCAATTCCGGCCTGTACCAGACGCACCAGCACTTCGCGTATCACGGTGCGCGAAACATTGTAGCGTATTGCCAAAGTATTGGCAACAAGCTTGTCACCACCCACAATATTACCGAGCCGCATATCCTGCAGAATATTCTGAAACACCAGTTCGGTATTGAGGCCTCTTGTTTTGGCGACCATGAAAAATTCCCCAGCCCTGCTGTATAATTACACACTATATACTATAGCAAGTTGCATGCAATTTGTCAAGAAAAAAAACGAAAAAAAACGCTTTTTAAACATCCAGACGTTGAAAAATAACCTGCATTTACAGCACGGTATTGGCCTGACTGCATGCTTGAAAATAATAGGCGCTGCGTTTGGGCTGCCGTTTCCCCGTATTGTAGTCGACTCTGAACAAACCGAAACGCGGCGCATACCCCTCGGCTCATTCAAAGTTGTCCGCGAAACTCCAGACAAAAATTCCACGGACCGGAATACCTTCGGCAGCGGCGTGCTGTAAATGAGTCAGAACATTGCGCATGAACATCAGTCTGGCAGTATCCTCAATTGTCCCCTGCCGGTTAATCTCATCCCGACCTGGACAGCCTGACTCGGAAATGTAAAGTGGAGTATCACCCCAAAGCTCGTGATAAAAACGCGGTCCCCAGTAAGCGGCCTCGGGAGTGATCTTCAACCAGTTCAACCTGATGAATGGGTGATCCGGTTCCACTCCGATCAACCGGAACCCATCGGACGAACTGCTGTCTGCAACAGCATAAACCCCATCATAAATGTTGCATCCCTGCAGGTCGACCTGAGCCGTAATGATATTGCGCTCCTCGTCTGATATTTCCGGAACGTCGCGCCCGATTTCCCGACGCCATGACTCCGGGTACTCTCCCTCACGAATTAATGTCGTGATCGGGCCGTTGAGATGACGGAACGCGGCCCGGGCAGCGGCAATGTTCTCAGCAGTGGCATAGACCGGGATCACAGGGCGAATGTTTTCAGCAAATCCGACCTTGATTTTCCGCCTGGCCGCAGAACGCAACCCCTGAACTGCCCAGCCATGGGCCAGACAACCGTTCAGCACAATTTTCTCCACGTCCCTCCGTGCGAGCTGCATGCCGGGAGCGTGCACACCAAACTCATATCCCTGACGACAGAAGCTGTATATTTCATTGACCGTAAAAAAATTGGTCACCCGATCGGAGAAATGTTCCGCAACCAATACAGCAAAATCACCAAGCCGGCGGGCAGTATCCCGATTACGCCACCCTCCCCGTTCGGCCAAAGCCTGGGGAAGATCCCAATGAAACAACGTTACCCATGGCTGAATGCCATTCGCCAGCAAATCATCAATTAAATGATCATAATATGCCAGTCCGGCAGAATTGATCCTGCCATACCCGTCAGGCAGAATGCGCGGCCATGAGAGGGAAAAGCGATATGCCTGACACCCGAATTGTTGCATCAGCTGGCAATCCTCATGATAGTGATGATACTGGTCGGCACCGATTTCCGGCGAATCGCCGCCGGAAATGCGTCTCGGTTCAGCACAAAAGCGTGTTCAAATGCTTTCCCCGGCGCCATCAGCGCACGGATAGCCTTCGATTTGAAAAGCCGCTGAAGCTGTACCCCAGATAAAATGGTCGGGAAAATTCAAAATATGCATAATCATTCTCCAAAAAAACAAGAACACATCTCCGAGTCGACCGTCTCATTTTGGCCTGCTCATGTAAACCGGGATTGCATTTAAAAACTCCCGCCATTCGGAGCCGCGGAAGGGCGATAAACCGCGGAATCCGGATGACGGGAGAGATTCAAATCAACCGCGTGACTATCCGGCGATTTTGCCAAATTTGAGGGTGTTGTCCTCGGTGTAGAGCCGATAGCCGTCAAAGACCGTGCCGGTGCCGGCCAGCGCCGCGCCGTTGAGTTCAAGCGCGATGCCATCAGCGGCTCCGTCAAGATAGAGCGTATAGCCCGCCGCCGCCGTGAAATCGGTGGCATCGCCTCCGAGCAGCAGCGACCACTCCGCGGTGTTGCCGGAGGAGGCCTCCAGCGCCACCGTGTCCCCGGCCAGCTCGGCGTCGGCCCAGTTCAGCATCGCCGCCGCTCCGCTGTTGCCCGAGAGGTCAAACACCCAGTTCGCCTTGTCCACAACCGCGCCTTCGAACACCGCGGTGCTCGCGCCGGTGAACGTGATGGAATCAAAAGCGTTGATGGTGCCCGAGAAGGTGCCGCTGTAGTCCGATAAGAACAGCAGCGAGGCGCCCGCCTCTTCGCCGTTGGCGCCGAGGTAACCCGCGCCCGAGACCCGGGTGCTGAAGCTGGCGTTTTCGGAGAACGTCACCGTCGCGGTGCCTTTCAGCCTGTCCCCGTCCACCTGGCCGCGGGCGAAAATGCGGTCCACGGTGCCGCCGGTCACGGTGATGTTGACGTTGCCGTTGACCACCGAAGTGGCAGTGGCATGAGCCTTGGCGTGCGCGCCGCCGCCGTAGATGTTCGCGACCGTGCCGCCGGTCACGGAGATGTTCACGTCGCCG
>CASFVA010000052.1 GCA_949298075.1 uncultured Lentisphaeria bacterium
GACGGTGCCGGATCCGATCGTGATGTTGACGCCGCCCTGTACCAGCGCGGTCGCGCTGTCGGACGCGAACGCGCCGCCGAAGAGGCCGCGCCCCGCCACCGCGCCAGAATCAATGGCGCCGCCGTCCCAGACGATGTTGACACCGCCCAGAACTTCAATGGCATTGTGGCCCTGCGCCGAACCGTTGCCGACCGCGAAGCCGCCGCCGTAGACCGACTGCCCGGCCTTCAGAAGGCCGCCGGTGACTTCAACCGTAATCGAACCGGCCACTGAAGCTGTGCCGGTCGCGTCACCCACATTGACCCGGTGTCCTCCGATCACGTTGCCGGTAACGGTGCCGCCGGAAACAGCGACTCTGATATCCCCCGCCACCTCCAGCCCTCCACTGGCGGTGGCGAGCAGCACCGCACCTCCGGCCAGTGTCGACACGGTCGCTCCCGACTTAAATTCAACGTTTACATCGCCATAAACACTACCCCGGCCAGCGCCATAAACCAGCGATGCCGCGGCCGATGTTCCGCCGCCGACCACCAGGTTGACGCCATTGAGCGCGCCGCCGGTATCGGCACCGCCCATCAGGGCGGCAATCGCGCCGTTGGTAAATTTGAAATTCGCCGTGCCGGCGAATTCCCCTCCGAAAACCACCGCGTCGGAGGCGTTCTCAAGCGTGTCAATTTCCAGAAACAGATTGCCGCCGGATGATCCGCCCTGCCAGGCGGTAATCAGTCCGGATGCCCCCCGCATTGCGGAATCCCCCCATTTGGCGCCCTGATCGGAGACATTGAGCGTCACCGTGGAACAGGTGTCTGTTTCCGTCAGCGAACCGGCCGCCGCCGCCACCGTGAAAGCGAGGTTTCCGGATGCTTCCGCGAACAGCCCGCAGACCAGCCCGGACTGATAGTCGGCATAGCTTTCCCCCGCCGCTAAAGTGAAGGAATTGTTGAGAAACGACACGGCGACCGTACCGGCAAAATCCGCTGCGGCGGACGCCAGAACATAAGCTCCTTCGTCAGGGGTCTGCTTTGCAACCACCGTCAAGACGATTCCGGAGGCCTGGGCGTAGTTCATCAGCATGGCGCCGCCGGAAACCACCGCGCCGGAGAGATCAAACGTAATGGTTCCGGTAAGCGTTCCGCCACTGCGGACATCCAGAACGCCGCCAGCGGCAATTTCCGCATCCACGGCGGTTCCGCCGTTGTACAGAACCGCCTTGCCGCCGCTTTCGATCCGGGTCGCCAACGCGCTCCCGCCCGGACTGACCCAGACGGAGCCGCCAGACATGATCCGGGCTTCAACCGCGGACCCGTAACCGGAAATCCTCAGAAAGCCGCCACTGTCCACCACGGTGCCCGAGGCAATGCCTTTTTCGACATACTGTGATCCCGAGGCCAGCAGTTCAGCCGCCACAGTGACCCCGCCCTGCATTTCCAGCAGCCCCCCGGAACCGATCACGGCACGGCTGGCCGTGCCGCCGGACGAAACATAGACAATTCCGCCCCGCATCAACACATCGTACGCCACGCCACTGTCAGTCACAAACAGTTCGGAACCATCGTAGATCACGAGATTGCTGCCCACTCCGCCGGACACCTGAAATCGCCCGCTTTCTCCGTAACCGGTGACTTCCACCGGCACCGCCCCGCCGACGGTGATCGTATCCAGCATGCCGCCGGACTGCTGGACCACATCGAATGCCGATCCGCTGACGATCAAAAGCCGACCGCCGGAGTGCAGCCCGGTCCCGGAGACAACTCCGCCATTGAGCGTAATCTGCCCTCCCGACGACACTATCGTGCCATAGGCCGCACCGCCCTCCTCCACCCGCTGAAATCCCCGGTCGCCGGCAATGACGGTACCATAGGCCGTGCCCTGAGCCTGGATCTCCTGGGTTCCGGCAGAGGAAAGCACCGTGCCGAAGGCCGCGCCGCCGCGCCCCACCGTCTGGCTGCCGCGGGAATATATCACAAATCCGCTGGCCACCCCTCCGCTCAGATAGAATTCACCGTGGGGGTTGGTTCCGGTCACCACCGTCGCATCGCCGGCGGAAAACGCGACGTTGACCATTCCGCCCGCCTCCTGAATCACGCCGTTGACCACACCGCCGGCCGACACCGTCATCTCGCCTCCGGAATAAACCACGAATCCGTTGGCCACCCCTCCGCTCAGCGCAAACTCGCCAAATTCATTGACTCCGGTCACCGCCGTCGCGGCGCCGCCTTTGACCATAAGGTTGATCCGGCCGCCGCGGCGCTGCTCCAACCCCGTGACAACAGCGTTGCTCTGAATGAAAAAATTCCCCCCCGACTCCAGCGTAACGCCGGAAGCCGAACCTCCGGCGTACAAATTGAAATTGCCGCCCGACACCCCGGTATCCAGAACCGTACCGCCGCTGTAGACATAGAAATTGCCGCAGGACACCGTCGTGGCGGAAGCTATTCCGCTGTCGAAGACATAAACGTTTCCCCGCTCCGCGACCGTCCCGCTGACGATCGTGCCGCCGGAGCCCCGGTTGTTCGAAGTGCCGACGTAGACCACGCCGCCGGACAATACCGAAAATCCTTCGCCGCTGCCACCGTAGGTTTCCCCGGAAATGATTTTCAAAACCGTTCCGCCGCTGACATCCGGAAAGCCGACCGGCTCTCCGGCCGCAACCGGCAGGTCGCAGCCTGTTTTTTCTTCAATCGGCATCAAAGCCATGATCCATCCCCCGTCCGGACGAATGCCTCATCCGGTATTGCCGGAAACATTCCGTTGTTTGCAAACTATAAAAAACCAGAAAATAAAATACACTGTATATTGCACGAAGTCAAGCGTTTCACTGTCCTTAAAGCTCCACTGCCCGGTGCAATTCCAGTCTCGCCGGCGGGAAGTCCCGGCTCCAGTTCCGCCGTCGGCAATACGGTTTGAAGCCTATTGACTTTCCGGCTCCGGCAACCTATATTATTTACCAAACTGCATACCGGCCCGGCGGCGTCTTTCCGCCACCGGCCAAGAGGAGGCGTCAATGATTATGTTGCAATTCCAGTCACGAGTTATCACCGCGGTGACCGTTATCACCGCCGGACTTCTGCTCCTGCCGGGCGCAGGATGCGAAAAGCCGGCTCCGGTTTCCGCCAGCAGCGCAGTGCTGCCGGTCAATGCCGCGGCGCCTGAAGTCCGCGAATTCGCCCGGCGTCTGATCGTTCACGGCAACGTTGAATCCAAGGCCTCGGTCGCAGTCTCCACGCGGACCGGCGGCGTTATCGACAGCATCAGCGTCGAAGAAGGATCCCGGGTGAAGGCCGGCGACCGGCTCTTTCAGGTCGATCGCGAAAATCTGGAAAACAACGTCCGACGCCAGACCCAGCAGCTCGCCGTGGCCGAGGCCGAACAGCGCGTCGCCGTCATTGACAGCAACCTCGCCCGTTCCGTGCTGGAAAAAGCTGAAATTGACTACCTCCGGGCTCAGACGCTCCAGAAAACCAGCGCCGTCAGCGCCGACGCCGTTGAAAAAGCCAAGCTCAATTATGAAAGCGCTCGGGCCGAAGCCGACAAGAAAAGCGCGCAGGTCAATTACGCCGGAGCTCGGGTCGAACAGGAAAAAGCCGCGCTTGCCGTCGAACAGAAACTGCTGCGCGACTCGGTGGCGCACGCTCCGATTTCCGGCGTCGTGACTGCCACGGCCAAGGATCCCGGCGAATACGTCAGCGCCGGCGAAGTCATGATCAGCATTGAAAACCCCGACGCGCTGGAACTGGTTGCCTTCATCAGTTCCGTCTATTATAACGACATTATACCCGGCAGAACCGTTGCACTGATTCGCCGTCCCGGGGCGGCGGCTCCCATCGAACTGCCGGTGACGTTCCGCGGGCCGATGGTGGATCCGGCCTCCCGGACATTCAAAATCAAAATTGACCTGCCGGAAAAATTCCATTTCGTAAGCGGACAGCTCTGCGAACTGGAATTCATCCTGGACCGCCGTACTGCCCCGGGAATCCCGAATGAGGCGGTGCTCGACCGGCGCAATGGACGCCGCACGGTATTTGCAGTCAACCCCGACCGCACCGTATCCGAGGTCGAAGTGCATACCGGCATCGTCGACGGACGCTGGACTGAATTGAAAAATCCCGAAGCGCTGCAGGAACGACCGATCGTAATCGATGGCCAGAGCTTTCTGGCCGACGGCGACCGGGTGAAAACGGCTCCGGCCCCGAAAGCGGAATAAAACGACTATGCGGCTTGCCGATTTTTCCATCCGCCGCCCGGTGGCCATGAGCTGCGTTGTCATTGCGCTGACGCTGTTCGGAGCCATTTCCTACCCCCGTCTCGGACTCGACGCCTTTCCCCAGGTCGAAGTTCCCTACGTCACCGTCACCACCGTCTATCCCGGAGCCGGTCCGGCCGAACTGGAGGTCGAAGTCGCCCGGAAAATCGAGGACGCCGTAGGCACTGTCGACGGACTCAAAATCATGAAAACCTCCTGCCAGGAAAATGTCTGCACCATACTGCTGGAGTTCGGACTCGGCATCTCTGTCGACACTGCCGCCGCCGATGTGAGGGAAAAACTCGATACGATCCGCAACGATCTGCCCCCCGGAGCCGAAACACCCGAAATCCTGAAATTCGACCCCAACGCCGCCGCGGTAATCACCCTGATGCTCACCGGCGATCTGCCACTTGACCGCATCTACGACTATGCCGACGACGAACTGTCACGCCGGCTGGCGACCATTCCCGGCGTGGCTGAAGTAAAAATATCCGGAGGAGAGCCCCTTGAGCTGCGCATCTCACTGGATTCCGCCAAACTCGGCGCCTGCGGTCTGACCGCCGCCGACGTCCTGAAAAAACTGGCCGACACCAATCTTAAACTGCCGGTGGGACGTTTCCGCCAGGGCATTCAGGAAGTCAATGTGGTCTACGACTCCGAATTCAAGAGCCTGGCGGGAGTCGGGGCTCTTGAGATAGGCACCTACCGCGACCGGCAAATTTATCTGCGCGACGTCGCCGACATCAGTATGGAATCCGAAGAGAAACGCTCGCTCGCCTTTTTCAACGGCGAGCCCGGAGTCATGCTCAGAATTGTAAAAAAAGGCGATGCCAACGCCGTCCGGGTCATCTCCGCGGTGGAAAAGGAAATCGCCCGTCTGGAACAGGAACGCCGACTGCCCGGCGGCCTGCGGATTGTCCGGGTGCGCGACTCCGGAGCATTTATCCGCGCCTCCGTGACCGACGCCTGGAGCAGCATCGCCGCCGGTATCGGACTAACCGCGCTCATCATTCTGATTTTTCTGCGGAACCGCCGCAGTGTCCTGATCGTCGGGATCGGCATGCCCGTGACCATCATCATCGCATTCGGAGCAATGCGGATCGCCGGATTCACCTTGAACGCCTTCACCCTGCTGGCCCTCGGGACCTCAGTGGGGGTGCTGGTCACCAATTCCATCGTCGTTCTGGAAAGCACGGTCCGGCGCCTGACCGGCGGAGCCGCCCCGGCTCAGGCCGCTGCCGCGGGGGCACAGGAGGCGGCCGCTCCGGTCGGAGCCTCCGCCCTCACCAATGTCGCGGTATTTGTTCCAGTGGCGCTGATGACTTCGCTCACCGGGCGTTTCCTGATACCATTTGCCATAACCATGACCATCGTGACGCTGGTGTCGCTTTTCATAAGTTTCACGCTGACGCCGCTGCTCTGCGCCCGCTGGCTCGGCGGCGGCCGGGGAAACGCTCCCGCCGCCCGCAGCGGCCGGCTTGAGGCCTGGGGCCGTTTTCTGCAGAACGCCTTTGACCGATCACTGACCGCGGCCCTGCGCCATCCGGCGGCGGTGTCAATTGCCATTTTCAGCGGACTGATTCTGATCGCGGCGTTGCTGATTCCCCGGGTCGGGGTCACGTTTGCACCGGAAGACGACCAGGGCGAACTCAGCGTTAAACTGGAATTCCCCACCGACTGCAATCTGGCCGCCGCCACCGATCGGGCGCTGGACGTCGCCCGGCGGCTGCGCCGTCTGCCGGAGGTGCTCCACACTGCCACCGCGGTGGGAGAAATCCAGGGCACGGTCGGACAGGTATCCAAAGGCGTCTACCTCGCGGAAATCACAGTGGTGGTCCGGCCGAAATCCGAACGAACCGCCAGTCTGGCTCAGCTTCGTGAGCGGCTGCGCGGCGAATTCACCCAATTCAGCGGCGGGATCATCACCGTGAACGTGCCCTCTCCGGTCGGCGGCTCCGGACAGCTGCTTGAGCTGGAAATCTCCGGCAAGGACCTCGCCACCCTTGAGGCCATCGCGGGCCGTACCGCCGCCATCCTCAAAACCCGGCCCGAGGCCCGCGATGTCGACACCGCCGTGCGCAGCGACAAACCGGAAATCAGCATTCAGCCCCGTCGTCCGGAACTGCAGAACCTGGGGATTTCCAGCCGCGCACTCGGAAATATGCTGCGCACCTCCGTCGACGGACTGCAGGCCGGAACCTACAAAATCGGCGACCGCTCCTTCGACGTCCGGGTGAAAATTCACGACCCCTCCGGATATGAAGCCCTGCCGGCGCTGCCATTTGCCACCGCGGACAACAAACCCCTGAGCATTGACACCATCGCCCGACTGCGGCCTTCCACCGTTCCGGTTCAGATCAGCCGCACCGACCGGGTCCGGGTGGCCCGGGTGTTCGCCAATCCGGCCCCCGGAGTCGGACTGCGCGACCTCGCCGTTCTCGCCGCTGACATTGCCCGTCCACAGCTGCCCCCCGGCTACCACCTCCGTTTCGGCGGTCAGGTCACCAACATGCAGGAAGCCTACGACGATTTCCTGCCCACCGCGGTGCTGGCAGTGGTGCTGACCTATCTGCTGATCGCCGCCATTATGGAATCCTGGCTGAAACCCCTGCTCATTCTGTTTACCGTGCCGCCGGCAGCGGCCGGTGTTCTGATCGCGCTCCGGCTCGCCGGACTGCCGCTCTCCATTTTCGGAATGCTGGGCTTCATCATGCTGATCGGCATTGTCGTCAACAATGCCATCCTCATCATGGACCGTCTGCCCGCTACCGGCGCCGGACTCACTCCGGCCCGGGCCATGCGCAGTGCCGTACTTGACCGTCTGCGTCCAATCGCGATGACCAGTCTGGCCGCAGTGTTCGGAATTGTACCGCTCGCATTCGGCAGCGGAATCGGTTCCGAATCACGGGCGAGCTGCGGCATGGCGGTGTTCGGGGGGCTGATCGCCTCCACGCTGCTGACGCTTTACCTCGTTCCGGCGCTCTACGTCTGGTTCGCCGGACTCGGAAAACCGGAAAATCCACTGCTTTGAAGAAGGATTCCAGCTTATGAAAATTCGTACTCTCGGCGCGCTGCTCCTGCTGGCCGCGGCCGGAACCAGTCCTCTGTTCGCCCTGCGTCCCGGTGAAAATGCTCTGGAACTCAATAAAATCAACTGGTTGAGGGGCGGCATATCCCTGGCGCCCGAACCCGATTCCGCCGCCGCCAGTCCCCGCATCGTGGTCTTTGTCCTGACCCGGGGAACCACCGCTCCGGAAACGTTCGCCATGCTCCGCAACCTGAGTTCCCGTCATCCCGGACTGCGGACCGCGGTTATCACACCGGACCCGGCCGCCGACGCCGAAGCGCTGCTCAGACGGATCAATCCGGGCTCCGTCGCATTCGGTCTCGACAGTGAACGCGCAATCACTCCGCAATACATGGCCGGCAGCCTCTTTTATCCCACCGCGTTTCTGATCGCTTCCGACGGCCGGATCATCTGGCGCGGCGAAGCGGTCGACCTGCCGGAAGCCCTGCAAAGTTATTTCGCCGGAAAACTCGATCTCAAGCTGCAGACCAGACTGTCGCCGCTGCTTGAAGAGCTTCAAACCCTGATCCGCGACAGCAATGACATAAAAATGCGCCGGCTGACCGATGAAATCCTGGAACTCGACCCGGCCAATCCGGCGGCGCTGCGCATCCGGATCTTCACGCTGGAAAACACCGGCCGTCAAACTGACGCCTGGCAGCTGCTGACCCGGGAAATATCACGTTCGCCGCAGGTGCCGCGGCTCTATTTCACCGCACTGGATCTCGCCACACGTTATCCGGTTCTGCGGCCGGAACTGCCGGCAGTGCTGAAGCAGTTCGCGTCAAAAGTCACGGCTTTCGACTCGCGCAACCTCATGGCCTGGAGTCTGCTCAACGCCCTGCCCGGCGACGGGACGGCGCTGACGGCGGCCGCCGAACTCTGCCGCGGGCTGAGCGATGCCGGACTTTCCGCTCCTGAAGCCGCTTCGCTGCATGCCACCCGGGCGCTTCTGGCCTACCGGCTCGGACGGCCGGACCAGGCTCTTGCTGAACAGCAACAGGCGATCCGGCTGCTGGGCAACCGCTCCGGAACCGAACTGGCGGCCTTCCGCGAACGTGAGGCATTTTATCGGACAGTGCTGGAACTCCGGGACCGGGGACTGTGAATTCATGCTGAATTTCGTGTTGCGCCGGACTTTTTACTGTCTGCTGATTGTGGCGGGAGTGGTCATGCTGACCTTCGCGCTTTTCAACATCGGCGCCGGCGATCCCGCCGCGGCGGTGCTCGGCAAGAACGCCGGGGCGGACGAAATTGATGCTCTCCGGCGCGAACTGGGCGCCGACCTGCCGCTTTTTTACGGGAGGGAGTGCCGCAGCGAGGCCTTCGCGGCGTTCACCGCTGCGCCCGGCCATCCCCGCCGCCAGGTGGAGCTGCACCGCAATTTCGCATCCGGTCCGCTCCGGGCCAGGATCAAGTTCGCCGACGGCGGACAGGAAGTCCGGGAAGTTCCGCCCGAAACCGCCGTATTCCGGACCGGAACTCCGGAGGGGCCGGCCATTGCTGAGGTTTCATTTTTCCGATTGCAGGAAAATCCGTTTAACTCGCAGTTTCTCCGCTCGCTCGGCGAAATCGTCCGCTTCCGCAGCACTTTTCCCTATGTGGAATTCTTCAACTTCGGCAACACCATCTCCACCCGGGAACCGGTCAAGGAGATTTTAAAGCGCGGCATCGGACCCTCATGCCTGCTGATGTTCCCGATCTTCTTCGGCGAAATGCTCTGCGGCATCGCACTCGCCCTCATTGCGGTGGCCTTCCGCAACCGCTGGCCCGACCGGCTGCTGGTTCTCGCCGCCGTGGCCGGGATGAGCATCAGTTATCTGGTCGTCATCATTTTCGCCCAATGGCTGCTCGGCTACTATCTGGAGTGGTTTCCGGTCTGGGGATTCGACGGACCGGCCAGCCTCGGGCTTCCGGTCACAGTCGGAATCATCTGCGGCATCGGCGGCAACCTGCGCTTCTACCGGACGGTGTTCTCCGACGAACTCGGACGGGAATATCTGCGCACCGCGATCGCCAAGGGCGCCTCGCCGTTCCGGGTCTACGGCCGCCATCTGCTGCGCAACGCCGCGGTCCAGATCATTACCCGCACCAGCGCCACACTGCCGTTTCTCTTTACCGGCAGCCTGCTTCTGGAATCGTTTTTCGGCATTCCGGGACTGGGTTTCACCGGCATCGACGCGCTTTACAATTCGGATATTCAGCTGCTCAAGGCCCTGGTAGTCCTGAGCGCGCTGCTCTTTGTCGCCGTCAATCTGCTGGCCGACCTCGCCTACGCCTGGGCCGACCCGCGCATCAGAATGGAATAATGTCATGAAACCGCTGCCCGAACTGCTCGCCCCTGCCGGAAACCCGGCCTGCGCCCTCGCCGCCTTTGACGCCGGAGCCGACGCCGTCTATGCCGGACTGTCCCGGTTCAACGCCCGCGAACGCGGTGAAAACTTTACGCCGGACTCCATGGGAAAAATCATTGATTTCGCTCACCGCGCCGGCAAAAAAGTCTACGTCACCTTCAATACGCTGATCAAAGAGCGGGAACTGCCCGAGGCGGTGGAACAGCTGGCGCTGCTGGCCGACCTCGGCCCGGATGCGCTGCTGGTTCAGGATCTCGGCGTCATGCGCCTGGCCCGGGAATACTTTCCGGGGCTTCCGCTCCACGCCTCCACCCAGATGGGCATTCACAATGCCGCCGGACTGAAAATCGCCGCCGAGCTCGGAGCGTCCCGGGTGGTGCTTGAACGTCAGGTCACCCTGGAGGAACTGGCTGACATCCGCCGCGCCACGGACCTGGAAATAGAGGTGTTCATTCACGGCGCCCTCTGCGCCTCACTCTCGGGCTGCTGCTTTTTCTCCTCCTACCTCGGCGGTTACAGCGGCAACCGCGGCAAATGCAAACAGCCCTGCCGCCGCCGCTATTTTTCCCGGCGCGGCAACGGGTTCTTTTTTTCGCCGCAGGACCTCTGCACTTTGGAACTGCTGCCGCAATTCGTCGAACTCGGCGTAGCTTCGCTCAAAATCGAGGGCCGGCTCCGCCAGCCCGACTATGTGGCCGCTGCCGTCGAAGCCTACCGGATGCTGCTTGATGCTCCGCCGGAAGAGTTCCAGGAACGTCTCAAAGCGGCCCGCAACCGGCTGTCCGCCGGTTGCGGCCGTCGCTGGTCAGCGGGATTCTACACCCGGCAGTCCGCCGCCGAACTGATCAAACACGACGCTCCCGGCGCGGCCGGACTGCGCTGCGGCGACGTCTGCGAAGCCGATGATCACGGCTTCAAATTCAAAACCGCCCGGCGTCTGCATCTCGGCGACCGGCTCCGGATCCAGCCCCGCAACGGCGACGAAGGTCCGGCGCTGACGCTGACCAGGATTTTTGTCGACAATGCTCCGGCCCGCCGGGCGCTTCCAGGCAGCACCGTTTACGTCTGCTGCGACAAGCCGGTGGATCCCGACGGCATTGTCTTCAAGATCGGCGAAAGTTTTCCGGATTACTCCGCCCGCCTGGCGGCTCTGCCGCCCCACCGCGAGCGCCTGGATCTTGCAGTGAGACTGACCCGGAACAATCTCGTCATTGAGGTGAAAAATGCTCCGGCCGAAACTTTCACCGCCCCGCTGGATCTCGCCCCCGCCGGCAAACATCCGGCGGACCGGTCCCAGCTGGAACGCGAACTGGCCGCATCCGATTCCGCCTGTTTCGCTCTCGGCAGACTGGAATTCAGCGCCGACGGCGAATACTTTCTGCCCGCTCCGGTGCTCAAATCCGTGCGCCGGGAATTCTGGGACCGGGTCAAGGCCCAGCTCAGACCGGGCATGGTGTTCACCGCCGCCGCCACTGCGCTCGACCGTTTCCGGAAAGATTATCTCGCTCTCGCGCCCCGCTACCAGTTGCCGGACACCCTGCCGGAAACCGTGGCGCTCAAACCCGGCGGAGCCGAGCCGGCCCTCCGGCGGGCGCTGCGTGCCAACGGCGTCTATGAGGTCAACAAAAAAAGCGACGAGGCCATTCTGCCGGAATTCTGTCCCCAGAACCGGCTGACCAATCTGGCCAAAGCCGTGTCCGCCGCCTACGCCATGGGCATCCGGAAATTCCGGGTGACGTCGCTGTATGGTCTGGAGCTGCTCAAAAACTATCCGGACGTCGAAATCACCGCCTCGTTTCCGCTGCCGGTCTGCAACTCGATGGCCGCGTCGGAATTGGAGCGGTTCGGCGTTTCCCGGGCCATGGCCCACCTTGAACTCGAACGCGAGGCCATTGAAGCCCTGCACGCCAAATCACCGCTGCCGCTGGAACTTTACCGCTGGGGCCGTCCGGCTCTCTTGACCACCCGCGCCGCTCTGCCGGTCGAAGGTGAAGTCCGCGACCGCTGCGACCATGCGTTTTCAGTCCGGTTCGACCGCCGCGACGGCCTCACGCGCCTTTTCCCGATGCGGGTGCATTCGGTGCCGCGACTGCCAGGACTCTACGACTTCTATGACCTCACCAACGCCAACTGGAAATGCGCAGACACCGGCAGCTTCAATTTCGACACCGCCTGGATGTAATCCGATTTCCTGAAGCCTCCGTTCTTTCTTCCGGCACGGCGGATCGCCGGGAACTGTTCCAGCCGTGACCGGACCGGTTTTTTTTGTTCACAATTTTATCCGGAACGTTTGAACTTTGCGCCCAAAAGAGTTATTTTTTATTAATGATTGTGTTCCAGATTTCCACCTGAACCCGAGGTTGTCATGAAACTGTTCCTGCCGCGGCTGCTGGCCGCGCTGATTTTACTTGCCGGAGCCGGTTGCGAATCGGTGCGCTATTACCAGAACCGGGCGGTCAACCGGGCCCGGGAATACCTGCTGGACAACGCCGAAGAACTCACGCCGGA
Source organism: uncultured Lentisphaeria bacterium (assembly GCA_949298075.1). Lineage (GTDB taxonomy): Bacteria > Verrucomicrobiota > Lentisphaeria > Victivallales > Victivallaceae > UBA1784. The sequence continues at coordinate 12,176 of CASFVA010000052.1, forward strand.
ACAGGCATATTTCGTCAAATTCAACAAGCCGGTGCTGCTTTCCGCCCCCATCATCGGTTCACCGGGCGCCTCGGAACAGCGCCAGATCTGCATCACCTGGCGGATTCCCGGCACTGAAACCGACTACATGGTGTACGGAACCTCCGCCGGCACCATGGAGTTCTGGTATCCGGTCCGTCTGATCCGGCGTCCGGTCAATGCTCCGCCGGCCCAACCGCTGGACAAGGCGATCGTCACCGCCCGCACTTACGCCACCGACGCCCTGTGGGAACGCCTGACGCCGGCCCAGTTCAATCAGGTGCGCTTCGATTTCCCATACCTCGCCGTCACCGATTTTGAACTCAATTTCAACCCCGGAGGAAATCTGACCGAGGCTGAAGTCGAACAGGCCCGCGCCCGGGCGGCCCGCTCCGTGCAGTTCTCCCTGGTGTGGAAGGTCACCGGCGCCGATTGGCTGGTGTTCTGCGGCACGGGTGCCATAACGCTGGCCGGCTGGCAGGTCAATTTCGCCGGACTGATGCCGGCGGCCGAGGTGGAACAGCACATTGTAAAACTGATCAGAACTCCGGAAGACGGCGACACCCCGTTTGACTGCGCGGCCGCGGTCGACGCCATCAACGCCCCCCCGTCTGCGAAACCGGCAAAGGAGAAGTGAGCATGTTGAGTATGACCGGCTTCGGAAAAGGCGAAGCCGAATGCGCCGGAGAAGTATCATTCCGGATTGAAATCAACTCCGTCAACCGCAAGCAGCTTGAAATCCGCTTCGCCATGCCTCCGGAACTCATGCCGCTGGAAAGCAACGCCCGCCGGATCATCGGCTCGCGCATCAGCCGGGGGGCAATTCAGCTGAGAGTGGCCGTAAACTATTCCAATGCGGCCGACTATGCCAACAGCATCAACACCGGACTGCTTGAAGAACTGGCCGCCGCCGCCGCCGCAACCCGGAAAAAGCTCGGACTCCCAGGCGAGATTGCCGTTGAATCCCTCATGCGGATTCCCGGGGTGGTTCAGCAGAACACCCCCGATCTCGAACGCCCCGGTTTCGTCACCGCCTTCGAGGCGGCGCTCAATGCCGCCTGCGACCGGTTTGAGGCGATGCGGGCCGCAGAAGGCGCCGCGCTGGCCGCCGACCTCAACCGCCGAAGCGAGCTGCTCGAAAACCTGCTGGCCGAAATTGAGCGCCACACCGCCGGATTACCCGAAGTCGCCCGCAAACGCCTGTCCGCAAAAATCGCCGATGCCGGACTGCCGATCAAGCCGGACGATCCGGCTTTGCTCAAAGAACTGCTTTTCTATGCCGATAAATCCGACGTCACCGAGGAAGTCACCCGCCTGCACAGTCATTTCACCCAGTTGAAAAAATTTCTGAACTCCAACGGTCCCGCCGGTCGAAGTCTGGATTTTCTGGCTCAGGAATTTTTCCGCGAAATAACCACCCTCGGGAACAAGGCCGCCGGACCGGAAATCTCTCCGCTCGTCGTCAAATTCAAGAGCGAGCTGGAAAAAATGCGCGAACAAATTCAGAATGTGGAGTAATTTATGACCCGCCAGCAACTGCTCAGCCGCCTAAGCGAAGTGGCCGACCGGATTGATGCCGGCTACGCCGACCGGATCGGCGTCAACCCGGGGTGCGGCGACAATCTGCCGCGCCGCACCGAGGTAATTGAACTTACGGAAAAACTGCTCGAAGCGCTGTTTCCCGGCTTTGACCGCCGCGACGGCATCGGCAACACCGTAGCCCTGCTGGCCGACATTCACAACGACCTGTCCGGACA
>CASFVA010000053.1 GCA_949298075.1 uncultured Lentisphaeria bacterium
GGTGCCGATGACGGTGTAATTGCGCCAGCCGTCGGGAGTATAGTGACACTGGAGATAACAGGCCAGCACGCCGTTGTCAAGCTGCATATTGATCATGTTGAGGTCGTTGACCTCGATCCACGGATAAAAATCCTTCTGCCGGGTGGGAGGATAACGGTCGGTATCCCATATCGCCAGTTTGCGGCCGGGGGTGCGCAGATGATCGGCGTCGCGCCGCGGCAGTTTGTCGTACACCGACAGGTTGCCCATGCCGTTTACCCGGGTCGAATAGCCGCCGGCCAGCCAGTGGATGATGTCAATGTCATGCGCGCCCTTCTGCAGCAGCAGCGAGTTGGCGTACTTCTCCATCGCATGCCAGTCCCGGAAATAGGCGTCGCCGCCGTAACTTACAAAGTGACGGCACCAGATGCTCTTGACTTCGCCAACGGCGCCGGCGTCGATCAGTTCCTTCATCTTGCGGGTGAAGAGCATGTAACGCATGTTGTGCCCCAGCATGAGCGGCGTGCGGTTGGCGTAGGCGGCTTCAAGAACGCGGTCGGCTCCGGCGATGGTTATTGCCAGCGGTTTCTCCAGGTAAACCGGAACCCGGTGCTCCAGTGCAAAAACCGCCTGCTCCTCATGGAGAAAATCCGGAGAGGTGATGAAAACGCCGTCGGGCTTTTCGGTTTCAATCATCTCACGGTAATCCAGGTAGGTTTTGGGAGTGGTGTTGAACTTCTCCTGATAGCGCTTGACGAAAAGTTCCGCCGCATCCGGATAACGATCGGCCCCGGCGACAATGCGGACTCCGTCTTCCGGCCGATGGGCATGATCCGCCAGTGAACCGCGACCGAAACACCCGATGACCGCCAGTCTCAACTCTTTCATTTTGCTTGATTCTCCAATTTTTCCAGAAAGGAACAGGGACATACCTTGACAGCTATGGACATGGAATATAATTCCATCTCGGGGAAAAACAATGGCTTAAAAAGCAAAATATATGGACTTTTACTTTCTGCGGCCGACAGAGGTCAGCGGGAACGGAAAATGACCGACACTCCGGCGGGAAGCCGTCGTCCGGTGCTTTCAGGAATGAACATTTCTCCGGATTCAAACTCGCCGCGACCGAAAACCGCCGTTACGATGCGCTCCAGCACCAGCACCGAAAAGCCGGGGGAGTGACAGCTGAGCACCAGTTCAAACGGACGCTCCGGATCGCGTAATCCGCGGCAGTGCTCCAGCAGTCCCGGCAGATCGCTTTCAATCTTCCACAACTGCCCGGACGAACCGCGGCCGAAGGTCGGCGGATCCAGCGCGATGAGGTTGTACTTCGCGCCACGCCGCAGCTCCCTGCGGACGAACTTGCCGACATCGTCCACGATCCAGCGTACCCGCGGCGGGATGGCGGGGTTGAGTTCCAGATTGCGCCGGCCCCACTCGATCATACCGCGCGCGGCGTCGAGGTGGCACACCCGCGCACCGCCGGCCGCCAGCGCCAGCGAACCCATTCCGGAATAGGCAAAGAGGTTCAGCGCCTCCGGATACGCGCCGTTG